>JAUYAK010000101.1 GCA_030693515.1 Opitutaceae bacterium
GATTACATCGAGACGTTCTACAACCCGACGAGGCGCCACAGCTCGCTCGGTTATGTTTCCCCTGTGGTCTTCGAAAAACAACAAACACTAAACATCAAAGCCGCCTGAATTAGTGTCCATTTTTTCGAGGCAAGCCCAACCTCGATAAAGCAGCCAACGTCGTATGCGTGTTTGGAACGCGAAGCTCCTTCCTTGTAGTTGAGAAAGGCTTGTTTGAGGTCCACGACTCCGAGCGTCAGTAAGTTCGGTAGCGTCTTGAACGTCCCTGGCGGACGGAGGCGCATCAGCTCCTGCATCTCGGCGTCGGTCAAAGTCTCAAGCTGACTCAACTCGGCTAAACGCTTTTCTTTGTCGTCCATTGGAAGGTGCGCGAGGAATCGCCTAACCTGTGATTAACCAACTTGGCGTCGGTAGTTTCATGTCGCATAGCATGGCGCGCGGACGGAGGCTCACAAGGGATTATTCCCAACGCCACCCGGCCAGTTAGGGTAGATTTTTCCGCCGCCTCGTTGTCGCGCACGACGACAGAAATGTCGGCAGTGGGTCAGTTTGCTTCTGATCGAACCTGTGGGAGCGGGTTTACCCCGCGACACGTCGGGGCGTAAAGCCCCTCCCACAACCAAACTAATCCACTACAGAAATGCCGCCTAACCAACCGTCGGGTTTGCAACCCGACAGCAAGGATAGCGCCGGGCCGTCGTGGGCCGTTATACCAACGTCCCTTGGAATTTGGACTTCAGGAGGGTGGGGCCGCTTCTCCGCAAGCGGCCTGGGTTCCCGGCCGCGAATCATCCTGCACCCCAGGCCGGCTCGGAGAGCCAGCCGCACCTTGGCGAGGTCTGAAGGTTACGGGACACTGGCATTTGGAGGCTCACACCCAATCGACACGCTGGCCTTCGCAGTAGGGCGGGTCTGTGACCCGCCTTCGATCACTCAGCGCGCGAATGGGCGGGTCACAGACCCGCCCTACTCCCAGCGCCATTGTTCGGGTTGCGTTCCGTCAGCTCGCTGGCGAGCGCGGATTGGGCTGAGGCGAACCGACTCCGACGGGCGTGCGGTGAGAAACTCCGCTCTCGCTTCGTCGCCGTGGACGCGTTGGGTTTTGCGCCACCCCATGTCCGCCCCGTCCGCTCTCGCGATCTTCGCGCATCCTGACGACATCGAATTCCGCGCCGCCGGCACGCTGCTGCTGCTCGCGCGGCGCGGCTGGGCCATCCACTGCTGCAATCTTTCGAGCGGCGATCTCGGGAGCACGCGGATGTCCGCCGCGCGCACGGCCGCTACGCGCCGCCGTGAGGCGCAGGCCGCGGCGCGGCTCATGGGCGCGACGTGGCATCCGCCCATCGGCCACGACTTGCGGCTTTTCTACACCGAGCGCGCGATTCGGCAGGTGTGCGCCCTCGTGCGCGAGGTCCGGCCGACAATTCTCCTCACCCACCCGCCGCAGGACTACATGGAGGATCACACGACGACGTGCCGGCTCGCGGTGACGGGGGCCTTTGCGCGCGGCGTGCCAAATTTCCGCAGCCAGCCCGCGCGGGCGGCGTCGATGGAACCGCTGACCATCTACCACGCCATGCCGCACGGCCTGTGCGATCCGTTGCGCGGGGCCTGGCAGCCCGAGGCGTGGGTTAACACCGCCGCGGTGCAGCGCGAGCGCCTCGCCGCACTCGCCTGCCACCGGAGCCAGCAGGAATGGCTCGACGCCAGCCAAGGCATGAACAGCTACGTTGCCTCCGCGGCCGAGGAGGCGGTCGAGCTGGGCCGGCGCTCGAAAAAGTTCACCCACGCCGAAGGCTGGACGCGCCACCTCCACTTCGGCTTTGGTGCCGAGGCCGACGATCCCCTCCGCGCGGCGCTCGGCCGCGACTACCGCGCGGCGAAATAGATTTTTTCTCCCCATGAAACTCCCCCTCCTCACCGCGTCCGTGCTGGCGCTTGCGACCCTGTCCGCGGCCGACGCGCCCCGCGCCTACATCGATGGCACCGGCCCCGGCTGGCGCGCCCTCGGGGCCGATGATTTCAAGCCGGTCAACAGCGCGCCCGACACCTGGGCGTGGAAGGCCGACGGCCTCCACTGCACCGGCCAGCCCGTGAGCGTGCTCCGCACGGCGAAGGAATACGTGAATTTCGAGATGGTCGTGGAGTGGATGCACCTCAAGCCCGCGGGCAATTCCGGCGTCTTCGTCTGGGCGACGCCCGCCTCGATTGAAAAACTCACCCAGGAGGCCAAGCCCGGCCTGCCCGACGGCATCGAGGTGCAGATCCTCGACCACGGCTACACGGAGCTGTTCAAGCAGAAGAATCCCAAGCGCGCGCCGGATTGGTTCACGACCAATGGCGATGTCTTCGCCGTGCGGGTGAAGCTGAACCACTTCGAGCCGCGCTCGCCCAACGGCAGCCGCAGCTTCCCGCGCAAGCAACTCGCGCGCGGCCACGGCGAGTGGAACCACTACTACATCCGCGCCATCAACGGCGAACTCCGCCTCTGGGTGAACGGCGAGGAAGTCTCCGGGGGCAACGGCGCCGATCCCGCGCGCGGTTTCCTCTGCCTCGAGTCCGAGGGCTCGCCGATCCATTTCCGCACGCTGCGCATCCGCGAGCTGCCGTGATCATCCTGTAACCCTAGCCGCCATGAATGCGCCCCACGCTGTCCCGCCCGCTGCGCCTCCCGTCGAAGGCCGGCTGCTCTCCCTCGATGCCTACCGTGGTTTCATCATGGTGTGCCTCGCGTTCGGGGGCTTCGGGCTCGCGGCCACGGCGCGCAATCACCTGAAGGCCGATCCTAACTCGTCGTTCTGGAAATCCGTGGAGTGGTTTTGGGAGCACGGCGAGTGGCTGGGGTGCAGCTTCTGGGACCTCATCATGCCGGCCTTCACCTTCATGGTCGGCATGGCCATGGCGTGGTCCTACGTGCGCCGCCAGGGCGAGGGCCACTCGTATGCCCGCATGTTCGCCCATGCCTGCACGCGTGCGCTCATCCTCATCGCGCTCGCGATTTTCCTGACGACCAACGACGGCCGCGAGACGCGGTGGATTTTCACCAATGTGCTCGCGCAGATCGGGCTCGGCTATCCGCTGCTGTTTCTCTGCTGGAACCGCGGCTGGCGCGTGCAGGCGGCGGCTGCGGCGGTCGCGCTCGGCGGCACGTGGATCGCGTTTGTCGCCTATGGCGGCACGGGCAGCCTCGGGCCGGGCGTCACCGCCGAGTGGGCGGCGCGCAACCAGGCCGAACTCGCGGCCGCGTGGCACAAGAACGCGAATATCTTCCACCTCTTCGACACGTGGTTCCTCAATCTCTTTCCCGGCTCGAAGCCCTTTGTCGCCAACGACGGCGGCTACCAGACGCTCAACTTCATCCCCAATCTCGCCACGATGATTTTCGGCCTCATGGCGGGCGAGTGGCTCCGCTCTGCCGCCGCGCCCGCGCGCAAGTTCCGCGGCTTGCTGCTGGCGGGCGGCGCGCTGCTCGTGGCGGGCTACGGACTTGATGCCGTCGGGCTAATCCCTGCGGTGAAGCGCGTCTGGAGCCCGTCGTTTGCGCTCCTCTCGACCGGCTGGTGCGTGCTGATGCTCGCGGCCTTTTATTGGGCGATCGAGCTGCGCGGCTGGCGGCGCTGGGCGACCTTCTTCGTCATCGCGGGCGCCAATTCCATCGCGCTCTACTGCATGAGCCAACTGCTCAAGGGCTGGACGGGCGGGGTGCTGCGCGCGCATTTCGGGCAAAAGGTTTTCCAGGTCTTCGGCCCACTCTGGGAGCCGACGGTGCGCGGCATCATCATCGGTCTCGTGTTTTGGCTCGTCTGCTGGTGGATGTGGCGGCGGAAAATTTTCCTCCGCATCTGAACGCCAGATCTTCGCCATGCCCCGACCGCTCTCCTCCCTCGCCCCCGATTGGTGGGACTACACCACACTCGATCGCGGCCTGATCGCCGATGCCGCCGCGCTCACGCCGGAAAAGCTGCGCAAGCTCTCGCGGCCGGGTTTCAAGGTCGTGTTCTACGACACCCTCGAGGATTTCTACTGCGCCGAGGCGCTCGAATACATCGAGGCGTGGAAACAGGCGACGCCCGACAATCCCGCCGGCATCTGCGGCCCCATCGGGCCCACCGAGCAGCTCCCGCTCGTCGCCCGCATGGTCAACGCGCTCGGTCTCAAGCTCCACGCGGCCCACTTCTGGGGCATGGATGAGTGGGTGATCGACGGTGCGTCCGTGCCCGTCACGCATCCGCTGTCGTTTGAACGCGCAGATCGTGAGATGTGTTTCGACCGCATCGACCGCCGCCTCGTGATGCCCGACGCGAATCTCCATTTCCCCGCCGCCGACACGCGCGCTTTTCGCGCATCGTGGAAGGCCGGCGTGCGCTGCGTCGTGATGCAGGGCGGCCAGGGCGACATCAAGCACTGGGCCTTCAACGATCCGCTGCCGCGGCGCGGCAAATTCAAAGCCGCCCCGCCGTCGGCGGCCGAATACCGGAAGCTCGCCACGCGCGTCGTTGATCTGCACCCGGTCACCATCGCCCAGAACGCGCGCACTTCCGGCGGCGGCAACGTGACGCTCGTCCCCACCCAGGCCGTGACCGTCGGCCCCGTCGAGACCTGGCAGGCCGAGAAAGTCTCCATCTGGCATGCCGGCGCGCACGACAACCCGTTTGGCCAGCGCCTCACCACGCTCATGATCGCGCAGCGGATCATCGACACCGCTGTCCCGATGTCGCTCCTGGGCGATCATCCCAACGTGCAGTTTAACTTTTACCGCGGCGGGCTTGGCTCGTGCGCGATTGAGATGCACTAGCCACGCCGCCCACCATCGCCTCCGGCCACAGCCCTGAAATTCAGTTTCCCCATGATTCCTTCCCTCCGCTTCTCCTGCCTCCTGCTTTGCTCCTCCTGCGCGGCGCTGCCCGTCGTGGCGGCGGAGAAGGCTGCGGCGACCGCGACGCCAGCTGTCGTCGTGCCGCTCCCGCCGCCCGCTCCGGCGCTCGCCCTCTATCTCACGTGGCAGCGCGACCCCGCGCGCACGATGACGGTGCACTGGCACTCCGATTGGGCGGCGGGCTTCCGTGACACGGTGCTTGAGTATCGCGCCAGCACTGCGCCCGTCGGGGCCTGGCAGCGCGCCGAGGGCCGCTCGCAGCCCCTGCCGTTTACGCAGCGCATGGTGCACACGGTCGAGCTCACCGCCCTCGCGCCCGATACGGCCTATGTTTTCCGCCTCGGCACGCTCCGCACCCGGGAGAAATCGACGGCGCTCGATTTCGTTTCCGACGGCGGCGAGCACCGCTTTCGCACGATGCCCGCGGCGCTGACGCGGCCGGTGCGCTTTATCGCCGGTGGCGATGCCAATGTCGGCCAGACCACCACCGATGGCGTCGTGAACGAGTATCAGTTCGCCCAGATGAACCGCGTCGCCGCCGCGCGCGATCCGGAGTTCGCGCTGCTGGGCGGCGACATCGCCTACGTGAACAACGAGCCCAAGGCCGTCGCCAAGTGGTTTGATTTTCTGCGGCTCTGGGGCGAGACGATGCGCGCGCCCGACGGCCGGCTCGTGCCGATCGTCCCCGCCATCGGCAACCACGAGGTCCACGGCGATGCCCACGCGATCCGCGGCGGCGCGCCGGAGCGGGGCGTGCGGCCGGAGCGCGCGTCGCTCTTCTATGCGCTCTTCGCCTTTCCCGGCACGCCGGGCTACAACGTGCTCGATTTCGGCGGCTACCTGAGCGTGGTGGCGCTCGATTCGTTTCACACCAACCCGGTGCCCGGCCCGCAGACCGACTGGCTGCGCGCCACACTCGCCGCCCGCCGCGCCGTGCCGTGGATCGTGCCCATCTATCATGTGCCGGCCTACCCGTCGCACCGGGCGTTTTCCGGCGCGGTGTCCGTTGCCATCCGCGCCAACTGGATACCGCTGTTTGACGAGGCCCGGGTGCGCTTCGCCTTTGAGAACCACGACCACGTTTACAAGGTCACGCATCCGCTTCGCGCCGGAAAGACCGATCCCGCCGGCACGCGCTATTTGGGCGACGGCGCCTGGTCAGTCGCGACGCGCGACTTCCACACGCCCGACAAAGCGCCCTACCTGGAGCGTGTGCAGAAGCGCAACCACGTCTTCGTCGTCACCCTCCAGGCCGACCGGGCGGACATCGTCGCGGTCGATCCCGCCGGCGAGGAGTTCGATCGTTTCACGATTCCCGTCCAGCCCTGAACAATCCTCCGATGCGCTTCGTCCTCCTGCTCCTGTCGGTCGTCCTGCTCGCTCCGGCCGCGGAGTTGAGCCGGGCGCTGGTGTTTCATGCCGCCTTCGAACACTCGGCCGACGCGGATTATGCGCGCGGCGATCGGCGGATCTTCACGGCCGAGGATCGGGGCAAGCGCGACACCGCCGCGCCGGGCCTGCCTGCGCCGGAGTTTGTCCGCGTGGTGGCCGGGGCGGGGCGCTTCGGCGGGGCGCTGGAGTTTCGCGCGTCGACCAAGCAGCAGGTCTTCTACCGTGGCGGGGCGAACCTCGGGCTCGCCGGGGCGCCGCGCGGGTGGGGCGGCACACTGTCCTTCTGGCTGAAGCTGGACCCCGAGCGCGATCTCGCGCCCGGCTACTGCGACCCGATCCAGCTCGTCGCGCCCAAATGGGCCGATGGCGCGATCTTCGTCGAATTCACCAAGGACCACACGCCGCGCCATTTTCGCTATGGGATTTTCCCGGTCACCTCGTTCTGGAATCCGCAGAACAAGAAACTCGAGGAGATGACGGACGCCGAGCGGCCCATGGTGCCGGTCCGCCGCCCGATTTTCTCCCGTGAGCGCTGGACGCATATCCTGATCACCTTCGCGCAGCTCAACTCTGGCGAATCCGACGGACGCGGCACGCTCTTCGTGGACGGCGAGCGCATCGGCGCGAGCGCCGGCTGGAACCACACCCTGAACTGGACCGAGCCCGAGCGCACGGCGCTGGTCCTCGGACTCAACTACACCGGCCTCATCGACGACCTCGCTGTCTTCGATCGCGAATTGACGGCGGACGAGGCCCGCCTCGTCTTCAAGCTGCCGCGTGGCGTCATTGAACTTCATCCCCCTAAATCATGAACCTCCCCCGTCTGCTGTTTCCCGCCTTCTTCGTCGCGACGCTCGCCGTCGCTCCGGCCGCCGACCGCGGCTTCGTCTCGCTCTTCAACGGCCGCGACCTTTTCGGCTGGAAAGTCCCGGCCGGCGACAACGGCCATTGGAAGGTCCTCAACGGCGTGATCGACTACGACGCCCGCTCCGAGGCCACCGGTGACAAGAACCTCTGGTCGGAGAAGTCCTATAAAGACTTCGTCCTCCGCCTCGACTGGCGCATCAAGGAGACCACCGGTCTTTACCCGGTGCCCACCGTGCTGCCTGACGGCACGCACAAAAAGGGCCCCGACGGAAAGGACATCATCACGCCCACGCCCAACGCGGATTCCGGCATCTACCTCCGCGGCTCCAGCAAGGCCCAGCTCAACATCTGGTGCTGGCCCATCGGCTCCGGCGAGGTCTATGGCTACCGCATGGACCAGAAGATGCCGCCCGCCGTGCGCGCCGGCGTCACGCCCAAGGTCCGCGCCGACAAACCTGTCGGCGAGTGGAATTCCTTCGAAATCACGCTCAAAGGTGATCGCCTGACGGTCGTCCTCAACGGCAAGACGGTGATCGAAAACGCCCAGCTGCCCGGCGTGCCCGAGCAGGGGGCGCTGGCGCTGCAACATCACGGCGGCTTCAAGGACGGAAAATATTCGCCCGCGTCCAGCCTCGTGCAATTCCGCAACATCGCGATCAAGGAACTCTGAACGCGGGATGGGTCAGGGCGCGGTCTGGCCTGCGAGTGGCAAGGCCCTGCTTGGCCGGAGCACGCGAAAAAGCAAAAACCCCGCGGGCGCAGCGCGCCGGCGGGGCTTTGGTTCGAATCCGATTCCGCGTTTAGCGCGGATTGACGGTCACCGGGATCGTGATTTCACCGGAGCCGAAACCCTTGAGGAACAGCTTGCCGTTGCCGGGGCGTCCGCCTTCGATCGTGACGCTCACGTTGGTCTGACCGGGCCGCACGATCACCTCGGGCATGATCACGCTCTCGGGCACATCGGTCGTGACATCCAGCAGCGTGCCGCCGGCGGGGGCCGGCGTGGCAAGGGTGAACGAGAGCGGCTGCCGCTCGCCGGTGCGGAGCGTCAGCGCCGTCGGGCTGATCGTGACGTTGCTCGTGTCGATGCGGAAGGGACCGACGTCGCTCGTGCCGGCGGAGCCGCGGAGCGTCACCTTGTAGGTGCGGCCAGCGTCGAGCGCCGGGACGAAGAAACTCAACTCGTTCGGGGAGACGAGCACGGTGCGGACCGGTGTGCCGTCGAATTGCACCGTGTCCTGCGGCGTGAAGCCGCGGCCGACGATGCTGACCACGGCGCCGACGGGTCCGCGGTTGACCTGGAGACGGACGACGTAGCGGTTCTCAATCACGACTTGGCTGACCTGGGTGTAGGTCTCCTGCGGCGTGATCACGCCGTTGCCCTCGACGTTGTAGTTCACGAGGAAGTAGTAGGCGAGCCGGTCACGGCCCGGAGGCAGCTGATACTCGAAATCGTAGAGCCCCTCGCCGAGGGCGCTCTTCTTCATGCCGTGGTTCTGGCCATCGATCACGATGCGCGGCTCGAGGCCGACCACGGTATTCGTGCGCGGCTTGGCTCGCAGGGTGAAGGTGTAGATGTGCGACGGGTTCTCGACCATGGTCTTCGGCGTCAGGTCGGTCAGGATGACAGACTCGCAGCCCGAAAGCAGGGCGAGGCCGGCGGCGGCCATCAGCCAGGAGGTGATTTTCCTCGCGGGAGAAATTCGGTTGGTGTGCATTAGTTTCCTAGAGTGAAAAATCAGGCGATCAAACGGAGCCAGTAATGAGCGGCGCGATTCCAGAGCAAGCCAAAGCTGAGGCCTCGTCGCCGCTGGGGCTCTACGTGCATGTGCCTTTTTGTGCCTCGACCTGTGATTTCTGCGCATTCTATCAGAAGGAGCCGACCGCGGACGACGTGGCGAGGTTCCTTCGCGGGATTGCCGATGAGGCGGCGCTGGTCGCCTGGCCGCGGCCGGTCACGACAGTTTTCTGGGGTGGCGGCACCCCGGGCCTGTTGGCGCCGCGCCATCTCGCCGAACTCGCCGCCCTCGTGCGCGCGCACTGTGGCGGGGCGCCGGAGGAGTGGACCGTGGAGCTCGCGCCCGGATCTGTAACCCGCGAGCGTCTCGCCGTGCTGCGTGAGGCGGGCGTCACGCGGGTCTCGCTGGGCGTGCAAAGTTTTCAGCCCGCGCTGCTCGATGCCCTGGGCCGCCAGCACACGCGGGAACAGGTCTTCGCCGCGCATGCCCTGGTGCGCGCGGCGGGGTTCCCGAGCGTCAATCTCGACCTGATGTTCGCGCTGCCGGGTCAGACGGCCGGCGAGTGGGCGAGTGACGTGCGCGAGGCCGTGGCACTCGCGCCGGATCACCTCTCGACCTATTGCCTCACCTTCGAGGAGGACACGAAACTCTGGCTCAAGCTCTCGCAGGGCCGCGTGAAGTTGGACGTAGAGCGGGAGGCCGAGCTCTACGAGGCGACCTGGGCGCAGCTCGCCGCCGCCGGCTACGCGCAATACGAGGTGTCCAACTTTGCGCGCCCCGGCCATGCCTGCCGGCATAATCTCAACACCTGGCGCATGCACGAGTGGATCGGCCTCGGCCCTTCGGCGGCTTCGCAGCATGCGGGATGGCGCGGCGGCAATGTCGCGGATCTGGACAAGTGGATCGCGGGCCTCGCCCGCGGCGAGCGCCTGACCGAGGATCGCGTGCGGCTCACGCCCGCCCTGCTCGCGGAGGATGCGCTGATCTTCGGCCTGCGGATGAATGCCGGTGTCGATCTCGCGCCTTGGCGCGCCCGCACGCCCGAGGTGCCGTGGCCGATGGTGGAGGACGCGATTGCAACGCTCGCCGCCGGCGGACTCCTTGGGCGCGAGGGCGACACGGTGCGGCTCACGGACCGCGGCCGGATCGTGGCGGACTCGGTGGCGACGGAATTGATGGCGGCCTTCGAGCCGATCTTGGAAACCACATGAACACTCCCAGCCCCGCTCTCCTTGGCTGGCGCGTCGCCTTGCTCGCACTGGCAGCGCTGGCCTTCGCCGGCTGCGGCTCCACCCCCGCGCCCCGCGACTACACGCCGGTGGCGGTGCGTTTCCATCTCGAATCCAACTCCGGCGACGGCACGCCCGTGGCGCTGCCCAACAGCGGGCTCTCGCTGCTGCTCAACTCGAAACCCGTCCTCACCGAGGGCGATGTGGTGGATGTCGATCTCGTGCAGGTGGACCTCGGGCGCTGCCTGTATTTCCAGCTGACCCCCGCGGCCACGCGCGACTTTTACCGCCTCTCCGTCAGCCACCAAGGCCGCCGCCTTGTGCTGCTGCTTGACGGGATCGCGATGGGCGCACGGCTCGTCGATGGCCCGATCACCAACGGTGCGGTGTTCATCTTCATCGAGCGGCCCGACGAGGAGCTTCCGGCCCTTGTCGCGAACCTGAAGAAAAGCTCGGTCGCGATGCAGCGCGAAATCGCGCGGAGGCCATGATGCGCCTCGTCGCCTTTGCCGTCGTGGCCCTTGCCCCGCTCAGCGCGGCCGTGGCGGCTGCCGGTGCCGAGCGGTTTCCGCTGGTCTGGCCTACGTCCGGCACGGTTTGGGCCGAGGGCAAGCCGCCCTCGCAATGGCTCCAGCACGCGGGCTCAGGCGATCCGGAGTCGGGCGGGTTTGGCGGCGTGCGCAGCGGAGGCTCGGGTTTTCACGAAGGCCTCGACATCAAGCCGGTCGCGCGCGACCGCCGGGGCGAGCCCCTCGACGAGATTCGGGCGGCCATGCCGGGAGTGGTGCGCCACATCAGCGCCGCCGCCGGCGGGAGCAGCTACGGCCGCTACATCGTGCTGGAGCACCCGACGATGGTCCCCGCTGTTTACACCCTCTACGCCCACCTCGCTCGCTTTACCCCGGGCCTGCGGGCCGGCGATCAGGTCGCGGCGGGGCAGGCGCTGGGCGTCATGGGGCACAGCTCCGGCGGCTACATGATCCCGGTGGATCGATCGCACCTGCACTTCGAGATCGGCCTTGTGGCCACCCGCAATTTCCAGGCGTGGTATGACCGGAAAAAAATGGGCAGCCGCAACGAGCACGGCATGTGGAACGGCCTGAACCTGATCGGCTTTGATCCGCTCGCGTTTTTCGAGGCGTGGCGGACGGGGCAGATCGCCACGGCGCAGGATTTTCTCGCGCGCATGGAGCCGGCCGTCCGCATCCGCGTCGCCACGTATCGCACGCCTGATTTTGTGACGCGCTATCCCTCGTTGCTCACCAAACCGCCGCCGCTGGGCCTCGTCTCGGGCTGGGAGGTGCTCTGCGACTGGACCGGGCTGCCCTTTGCCTGGACGCCGCTCACCGCCACCGAAGTCGCCGGCCTGCCGCCGGATCAGCCGCGCATCGTCGAGATCAACGCCCCGCTGCTAAAACGCCAGCGCAGCAAATCGCTCGCGGTCCCGCGCCGCGAGGGCTGGACACCCGGCAAGGATCTGGCACGCGTGCTCGAGCAGGTGTTCGAGTTGAGATAGGCACGCGCAACGAATCTACAGTTCGCATCCACATTTTCGCTATGAAGCACCTTGGGCTTTTTCTCTGTGTAATCGCTTCGCTGGGTTTCGCTCAGGAACCGGATACTTGGATTAGCCCTGAATCTTTCACTCGGTCGACGTCCGAAAAGGCCGAATTGCCAGTTGCCGACGTATTTGAGGTTGTAGCCTCAATGAGCGGGAACGCCGAAAGTGAGCTGCAGAAAAACACGTTTATCCCTCTGTCGGATGTGAAAGCACGCAAATATACGGGCCACTATTACATCTGTCCAAAAGGCAAAAGGCCTTACTTGGTTCGTGCGGTGGCCGGCTTTGCGGGCACTGGAAAGTTTCAAGTCTACCGGGTCGGGCAATCCATCTGGGTGGCGCATGAGTCGCTTGGCCGGGGCTGGGCTTCTGCGCGCACAGCCATGGTGGTGAATCTCGATTTTGAACCGACCGCCGCCTACGCCACGGTTTCGATCATCGAGTAAGCCGCGCACCCGGACTTGCGAGACCCAGACCGGCGGCCAAAGTCCGCGCGCCGCTGTTCCATCCAGCGACCATCATGTCACCCGCACTCACTCCCGCCCAACTCGTCGCCGCGCTCAACTGGCGCTATGCCACGAAAAAATTCGCGCCGGAGAAAACGATTCCCGCGGCCGATTGGCAGGCGTTGGAGCAGGCGCTCGTGCTCACGCCCTCCTCCATCGGGCTGCAGCCGTGGAAATTTGTCGTGGTCACGGATCCGGGCATCCGGGCCCAACTCGCGGCCGCCTCGTATCGGCAGACGCAGCCCGCGGATTGCTCGCACTTCGTGGTCTTGGCCGTGCGCCGCGACCTCGATGCCGATCATGTGGATCGCCATATCGGGCGGATGGCGGAGGTGCGGGGCATCGCCGTCGACACGCTGGCCAAGTTTCGCGCGATGACCATGGGCAACCTCGACCGCGCGCGGGCGGAGGGCCGGCTCGATACCTGGCAGATGCATCAAATCTACATCGCGCTCGGGCAGTTCATGGCCGCGGCGGCGATGCTGGGGATCGACACGTGTCCGATGGAGGGCATCGATCCGGCGCAGTATGATGAAATCACCGGGCTCGCGGGCACGGGCTACGCGACGGTCGTGGCCTGCGCCGCGGGCTACCGCGCCGCGGACGACAAATATGCGACGACGCCCAAGGTGCGCTTCAAGCCCGAGGATGTGATCGTGCGGATTTAGGCGAACACCGCCGCGCGCTCCGCCGCCGTGAGTTCGCGCCATACGCCCGGCGCCAGTTCGCCGAGCGCAAAGCCGCCGATGCGCACGCGCACGAGGCGCAGCGTCGGGTGGCCGACCGCCGCCGTCATGCGGCGCACCTGGCGGTTCTTTCCTTCAGTGAGTTCGAGAGCGAGCCACGCATCGGGAATGACTTTCCGCACGCGGATCGGCGGATCGCGCGGGGCGAGGGCGGGCGCAGGATCAAGGAGACGCGCACTACAGGGCAGGGTGCGGTAATCGTCGATCACGAGACCGCCGCGCGCGAGGCGTGCGAGGGTTGCGGAGGCGGGCACGCGTTCGACCTGCGCCCAGTATTCGCGGCGGTGCGCATGCTTCGGATCGAGGAGGCGGGAGTTGAGGCCGGGCTCGTCGCTTAGGAGCAGGAGGCCCTCGGAGTCGGCGTCGAGGCGGCCGAGGGCGTAGCAGTTTTTCGGCAGCCCGAAATCCGCCAGCGTGCGCCAGCGCGAGCCGGGCTCGGGCGTGAACTGCGATAGGACGCCGTAAGGTTTGTGAAGCGCGAGGAGCACCGGAAAGGAGTTAATCGCGGAAACGCAGCAGGGCGGAAGCCCGGAAAAATGCTTTCCGCGCTTTCGTTTCTCCGCGCTTCCACGATAATCTTCCTCATGCGCGCCGTCCAACTGACCGGGGTCAACCAGCTCAGCATCTCAGAAGTTCCCGATCCGGTGCCGGCGGCGGGCGAGGTGATTGTCGCACTCCGCGCGGCGGCGCTCAATCATCGCGATGTCTGGATCAAGCAGGGGCAATACGCCGGGCTGAAGTGGCCGTGCATCCCGGGCTCCGACGGGGCGGGGCTGGTCTGTGCCGCGGGTCCCGGCGTCGATCCGATCTGGCTGGGGCGCGAGGTGGTGATCAACCCGAGCTTCGGCTGGGGGGATCGGGAATCGGCGCAGGGGGCGGCCTTCTCGATCCTCGGCCTGCCGCGCGACGGCACGCTGGCGGAGAGCATCGCGGTGCCCGTGGAGCAACTGGCCGCCAAGCCCGCGCATCTGGGCTGGCCGGAGGCCGCGGCGCTGCCGCTCGCGGGGCTTACGGCGTATCGCGCGGTGTTCACGCGCGCCGGACTGCGGGCGGGTGAGCGCGTGCTCGTGCATGGCATCGGCGGTGGCGTCGCGCTTTTCGCGCTGCAGTTTGCCGTCGCGGCCGGAGCGCAGGTCTGGGTGACATCGAGCTCGCCGGAAAAAATCGCGCGGGCCGTGGCGCTCGGGGCGGTGGCGGGTTTCGACTACAACGACGCCGGCTGGGTGGCGGCGGCGACGAAGGCCACGGGTGGCTTCGATGTGATCGTGGAGAGCGCGGGGGGCGACGGCTTCAGCCAGCTGCTGGATGTCGCGGTGCCGGGCGGGCGGATCGTGTTTTTCGGGGCGACGCGGGGCAACCCGCCGGAACTGGCCATGCGCAAGCTGTTCTGGCGGCAGCTCACGCTGCTGGGGACGACCATGGGCTCACCCGCGGATTGGGCGGCGATGCTGGCGTTTGTCGCCCAGCACCGCGTGCGGCCGGCCGTCAGCGCCACGTTTTCACTTTCGGCCGCCGAGGCCGCCTTTGCGCTGATGGAACGCGGCGGGCAATGCGGGAAGATTGTTGTGACGGCGGATTGAGATTCAGGCTTGGCGGAGGTCGTGCCGATGGGAGAACCTTTCCCTTCCGATGAGCCAAACTTCCCGTTTTTTTGCATGCATCATGGCTGGTGGCAGCGGCGAGCGATTCTGGCCAATGAGCCGGTCGCAGACGCCGAAGCACCTTTTGAAACTGCTCTCCGAGCGCACGCTCGTGGAAGAGACGGTGCGGCGCATCGGCACGGTCGTGCCGAAAGAAAATATTTTCGTCCTCACCAACGAGGTGCAGCTCCCGGGCACGCGGGCCGCGCTCGCCGGCCTCGTGCCCGAGGCGCAGATCGTCGCCGAGCCGGCGAAGCGCGACACCGCCCCGGCGGCCGCGCTGGCCACCGCGCTGGTGCGGGCGCGTGGCGGCGACCAAGCCACGCTGGCGCTGCTGCCGGCGGATGCCTTCATCGCCGATGCGGCGGGGTTCGGGCGCCAGCTCGGCGGTGCGCTCGCACGCGCGGACGAATCGGGCACCATCCTCACGATCGCGATCAAGCCTGACCATGCGGCCACGGGGTTCGGCTATCTCGAGATGGGCGCCGAGCGCGTGGCCGGATCGACGGGCCAAGTGCGCGAAGTGAAGCGCTTCGTGGAAAAACCCGACCTCGCCACCGCGCAGCGCTACGTGGCGAGCGGGGACTTTGCGTGGAATGCGGGCATGTTCTTCTGGCGCGTCGGCACGTTCCTCGGCGAGGCGGAGCGCAACGCGCCGGAACTGGCGCAGTTCATCCGCGATTTTCCCCGCGGCGATTTCACCTCCTTCCTGGCGCAGCGGTTTCCGACGCTGCCAAAGATCTCGGTGGACTACGCGATCATGGAAAAAGCGCGCGCGGTCGAGACGCTGCTCGCGCAATTCGATTGGGACGACGTCGGCCTGTGGACCGCGCTGCCGAAGCACCTGAAGAACGACGCGGCCGGCAACGCCACGCGTGGCGCGGTCTTCACGGCCGCCGCGGAGAACAACATCGCGATCAGCAACGGGCGCACAATTGCGCTCTGCGGGGTGAAGGATCTCGTCGTCGTCGAGACGGCCGACGCGATCCTCGTCTGCCACCGCGACGCGGTGCAGGACATCAAGAAGATCGTCACCCAGCTCCCGAAGGAGCTGCTGTAGGTTGTGGTAGGGCGGGGCTGCGACCCGCCCCTTTTAGCGCTGAGCATTCGAGGGCGGGCCACAGACCCGCCCTACCAGATGGAGGCGCGTTGAGGTCAACGCGCTCGACCGCGGCGGGCTTACTCGCCCTGTCTCTTTTGCGACTTGGCGGACTTCTGGCGCTCGCCGTTGTTCAGAATGCGTTTCCGCAGGCGCAGGTTTTTCGGCGTCACCTCGACGAATTCGTCGGCCGCGATGTATTCGATCGCGCGTTCGAGCGAGAGCTTCGTGGCGGGCGTGAGGCCGGCGGCGACGCCTTCGCCCTGGGAGCGGAAGTTGGTGAGCTTCTTTTCGCGGACGGCGTTGCAGGCGATGTCCTCGTTGCGGGGATTCTCGCCGACGATCATGCCTTCGTAAACCTGCTCGCCGGGGCCGCAGAAGAGTTTGCCGCGCTCCTGCACCATGAGCAGCGCGTAGGTCGTGGTCTCGCCCGCCTCGGTCGCAATGAGCGTGCCGGTGATGCGGGTGAGGACCTCGCCCGCGTAGGGGCCGTATTCCTTGAAGAGATGGCTGAGCACGCCGCGGCCGCTGGTGGCGTTGACGACATCGATCTCCATGCCGATGAGGCCGCGGGTCGTGATGGAGGCCTCGATCATGGTGGAGTGCTGGTGCTTCTCCATGTTGGTGAGCAGGCCCTTGCGGTTGGCGAGATTCTGCATGATGGCGCCGACGCACTCGTCGGGCACTTCGATCCAGACGGTCTCGTAGGGTTCGAGGCGTTTGCCGTCCTCGGATTTCTTTTCGATCACGGTCGGGCGGGAGACGAGGAGTTCGAAGCCCTCGCGGCGCATCGTCTCGACGAGCACGGCGACCTGCATGGCGCCGCGGGCCTTGACGTTGAAGATGCCCGCCTTTTCGGAGTCCTCGATCTTGATCGAGACGTTGGTCTTGAGCTCGCGCATGAGGCGCTCGCGGAGCTGACGGGAGGTGACGAGCTTGCCCTCGGTGCCGACGAGCGGGCCGTCGTTGACGCAGAACTGCATCTCAAGCGTCGGAGGATCGATCTGGGTGAAGGGGAGGGCGTGGCCGGCCTCGTCGACGGTCAGCGTGTCGCCGATGTCCACATCCTCGAAACCGGCGAAACCGACGATGTTGCCGGCGACGGCGGACTCGACCTCGCGGGTGCCCAGGCCGGTGAACTCGAAGATTTTCGTGATCTTGCTGCGGATGCGCTTGTGGTCGGAATGGCGCACGACGAAGACCGGGTCGCCCACCTTGGCATTACCGCCGAGGATCTTGCCGACGGCGATGCGGCCGACGTAGTCCGACCAGTCGAGGTTCGAGACGAGCATGTGGAAGGGCTCGTTGGGCTTGGCGAAGGGCGGCGGGATGTGGTCGAGGATCGTCTCGAACAGGGGCGTCATGTTCTTCTTCTCCTCGCCGAGGTGGAACATCATGTAGCCGTCGCGACCGGAACCATAGACGACGGGCGCGTCGAACTGCTCCTCGGTGGCGTTGAGCTCCATGAGGAGCTCGAGCACCTTGTCATACATCTTGGCGGGCTCGGCGTTTTCGCGGTCGATCTTGTTGATGACGATGACGACTTTGAGCCCGTGGTGGAGGGCCTTGCGGAGCACGAAGCGGGTCTGGGCCTGCGGCCCGTCGTAGGCGTCGATCACGAGGAGCACGCCGTCGACCATGCGGAGGGCGCGCTCGACCTCGCCGCCGAAGTCGGCGTGGCCGGGGGTGTCGACGATGTTGATGATCTTGTCCTTCCAGTGGACGGAGGTGTTCTTGGCCTTGATCGTGATGCCCTTCTCCTTCTCGAGGTCCATGGAGTCCATGGCGCGCACTTGGACGGCCTGATTGGCGCGATAGACGCCGCCTTCCTTGAGGAGTTGGTCGACGAGGGTGGTCTTCCCATGGTCGACGTGGGCGATAATGGCGATATTACGGATGCTCTGGTTCATGGCGGGCGCTTGGCTCTGGTTGGAAAAAAGAGGCCCAACGTGCAGCCCGGCCCCGGCGTTGGCAAGGCCGAAGGCGGGGCGGTAGCAACGGGCGTCCCTGCCCGTCGGGGTTTGACGATCGTTCTGAACCGGCGGGCAGGGACGCCTGCCGCTACTCGCGTGCGGTCGAGAGGTGAAGCGCGTTGAAGAGCAGCTTGAAGGTGCCGTGCGTCTGCGCGCGGAAGGCGACCTCGCTGCCCATGAGGTGCAGGCGGCCGGGACCAACCTTGGCGGTGGCGATGGTGACGGCATCCTTGAGGTGGTGCTGGCCCCAGGCCCAGCCGCTGCGGAGCGGTTTGTCGCTGTCGAACCAGCCGACGCGGCGCAGGCCAGCGGCGGCGGCCTCGGCCCCGAAGGTGAACGCCGGGCTGCGCTCGAAATAAACGTCGGCCCGCTCGGCCATGCCCCACGCCAGCGGGTCGGTGGGATCAAAACGGGCGGAGAGGACGCTGCCGGGGATGTAGAATTTCTCGTCGGGCAGGTTGCGGAGTTTGCCATCGGCGGCGCGCTCGGTGAGCGCGCTTTGGATCGGCAGGCCGAGCTGGTAGGCGAGATTGGTGGAGGAACCGATCGCGACGATCGAGCCGCCGGCTTGGAGAAACTCCTTCAGCGCGGGCACGGATTTGTCGGGGGTGATGCGGCCGACGTGCGCCTCGTATTCCGGCGGGAGGTTGCGCGGGCGCAGCGAGGGAGGCGGGCGCGTGCCGGCGGCGGGAATGGCGGCGCTGACGAAGACGATGACATCGTATTTTTCGCGCAGCTTGCCCGCGTCGATCTGAGGGGCGTAGATGACCTCGAAGGGAAACTCGAACTGTTCGAGCAGCCAACGCGTCCAGCCCGAGGGCATCGAGCCGCCGTAGCGATCCCAGAGGGCGACGCGGGGCGGGGTGGCTTTGCGCAGATCGGCCGGTGCGGCCGAGGTGCTCTTGAGGGTGACGCCGAGGCCGGCGAGGGATTTTTCGAGCAGGGCCCGCGCGGAGGCCGGCACGTAGAAGTCGCCGTTGCGCGTCGAGGTGGACAGGTCCGCGCCGGCCTTGAGCAGGCGGTTGGCGAGGATGAAGCTGTTGTTTTCCGTCCGGCTGAAACTCCAGCCCGCGCCGGCGGGAATCGCTGCGGCCGGGGGCGATAGGAGCTGCCCGTAGGGCAGACGCTCAAAGGGGCCGTCGAAGGCCTCGAGCACGCGGTCGAACTGCACGCCCATTTGGAAGGCGAGCGTGTAGCCGGCGACGTCGTAGGGTTTGTTGGGCGGGCCGCCTTCGTAGCGGAAATCGTTCGGGTGGTCCTGGGGCTCGAACATGTCGAGCACGTGCGGGCGGAAGGCTTGCGCGCTCTTCACGACATACGAGCCCGCAGGGTAGCGTTTGCCCGCGACCGTGAATTCGGCCGTGGCGCGGTGCAGCACGATGCCGGTTTTCACGAGCGAGTTGAGGAATTTCACCGCCGTGGCGAAATCCGGCTGATCGGCCGGGAGAATGAAGCCGCGGGGATCGCGCCACTCGGGCTTGCGGAGGATGTCCCAGTATTTCTGCGACAGGCGGCGGGTGGGATTGGCGGGGCCTTCGGCCGAGGGATCGGGCGATTCCTCGGGCTCGGTGCCGTCGCGATCGGCGGCGGCGAGGCGGGTGATTTCGTCGAGGCGGCTGGGGCGGGTCGTCCAGGCATCGCGGTTGCCGCGCTCGATGGAGTTCTGGCCCATGCGCCAGATGTTGAAGAGGAGCGTCTCGCGCTGGCGCGAGGCGTAGTCGAGGATGGCGCGGTTGGCGGAGAGCGAATACTCGATGGACTGGCGATAATGCCAGACCTGCGGGGCGATGGGCGCAGGGATGTCGCCGGAGGGCAGCTGCCGGCGCGCGACGAGCGGGATGCGCATGGGCGTGGGGTTGCCGATGATTTCGGTGAGGAGACCGATGATGTTGTGGAAATAGGCGGTGGTGCGGAGGCCGCCGTTCCACCACGTGGAGTAGTTGGCGCCGCTGCGCGAGGTGGCGCCGGGTTTGCCCTCCTGCAGAAAGCGGCCCTGCATCGCGGTGCCGACCGCCTGCACACCGATGACGACGAGCGGGTCGTAGTTGAAATTGAACGGATCGCGGAAAGGCGGGGTGAAGATCACGGTGCCCACGGGGCCGCTTTGGTGGTGGTTGTAGAGGATCTGCGGAAACCACTCGAGGTAGAGCTGGCGGTTCACGTTGGTCGTCTCCTTCTGCGACGAGAGGAAGAAGTCGCGGTTGTTGTCGTGCCCGATGTATTTCTGGTAGAGCCGCGGCGTGGGCGTGAGCACGCGCTTCGTGGGCACCGGCTCGCGCATATACCACGAGCTGACGAGTTCCTGGCCGTCGGGATTGGCGTGGGCGCAGAGGACGACCACATCTTTCAAGATGCGGAGCATCTCGGGATCGGTGGCGCTGGCGAGCATCCAGGCGGTCTCGATGAGCTGATGCGAGCCGACCGTCTCGCTCGCGTGGAGACCGCCGTCGATCCAGACGACGGCTTTGCCCTCGGCGGCGAGGGCCCGGGCCTGCGCCTCGGTCACGCCCTCGGCGCGCGCGAGTTTTTGCGCGGTTTCCTTATGGCGGGCGAGCGCCTTGATGTTTTCCGGCGCGGAGATGACGAGCATCCACTGCGTGCGGCCCTCCTCGGTCCGGCCCATGTCCACGAGCCGCACGCGGTCGGACTCGGCGGCCAGCTTCTTGAAATAAGCCTCGGCCTGCGTGTAGGTGGCGAGGTGGTAGTCGTCGCCGATGGCGAAGCCGAAGTGCTCCTTCGGCGAAGTGATCTTGGCGGCGAACGCGGTGGTGGCCGCGAGCAGGGCGAGGAGCAGCGTGCGCAGGATGGGGCGGGGGACCATGGGAAAAGAAGAACGGGGCTCAGCTGCGCGGGTTGCGCCACGCCGGGACGGCGAGCTCGGTCATCAGACGCACGCCGGCGGGGGCGGCGAGGAGGCGGGGCACGATATTGATGAGCGATGCGACCGTGGCATCGTCGCCGGCCACGCCGCCGTTGAGCACGAGATTCAGGTCCGGCCGGCCCTTCACCACGATGGCGTCGTGCGGCAGCGAGGCGTCGAGATACATCTGGAGGTCGAGCTTGATCTTCGTCTCGCCGCCGGAGAGGCCGACGCACTTTTGGTGGATGCCGAGACTCTGGCCGGGCGCGACATCGAAAAACTTCGTGACGACGCGACTGGTCGCGACGACCGGCTCACAGCTCTCGCGGATCTCGTCGAGTTTCCAGCCCATCGCGTGGGCGAGGAGCGCGACGGATTGCTGGAAGCCGGCGTGGCCGGCCTTGCCGGCGGCGAACTTGGCGCGGAAATCGGCGGGGTTTTGTCCGCTGCCGATCTTGGCCTGGAGCGGCTGGCGACGCGTCGAGGCGTTGACGACGCGCTCGACGTAGATCGACTGCACGTCGCGGCTCACGCCGGTGAGGCAGATGGGCAGGATGTCCATCACGAAGCCGGGGTTCACGCCGGTGCCCGCGATGCGGGCGCCAGTCTTCTGGCAAAGCGCGTCAAATTCGCGCGCGAGGTCGGGAGTTTTGAGCGCAGGGAAAATCAATTCCTCGCACGTCGAGGCCACACTCACGCCGCGATCGAGCGCGGGTTTCATCTGGGCAAACGACGCCGCGGCACTCGAGCCGGCGGTGTGGAGCACGGCGTCGGGCGCGCCCACGGCGGCGAAGAGTGCGTCGAGTGAGGCATGGACCTTCGCGCCCGCCAGCGCCGCGACGCCCGTGAGATCGGCGAGGGATCGGCCGATCTTGGCGGGGTCGATGTCGACGCCGCCGGTGACTTCGAGCCACGACTGTTCGGCGGCGAGCTTGAGCGATTCGAGGCCGATGGGCCCCAGTCCGAATTGCACGACCTTGATCTTCTTTGGCATGGAGAGGATTTCTCTGTGGCCAAGACGCGGGGGAGGCCAATTCATTCTTCGCCCCCATGACGCTTTCCGCCTGGTTCCTGCTCGCGTGTGCCGTGCCGGTTTTGCTCGCGGGCGAGTGGCTGCACCGGCGGGTGCCGTTCTTCCCGCGATATAACATTCCCGTGCCCGTCGTGGGCGGGCTGACCTTCGCGCTGCTGGTGCTGGCGGCGAACACGAGCGGGCTCACGGCCTTTTCGTTCGCCAGCAAAGTCTCCGCCGCGGGCTGGCTATGGCTGGTCACACCCGGGATGGACTGGGGAGAGGGCGCGGCGAAAAACGTGAACCTCCCGCTTCTCGTCGGGTTCTTCACCTGCGTGGGGCTCGCCGCGCCGGTGCGCGTGCTCCGCTCGGGTGGGCGCGCGCTGCTCGTGCTGCTGCTGGCGGCCACGGTGATCGCGGTCATCCAGAATGCCGTGGGCGTCGCGCTCGCGGCGGGGCTGGGCGTGCCTCCCTTGCTCGGCGTGGTGTGCGGCTCGCTGACGCTGGTTGGCGGGCACGGCACAGCGCTGGGGTTTGCGTCGAGTTTTGAACAGGCGGGGCTGGCGAGCGCGGCATCGGCGGCGGCGGCCGCCGCGACCTTTGGGCTCGTGGCCGGCGGACTGCTCGCCGGGCCGCTGGCGGAGTGGTTGCTGCGAAGGACGAATCCCATGGCCGACGGCGCCGCTTGGGCCGGGCAAGCGGCATCAACCGCGAGCTTTTTTGGCGACCTGCGCGCCCTCGGCGCCGGTGGCCGGTCCGCGCTCAGCCATGCGCTGATGATCGCGGCGTGCATCAAGGCGGGCGCGTGGCTCGGCTTTGGGCTTGAACGGACGGGTGCGGCGCTGCCGGCCTACATGGGCGCGCTGCTCGTGGGGCTCGCGGTGCGCGCGGTGCACGACGCGATGGGCGGCACCTGGCTCCGTGGCGAGGTGCTCGCGCGCTGGTCGGCGGTGCTGCTGGCGCTGTTTCTCGCGGTGACGCTCGCGTCGCTGAACCTCCGCGAACTCGCCGCCATCGCAGGGCCGATGCTCGTGATCCTGATCGTGAACACCGGGGTGACGCTGCTGTTTGCCGCATTCGTGGTCTGGCCTCTGCTGGGGCGCAATCACGAGGCGGGCACGATGGTCGCGGGGCTGGTGGGCTTTGGCGTGGGCTCGACGGCTACGGCGGTGGCCGCGATGGATGCCATCGTGCGCCGCCGCGGCCCCGCCCCGCGCGCGACCACCCTCGTGCCGCCGACGGGCGGTTTCCTGATTGATTTTACCAATGCGCCGGTGATCGCGGCTTTTATCAGGCTTTTCAGCTGAGCCGCGGATGTTTTCACTTTTTCCATGACCTCTCCCAAAGGTTTCCTCCGCTTGCTGCCGTGTTTGGCTCTCGCCCCTTCCCTGATCGCCCAGACTACGCCGGCGCCACAGGTGATGGAGGCCGTCAATGTGACCGGGTCTCACATCAAGCGTATCGATCAGGAGTCGACACTGCCCGTCACCGTCATCGGCACGGACGAACTTGCCCTGCGGGGTGCCATCACGCCGGCCGAGCTATTCGAGACCCTTTCCTTCGGTGGCCCCATCACGCTCGACGAGGGCAACACGCTCGGCGCCGACGCCCGGGGCGACAATTCCACCATCAACCTCCGCGGCCTCGGCTCCGGCAACACCCTCGTTCTGCTCAATGGCCGCCGGCTCCCGCCGCATCCGATTAGCCAATCCGAGGGTGGCGCGCCGTCGCTCTCGACGAACATCAACCAACTGCCGGCTGCCGCGATGGCCCGCGTCGAGGTTTTGCGCGACGGCGCCTCGGCCATCTACGGCACCGACGCGGCCGGCGGCGTGGTCAACTCAATCACCCGCCGCAGCTATGACGGTCTCAGCCTGCGCGCGCGCGGCAGCGTGACCCAGCACGGCGGCGGCAACGAGTGGAACCTCGAGATCACCGACGGACGAAACTTTAATCGCGGCAAGAGCAACCTCCTGCTCACGCTCGATTTCTTCCATCGCGACTACCTCTGGCTCGATCAGCGGAAATTTTCCCGCAGTCAGGACATCCGCACCACGCGCAACGTGCCTGCGCCGTTCAACGGCCTGCCCATCGCTGACGCGGCCGGTGTCGTCTCGCGCAATAACAATTTCGACAACCGCCTGAGCGCCGACTCCAGCTACTACGGCGGATTTGTGCGCGGCAACTACGATGCGAATTTCGGCTTCGCTGGCGCCCGGCCGACGAGCAACCAAGGCATCATCACGACCTCCGGCAGCACGTCCGCCACGCTCGCGACCAACGGCACATTTTACCTCATCCCGCTGGCCGATGGGAACGTCGGGTTTCGCCAGACGCTGCCCTCGCACAACATCGATGACTTCACGGTCAACTGGTATCAGAATCCCAATGCCTTCAAACCGATCCTGCCCAAGACCAACCGCGCCAACTTCACGGCGTTCCTGCGCCACTCAGTGCGCGACGGCCTCGAAGCCTTCGGCGAACTGCTCGCCTACAAATCGCTCTCCTACACCGGCCGCCTGCCTAACAAGTTCGACGTCTCGACGGACCATAATATCTACGTCAGCGCCGACAATCCCTTCAACCCCTTCGGCGTGCGCTTCTACGATCCGCAGGGCCGGCCCAATGCCGACGGGACACCGCGCCTCACGGGCGCGCCCGCCGCAGTCCAGTTCCTCAGCGGCGTGGGCGTGATCCCCCGCGACTTCAAGCCGCGCCTCATCACCGTTAATTCCGACGCGCTGCGCCTTGTCGGCGGGCTGCGCGGGAAGCTCGCGCAGGGTTGGGAGTGGGAGAGCGCCGTCCTCTACGGTCGCAACTCCACGCACGACGAGGAGGAGTTCACCGTGCGCGAAAGCCGCCTCCGCGCCGCGCTCACGACCTCCGATCCGGCGAAGGCCTTCAACCCTTTCAACTACACGTTCAAGCTCGTGCCGCAGGCCAGCACGACGAATCCCTACCTGCTCGTCGTGGACAAACCCTACAGCAACCCCGCGGCGCTGACCGCATCGCTCTACGACAACTTCATCCGCGAAGGCCGCACCGAGCTCGCCAACTGGGATTTCAAGATCAACGGGTCCGTGTTCGACCGTTTCTGGGGCGGCCCGATCGGCGTCGCGGCCGGGGCGGAGTTTCGCTGGGAGAACTATAAGGACTGGCGCCCGCCCTATGCCGGCTTCAACCCTGCGAGCGCGCCCTACGACGGCAATCCGAACAACCCAAACAACCTCTTCTTCGGCCCGATGGAAAACGACTTCATCGCGCTGAGCCCCAATCCGAATCTCTACGCCGCGCGCACCGTCGCCTCGCTCTTCGCCGAGGTGCTCGTGCCGATCGTGGGCCCGGGCAATCGGCGGCCGCTGCTGCGCCGGCTTGAACTCACCGTCGCCGGCCGCGCGGAGAAGTTTTCCGACTTTGGCTCCACCTCGAAACCCAAGTTCGGGATCAACTACCGCCCTTCCTCCTGGCTCATGCTGCGCGGCACGCTCGCCTCATCTTTCCGCGCGCCAAACCTCGTCCAGACCAACACGACTCCGCTCCAGCGTTCCGGCTCCACCTACAACGACGTTTACCGCTCCGAAGTCACGGGGCTCAACCGCGATTCCAGCGCGGTGCCCGTCGTTTTCCGGCAGGGCAACGCCGAACTCAGGCCCGAGACCGCGCGGTCCCTTTCCGCCGGCATGGCGTTGTCCGCTCCCTTCTATCGCGATCTCACGATCACCGTGGACTACTGGCGCATCAAGCAGCGCGAGGTCATCACGTCGGTGAGCGGCACCACGCAACTGCTGCTCGACGAGGAACTGCTCGACGGCGCCGTGCAGAAGGCGCTCGCGGCGGGCCGGCCGATTTCCCAAATCGACCTCGGCAGCGGCACGGCGAGCTACGCGGGCAACCCCAAGGTCGTGCGCGAGCCCCTCAGCCCGGCGGATATCGCCGCCTACACTACATTCAACGCGGGGCGCCCGCCCGCCACCCAGCGCGCGCCGGTCGGGCAGTTGAAGTCGGTCGTCACCGATTACGTCAACCTCGCCGGCCGTGAGGTGCAGGGGCTGGACTTCGGCGTCGAACTGCGCCTGCCCAAGGCGCGCGTCGGCCAGTTCACGATCCGGGGCGATGCCTCCTACCTGCTGCAATACGACACCGTCTCCGATCCCGGGCAGCCCAAGGTCAACGGCATCAACCGCGACGGGCGGACGCGTTTCCGCGGCAACCTCGGCCTCACTTGGCGCAAGGATCGCGTCACCGCCGGCTGGGGCCTCTCCTACTACGGCCCCTATGTCGACACGGGCACCGCCACGACGAGGGAAATCTACGAAGTGCTCGGCAAGCCGGATTACATTTCCACCTACGTCGATTCCGGCGGCGTGCGCCGCTACCGCTATCTCGTGACCGCGTTTGCGACGCACAACACCTATGCGAGCTACGCTTTCCCGCGCCGGCGCGGGAGCAACCTTAGCGGGCTTTCGCTGCGGACCGGGCTGAACAACGTCTTCGACATTGAGCCGCCGCTTGCGGACTCCGACACGGGCTACCAACGCGGTGCCGGCACCAATCCGCGCGGTCGCACGTTCTACGGGCAGATCTCCAAGAGTTTTTGAGCCGGGTTCTGCTTTCCATCGTGCGGTCGATCGCAACACACTGCGCCTCGTGCAAACCCTGCGTCTGATCGTCTTTGCCCTTGTCCTAGGCCTGGCGCGTGCCGCCACGCCGGTCACGATTGAGCCGGTCACCGCGCCCCACGGCATGATCGTCGCGGCGCATCCGCAGGCTGTGGAGGTCGGCGTCGCGATCCTGAAGGCCGGCGGCAATGCCATGGACGCCGCGGTCGCGGTCTCGCTTTCCGTGGGCGTGGCCGAGCCCTACGGCTCCGGCCTCGGAGGGAAGCTGATGCTGCTCTATTTCGACGCCGCGTCAGGCCGGACCTTTGCCGTCGATGCCATGGATGCCGCCGGTTCGCTCGAAGTCGCGGCTTATCTCCAGCGTCCCGAGGAGGATCGCACTTACGGCTACGGCGCGGTCTGCGTCCCCGGCCTCGCCGCCGGTCTCTGGGCGGCGCACCAGAAATGGGGCACGAAACCCTGGGCCGAGACCGTCCGCCCCGCGATCGATCTGGCGCGGACGGGGTTTCGCATGCTGCCCAAGACGCGCGAGGGTTTTGTCGAACAGGAGAAAAAACTTCGCCGCGGCGACCCCGAGATCGCCCGGCTCTACCTGCCGGGCGACAAACTGCCCGAAGCCGGCGCGCTCCTGCCCAACGCGGATCTCGCGCGCACGATGGAGGCGCTCGCGCGCCACGGGCGCGACGGTTTCTACCGCGGTCCGGTGGCGGAGGCGATGGTGGCGGCTTCGCGTCGCGGGGGTGGCGTGCTGACGGCCGCGGATTTTGAGAATTACGAGGCGCGAATCACCGAGCCGATGACGATGGCGTGGCGCGGCCGCACGCTCGTGTGTGCGCCGGCGCCGGCCAGCGGTGCCGCGCTGTTCCTGCCCATCCTCGCGGCGCTGGAGGGCGAATCCTTTGGCGGTGGCCCGCTACGCACCGCTGCGCAGCTCGATCGGGTGGGCAAGGTCTGGCGCGTCGTCTCCCCGCTGGTCAGCCGCGCGGTCGGCGATGCGCCGGAGTCGCGCTTCCTGTTCGAAAAGCTGCTCGCTCCCGATTCCATCGCGGAAATCCGCGCCAAGGCCTTTGCGCCGGCGGACGCGAAGAAAAAAGTCGCCGCACTCGATGCCGAGCTGCCGGCACTCTACGAGAGCCCGATGGCGGCGACGACCCACTTCATCGTCGTCGATCGCGCGGGCAATGTCGTGTGCGCGACGCAGTCGCAGAGCCTGCATTTTGGCGCGGGGGTCGTGCCGCCGGGCACGGGTGTGGTGATGAACAACTCGATGAGCAATTTCACGTTCACCGAAAAGCAGAGCATGAACTACCTCGCGCCGGGCCGCCGCCCGCGCAGCACCATCGCCCCCACAATCGTGCTGCGGGACGGGCGGCCGGAACTCGCCATCGGGGTCCCGGGCGCCTCGCGCATCCCGACCGCCGTGCTGCAGGTGCTGCTCGATCGATACGTGTTCGGCCGGCCGCTGGCCGACGCGATTGGCGACACACGCGTTCACTTCTCGGCGGCGCTGCGGAGTGGCGAGACCGTGGCCTTTGAGGCGGAGCGATCGCTGCCCCATGCGGAAGCGCAGGCGTTGCAGGAACTCGGCTGGAAAGTGAACCTGCCCGAGGCCGCGGGCACGGGCCGCTTCTTTGGCGGCGTCAACGCGGTCTCGCTCAATCCCGATGGCACGCGGACCGGGTTTCCCGATCCGCGGCGGACGAATGTCGCGGGTGGTCATTGATGCACCGTGGAAGCGGGGTTTGCCTCTTAGGGTGTTTTTCCCATGTTGCTTCGGCAGGGCGGCCCCGTTTGCTGCCTCGCTACCCCGCATGACTCGAGCCTTCATCACCGCAACCTTCCGCAAGGTGCTTTGCGTCGGTGCGATCGCTGGCGGGCTGACGGGCGGACCGGCACTGGCGCTCACGATCACGTTTGATTACAGCTACGACGCGGCGGGTTTCTTCAGCGGGGCCAACACCGGGCGGCGCGGTGTGTTGGAGCAGGCGGCCGCGGCCTTCAGCTCGCGCCTCACGGATTCGCTCACCGCGATTACGCCGGCCGGGGGCAACACGTGGACGGCGTCGTTTGCCCATCCTTCCAATCCTGGCACAACCGTCTCGCTCTCCAACCTCTCGATCTCTGCCGACACGATCGTGGTCTACATCGGCGCCACGGACCTCGGGGCTGGTGCGCTGGGGCAGGGCGCTCCCGGTGGAGTGTCCGCGAGCGGCAATGCCAACTGGACCAGCACTGTCACGACGCGCGGCCAGCCGGGCGCCGCGGGGCTGAACCCGACTGACTTTGGCCCGTGGGGTGGCGCGATTACCTTCAACTCAACGGCGGCATGGCATTTCGATTCCAACCCGGCGACGCTGGAGAATTTCCCCGGCCAGTTCGACTTCTACTCCATCGCACTGCGCGAACTGGGGCATGTCCTCGGCTTTGGCACCTCGGGTTCTTGGTTCTCCAACATGCCGGGTTCCACCCCATCTGCCGCTGCGTTCGGGGGGGCCAACGCGGTCGCAGTCTATGGCGGGCAGGTTCCGCTTGCCGCGGGGAATGCGCATTGGCTCAGCGGGACCACCAGCACCGCCTTGGGCTCTGGCGCACCGCAGGACGCAGTGATGGGCGCCACGCTCTCGGCGGGCACTCGCACCTACCTCACGGCGCTGGATGCCGCGGCGCTGCAGGATGTGGGTTGGACGGTCGTGCCCGAGGCCTCGAGCATCGTGTGGTCGGCGGTGCTGGGCGCAGCGGGCGTGCTGGGCTGGCTTCGTCGGCGCAAGGCCTGATTCAGATGGCGAGCGTCGCACCGGGTGCGAGCACCTCGACGCGGTGGCCGGCCTCTGCGGCGCGGCTCGCGAAAGCCCCCGCGTCTTGCGCGATGAGCGGCCAGGTATCGTAATGCATCGGCACCGCGACCCGCGGTCGAAGGAAATCCAGCGCGAGCAGCGCGTCGTCGGGCCCCATGGTGTAGTTGTCGCCGATCGGCAGCAGCGCGGCATCAAGGCCCCCTCGGCCGATGAGCTGCATGTCGAGGAACACCGCGGTGTCGCCGGCGTGGTAGAGCGTCTTGCCGTCGGCCGAAATGAGGATGCCGCACGGCGCGCCGAGGTAGATGGGATTCAGCGCCGGACCGAGGCTCGAGGTGTGATGCGCGATCGTGAGCTTCACCCGGCCGAACGGGAAATCGAAGCCGCCGCCGGGATTGAGGGCGTGGACCTTGGCCCCGCGGGCCGCGAAGTATTCCGCAATTTCGAAGTTGGCGATAATGGTGGCGCCGCAGCGCTGCGCGATCGCAAGGGCGTCGGCGGTGTGATCGTCATGCCCGTGCGAGATCACGATGTAGTCGCAGGCGAGCGCGGCGGCGCCTTGCGGAGCGCGCGGGTTTTCACGGAGGTAGGGATCGATGAGCAGTCGCGCCCGCGCGGTCTCGAGGAGGAAACAGGAATGACCGAGGTAGGTCAGACGCATGCGAGGAAAGGGCTCAGGTGCGCACCAGCCAGTCGCGCACGGCCGCGACATCCAGCGGCGTGAGCGCGTGGCTCGCGGGCAGCATCTGCACCGCGGTGGTGGCGCCCCCGGTTTCGAGGAGCGCGGCGAGCCGCGCCGGATGATCGGCCGGCACGAGCGGATCGGTGGTCCCGTTGCAGAGGAGGACGCGCTTCCCGGCGAGGGAGCCGGCGGGCGCCGGTTGATCGAGCACGACCATGCCGCGCAACAGCGCGGCGCCCGCGAGGGTTTCGGGGCGCAGGAGCAGCATCGTGGCGGCAATGTTGGCGCCGTTGGAAAAGCCGACCGCGGTCAGCCGGGCGGCATCGAGCGCGTAGTGGGCGGTCGCGGCGGCCACGAAATCCGCCAAGGCGTGCGTGCGCCGGACGATTTCCGGCGGGTCGAAGACGTTGTGCGCGAGCCGGGCGAAGAAGCGCAGCGCGCCGCCTTCGCTTACATCGCCCCGCGGGCTGAGCAGCGCCGAACCCGGGGAAATCGCCCGGCCGAGGCGCAGGAGGTCCTGCTCATCTCCGCCGGTGCCGTGCAGCAGCAGCAGGGGCGGTGCGGCGGGATCGGTGCCGGGTTCGAAGACATGTTGGTAGGTGAAGTGCGGTTTGGCGGATCGTGGCATGAATGCCGCGGAAGACGCGGCCCGTCACTGAATGGGTGTGTGGGCGAAGCGCAAATCCGCCGTGGGTGTAGCCCGCCTCGGGAGAGGCGGGATGGTGTTCACCTCGCATCCACCGACGGTCCCTGCGCTCCCGAGCAGGGCTGTCGGAGCTGAACGCTCAGGCTCCGTCGATCTTGCGGATCCGCGCGATGTGGCGGCCACCCTCAAACTCGGTGGCAAGCCACACGCGCACGATCGCCAGCGCTTCGGCCTCGGTCACGGTGCGCTGGCCGAGGGCGAGCACGTTGCCGTCGTTGTGCGAGCGGTTCCAGATCGCCACCTGTTCGCTCCAGCAGAGGCCGCAGCGCACGCCTTTCACCCGGTTGGCGACGATGGCCTCGCCGTTGCCTGAGCCACCAAGCACGATGCCGCGCTCGAATTCGCCCCGCGCGACCGCCTCGGCCGTGGGGCGGATGAAATCGGGGTAGTCGCAGCTCGCATCCGAATGCGTGCCGAAATCGCGCACGGTATGGCCGGCGGCGAGGAGCATGGTCTTGATGGCTTCCTTGTAGGCGAAGCCCGCGTGATCCGAGCCGATGGCGATGGAAAATGTGCGCGACATGGTGGTGCCGCCAACAACACCGTGGCGCGTAGGGCGGGCAAACAAAAAGCCCGCGCGAAGGCGCGGGCCGGAGACAGGCGGGGAAGGTGTGCTGCTATTTCTTCGGGAAGGAGGCGTCCGCCTTCACCTCGAGCATTTGCTTCGTGTGGCGCTCGCTGTGCGCCCCGATGAAGAGCAGCCACTGGTAGGGGTCGAGTTTCTTACCGAGGGGACTGTCGATCGCGTGGTCGCGGAGGCCGGCGGTCTCTTTCAGGAGCGCGATCGTCTTGGCGCGGCTGGCTTGGAAATGCGCGAGGGCTTCCTTGGTCGAGCCGTAGCGGTTGACGGGGATCAGCGGCTCGGGGGCCGTGGCTTTCTTGGTGCGGTCGGGAATCGCCTTGAGCACGAACTCATCGATGGCGTGCACGTCCTCGCCGGCGGGGCGCGCGGGCGCGGTCATCGCCTTTTCCTTCACCAGGCCCATGAGGAAATCCTCGGCGGACGCGATGTGCTCGAGGGTCTGCGCCACGGACCAGCGCTCGGGCGCGGGCTTGAAGGTCAATTGCGCCTCGCTGAGGCCTTTGACGGCGGCGGCGCGGGTCTTTTCGAGGTAGGCGAGGCCTTTTTTGCGATCTTCGGCGGAGAGGGTGTCGGCGGAAAAACCGGTGACGGACGTGGCGAACAGGGTCAGGAGCAGCAGCAGTTTTTTCATGGCAGGTTGGGAGGGGCGGGAAACATGTGGCAGCGAGTGGGCGTGAAGCGCAGTTCCAAGCGAGCGGCGCCGGATCAACGCAGCGCGGCGGCCGCCGCCTGCTGAAACCGCAGGCGCACGGGGCTGCCGTCGCTGTTGGGGAAGTTCGAGCGCTGCACCATGAGAACGTAGGCGACGCCCTTGACCGGATCGATCCAAGCTTGCGTGCCCCAGGCCCCGCCGTGGCCGTAGGTGCCGGGCGAGAGCATCGCGGCGAGTCCAGCGTGCGGGGTCTTGAGCACACACGTGCCGATGCCCCAGCCGTAGTTGGCGCCGCGCTGGCCGTAAGTGTCGTTTTGGAAAAACCCGGTCGGCAGATCGCCGGTCTGTGAGGTGGTAAGGAGCTTCATCGCGGCGGCGCTGAGATAACGCTGGCCGTCGAGCGTGCCGCCGTTGAGCAGCATCTGGCAAAAGCGGGCGTAGTCGGTCGCGCTCGCGTAGAGGCCGGCGTTGCCGGTCGGCGGGCGCGCGCCCGGAGCCGGCGGCGCCACGCGGCCGGGCTCCAAGGCTCCGGTGTCCTTGCTCTTCGCGTAAGGCGTGGCGAGGCGCGCGATTTGATCGCCGGCGGGCGTGTGGGTGGTGTCCTTCATGCCGAGCGGGCCGAAAAGCCGTTGGGCGAGAAACTCGGGGAACGTCATCCCGCTGGCGACCTCGACGATGCGCGCGCCGCAGTTGATGCCAGACTGCGTGTATTTCCACTTGGCGCCGGGTTCGTATTGCATCGGGGCGGCTAGCCAGAGCGGCACGAGATCCGCGAGCGTCTTGGCGCGCTGCGTGGCCGGGCCACCGGCCTCGCCGAGCCCGGAGGTGTGCGTCATAATCTGCGCGAGGGTGAGGTTGGCAGGTTGGCCCGAGGGGGTCTTTAGGTTGGAAAACTCGGGGATGAACTTCGCAACCGGATCGTTCATGCTGAGCTTACCAGCGTCCTGCAACATGAGGAGCGCGACGGCGGTGACCGGCTTGGTCATCGACATGATGTTGAACAGCGTGTCGGGCGTCATGGGTCGGCCGCTCGCGAGATCGGCGAGGCCTGTGCTCTCTAGATGAAGCACCTTGTCCTTGGAAACGACCATGGTGACGGCGCCGGCGATTTCCTTTTGCGCGATCATCTCCTGCATCGCGGCACCGATGCCGGGGAGCTTGGGCTCGGCGGCGAATGAAACGACGGCCGACAGAAGGACCGCGGGGATAAGGCGGGGCAGGGGCATGGCATAGGAAGGTGATTTTGCTCAGCGCCCGCGACTAGAAAAATCAGGTGAGCCGCCGTGAGCGATTTTGCCAAATATCCGAGCGTCGCCTCGCGTTCCCCTCGGCCAGCCAGGCGTCACGATTGTGGCTCGTTCCAAATCGCAACGCACCACGTCCGCTGCATTTTCTGTCTATGCACCCATTCGTCACACGTCTCAGCTCCTTGCTGCTTTTTTTCCTTGGGCCGAGTCTCCGCGAGGCGTCCGGCGCGCCCGCCCGCGGATTGAGCGATGCACAGATCGCGGACGTGCGGACCGGCGGGGAACGGCGCATGGAGGAATTTTTCCGCAGCCAATCGGGCACCTTGCTGAAGCGCGCCGCGATCAAGCCGGATTGGAACAAGCGCGGCGACTACACGCGTGACTACGGCCACTCCATCGTGCTCTTCGCGATGCGAGCGCTGGAGTTGAACGAGCAGCTCCCGGAGGCCAATGCGGCACTGGCCGAACTTTGCCAGTATCACCTCGATCGTCCGCAAACCCTGCTCGAGGTGCATAGCTTTCCTTCGGTTACCGACGCACTGGCGCGCATGTGCGTGTTCTACGGCCCGCGGGGCTCGAAGGTCGCGGGCCGGCTTTCGGCCGAAACCTACGCAGTGATTTTGAAAACGATGTGGGCGTGGGTGAGCGCGAAGTCTGAACTGGCGCAGGCCGAGGTTAAGGAATCGCAGACGTGGTGGCTGGAGCATTCGGAAAACCACCACGCGCAGCATTTTTCGACCTGCTGGAGTTTTTCCAAGCTGCTAAAGGACGAGTCGGAATACCGCGATCGGAAATATACCGACGGGCACTCGGCGCGGGAGCACTACGAGGCCTGGACGATTTATCTGCGCGAATACCTGCGGCAACGCGCAGCCAAGGGCATGCTGATCGAAATTGATTCGCCGTCCTACGCTTCGGCGACGCTCAAGGGTATCTACAGTCTCTACGATTTCAGCGAAGACGTGGTGCTCAAGCGGCGCGCGGGTCAATTTCTTGAGCTTTACTGGGCCCTCTGGGCGGAGCAACAAATCGACGGAGTCAGCGGCGGAGCCAAGACCCGCACCTATGCCGAGTCAGCGCAGCGTGGCACGGATTTCATACGCCGCGCGGCTTGGTATGCACTGGGCATGGGCGATCCGCGGTTCGTTCATGCCTCGATGTTGCCCTTCGTGACGACGACGTGGCAGATGCCGGATATCGTGATCGATTTGGCGTTGAACGCGGGCGATCCGACCACTTACGAAGTGCGGCAACGGCGGATCGGACTGGCGGCGCGGGACTACGACAAGCCGCCGCATTATCGCATCACGCCCGGTGTCGCCGGCATCTTGCGCTACAGCTACCGGACGCCCGAATTTGTGATGAGTTCGCTGTTGCTGGAGGCACGGCCGGAGCGCGATTGGGCGGCGATCAGTGCGCAGAACCGGTGGATGGGCGTGATTTTTCGCGGCGCAACGGACGCGCGCGTCTATCCGTATGGCGCGAACCTCAAGGGGGAATCGGTCAACAATGCGCACTGGGCGGTGCAGGCCAAAGGCACCTTGATCGCGCAGAAACTGCGGACGAGCCGCCGCGTGGACGAATGGCGGGTGTGGTTTTCCAAGGATGGGCTCTCAGCGCCGGTGCGCGGGGGGCGCTGGACGTTCGCCGAGGCCGCGGGTGCGTTCGTGGCCGTGTGCGTGGCGCAGGGTGAATTTGAGTGGAGCGATGAGTCAGGGGCGAAAGGCGGCCGTTCGCTGAAGTGCGGCGACGATTTTTCTCCGGTGATCATCGAGGCGGCGGCGAAATCCGCATTCGCGAGTTTTGAGGCCTTTCGAACGGCGATCCTCGCGCGGCCGGTTGAAGTGACGGGCGGAGTCTTGAACTACACGGGCCTCGGAGGGGATATGTTTCGTTTCCCGCTCGACCAGTCGCGGTTGCCGGAGATCAATGGGGAGCCGATCAATTTGGCCCCGGCCAGAGTGTATGACAGCCCGTTTGTGCAGTCGGTCTGGAACAGCGGGGTCGTCACGCTGCAGAAGGGCGCGCGCAAAACCGTGCTGGATTTCAACCGCTGAGCGTGGTGCAGATTGTTTGGAGCAGGAGTAGGGCGGATCTTTGACCCGCCCTCGGTTCAAAAATTTAACGCGCGAAAGGGCCAGTCGGAGACCCGCCCTGCTTCAATACGTCACGCGCACGGAGGCGCGGAACGACAGCGGTGTGCCGGGGCGGACATTGAAGCTGCTGCCGTTCGTGTCGTCGACGGCCTCGGTCGTTTTATGTTTCACACCATCAACGACGCCAAACGGTGCGCCTCTTGGCGAACCTCCCCGTCAACTGCATGAGCCCGGCTTAGGGCCGCAACGTGAAACTCGACGCGCTCGCGCTCGGCCGCAGCGACATCATCACCTTCCACGTCAGAGAACGACCCCATGGGCGCGGTTGATGTTGGCCCATACCGGGCCCGGTGGCGGAAGCCGAGACGCCGCCACCGGCGGGCAATGCTTAGAATTTCAGGCGGGCGGAAAGCTCGAAGGACGTCGGTTGACCGAGCCGCCAGAGAGCGACCTCACCATCCGGGTTGGCCGCCACGGGGATCAAATCGCCCGAGCCGGAAGTGACGTTGCGAATGCGAAACTGGAGCTGCAGGCCCATGTTGTTCCTAACCTTCGTGTCATAGGTGATCCACGTGTCGACGTTCGTCTCGGACGGTCCAAAATACTGTTGGTCGAAGTCCGGGATCGTGGCGCCATTGACCACTTTAAGGGGATTCCCGATCGCGACCTTGTCCTGCCAGCGCAGCGCCGCTCCGACACTGAATCCCTTCAGCCAACTGTCGCTCCACCTCGGGCCACCGAATTTATAGTTGTTCACGAAGTTATAGCGCCACTTGCGGATTTCCTGGAGGGGACCGCCCTCTTTTGCCCTCCGCAGGGCGATGGCCGAGCGGAGACTGCCGGCCTGTGAGCTGAGGAGATCCGTGTTCAGGTAACTGCCATCCACCTGCAGGGTCGGATTGGGCGTAATGAACAGATTGGCAAATTTCGGATTCAAGAACACCTCCGTCGCAACCCGGTTCAACTCGGGGCCAGCGATGGGCATGACGTTGCTCACGGTGGACTCCGTTTTGGAGGCGTTGAAGGCCATCCGCCAGTTGCTGGTCGGCGCGTAGGTGACCTCCACTTCCATGCCCGTCGATGATGTGTTTTGGAAATACTTGGTGGAGGTGCCCGCGATATTGTCGGCATTCCAAGTGGTTTGATTGTTCGGCACGCCGGGGTTGAGCGGCCGGATACCCAAGGCCGTGATGGTGCCAGGATTGAAGATTTTCCCATTGTAGAGGTCCCAGCCGGCGGCCGCCAGCGCCGCAGGCGTGTTGTTCTCCATCACCAACTTGATGGTGTTGCCGATTTGGGGCAGAACACCGGTGAGGGCCTCCCACTGCTGACTGGTCTCATAGAAATTGACCCGCCCATAGAGCTTGCCGCCGAGGGTGGTAACCGCGAAGCCATATTCCTTGGTGGTGCCAGCCTGCAGCGGAGCGGTCCGGTTGAAGATATCCACGCCGGCGGCGCCCGCGGCGAAGTTCTGGGAGTCGACGTAATGCGTGCTCAATCCCATGCCCTTCGGGAGCCACTTGGCCGGCACATGCCCCACCACGCCGAAGCTCGTCTGGCTCTCGGCGTCGTCGTAGATGGGCGCACCCAGCACGGGGACGCCGGAATGCTGACGGGTGGCCGGGTCGGGGGACCCGTTGGCCACGTAGGATTTCACCGCGTCCCGGCGCCAAGACGCGGTGGTGACGAGGTGGCCGCCGAGGAACTGACTTTGGAGCACGGATGAAATCGACTTAATTTCTTGGTAAGCGCGGGGATTGCCGAACACCCACACCTGATCGGGGTTATCCGTGTTGGTAAAGAAGTTGACCGAGCCCTTCTCGAATTTCGCCGTGTAGGGATTCCACCGCAAAGCGTTGCTGGTTGCTTGGAAAGTTTGCGGCACCGTGACTCCCTGGATGCTGGCCTGCTGAATGGAGCTGATGCCAGCCATGGACGGCCCCAAGTATTGGACCATCTGGGGACGGTTGTTTCCCTGGTAAACCGAATTGAAGTCGAGAGAGTTGGCCTGGGTGAGCCCGGGACCACCTTGGGCAATGCTCGTGTTGTAGGCGTTGCTCGCGACCGCATTCACCCGGTTGGGTTGCAACTCATCGTTGGACTGGTCCTGAAACACGGCGGTCAGGGTGTGCTTGCCGAAGTGCTTCAACCAGCCGTGGTTTTTTTCCGCGAAATCATATTTGGCGAAGCCGATCGCCTGCGCGGCCTCCCGCTCCCGGATCCTGCCCTGGGCGAAACCACGGCCGCCGATGAAGGGACGACCGAAATTGGGGTTCGGGGACCCGTCCAGCAGCACCGTGTTGATATCGACGCTGAGGTTACCGCCGCTGTTGGCGCTCATGTTGACCATGTGGTCGGACTCCCAGGACTGTTTCTGGTAGGCGAGTTCGAGGCCCACCCGGTTATCCAGCCAGGTCTTTTCCGCCCGGAAGCTGTAGATTTCGAAGTTCTGCGACTCCCATTCCGATGCGCCCGTCAGACTGTTTTTCCGGGGATTGAAGACGCTGAAATCGGTCAACTGCACGTCGTTGTAATAGGGGAGTGCCGCGTTGGTGATTCCCGGACGCGTCCCTTGGATATATGCCGGGTCACGTTGAAAAATATTCCGGAAACCCATGAACTGCCGCATATTCACGTTACCCGCGATCGGCAACGAGGTGGCCGTTCTGCCCGCGGCAGCCGCGACCAATCCTGCTTGGATAACGGCATAACCGTTGGTGCCGGGGGTCGAGCTGTTGGGATCATTGAAGACGATGACCGGTGCACCGGCTGCCGTTCCCAACGTATACCCGGAGCTACTGGCATTGAGCTGGGCGACATGGGCCGCGTTGGTCACCAGAGCATTATTAATGAACCACTGATTCGTCAGCGGATTGTAGGCCGGCTTGCCGTTGATCAACCAGGGCGTGATGCGGTCGGTGGGTAGGCGGGTGACCGGCCGGTTGCCAAAACCGTCGCCCTTTTCATAGTTCGCCCGGACGGCGAAATTCTTCATCGGCCGCCACGTGGCGGCGATGAAGTAGCGTTCGTCTTTGAATTTCGCCTGGTTCTGCTCGAAGCGCTGATCGTTGTTCAGGGCCGCGACCCGCAGCGCGAGCTTACCCTTCAAGAGAACCTGGTTGTAATTCAGGGACTTTCGGAACGTTCCATAATTGTCGGTGCGAAAGTTGATTTCACCAAAGGAACGATCGGTCATCGCGCGGTCGACGGCGGCATTGGAAATGCCGCCGGGGCTGCCCAGACCAAACAAGGAGGCGTTGGGTCCGCGGTTGATGGTCACCTCGGAAGAGATGTAAGTGTCCAGGGCGATGTCGCTGAGAAAGTAATCCCGCGCCAGGTCGAGCCGGGCGAGGCCGCGCACCCGGGTGAAGAACTGCGGCTCGCGGCGCGAAAACTCGTCGCGCTGCGTCCCCGAGTCCAGTTGATCGAGGGTGGCGTTTCCCCCGAGCCCCCCCACCTCGGTGGAGGTGGTGTAGATGAGTAGATCCCCGTAGCTGGTGGCGCCGGTGTCTTCGAGGAATTCCTTGGTCACGACCTGGACGGAATTCGCCACATCTTTCAATTTGGTGTTGATGCGGGTGCCCGCCAAGGTGTCGTTGGCTAGGTAGCCGACCGTGAGTTTCTCCGAAACTTCGAAGGGGGAGAGCACAATGGCGTTTTCTTTGGGCGGATCCGGCGGTGCCAAAGGTGCGATTTGCGCGATTCCACTCTGGAGACTGAACGGCAGCAAGAGCATGAACGCGAAGCGGCCGGCATTCATGGAATAACGTGGTTGTTGGGCATCAGGCTTCATGATTTTGGTCTCGGGGTCTGATAGGGAGGATCGACTTGTAGGGAGGGAAACTGGATTCATAGCGGGCTCGGGCCGGGAGGGGTTTTAGACGCGGCGGTAGACATTGAAGCCGCCGAGAATGGGAGTCTTTTAGACGTCGTTGTCCTGCAGGAAATCTTCGGTGAGCACGGTAATCGACTGCGGCAGATCCTTGATCTTGGTGCCGAGCCGCGTGCCGGCGGTCGCATGGGTCGCGCGGAAAGTCGTGTCGCGCTCGCTCGTGACCTGAAACTCGTCGAGTTGGACGACTTTCGATTCGTCGGGCCCGGTGGTGGAGGCGGGACGAGTCTGAGCCGCTAAGACGGAGGCGAACGGGAGCGCGGAGACGGTCAATCGGAGCAGAAGGGGTGGCGCGGGGTTCATGGGGGAAATCGATCCGAATTCGAAGCAGGGGCAAATCAGCAGGGCACCGACAACCGGCATCCCGCACGCCACGCGCCCACGAGGCAATCTCGCGGCAGCGCCGCAGACTTGACCGAATCGCTCACGCCCCGGGCGGCCGTCACTGGGCGCGCGCCCGAGTGGTGGTGCGCCGCCACTCGTTGGGCGGATGGCCGTAGCGTTTTTTGAAGACGCGGCAAAAGTCGGTGATGCTGCGGAAACCCGTCCGACTCGCGATATCTTCGAGGGTGGCGGTGCTGGTGGCGAGCAAAGCGGACGCAGTCTCGAGGCGCACATTGTCGAGGACCAGCTTCGGGCTTTTCCTGAAATACTCATGGAAAAGCCGGCGCAAGTGGCTGACCGAAACGTGGGCCTCCTTGGCGATGCGCTCTAACTTGGGCGCCTCGTGCAGGTGCTCTTTATACCACGTGACGATGTGATCCACGCGATCGGCCAGTTGGGTTTCCAGCGTGGACCAGGTTTTCGACGACTCGTGGCGCAGGCACAGTAAAGGAGCCTCTGAAAAACTCCGCCTGACAAAGGAACCGATGAAACCGCGAGGGATCACAAGGCCGCGATGAGCCAACAAACGACGTTTCTTTCCCTCGGTTGCCTGACCAAGCGCACGCGGGCGGACCGGTTTCTCGAGGA
>JAUYAK010000107.1 GCA_030693515.1 Opitutaceae bacterium
CACGGCACGCTCGCGCTCCTCCGGTTTCAAATGCGGCCGACGCGGCCGCACGTTCACCACTGTCTTGTCGTCGTTCATCCCCGCCACTCTATACCGTCGGCCTTCGGCCGACTATGCTGTGGCCGAGTTACCGCTTACGGTTGAGCCGGGTGAAAATGCGCTACTCGATCGCCTGCGAAGAGCTGCGGCTGGGAGCCTAAGCGGAAGGCGCGAGGGCCTCGAGTCGCCGGGCCTGGCACAAGGCGATTGCAAGCGGCACGGCGCCCAGCACGCCGCACGAACAGTCGATGAGCTGCCAGTAAAATGGAATCCCGCGCACCGGCCCCGCGATGAGCGCCAGCGGAATCACCAGGGCGCACGCCACGAGGCCCATGTGCAACACGGGCAGGTGGCGGCCCGGCTGGCGCCACGGCGCGATGAAAAACAGCGCGATCACGAGGTGGCCGAAGGCCAGCCAGTCTGTGCCGTAGCCGATGAACGGATAGCGGGCGTAGGTGACCGCAAGGCCCTCCCGCACGAGGAGCAGCCAGTGCGCGAGACCGGTGTGGGCCGCCGGCACGCGTCGGCTGGCAGACTTAGGAGCGCGCACACGGCGTTGAGTTCCGCCAGCAGCGGAAACGCCGTCACGCCGCTCAGCACGAGGCCGGCGATGAAGAGGCCGAGGCTGAGCCGGATGCCCCGGCGCAGGCGGAGAATCTCGGACTCGCGCGCGGGCTCCGTCACACGGTGTAGGTCTTCAGCGGCACCGGATCGAGGACGCGGGTGTCGGGCATCTGGGCCCCGAGCTGCGCCGCGAACCACGCGCGCGCCGCCGGATCGCCGTGGGTGAGCACCACGCACTTCGCGCCGGTCTGGACGGCGAACTCCGCGAGTTCCTCCCGGTCGGCGTGGCCGCTGAGCTCGAAGCGCTCGACGCGCGCCTTCACCTTGGCCTTCACCTCGATGGCCTTGAACTCAAACGTGTCGCCCGGCTGCGTCGCGAGCAGTGCGCCGCCGGGAGTATCGGGATCGCAGTAGCCGACGAAGCCGATCGCGTTGCGCGCGTGGCCCAGCAGGCCCGAGGCGAGCATGTAGCTCGGGGTGCGCTCGACGAGCATGCCTGAACTCACGAGGTAGAGTCCGTTTTGGCGGAGGTCCTCGCCGGGTTTCAGTTTCTTCGGCGTGGGCCGGATTTTGAGCTCCTTGATGATACTCTTCGTGAACTGCGCGTGGCCCGTCTTGCGGGCGATGGCGTCCACGTAATCGGAGATGTCGATGCCGAGACCTGCCGCAAAGATCGGGCACGCCTTGAGCCGGTGGAATCTGCGCGCGTCGTGCAGCACGGCCATCATCTCCTGCATGCGGCCGAGGGCAAAAACCGGGAGGAGAAACGAACCCCCGCCCGTGATGGTGTCGTTGATCGTGGTGATGAGGCGCGCGATCTCGTGCACGCGCTCCTTGCCGGCGGGGCGCTCGCTGGTGCCGCGGGTGGTTTCGAGGACGACGGTGTCGAAGTGCCCGGCGGGGAACTTGGCGCCGGCGAGCGTGCGGAGGTTCTCGAAGAGCACGTCGCCCGTGAAGAAGTGCGCCTTGCCCTTGTGTCGGATCTCGACGCCTGCGGCGCCATAGACGTGGCCCGCCGGGTGGAGGGTGATGTCGATCTGGTCGCGCACGCCGCGGAATTGCTTGGCGTGGCCGAAAGGCAGGCCGGTCATGCGCGCGCCGCAGCGATCGATTTCCTCGTGCGTGAAAAGGGGATAGTCGGGGATGTGCTCCTCGACCTTCTGCCGCACCATCACGTTGGCGGAATTGTGGAGCATACGCTCGATGAGCATGCGGCTCGAAGTCGTCATGATCACCGGTGTCTCCGGGTGATCGCGCATCGCCACCGGCAGGCTGCCGATGTGGTCCAAGTGGCAGTGCGTGATGATGATGAGGTCCAGGCGTGCGCCGCGCAGGAGCCCCAGATCCGGCGTGGCGGCCCGGCCGACCTTCTTCGGATTGAGCCCGCAGTCGACGAGGATGTTGAGATCGCCGAGCTGGACGAACAGCGAATTGGCGCCGATGCCGCCATCGCGGTTCAGGTCTGTGAGCTTCATTTGGGCCGACACAGTGCAAATTTGCCCGGTGGTAACGAGAACGAAAACGCTACTCCCGCGGCACGCGCAGCTCAAACGGCGGCAAGATCACGTGGATCTTGTTTCCATGCTCATCGACGCCGTGGAAGCTGCCGTGCGACTCCGCGTCGCCGCCCGTGACATGGTAGCTGTTATAGGAAAACGCTTCGCCGGGCGCGAGATGCGGCGTCTCGCCCACGATTTTGTCGCCCTCGACGACCAAGCGCGTGCCATCGGCGTGAACCACGACCCATTTGCGGCCGAGGAGCGTGACCGCGCGGTCCGAGCCGTTGCGGATCGTAATGAAATAGACGAAGGCGTGGGGCTTGTCCTCAGGCAGGCTCGCGCCGCCGTGGTGGTAGGCGAGCTTGTCGAGGCGCGCCGTGAGGCCGGGGAGGGCGAGGGAGGAGGACACGCCGCAGAAGAGACGGGCGAATCTGCGCGCCGCAAGCGGCGAGTGTGCGGCCGGGCAGGTTTCGCGCTTGCTGCGCCGCGGGGCGCGAAACAAAAAGCGCCCTCCATGCCCAAGCTCGCCCTCCTGTCCGTCTCCGACAAACGCGGCCTCGCCGAGTTCGCCGCCGCGCTCGTGCGCGAGCACGGCTACACGCTGCTCTCGACGGGCGGCACCGCGAAGCTGCTCGCCGAGAAAGGCCTGCCCGTGACCGAGGTGGGCCAGCACACGGGCTTTCCCGAGATCATGGAGGGCCGCGTGAAGACCCTGCACCCGAAGATCCACGGCGGCCTGCTCTGCCGGCGCGACAAGCCCGATCATCTCGCGCAGGCGCGGCAGAACGACATCGCGCTCATCGACCTCGTGGTGGTAAACCTCTACCCGTTTGAGCAGACCGTGGCCAAGCCCGGCGTGCATTTCGAGGAGGCGATCGAGAACATCGACATCGGCGGCCCGTCGATGCTGCGCAGCGCGGCCAAGAACCACGAGAGCGTGACCGTGCTTTGCGACCCCGACGACTACTCGCGCACCCTCGCGGCCTTCGCCGACGAGACGAAGCTGCCCGAACTGCGCCGCCAGCTCGCGCTCAAGGTCTTCCAGCGCACCGCGACCTACGACGCCGCGATCGCGCGCTACCTTGAGGCGCAGGCGACGGAGCCGGACCTGGAGGCGCTCAGTGGCTTCCCCGCGACGCTCTCGCTCTCGTGGAAAAAAGCCCAGGCGCTCCGCTACGGTGAGAATCCCCACCAGAAGGCGGCGCTCTACGGCACGTTTCACGAGCACTTCGCGCAGCTCCAGGGGAAGGAACTTTCCTACAACAACATCTTGGACATCACCGCCGCGACCTACCTCATCGGCGAATTCGAGCGCCCCACCGTCGCGATCCTCAAGCACACGAACCCCTGCGGCGTCGGCAGCGCCGACACCCTGATCGCCGCCTGGGAAAAAGCCTACGCGACGGACCGGCAGGCGCCGTTCGGCGGTATCATCGTCGTCAATCAGACACTCGGCGAGGATCTCGCCAAGGCCATCGCCGAGATTTTCACCGAGGTGATCATCGCGCCTCGTTTCAGCGACGAGGCGCTGGCGATTTTGGCCAAGAAGAAAAACCTGCGCCTCATGATCGCCAAGGGCGGCATCGGCGCGGATGCGTTGCAGGAGATCCGCTCCGTCGTGGGCGGCGTGCTCGTGCAGGACCGCGATCGCACGCTGGGCAATGTGCGCGAGTTCAAGGTCGTGACCAAACGCGAGCCGACGCTGGCAGAGTGGTCCGCGATGATGTTTGGCTGGAAAATCGGCAAGCACGTGAAGTCCAACTCCATCGTCTATTGCCGCGGCGAGCAGACCCTCGGCGTCGGCGCAGGGCAGATGGCCCGGGTGGACAGCTCGCGCATCGCGGTGTGGAAGGCCGGCGAAGCCCAGCTCGACCTGCGCGGCTCTGTCGTATGCAGCGAGGCGCTGTTCCCTTTTCCGGACGGCCTGCTCGCGGCCGCCGACGCCGGCGCGACCGCCGCGATCCAGCCGGGCGGCGCGATGCGCGACGCCGAGGTCATCGCCGCTGCGGACGCCCGCGGCATGGCGATGGTCTTCACGGGCTCAAGGCACTTTAAACACTGAGTTCGGTCCATTCCTTAACCGCCATGAAACTCCCGCTCCTCCTCCTTGCCCTTCCGCTCGCTTTGGCGGGCTGCTATACGAATCCTGTCACAGGCCGGACCTCTCTCGCGCTCCTGCCGCAGAGCGAGGAAATCAAGCTCGGCGCGGCGTCGTTTCAGGAAATCCGCCAGAAGGAAAAAGTCTCGACCAACAGCGGCGACAACGCCCGCGTGACGCGTATCGGCCAGCGGATCGCCAAGGCGGTGGGCAACGATCTCCCGGATGCGAAGTGGGAGTTTGTCGTCTTCGAATCCGATCAGCTCAACGCCTTTGCGCTGCCCGGCGGCAAGGTCGGCATCTACACCGGCCTGCTCAAGCTCGCCGAGAACGATTCCGAACTCGCCATCGTGATGGGTCACGAGATCGGCCACGTGACGGCGCGGCACGGCAACGAGCGCATGTCCGAGGCGATGGTGATCCAGGGTGTGACCGCGCTCGCGAGCGTGGCGGCCGATGCCAGCACGACGGATCCGCAGACGAGGCAGCTCTACGATCTCGCCTTCGGCGGTGCGACGGCACTCGTGACCGTGGGCCGCGTGCTCCCGCACTCGCGGGCCAACGAGTCCGAGGCCGACAGGATGGGTGCGATCTACGCGGCGCGCGCCGGCTACGATCCCCGCGCGGCGATTACGTTTTGGCAGAAGATGGCGGCGCAGAAGCAGGCGGCCGATAACAAGGGCGGCGGGACGCTGAGCCTGCTGCTTTCGACGCATCCCGCCGACGACAAGCGCATCGCGGACTTGAAGGCGCTGATGCCCTCGGTGGTGCCCATCTATGAGCAGAACCGCGGCAAATTTCAGGACTGAACGCGGTGGCGACGGCGTTTTCGCTTGGCGCGGTCGCCGGGTGTGGGCCACGGTCGTAGCATGTTCGATCCCGTTGAAAAACTGAAGGAATTCATCCGCCACCCGAGCGTCTCGACCGATCCGGCGTTTCGCGAAGGCATGAAAGGCGCGCAGGGCTTTCTCGCCGGCCTCCTGCGCTCGCTCGGTTTCACCGTCGAGGAGGTCGCCACCGACTTACATCCCATCATTTGGGCGCAGCGCGGCGGCGATCCGAAGTGGCCGCATGTCGTGATCTACGGGCACTACGATGTGCAGCCCGCCGATCCGTTGAACCTGTGGAAGACGCCGGCCTTCGAGCCCACCATCGTCGGCAACCGCATCTACGGCCGCGGCGCGGCCGACAACAAAGGCCCGCTGATGACCAACATCGCGGCCGTCGCGCAGGCCCTCGAGGCCAACCCGGGCCTGCCGCTCCGCATTACGTTTCTCGTCGAGGGCGAAGAGGAGATGGGCAGCCCGAGCTTCCCCAAATTCCTCGAACGCTATGCGGCCAAGCTCCGCGAGGCGGACTTCGTCTATCTCTCCGACACCGCGCTCGTGGACGAGCATCAGGTCGTGATCACCTGCGGCCTGCGCGGCCTCGCGCTGTTTGATGTGCAGGTGACCGGCCCGAAGAGCGACCTGCACTCCGGCCTGCACGGCGGCGTGCTGCGCAACCCCATCCAGGCGCTCGCCGAGATCCTAGCCACCCTGCACACGCCCGACGGCCGCGTGAATGTGCCCGGCTTCTACGACGACGTGCGCGACGTGCATCCGTGGGAGCGCGAGGAACTCAAAAAACTCGGCGGCGACGAGAAGGCCTACGCGAAGTTTCTCGGCATCGACACCTTCTACACCACGCCCGGCTTCACGCCCTTTGAATCGCTGCGCTTCCAGCCGACGCTCGAGTTCAACGGCATCGGCGGCGGCTACCAGGGCGAGGGGAGCAAGACCGTGATCCCGAGCAAGGCCTTCGCCAAAATCAGCTGCCGGCTCGTGGCCAGCCAGAATCCCGAGCGCATCAAGAAGCTCGTGATGGACACCATCCGCGCCCGCATGCCCTCCGGCGTGCAACTGCACTTCACCGATCAGCACAACGGCGAGCCCTACCTCGTCGTCCCGCCGGACCGCTCCAACACGCCACCCGATCAATCGCCGGTGCTCGCGCGGGCGTTTCGCGCGACGGAGACCGCGGTCAACGAAGTCTGGGGCCGGCCGCCGCTGTTTCTCCGCGAGGGCGGCAGCATCCCGATCATCGCCTCGATCAAGGCCAAGACCGGGCTCGATTCCGTGATGTTTGGCCTGTTCCTGCCCGAGGACAATCTCCACGCGCCCAACGAGAGCTTCAACCTCGACGTGATGAAGCGCGGCATCGAGACCACGCGGCGGATTCTCACCGCCGTGGCGCGCGGCTAACTTTTTGGCCGCCCGATCCGTCTGGCGGGGTTCATGCGCTTTGTGCCTCAGATTCCCCCGCCGCCGCGCTGGGCCTTCACCCTGGTGGCGCTGGCGGTGTTTGCGTTCCTCCTGAGCGTGTATGTGCGCGTGTGGACGCCGGAGCACGGGGTGACCAAGTTCCTGCGCGTCGGCCGCGAGTTCAACGAGCGCGGGATCGAGGTGTTCCGCGCGACGCCCAAATACATCGATCCCTTTCCGGCGCACCGGTGGGGTTTCGATGGCCAGCTCTACGCGCAGATGGCGCTTGATCCCCTCCTGCGCGATCCGCAGCTGCACGTGGCGCTCGACGATCCGCCGTATCGCGGCCAGCGCATTTTGCCCTCGTGGCTCGCCTGGCTGATCGGGCTCGGCCAGCCGTTCTGGGTCATCAACGCCTACGCCGTGATCAACCTGATCTTCTGGGTGGGCTTTGCGTGGCTCACCTGGCGGCTGTTTTCCCCGCTCGGCTGGGCCGGACTCGCGGGCTACGCGGTGCTGCTGCCGACCTGCGGCGTGATCGAGTCGATGCACGCCGCGCTGACCGATTTGCCCAGCTTCACCCTCATCCTCGCCGCGCTCATGACGGGCGGGACCGCAGGCGCGGGCTGGCTGGCGCTCGCGGCGCTCACGCGCACGACCTCGCTCATCGGGTTCATCGGGATCGCGGAATTTACCCCGCCGTGGCGCGAGGCGATCCGGAAAAACCTGATCCGCGGGCTCATCGCGGCCGTGCCCGTCGCGCTCTGGATCGCCTACGTGCTCTGGGTGTTTCGCGGGCGGCAGGTGGGGTTCGACGGGGGCAATCTCGCGCTGCCGTTCCGCGGCATGATGGAAAAGCTCGGCGAGCTGAGCGTGACTCTCACGCACGGCCCCATCCGCTGGCACCGCTGGTGGCACGAGTTCTACAAGAGCTACGAATTGCACGCGCTGCTGACGATCATCGCGGTGGTGACCCAGAGTGTGTATGTCGTGCTTCATCGCGAGTGGCGCAATCCGATCTGGCGGTGGGCGGCGGTCGCGACGCTTTACTTTTCGTGCATCAGTTTTCTCTCGTGGGAGAGCCACTTCACCATCACGCGGCACGCCTTGCCGATTACACTCGGGTTCAACCTGCTGCTCGCGCTGCGGCCCACCCGGGCCTGGCTCATCTGGTTTCTCCTCGGCAATTGTTTCGTGCCCTTCGGCGTGCGTTATTTCGATCGCGTGGCCGAGTATCACGCGCCGCCACCGCCGGCCGAGTTTACCGCCGCCCCGGGCCAGCCCGTCACGCTCGCCTATGGCGAGGGCTGGGCGCCGCAGCAGTGGGACGGCGACAGCACGTGGCGCTGGGCGCGCGGTGACGCGGCGACGCTCGTGCTCCGGAATCCCACCGCGCTGCCGCGCGCGCTGGAACTGCGATTCCTGGCCGACACCGTCAGGCCCCGCACCCTCACGGTTGCGTCCGGCGAGCGGATGCTGCTCGAAGTCGAGCTCACAACTGCGCGCCAGGTGCTGCATCTGCCGGTGATCGAGGTGGCGCCGGGCGAGACGCGCCTGGTTTTCCGCACGACGCAGCCGCCGGACGACTCGGTGGACACGACCTCCGGGCGCGTGACCTTCAAGCTTGAGCGCTTGCGGCTCGTGCCGCCCGCCCGCTGAGGCGCGAAACGTGCGTTTGCGGCCTTGTGCTTTGCGCAAACGTCCGTTCCCTCGGACCCTCCTTTCCGTCCCATGATCTCGCCCGAAACATTCAACCACATCGAAGACATCAAGAAGCGCGCGGGGCATCTATGGAGGTTTCTTTGACTGCGATCAAAAACAGCGCGAGATCGAGGCCATGGAGGCCGAGATGGGCTCGCCGACATTTTGGGACAACTCTGAGCGCGCGCAGAAGCATATCGCCAAGCTCAACGGGTTGAAAAAAGCCGTGTTGCCGGTCGTCGCCTTCCAAAAGAAACTCGACGACGTCGCGGTGATGCAGGAACTCATCGATGCCGCCGAGGGCGCCGAGCAGGAAAGCTACGCCAGCGAGCTCACGACCCAGGTGCTCGGCATGGTCGAGGAACTCGATGCCCTCGAGATCGCGTCGTTCCTCACCGGGCAGTTTGATCGCAACAACGCGATCTTCTCCATCCAGGCCGGCGCCGGCGGCACCGAGTCGAATGATTGGGCCGACATCCTCTTCCGCATGTATACGCGCTGGGCGGAGCGGCGGAATTTCACCGTCGAGCTGATGGACGTGCAGCCCGGCGACACCGCGGGCATTTCCAAGGCCACGATCCTGATCAAGGGTGAGAACGCCTATGGCTACGCCAAGGCGGAGCGCGGCGTGCACCGGCTCGTGCGCATCAGCCCCTTCGACTCCAACAAGCGCCGGCACACCTCGTTTTGCGCCGTCGATGTCGTCGCGGAAATCACCGACGAAATCGAAATCGAGATTCCCGAGGGCGAGATCCGTGTGGATGTTTATCGCTCTTCCGGCAAGGGCGGCCAGGGCGTCAACACCACCGATTCCGCCGTGCGGCTCACGCACGTCCCCTCGGGCATTGTGGTCGTCTGCCAAAACGAGCGTTCGCAGATCAAAAACAAGGCCACGGCGATGAACGTCCTCAAGGCGCGCCTCTACGAAAAGAAGCAGGACGAGCAGCGCGCCGAGATGGACAAATTCTACGGCGAGAAGGGCGAGATCGGCTTTGGCGCGCAGATCCGCAGCTACGTCCTGCAGCCCTACCAGATGGTGAAGGACCTGCGCACGGGCATCAGCACGAGCGACACGCAGGGCGTGCTCGACGGCGACCTTGATCGCTTCGTCAACGCCTGGCTCCGCGCCGGATGCCCGCGGCATCGCAACAAGGATATCCAGATGGAGGAATAGTCCGCGAGCCGAGGCCAGCGCGCACCATCCTGCTGCCCCGGCTGGCTATTCGCGGTTTTTTGGCTTCCTGCTCCGCCCATGTCCGTCCTGACCCACGAATCGATCCAGAGCGCGTTGGCGGCGCAGCCGCTCTTCGAGGCCAAGACTTGGCAGCTTTCGCCCGAGGCGTGGCCGATCACGACCGAGCAGGTCGCGCAGCTCGAGGCAATTGGCGCGGCCTGCCTCGAATTTCAGCAGGCGCTCGAGACCCTTTATCTGCGCTCGGCGACCGGGAAAAATCTCCTGCGCAACAAGCCCCTGCTCGCGCCGTGGGTCGCCGACTACCTCGACCGCGGCAAGCCGCCCGCGCTCGTCGCGCATGCGCGCGATCCCAAGAACCGCGGGGTGTTTCCGCCCGTGCTGCGGCCCGACCTCCTACTGACCGACGAGGGGTTTGTGCTCACGGAACTCGATTCCGTCCCGGGTGGCATCGGGCTGACGGCGTTCCTCAACCGTCTCTACGCCCCCGGCGGTGTGCTCGGCACCGACGACGCGATGATCCGCAATTTTCACGCGGCGCTCGCCGCATTGCGGCCCGGCCAGCGCAACCCCGCGATCGCGCTCGTGGTGAGCGACGAGGCCGCGACCTACCGGCCGGAGATGGAGTGGCTCGCGCATCAACTCCAGTTGCAGGGCCGGCGGGTGTTTTGCGTGAAACCCGAGGATCTGTTTCCGCTGGAGAACGCGCTGTTCGTGGACCTCGGGGGCAACCCCGAGAAGATCGACGTGATCTATCGTTTCTTCGAGCTGTTCGACCTGGAGAACATCCGCACGCGGAAATTCATCTTCGAGGCCTGGCAGGCCGGCGAGGTGGCGATCACGCCGCCGATGCGGCCGTTTCAGGAGGAGAAGCTCTCGCTCGCGCTTTTCCATCACCACCTGTTGCAGGATTTCTGGGCCGAGGCGCTGAGCGGCCGGGCGCTCAAACTCCTGCGCGCCCTCATCCCGCCCTCGTGGATCGTGGACCCGGCGCCGTTGCCGCCGGGTGCGGTGCTCGACGGCCCCCGCGTGGGCGGCCGCGCCCTCAACGACTGGCGTGATCTCGCGGGCGCCACGCAGAAGGAACGCGACCTCATCCTCAAGATCAGCGGCTACCACGAGACAGCCTGGGGCGCGCGCAGCGTGGTGCTCGGGAGCGATTGCTCGCGGGAAGAGTGGCAGGCGGGGGTCGAACGCGCGATCGCGCTGGCGCCGCAAAATCTGCACGTCTTGCAAGCCTACCGGAAACCCCGGCGGCTGGAGCACCCGGTCTTCGATACGGTGGCCGGCGCTGCGGGCGCATCACCCGCGGCGGTGGTCAAGCCGGGGCGGCTGCGGCTGTGCCCGTATTATTTTCTCGTCGAGGGCCAGCCGCGGCTGTCGGGCGCGCTCGCGACGTTCTGCCCGCCCGACAAAAAGATTATCCACGGCATGCAGGATGCGGCGCTGTTGCCGTGCCGGGTCGTCGGCTAGCTTGGGCCGCGAGCTGGGCGAAGGTGGCGAGGGCGGCCCGGCCACGCCGCGTGATTCGGTTTACGCTGCGACCGCTTTGCGCAGCCCGGTGCCGGCGGGCTTGGTCGCCTCCTTGGCCAGCAACTCGAAGAAGGCGTCGCGGCGCTCGCGGGCGACGAGCACATCCTTGGTGCCGAGCGAGCGGCGGATGCGCTCCTTGGTGAAGGGGGTGGGATGCACGGTGTAGTGCAGGAACCAAGTCCCGTGGTTGTTCCACAGGTGATGGTTCGGGTTCTCTGCGCGGACACGGATGCCAGTGAGGGAGCTGAGTGCGTTCATGATGCGTGATGTTCTTTGTGGGAGTTATCGCGCATCAGGCGTGAAAACAAAAAACCGACCTGAGGCATCAGATCGGTTTCGCCTTCGGGAGCGTTCTTGGTTCGCCACCCGAGGAGGGAAGCGCACATCCGGGGTTTCCCCCGATCCACCGTGGCCGCTCCCGGCCCGGTTGGCGGAGCCGGCTTTTTGAGGGCCGGCTCGTTCCTGATGCATCGCTGACCCTGCGGATCAGTTTTTCGCCGTCCAGATCTTTTTTCAGAAAGTTTGGGGCGGCTGTCGCAAGCCCCGTGGGCGCTACTTCTTGGTCTTGGCGTGCGCCTTGGCGTAATGGTCGGCGAGGAGATCGTGGCCGAAGTCGCCCTTGAATTCGCGATACGTCGTGTGGATGTGGTTTCCGTTGCCCTGCGAGTTGTCGAACTCGATGAGGAAGGTGGGGCCTTGGATGCGATAGTAGGTTTGCTTGCTGCGATCGAGGCCGCCGGCCCAGGCAAACGTGAGCTTGTCGAGGCCCGCGGCGGAGATTTTGGCAAAGGTCTCTTCGGCGAGCTCAGGCCGGGCGCGCGCGAGGTAGTGCTTCAGGAGGGCGATGAGCTGTTCGCGCTGCGCGGGCTTGAGCTGGGTGGCGGCGATGCCGACGGGGGCGAGGGGATCGACGCGTTTCTTGTTGGTCGTGACGATCTCGGTGAGGGCCTTTTCGGCGAAGATGGCGATTTTGCGCTGGTCGGCGTCGAGGGAGTTGATGAGCGCCAGGCCGAGGTCTTCCTCGGCGGCGAGGACCCGCTCGCCTTTGCGCGGACCGGAGCGGACTTCGGCGGGGTTGGTGCCCATGAAGGACGGGGCGTAGAAAACGTGTTTCCCATCGACGATGGTGAAATTGAACGAGAGATGGTGGCCTTCGAAGCGCCAGCCCCACGATTTGTCCGCCGCGGGCTCGCCGAAGATTGTCACCAGGTAGTTGGCGGGATCGCGGCGGCCTACGGTGTCCTTCTCGAGTTCCTTCAGGAAGAGCTCAAGCTGCATGATCGCCTGCGCTTGCGCGGTGCCAGTGTGGCTGAGACCGGTGCGGAGCAGGGCGATGCCCAGTGCCTGGGAAGTGGTGGAGGTGTCGCGAAATGAGACGCCCTTGCGCTCCAAGGGGACGAAATTCCAGTTTTCGCGCTCCGCGTCGGTGAGCGGATAGATGGCCTGTTTTTTATGCCCGGCGGCGAGGCTGCCGAGGAAGTGTTGTGCGGCGGCCATCATTTCGGCGGGGACTTCGTGGGCACGAAGGGTCGGCGCGAACAGGCTAATCGAGGTGACGAGGAGCAGGCGGGTTAGGGTAGGGCTCACAGGTCGGTTAAGGGCCAAATGCCCCGCGCATGCAAGGTCGCAGCGCAGGGTTGCGCCGCGCGCGGAGCCGCATTTGCTGGAGCAGCATGCAATCCACCGCTCCCTTGTCTTTCGCGTCCGCGCCGCCCGCTCCGGTGGTGCCGTCGGCCGAAGGCGCGCTCCCCGAGGGAGTCCGGGCGGGCAACGAGAACTTGGTCCTCCTCACCCCGGCCGCCGGCGGCAAGGTCGCGGCTCTCGCTGCGCGTGAGCAGCAAGGGGAATTTCTGCGCGTCGCCATCAGTGGCGGCGGTTGCAACGGCCTCAGTTACAAGCTCAAGTTTGTGCCTGCCCCCAAGCGCGGAGACATCTTGGTGCACACCGCCGGCGCGCGGGTGATCGTCGATAGCAAGAGCGCCCTCTACCTGAAAGGCACGCATCTCGACTACTCCTCCGCGCTGGTCTCGGGGGGCTTCAAATTCTCCAACCCCAACGCCAAGGCCAGTTGTTCCTGCGGCGAGAGCTTTTCGGTGTAGGGCAGCCTAGGCCAAATAACCCTTGCCCCCGCGCGTCCTCCGCGCGAAAACCGGTCCCGACCAGACACGTCCAACTTATTTGATGGCCAATTCGTTTCCCTCCTCCGGTGGCGGCCGCCCCGGTTCTTACCAGCGTCGCAACGTCGACCCGTTTGCGGCCATCCGCCGCAACCATCGCATCAAGGTCCCGCAGGTGCGGGTCATTTCGCCCGAAGGCAAGCAGCTCGGCATCCTTGATACGGCCAAGGCTGTAAACCTTGCGCTTGAGAACGGTCTCGACCTCGTCGAGGTCGCGCCCAACGCCACGCCCCCGGTGTGCCGCATCCTCGATTTCGGCAAGTATGTCTACGAGGAGCAGAAGAAGCAGTCGCACGTGAAATCCGTCGCGAGCAAGATCAAGGAGATCGAGTTCACGGCGCGCATCGCAGATGGCGACTTCCACACCAAACTGCGGCACGCTGAGGAATTCCTCGATCACGGCAACAAGGTGAAGATGCGGCTCAAGTTCCGCGGGCGCGAAATGGCGCACACCGAACTCGGCTTCGCTTTGATGAAGCGCGCGGTCGCCGAACTGGCTGACATGGGCCACCCGGACGCCGAGCTCAAGCTCATCGGCCGCAACATCCACGTGATGCTCACGCCCCTGCCACCCAACAAGCGCAAGCCGAAGCACATCGTTTCGAGCCAGGGTGCTGACGGCGAAGGCGGCGGCGACGAGGCGTCCGATGGCGAGGCCCCGGCTGCACCGCCCGCGAGTCCGCCGAGTTCTGGCTCGAATCCTTAGCGGCGCGGCGCGTAACATCTGCGCCGCCATGCCACCGGCGCTCCTCTGGCGTCTCGCCCTCGCGCAGTTTTTCGCGGTCGCGTCCCTTGCGGATGCGGCCGATGCCCCTGCGCGTGCCACGCCCTTGCGGCCGGGAGGTGCCCCCGCCGCCAGTGCGGCCCCTCCCGGGCCCAGCGCCCCCACGGGCGGTTCGCTCGCCACGCGCAAACTGCGCGGGGTCGATTACGTGAGCTTGGCCGACGCCGCTACGCGCCTCGGACTGAAACTCACCGTCTCCGATCGCGGCCGCAAAGCGCGCCTCGCCGACGGCCAGGTGCGCGCTGACCTTGAGTTTGATGTCCGCGAGGCCGCGATCAATGGCCTCCGAGTCGTGCTCGGGGATCCCGTCCAGCAGGCCAGCGGGCAGCTCTACGTCAGCCGGATCGATTTTGAGCGCTGTCTCACGCCGCTGCTGCGGCCGGGCTTCGGCGTGCCGCCGCGCGCCGCGCCGCGCGTCGTCGTCCTCGATCCGGGGCACGGCGGCCGTGATCCCGGCACCAGCGCCAACGAAAAGGCCCACGCCCTCGACGTGGCCCGCCGCGCAAAAAAAATCCTCGAAGCCGCCGGCCTGCGCGTCGTCCTCACGCGCGACGCCGATGTCTTCCTCGAACTCGCGGAGCGGAGCGCCACGGCGGTCGCGCATCGCGCCGATCTGTTTGTGAGCATTCACTTCAATGCCGTGGCCGGAGATGCCCGCACGTCGGGCGTCGAGGTTTACGCTTTCGCGCCAAAGAACCAGCACTCGACCGCGTGGTGGAACGCCCCGCGCCGGGCCGATCCGCACCCGGAAACTTCCGAGATGCCCGTCAACCGCTACGATCACTGGAGCGCGCTCCTCGCGCAGTCGCTCCAACGCCGCTTGGTGCGCGATCTCGATGCGGCCGACCGCGGGCACAAACTGGCGCGCTGGGGCATGCTGCGCGGGCTCGACTGCCCCGGTGTCTTGGTCGAGTGCGGGTTTCTTACGAGCACGGCCGAGGCGAAAAAAATCGCGACGCCGGCCTACCGCCAGAAAATCGCCGAGGCGCTCGCGACGGGCGTCCGGGACTACGTCGCGACCCTCGCGGCGGTGCGCCCGCGGGCCCCCGGGGCCTCGGTCGCGGGCACGGCCAAGTGATTAAATTTTGCCCATGAAACGCACCGCCCTCCGCCTGCTCCTGCTTGTCGCCGTCGTCGCCGCTCCGCTCCGTGCGTGGGACTACGAGGGCCACCGCATCGTCAACACCCTCGCGCTCGCCGCGCTGCCGAAAGACTTCCCGTCGTTTGTCCACGCGGTGGCGCACGCCGAACGCGTGGCGTTTCTCGCCGGCGAACCCGACCGCTGGCGCAACGTCCCCGATCTGCCGCTCAAGCAATCGGGCGGGAGCTGGACGGATCACTTTCTCGACATCGAATATCTGCCGGAGGCGGGCATCGATCCGAAGACGGTCACTTCGTTCCGCTACGATTTCATCGTGCAGTTTGCCGCCGGGCGCGCGGCGCATCCGCAGAATTTTGCCCCCATCGATCCGGCGAAGAACCTCGATCACACGCGCGAGTGGCCCGGCTTTGCGCCGTGGGCGATCACGGAGGCTTTTGGGCGGCTGCGCTCGGGCTTCTCCTATCTGAAGGTCTATGAGGAGCTCGGCACCGCGGATGAGATCATGAACGCGCAGGCCAATATCCTCTACGTGATGGGCACCATGGGCCACTACGTCGGCGACTGCGCGCAGCCGCTGCACACGACCAAGCACTTCAATGGCTGGTCCGGCGACAATCCCAAGGGCTACTCCAAGTGGCCCGGTCTGCACTCGTGGGTCGACGGCGGTATCATCGGCAAGGCCGTCATTCGGGCGCCGCAGCTTCTGCCGCGCATCACCGAGGCCAAACCGATCTCGCTCGCGGCCCGCGCGGACGGGCGCGACCCGATGTTTGTCGCCGTGATGGACTACCTCTTCGCGCAGAATGCGCACGTCGAGCCGCTCTACCAGCTGGAGAAGGAGGGCAAGCTGGGCCATGGCGAACGCGGGGTGGTCGCCCCGGAGACGAAGGCGTTTATCGAGGCCCGGCTGCTCGACGGCGCGCGCATGCTCTCGGCGATTTGGCTCACGGCGCAGCGCTCCGCGGTGCCCGACACCTATCTCCGCGCGCAATTGGTCAAGCGGCAGACGATGCCGGCCGCAGCCAAGCCCGCCGCGCCGTGAATCCCGCCACGTTGCTGCTCGTCGCCCTCGGCGGCGCGCTCGGCTCCGTGCTGCGTGCGCTCGCGAGTGTGGCCGTGCCCGCGGGCCGTCTGCCCTGGGCCACCATCGCGGTCAACGTGGTGGGCTCATTGGTCATCGGCTGGCTCATGGCGCGTTTTGCGGGCCAAGGCGAAGCGGACCTCCGGACGCAGAGCTTCTGGATCGTGGGAGTGTGCGGCGGTTTCACGACCTTCTCCGCGTTCAGCTGGCAGACCTTGGCCCAGTTGCAACGGGGCGCGTGGGGCCTCGCCGCGGCCAACGTGCTGCTTTCCCTCGTGCTCTGCCTGGGCGCGACGTGGCTCGGTTGGCGGCTCGCCCGCTGAGGGCGAAAAAAAATCCCGCCGCGCATTGCTGCGCGGCGGGACCAAAGTGGTGGCTCAGCCCGGAATCGAACCGGGGACACGAGGATTTTCAGTCCTCTGCTCTACCAACTGAGCTACCGAGCCACTTGAAGAACGGCGAACAAATGCGTGCGATCGGAGTGCGTCAACGGGAAATTCCCGCCCGGGCTTGCGCTGCCCGTGCACCTCGGTTCGCCTCGCGCCATGCTTTCCCGCACCCTGCTGATCTCCGCTTTCCTCCTTGCCGTGTGCATGCTCCGCGCCGCTGCGCCGGCCCGACCCCATCTCGTCGTTTTCCTGACGGACGACCACACGCTCGCTGACTCGGGCGTCTATGGCGCCACCGATGTGAAGACGCCGCACATGGATCGCATCGCGCGCGCGGGCCTGGTGTTTGATCGCGCGTTTGTGGTCTCGCCGAGTTGTGCGCCGAGCCGGGCGGCGTTGCTCACCGGTCTCAACCCCGCCCGCAACGGCGCCGAGGCCAACCACTCCAAGCCGCGCGCCGACATCAAGAAACTGCCCGCCTACCTGAAGGAACTGGGCTACGAGGTCGTTTCCTTTGGCAAGGTCTCCCACTACCAGCACACCGCCGACTACGGCTTCGATCACTGGGCGCATGACAAGTATCACGAGGACGTAGCCGTGCCCAATGCCATCGCCTGGCTGCGTGCGCGCCAGAGCGCGAAGCCGCTGGCCTTCTTTGTCGGCACCAACTGGCCGCATGTGCCGTGGCCGCAGACCGGCGAGGGCTACACGGCGGCGGGCGTGCGCATCCCGCCGCAGGCCGTCGACACGGCGATCACGCGCGAGGCGCGCGCGCAGTATTACGCCGCGGTCGCCCGCATGGACGCGGAGATGGGCGCGGTGTTTGACGCCGCCAATGAGGTGCTCGGCGCCAACACCTTTTTCCTCACCACCGCAGACCACGGCGCGCAGTGGCCTTTCGCCAAGTGGAGTCTCTACGACCACGGTATTCGCACGCCGATGATCGCGGTGTGGCCGGGCAAGATTCGCACCGGCCTGCGCACCGATGCGATGGTGACGTGGACCGACATCCTGCCGACCCTGATCGAACTCGGCGGCGGCGCGGCGCCGGCCGGGCTGGACGGGCGTTCCTTCGCCGGCGTGCTGCGCGGCGAGACGGCGGCGCACCGCGATCGCATCTTCACCACGCACAGCAGCGACGGGCGTTTCAACATCTACCCGATCCGCAGCGTGCGCACGGGCGACTGGAAATACATCCGCAACCTGCACCCGGAATTCTACTACTCCACCCACGTCGATCTCGTGAAGGCCGCGGACCGCCCGCCCTATTTTGACTCCTGGCGCGAAGCCGCGAAAAGCGATCCCAAGGCCGCCGCGCTTGTGCGGCGCTACCACGAGCGCCCGGCCGAGGAACTCTATGATCTCCGCGCTGATCCCGAGGAGCTGCACAACCTCGCCGCCGATCCGCGGCACACGGCCCGTCTCGCGGAGCTGCGCGCGGAGGTGGTGGCTTGGATGAAGGCGCAGGGTGACGCGGGCACCGTCTTCGGCGAGCCGCGATTGCTCACCGATCCCAAACGGGCCGATCCACGCGATCCGCCGGCGAAGAAGAAAAAATAGTTCCGGTCCGCGCGGGCGTGGTCTCAGCTTCCCGGCTTTTGCACCGGGATGCGCGCCAGCGCCTCCGGCACCGCGTCGGCCGCATACGTGGGAAAGCTCAGCTCAAGCAGCGAGACCGCCGGCACATCGAAGCGCGCTTTGCCCGCGCTCCGATCAACGAGCATGGCGACGCCCACCGGCGTGCCGCCCGCCTGGCGGATGAGATCGAGGCACTCCAGCACCCGCCCGCCGCGGGTGACGACATCCTCGACGATCAGCACGGGCTCGCCCGGGGCGAGGGTGAACCCCCGGCGCAGCACGAGCACATTGTTCTCTTTCTCGGCGAAAATGTAGCGCGCCTTGGCGCGCCGCGCGACTTCCTGCCCGATTACGAGGCCGCCCATCGCGGGGGCGAGCACGGTCTCGTAGCGCAGGCCCAGGCCACGCACTTTTTCCACGAGCAGCTCGGCCAGCCGCTCGACGGCGTCCATGCGCTGGCAGACCTGCGCGCACTGGAAGTAGTGCCCGCTGTGCAGGCCGGATCGGAGCACAAAGTGCCCTTCGAGCAGCGCGCGCGTGCGGGTGAAGATTTGGAGGATTTCCTTTTGATGATCGTCCATCCGCGCGACGGTGCGGGCTCGCGGACAAAAGCCAAAATGAATTTTTGCTTCCGCCCAACCGGGCGGCCACCGTGGCGCGTGAACCAAATCCTGCCGCCGGCGCTCGAGGACGAGCTCGGCGACGTGCTCGAAAAGGCCCTGCGCCTCTCGGGCCTGTCGCCCGAGGTGCTCGCCGCGCGCACGGGCGTGCCGCTCGCCCGCATCAGCGACGCGATCGACTACCGCTCCGATCTCAGCTGCGCGGAGCTGCAGAAGCTCGCAGTGCCCCTCGCGCTCAATGATGTGGGCCTCTGCGCGCTCGGTAGCGGCGTCTACCCGCAGCCCGAGATCGGTGCGCTGCCGTTTTGCGTGTGGCCGCTGCGCATGCCCCATGGCATCGGCGTGGCCAACGCCTATCTCGTGGGTGAGTGCGGCTCGCCGCGCGCGATCCTTTTCGACACCGGCGCGGGCATTGATGCGCTGGCCGCGGCGTGGCCGGCGTCGGTGCGCGCGCTCGATGCGGTGTTTCTCACGCACGTCGAGCCCGAGCATGCCGGCGGGCTTTGCGAGGTCGTCGCGCGTTTCGGTGCGCCCGCGGCCTTCATCCCGCCCGGCGCAACCGCCGGCTGCGGCGGACCGATTGCGGATGGCGAGACCAGGAGCTTCGGCCCGCTCGACGTGACGGCGTTTTTCACTCCTGGCCACGCGGCGGCCCACCATTGCTATCTCATCACGCGTCGCGGATCGTCCGGCGGCGCCGGGCTGCTGGTGTCGGGCGATCTTGTTTTTGCGGGATCGGTCGGCGGGGCGTATTTTTGCCGCGACCAGCTGCGCGCGAGCCTGCGGCGGATGCTCACAGCCGTGCCGCCGGCGACCGTGATCGCGCCCGGTCATGGCCCGCTCACGACGGTGGCGAATGAGCTGCGCTACAATCCCTTTGCCCCATGAGCGAGGCCCCGGCGCGCATCGAGGTTCGGCTGATGTCGCTCTCCCAGCTGTTCAACTCGCTCGATCCCTCGCCGTTTCACGAGCGTGATCTCGATCACGATGCGGAGGAGTTCATTGTTTCCTGGGCGCGGGTGCTCCCGCGGCAGGTGCCGCTCGAACTAATCGTGCATGTGCGCGAAGCCCCCTCGCGTGATCCGGGGGCTACCCTGGAGGAGGCGGTGCGCCACTATTTTCGGGATCATACGGAGCTCAAGGAGCGTGAATTTCACCTGCTGGTGCGCCGCGGTCGTCTGAACCTCGTAATCGGCATGGCCTTTCTCGTCGGTTGCTTTGTGGTGGGCACCGCCGTCGGCCGGATGGGCTACGAGACGCTGGGCGACGGCATCAAGGAGAGCCTGATCATCGGCGGGTGGGTCGCGATGTGGAAGCCGCTCGAGTTTGTGCTCTACGACTGGTGGGCCGCGCGTGACGAGCTGCGCCTGTTGCGCCGCCTCGGTGAAATCCGGGTGCGGCTCGACGTCGTGCCGTCTCAGTAAAACACCGCGCGATCGAGGCTCCGGTATTGGATCGCCTCGAGTAGGTGAGGGGACTCGATGCGCTCGGCGCCCGCGAGGTCTGCGATGGTCCGCGTGACTTTGAGGATGCGATCGTAGGCGCGGGCCGAGAGCTGGAGCTGCTCCATCGCCTGCTGCAGGAGATCGCCGAGCGTGCTGTCGAGGGCGCAATGCTTCCGGATCTGCGCGTGGGTCATGCGGGCGTTGGCCGTGATTTTCGTGCCGGAGAAGCGTGCGTGCTGGCGTGCGCGGGCGGCATCGACGCGGATGCGCATCGCGGCGGAGGGCTCGCCGGGTTTTTCCGAACGCAGCTCCGTGAGCGAGAGCGCGGGGGCCTCGATGTGCAGGTCAATGCGATCGAGGAGCGGGCCGCTGATGCGCGCGCGGTAGCGCTGCACCTGCACGGGCGAGCAGCGACATTCTCTTTTCGAATCTCCTAGATACCCACAAGGACAGGGATTCATCGCGGCGACCAGCATCATTGAGCAGGGCAGGGTGACCTTGCCGGCGCTGCGCGAGATGGACACCTCGCCGTCTTCGAGCGGCTGGCGGAGCGTCTCAAGCGCGCTGCGCTTGAACTCGGGCAGTTCGTCGAGAAACAGCACGCCGTGGTGCGCGAGCGAGATCTCGCCGGGGCCGGGAATCGTGCCGCCGCCGAGGAGCGCCACGTCGGACACGGTGTGATGCGGCGAGCGAAATGGGCGCGCGCCCCACGTCATCTCACCGCTGATGGTGCGGCCGGCGGCGGAGTGGATGCCGAGAATCTCAAGGTGCTCGTCGAGCGTGGGCGCGGGCATCACGGTCGGGATGCGTTTCGCGAGCATCGATTTGCCGGAGCCCGGCGGCCCGATCATGAGGATGTTGTGGGATCCGGCGACGGCGACTTCGACGGCCCGACGCAGCGCGTGCTGGCCTTTGATCTCGGAAAAATCGATGGCGCCATCGGCGGCTGGCGTGCTCGCGCGACGGCGCGCCTCCGCGGGGTCGATGGGCGGGAGTTGCTTTTCCCCGCCGAGGAAGCGCGCGGCCGAAGCGAGGGAATCCACCGCGTAAACCTCCACGCCATCGACCAACGCCGCCTCTGCGGCCGAGATCGCGGGCAGGAGCAGGCCGCGTTTGCCAAGGGTGCGCGCGAGGCGGGCCATCGCGAGCGCGCCGCGCACGGGGCGCGTGGCGCCGGAGAGGCTGAGCTCGCCGGCAATCAGCCAGTCACTGAGCCGTTCGCACGTGAGCTGGCCGGTGGCGGCAAGGATGCCGAGTGCGATCGGCAGATCGTAGAAGGGGCCCTCTTTGCGGAGATTCCCGGGCGCGAGATTGATGGTCGTGCGCGTGCGCGGGGGGCGGAAGCCGCTGTTGTTGAGGGCCGTGAACACGCGGTCGCTCGACTCCTTCACCGCGGTGTCGGCGAGGCCGACGAGAAACCACCGCGGCTCTCCCGCTTCGCCAGCGTTGACCTCCACGTGGACGATTTCGGCGTCGATGCCTTGGAGAGCGGCGGAGCTGATCGTCGCGAGCATGGGCGAGGGGCGCGAATCGAGTGCGAAGCCCGGCGCCGTGGCGACGCAAATCTCATGGGCATTCTGACGGAAATGCCGTTGCGGGGCCGGGGGCACCCGGCCAAGCGTGTGCTTTCCACCATGAAACTCGGCATCACCGGCGGCATCGGCTGCGGCAAGTCCACGGTCGCCCGCGCGCTCGAACAGCGCGGCTTCCGGCGGCTCGACTCCGATCGCATCGTGCGCGAGCAGGTGCTGGTCGAGCCGACGGTGCTCGCGGCGTTGGTGGCCCGCTACGGCGAGGGGGTGGTGGAGCGGACGGGCGCTGGTGGCCAGCCGGTCGTCCGGCGCCCGGTGCTGGCGGAGCGGGTTTTTGCGGACGATGCGGAGCGCGTCTGGCTGGAAGAGTTGACCCACCCGGGCGTCTTCGCGGCCTGGCAGGCGGCGTTTGCCGCCGAGCCGGCGGCGCGCTGGGCCGTCGAGGTTCCACTGCTCTTCGAGAAAGGTTTGGAGAAATGGTTTGATTTCACGATCTGCGTCGCGTGTGCTCCGGCGCAACAACTAGCCCGACTGGAGCAGCGCGGCCTCCCGCGCGCGCTCGCCGGGCAGCGAATCTCAAAGCAACTGCCGCTGGTGCGAAAAATCGAGCTGTCCGACTTTGTCTTGTGGAATGAAGGCACGCCTTCCTTCCTTGAGGCGCAGGTGGATCGTTTGACGGACGCCCTGCCGGCCGCCTGAAACTTAACCGCGCACCTCGCGTCACCCGCCGCGCGAGCCCGCCGTTTTCTACCCGTATTTCACCCGACATGGCCCTGCCTCCCAAAGACGACGACTCGTCCGATTCCGAAAAGAAATCCCGCCGCCCACGCGCCCGCACCGTCAAACCGGCGGAAGAAAAGCCCGCGAAGGCGTCCAAACCTGCCGCCGGCACCCGCGCCCGGCGCGGCCCGGCCAAGTCCGGAGCGGGCGCAGATTCCGCCGCGCCCGCACCCGCGCCGGCGGAGTCTCGCGCTTCGGAGCCGACGTTTCGCGCCGAGCCTCCGGCCCCGGCCGAGCGGTCGCCCGAACCGAGGGAATCGCGGCCATCTGAGCCGGCCCCGGCCCCATCCTCAGCCGAAACTTCCGCAGCGCGGTCTGATGATCGCGGCGACGATCGCCCTGCTTCGGACTCCTCCGAAGGCCGGGACGAGCGTAGCACGTTCACGCCTGCTCAACCCGAGAATCGCCCGCAGCACCCTCCCCATCCCCAGCAAGGTGGCGGGGGCGGTGGGGGCGGTCAGTGGCACGGCCAGCAAGGTGGCGGCGGTGGCCAGGAGCGCGGGTTCTGGAAGCACGGCAAACGCAAACGCGGCCGTCACGGTGGCGGCGGTGGTGGACAGTGGCAGCAGGGTGGCGGTGGCGGCCCAGGCGGCCCAGGCGGCCACGGTGGCCGCGAGCAGCATCCGCCGCAATTGCCCCCGCCGAGCAACACTCCCGTTTTTGGCGATCTGCCGAATCCGTCGCGCTTCGCCGATCTCGTGGCGCTTGACGCCATCGCGAACGAGCTGGCCGGTGGCTCCGGCGAGCCGATCCGCCTCGACGACATTTACGCCAAGACGCAGCACGAGCTCGTGGTTTTTGCCCGCGGCCTCGGCCTGACGATTGAGGGCTCGCCGACCAAGCTTCAGCTCCTCGGCGCCATCCTCAATCATGCCGCCGTCACCAAGCGCCCGATCCGCGACAGCGGCTATATTGATCAAAATGATCGCGGCTGCTTCATCGTGCACCAGCACGTCAACTACCGCCTTTACCCGGAGGACGCCTATCTGCCCGAGTCTCTCGTCAAGCGTTACGGCCTGAAGCGCGGCCACCGCGTCGAGGTCGTGATTCAAGCGCCGCTGGAGGGCGAGCGCTGCCCATCCGCGGTGCGCATCGATAGCGTCATGGGGCTGGACCCCGAGAAAATCGCGGCCATCACGCCGTTCGAGGAATTGGTGCCTTACTATCCTCTGAAACGCATTTTGCTCGAGGATGCGGATATCGTGAAGGACGTGTCGATGCGCGCCGTCGATATCCTGACCCCGATCGGATTTGGCCAGCGCGGCCTCATCGTCGCCCCGCCGCGCACGGGTAAAACCGTTCTCCTCCAGAACATCGCCAACTCGATCACGGCCAACAGCCCCGAGGTGAAGCTCATTCTCCTGCTCATCGACGAGCGCCCCGAGGAGGTCACCGACTTTCGACGCCACACCAAGGGCGAGGTCGTCTCGTCCACCTTCGACGAGACGCCCGAGAGCCACGTCCATTGCGCCGAGATGGTGATCGAGATCGCGCGCCGCCGGATCGAGCAGGGCGAGCACGTCGTCATCCTCCTCGATTCGATTACGCGTCTGGCGCGCGCCTACAACGCCCTCACCGGCAACCAGGGCAAGACCATGTCAGGCGGTCTTGAGTCCAACGCGCTCCAAAAGCCCAAGCGCTTCTTCGGCTCCGCCCGCAACATCGAGGACGGCGGCAGCCTCACGATCATCGCCAGCGCGCTCATCGACACCGGCTCGCGCATGGACGAGATCATCTTCGAGGAGTTCAAGGGCACCGGCAACAGCGAGCTCCATCTCGACCGCGGCCTGGTTGAGCGCCGCATCTTCCCGGCGATCAATATCGACCGATCCGGCACGCGCAAAGAGGAGCTGCTCTACCATCCGGACGAACTTCAGCGCATCTTCGCCCTCCGCCGTGCCATGCAGGGCCTCGGCCCCATCGAGTCGATGGAGATGCTCATCACGCGTCTGAAAAAGACCAAGACCAACACCGAATTCCTTCTCAGCCTCGCACCGAAGTGAGCCGGCGCTGCTTTGCCCCATGACCCCCGCCTCCGCCACCCCCACCTCACCCGCTGCGGATGATTTCATCCTCCAGCTCGCACTCGATCATGGCCTGCTGCAACCGGCCCAGATCGACGCGGCGCGGGCGATCGCGGCGCGGCAGGCGGAGGGCGCCGGGGCCGCGCCGCGCGTCGTCGACCTGCTCGTGCAGCAAGGCGCGCTGACTTCGCGGCGGGTGGCCGAGCTGCTCGCGGCGGAATTTGGCATGCCGATGGCGCCGGACCTCGTGAACGCGCGCATCACGGCCGAGACCCTCGAAATGGTCCCCCGCGCCGTGGCCGCGCGCCACCACCTGCTGCCGCTCGCCCGCGAAGGCTCCAAGCTCCGCATCGCTCTGGCCGACCCACTCGACACCGACGGGATCGACGCGCTCGGCTACTTGGTGAAAATGCCGATCGAGCCCTCGGTCGCCACGCCCGAGGATATCGCCGCCGCCATCGACCGGTTCTACGGCAAGGACACCAACTCGATCGATACACTGCTCAACAACCTCTCGACGACGACGGGCGACGGCGATGCCGCCGCGGTCACCACCGAGCCCGGCGTCGGCGTGACGCAGACCGACACCGAGGCCGATGCGCCGATCATCAAGCTCGTCCACAGCATCATCATCGAGGCCATCCAGCGCCGCGCGTCCGACATCCATATCGAGCCCCTCGAGAAACGCTTTCGCGTCCGCTACCGCATCGACGGCGTGCTCATCGAGGTCGAGAACCCGCCCAAGCGCCTCCAGCTCTCGATCATCTCGCGCTTGAAGATCATGGCGAACATCTCGATCGCCGAGAAGCGCATCCCGCAGGACGGCCGCATCCAGATCTCGGCCGGCGGCAAGCAGCTCGACCTCCGCGTGTCCTCCCTGCCCACGGCGCACGGCGAGAGCATCGTCATGCGTATCCTCGACAAGGAGGGGCTCACGCTGGGCCTGCCCGAGCTCGGTTTCCTGAGCGACGATGCGGCGACGTTCGAGCGGCTGATTTCCCTGCCCGACGGCATCCTCCTTGTCACCGGCCCCACCGGTTCCGGCAAGACCACGACGCTCTACGGCTGCCTCCACTTCATCAACAAGCCCGACCGCAAGATCATCACCGTCGAGGATCCGGTCGAGTATCAGCTCAACGGCATCAATCAGGTCCCCGTGCGCCACGACGTGGGCATGACGTTTTCCTCCGCGCTCCGTGCGATGCTCCGCCAGGCGCCCAACATCGTGATGGTCGGCGAAATTCGCGACCTCGAGACCGCCGAGATCGCGATCAACGCGTCGCTCACCGGCCACATGGTCTTCTCCACGCTGCACACCAACGATGCGCCCGGTGCCGTCACCCGTCTCATCGACATCGGCGTGAAGCCGTTTCTCGTCTCGACTTCGCTGCGCGGCATCATGGCGCAACGCCTGGTGCGGAAAATCTGCAAGCACTGCAAGAAGCCCTACCACGCCGACGCGAAGGAGATTCGATCCCTGAACATCAACCCCGCACAGGCCGTCGGTGCGAATTTCGCCAAGGGCGAGGGCTGCGCGAGCTGCAACGCCACCGGCTACCGCGGCCGCATGGGCATCTTTGAAATTTTCGTCATCAACGAGGAGGTGCAGAAGATGATCTACGAGAACGTCGGCACTCAGAAGCTCCGAGAGCGAGCGCGCGCCCTCGGCATGCGCACCATGCGCGAGGATGGCGCCCGCAAGGTCATCGCGGGCCTCACCACCATCGAGGAGGTCGTGTCCATCACCGTGGGCGACGCCCTCTGATGAATTCCCGATGAATTTCGCCGCTTCGCCCCACGAGGCTTCGCCACCCCCCGCCCCCACCGGAGACAACTTCGCCCCATGAGCTACGAAATGAACGATCTCCTCGACCTCGTCGTCGAGCAGGGTGCCTCGGACCTTCACCTTCAGGTGGGCCAGCCGCCCACCATCCGCCTGCACGGCAGCATGACGCCCATCGACGGCCCGATCCTCACGCCGGCCGACACCGAGAAGCTCATGCTCGCGATCACGCCCGATGGCCACGTCGCGCAAGTGAAGCTGAACGGCGGCACAGACTTTGGCTTCGCCTTCGGCGAAAAGGCCCGTTTCCGCGTCTCGGTGCTCAAGGCCAAGACCAACTACGGCCTCGTCCTGCGCCAGATTCCGGTGCGCATGTTCAGCCTGCGGGACATCGGCCTGCCCGACCGGATCCGCGAACTCCTCTACCGCCCGCGTGGCCTTATCCTCGTCACCGGCCCGACCGGCTCCGGCAAGTCCACCACGCTCGCCTCGATGGTGAACTACATTAACGAGAATCGCGACGGCCACATCATCACCATCGAGGATCCCATCGAGTATTACCACGACCACAAGAAGTGCGTCGTCACGCAGCGTGAAGTCCACGTCGATGTGCCCAGCTTCTCCGAGGCGTTGCGCCGCGCGCTCCGCCAGGATCCGGACGTTATTCTCGTCGGTGAAATGCGCGACCTCGAGACCATCGAGGCGGCCATCAGCGCGGCCGAGACCGGCCATCTCGTCTTCGGCACGCTGCACACCAACGGCGCCGCCAAGACCATCGACCGCATCGTCGATGCCTTCCCGGCGAACATGAAGGACATGATTCGCACGCAGCTCTCCTCATCGCTCGTGGCGGTCGTCTCGCAGGTGCTCTGCAAACGTGTCGGCGGCGGCCGCATCGCCTCCTACGAGATCATGGTCAACACCACCTCGATCGGCTCGCTCATCCGCGAGAACAAGACCTTCCGCATCACCTCGGACATCCAGACCGGCGCCAACCTCGGCATGATCACGCTCGACACGCATTTGATGAGCCTCGTGAACCGCGAGCTCGTCTCGCCCGACGAGGCGCTGGAAAAAGCCCAGGATCCGAACGTCATGCGCGAGAAGTTCCTCGAGCTTGGCCTCAAGCTCCGGGAGCTCTGAGTATTTTTTCCCCTCCGCTCCCTGCCCGATGTTCCCCAGCCACAGCCCCGCCATCTACGAGTTCCTCAAGGAGCACCGCCTCGTCGCGCCGGACCAGCTCGACGAACTCAACGAGGAGCACAAAGCCACCGGCAAACCGCTCGCCGATGTCGTGGTCGACCTTGGTATCATGGAGAAGGAGGACCTGCTCCGCCGGATCGCGGAGCATCTCGGCTACGACTACCTGCGCGAACTCCCCTTGCAGTATTCCGGCGAGGCCATCGCGGCCGTGTCCGGCAAACTGGCGCGCGACTACGGCGTGATGCCGCTGCAGGCCGACGATCAGAACATCGACCTCCTCGTCTGCGATCCCTTCAACACCCACGCGGTGGACGATTTGACGTTCGCGCTCGACCGCAACGTCCGCCTCTACTTCGCCGATCCCGACAAGATCGAGATCCAGATCAAGCAGCACTACGGCGAGGACGAGGGGAGTCTCGACGATCTCCTCCAGGAGATAAATACCGACACCAAACTCGCCACCGATCCCGGCAACCGCGAACTCAGCGCGAGCGACCTCGAGTCGATGGCCGAGCAGACGCCCATCATCAAGTTCGTCAACCTCGTCGTCGGCCAGGCAATCCGGGACAAGGCGAGTGACATCCACTTCGAGCCCTTCGAGCACGAGTTCAAGATCCGCTACCGCATTGACGGTGCGCTCTACGAGATGGCGCCGCCGCCCAAGCAGCTCGCCGTGCCGATCACCTCGCGCGTCAAGGTGCTCGCCGGCCTCAACATCGCCGAGCGCCGCATCCCGCAGGACGGCCGCATCAAGATCACCATCAGCGGACGCCAGGTGGACCTGCGCGTGTCCACGTTGCCGACGCAGTTCGGCGAGAGCGTCGTGCTCCGCGTGCTCGACCAAGCGGCCGTGCGGCTCGACATCACGCAGCTCGGCATGCCCGAGGATGTGTTCAACGGCATCCAGGAAATTGTCCACCGGCCCAACGGCATCTTCATCGTCACCGGCCCGACCGGCTCCGGCAAGACGACGACCCTCTACAGCGGCCTCCGCATCGTGAACACCGTCGACCTGAAGATCCTCACCGCCGAGGATCCGGTCGAATACGAGATCGAGGGCATCATGCAGGTGCCGGTGAATCCGCTCGTGGGCCTCACCTTCGCCGCAGCGCTCCGTTCCTTCCTCCGCCAGGATCCGGATGTGATCATGCTCGGGGAAATCCGCGATCTCGAGACGGCGCAAATTGCCATCCAAGCTTCGCTGACCGGCCACTTGGTGCTCTCGACGCTGCACACCAACGACTCCGCCGGCGCCGTGACGCGCCTCGTGGACATGGGCGTGGAGCCTTTTCTCATCGCCGCCTCGCTGGAGGCCGTGCTCGCGCAACGGCTCGTGCGCCGCGTGTGCGTGCAGTGCAAGACCTCCTACCTGCCGCCGGCCGATCTGCTCGCGCCGCTCGGCATCGCGCGGGAGAGCGTGGGGAGCCGGCAGTTCTTCTACGGCAAGGGCTGCCCGGCCTGCTCGCAAGCCGGCTATAAGGGCCGCCTTGGCATCTACGAGTGGCTGCGCATGAGCGAGGCGATCCGGGATCTCGTCACGCAGAAGTCGCCGACGCTCGTCATCCGCCAGAAGGCCATCGAGCAGGGCATGCGCACACTGCGCGACGACGGGCTCCGGGCCATCTTCGATGGCCACACGTCGATTGAGGAAGTGATTAAGTATACCTGAGCGCGCGCCGCACGTCCTACCCCATCGCCATGGCCAAACTTTCCGTCCGCACTGACCAGCCCGAGAAGCCCGCGACGTTTGCCGCCAAGGCCCCTCCGCGCGGACCGAAGCTCACGGCCGCCGATGGTGCGCCGCAGCTGCGGCGTCGCAAGGGCATCTCTTTTGGCAGCCCGATCAACGCCAAGGGGCAGGCCGTCTTCACCCGGCAAATCGCGACGCTCGTGAAGGCGGGCATGCCGATCATGCGCAGCCTCGAAGTGCTGGCGCGGCAGGAGAAGCGCCCGGCCTTCAAAGCGGTGGTGGAGGATTGCGCCGACACGATCCGATCCGGCGGGAATTTTTCCGACGGCCTGGCCGCGCACCCCAAGGCGTTCGATCGCCTCTACGTCAACATGGTCAAGGCGGGCGAGGCCGGTGGTGTGCTCGACAAGGTGCTCGAGCGTCTCGCCGTGTTCACCGAAAAGTCCGTGAAGATCCGCGGCAAAATCATCTCCGCGATGGTTTATCCCGCGATTATCAGCTGCGTGGCCGGCGGCATCATGGGCGTCCTCATGATCTGGGTGGTGCCCAAGTTCCAGGAGGTGTTCTTCACGATGCTGAAGGGCAAGCCCCTCCCGGCGCTCACGTCCTTCGTCGTCGGGATCGCCGATGCGCTGCGGCACAACATCCTCCTCGTGCTCGGCGGGGTCTTCTGCGCGGCGGTGTTGTTCTTGATGTTCAAAAAATCGAGCATCGGCACGCGCTTCCTGCATTGGCTGCTGCTGAAGATGCCCGTGCTGGGCGATCTGTTTCTGAAGGCGGGCGTGGCGCGTTTCACGCGCACCTTCGGCACGCTGCTGTCGTCCGGTGTGCCGATCCTTCAGGCCCTCACCATCACGCGCGACACGAGTGGCAACGTGCATATCGCAAATGCGATCAACGTCGTGCACGACCGGGTGAAGGAGGGTGACAACGTCGCCCAGCCGCTGGAATCGACGAAGATTTTCCCGGGCATGGTCACCAGCATGATCGAGGTCGGCGAGGAGACGGGCGCGCTGCCCGACATGCTCGTCCGCATCGCCGACAACTACGATGAGGAGGTGGACAACGCCGTCGATGCGCTCACCTCGATCATCGAGCCCATCATGATCGTCTTCATGGCGGTGGGCGTGGGCGTCATCGTCATCGCGATGTTCCTGCCCATGGTGGAACTGATCAAGAGCTTGGGCGCGTGAGGCGGGCGCTCAGGGCGTGAATTTCCGCTCCTTGAACCAGTAGAGGAGCTGGCTGGCCCACGGCGGGGCGGGGCGATCAGGCCGGCCGAGGCCGAGGCCGTGGGCGCCTTTTTCGTAGATATGCAGCGAGGCCGGGACCCCGGCCCGGCGCAGCGCGGCGGCGAAGAGCAGGGAGTTTTCCACGGGCACGGCCTTGTCCTCGACGGTGTGCCAGAGGAAGCACGGCGGCGTGTCCTTGGTCACCTGGAGTTCGCTGGAGAGAAACTTCACCAGATCGGCGGGCGGGTTCTCGCCGAGCAGGTTTTTGCGCGAACCGCTGTGCGCAAACTCAAGCAACGAGATCACCGGGTAGCACAGGATGCCGAGATCGGGGCGGGAACTCTCGCGCTCGATCGCATCGCTGGCGTCGGGTTTGCCGGCGTCGAAGTGCGTGACGAGCGTGGAGGTGAGGTGGCCGCCGGCCGAGGAGCCGATGACGCCGATGCGCGCGGGATCGAGGCCGTCGCGCCGCGCAAAGGCGCGCAGCATGCGGAGCGCCCGCGCGGCATCGCCGAGCATCACGGGATGGCGGTAGCCGTTGGAGCCGAGGCGATATTTCAGCACGTAGGCCGTGATGCCATGCTGGGCGAAGAACTCCGCGTAGCCCGCGCCCTCGTGTTCGGCGAGGCTGCCGTAGCCCCCGCCGGGGAGCACGAGCATGGTGGCGCCGTTGGCTTGGCCCGCCGCGGGCCGGTAGGGCGTGAGCGTGGGGATGTCCTTCGCGGTGTCGCCCAGCGCGCCGGGCGCGGCTCCGTCCCAGAGGCGGATGGGGCCCATGATCAGTGGGTAGGGGGTGGCCTTGGGCGCGGGGGCCTGGTCGGCGGCAGTCGTGGGAAGCGTGGCAAGCAGTGCGAGCGTGCCGATGGCGAATAGACGGTGGGAGGGAGGACGCATGGGGGAAAAGGTAAGCGACGGGCCGAGTGAGGCGGCGCACGCGAAAATTGGAAAACAAAAAGGCCCCGGAAGTTTTGAGGCTTCCGAGGCCAATTTGCGGGGGTGGGCGTGCGTCACTCGCTCTTTCCCAGTCGCACACGCTTGGACGCGCTCGCTTTCGCGGGCGGTGTGCTTCCCGACGCCACTCTCCGCGGCATGCGGAGACTGCGGTCTCATGGCGGGACCGTCCTGGCCGTTGCCGGCCGGGAACTTTTGAGTGAGGCCTTTGCGCCCGGTTGGGTCGCTCCTTGCCAGGAGCGGCTCGCCGGACGCAGTGCTGACACGCCTGCAATTTTCATTGTCTCGCGTCGGCACCTTTACCACGGGGACGGCGCGAGCTTTTGGCTCGCCGTTGGCCCCGCGCTACGGGTCTGACCTCTTAACTCTCAGGTTGCGTTCGCTTTTGCAGCGGGGTGACCCCGTTTTGCGGGACCGCCCCAGTTGAGGAGGTTGACGGACTTTGCCTAGGTCCGCTCACTCCCCGCCGTCGCGATTTCCTTGCGCGCCCCGCTCGTGCAGCGAGCCGGGCCTTTTGGCGGGGTCGTCCCGCCGGAAATCACGACTGCGTTCTGGTCTGCGCAGTAGCAACCGTAACCCTCTGGGGTGACTGCGTCGGCGCACGGGTCGAAACGTCCCGTGGGCCTGACTCCGCTCAGCGCGGTTTCTGATCGCGCCTTACGGCTCAGCTCCTAGTTCGTGCGTGGACTGACCGGACACGACTCCGGCCAGAGGAACTGGTGACATATGCCTCTCAAGCGGCTTTCGCCCTCAGGAGGGGCGGCCGGCACCAGTTGCCGTCCGCCATTCCCCGGTCGCCCGGGATTATCCCAGCCGTGCCCTCAGCGATGTTTTTCAGGACCGCTGCGCTTGCGACTGTTCTATCAAGGAACGAGTCAAAAGGTGCGGCCCGCGGAGCGAAACTAAAGCCTAGGTTCTGCACAATCGATTCACCGCGTGAAGCGGTGAATAACTTGAGAGCAACTTGGCTCACCGGTTGTTCACCTTCTGGTGGAATAGCGCCACCGTCCGCGGCTCGCATGGCGTGGGCATGGAGGCATCGAACCGCCACGACGACAACGAGGGCGGCCCGCCCGCGTGGCGGCTGCATGGGGCGGGCGCGGTCGCCGCGGGGGCTTGGCTCATCCTCGTGTGGCGATCGCACACCGCGGGCGGCGCGACCTTGGGCTGGATGCTCGGGGTCGTCGCCGTGGCGTGGGCGTCGCTCGCGTTCGCGTGGTGCGCGTCCGATTCCGGAGGGCGCGGTGGCCGCGTCGTCGCAGTCTGGGCGTTGGGCTTTCGCCTTGTGGCATTCTTTGCGCAGCCGGTGCTGGAGGATGATCACCACCGGTTCCTGTGGGATGGGCATCGCTTCGCGGTCACCGGGAATCCCTATGCGGAGCCGCCGCAGGCGCGATTCGGCGACGAGAGCATCGCGCCCGAATTCCGCGCGGTGCTTGATCGGATCAATCATCCGGATGTCGCGACGGTCTATGGGCCTGCGACGCAGTGGGCTTTCCGCGCCGCCCACGCGGTCGCGCCGGCGCAGCTCTGGCCTTGGAAACTGATCCTGCTCGGCGCGGAGCTGGCGCTCGGTGTGTTGCTGTGGCCGGTATTGGGGGCGCGGGGCCGGCTGCTGCTCGCGTGGTGCCCGCTCGCGATCTTCGAGACGGGCTTCAACGCCCATCCCGACGCGCTCGCAATCGCGCTGGCTGTTGTGGCGTGGCGAAACAGGGAGCGTGGGTGGGGTGTGGCGGCGGGAGTGGCGCTGGGTGCGGCAATCGCGGCCAAGGTCTTCGCGGTCCTGCTCGCGCCGTTCATCCTCTGGCGGCTGGGCGCGCGGGCCTGGATCGCGGCGGTAGGCGCGGGCTTGGCGTGCTACGCGCCGTTTTGGTTGCGCGGGAGCGGCGCGGATCTCGCAGGGCTGCGCGCGATGGCGGGGGAGTGGGAGTTCAACTCGAGCGTTTACGCGCTGGCCGCGGCGGCGACGTCACCGCCGATCGCGCGCGGGGTGTGCGCGGTGGCGTTTGGCGCGATTTGGGCGGGACTTTTCCTGCGTTGGAGAAGGACGTTCGCGCAGCCTCCGCCGGGCACCTGGATATACGGGGCGTTTCTCCTGCTCTCGGCGACGGCCAACCCGTGGTATGCGCTTTGGCTCTGGCCCTTTGTCGCATTGCGGCCCTCGGCCACGGGTGTGGCGGTCCTGGCGGCGGTGAGCCTGAGCTACGCGACGGGCCTCAATCTGGGCGATCCCTCGCTCGGGAATTTCGGCCACCCGGCGTGGCTGCGGCCGGTGGAGTTTGGCGCGATCATGATCGCGGCGGGGTGGGATTGGCGGAGCGCAAAAAAGGCCGCCCGCGAGATGTGAACCTCGTGGGCGGCCTTGGTAACACACAACCGAAAGGCTCAGAGCCTCAAGGGCAGGCTGATGCTGAGGGAGACGACCTTGGCGCGGCCGGTGTTGCGCAGATCGCCGATGCACTTGGCGGCGGTGAGCTGGTAGCTCCGCCCGCCGGCGTCGGTGAACGACAGGCCGCCCTCGATGAACTGCGTGACCTCCTTCACCTGCGGGAACCCGTAGCTTGTGCCGAAGCCCGGACCGCCGATGTCGCCGCCGCTCAACCCCTGCGACCGCCGGTAGCCTAGATTCACGGTGAACGCGTCGACCTGCTTCGCGACCCCCACGCTGCCGAAGAGATCGTCGGGCACGCGGTGGTTGCGGTTGCGGTAACCGATCTCGCCATACGCGGCGAAGCCCTCGCCGAGCGATTTTCCGACGGCGAGTGCGGACTCGAATCCGCTCGCGCGGTCGCCCGGGTTGATCGGCGGGAGGGTGTTCGGGATGTCGTAGTCGCCGTTGATGATCAGGCCGGTCCGATAGGTGACGGCCGGGCGGTTGTCGGTCTCGGTGAGCAGCGCGTAGCTCAGGCCGAGGCGCGCATCGTCGCGGCCCTTGCGTTTGAAGTTCGCACCGGGCGGATTGAATTTCACGGCCGTGTAGCCGATGGCGGCGTCGAGCGCGAGACGCGGGGCGAGGCCGTAGTCGAAGCGGATCGTCTGCGTGCGCTGGGTGATATCGGCGGGCAGGCTCATGCGGGTGGTGCCCACGTAAAACTCATCGAAGGACTGGTGCGTGTAGATCGGCGTGACGACGAGAACGCCAGGCTCGGCGAGCCAGACGTTCTGGGCCGTGGCGTGCGAAGCGAAGCCGAGGGAGGCTGCGACGAGGGCGAGGCGGAGGAGGGGAATTTTCTTCATGGTGAGAATCGTTGGATGGGGAGGCGGTGCGCGGTTCACTTCTTCATGCCAAAGCGCTGCGCCACGAAATACTCCAGGGCGTCGAGCTGCGTGGCGCTGATCTTCCCGGCGAGCGCGACGAGGTTCTTCATCTTCGCGGCGTCGGCGGGCAGCTTGGCCTGCAGGGCCGTGAGGCGCGGGGTCTGCGCAGCCGCGTCCCCGCCGCCCGCGGTCATGGCAGAGCCTTCATAGACTTTCTGGCCGAGCGTGTATTTCTCCTGATCCATCTTGGCCGACGCGGCGGCGGGCGGGCGAGGCGGGCGGTTGGAGTAGCTGCCGGAGGCGAGCGCGGGCGCGGCCGCGAGCAGCGCAGCGCAGACGAGGAAGGATGCTTTTATCATGGAGGGTGGGTTTGGTTGGAGGTTGCGGTTGCGTCGATTTGATGGGCCACGCCCGATCCTATTCCATCGCATCCCGGGGGAAATTTCCGCTCCATCCCGATCCGTTGCGGAATAGAAAAGGTTCTCGGCCTTCTCACTGGCGTGGACGAAGTGGACTACGAGCAAGCCGTCGCGCTCTATCACGAGGACCTGCACCGGTTCGCGCTGAGCCTCGCGCGCAATCCCGACGATGCGCGCGACCTCACCCAGGAGTCCTACTGCCGACTGCTCACCAAGAGCGGCCAGGTGCGCGATCACACCAAGGTGAAGTCGTGGCTCTTCACGACGCTTTACCGCGTCTTTCTCGGACGGAAGCGTCATGAGAAACGCTTTCCGCATACGGAACTGTCTCTCACCGAACTGGAGCTGCCGGCGCCGGCGACGGATTTTCTGGATCGGATCGACGCCAATACCGTGTGGGCCGCACTTGAGCGAATCGACGAGCATCACCGCACGCCGCTCACGCTGTTCTACCTGCAAAGCCTCTCCTACCGCGAGATCGCCGTCATGCTCGACGTGCCGATCGGCACGGTGATGTCGCGGCTCTCGCGCGCCAAGGCGCAGCTTCGCGCCCTCCTCAAGGAAAACGTCGCGCAGTCCAGTGCGGACGATACGGAAAAAATCATCTCGCTGCCACCGACCCCGCGCACGGCGCAATCACTATGAACCGCGAGGAAGCCCAATTTATCCTTGGCGCATGCCGGCCCGACGGGGAGGACGCGCAGGATCCGCAATACCGAGAGGCGCTGGCGCTCGCCGGCCGCGATCCAGTGCTCGCCCGCTGGCTCGCCGAGGAGCGGGCGTTTGACCGGGCCCTCAGCGCCAAGCTCCGCGCGCGCGCCGTGCCGCCCGATCTGGCGGGGCAGCTCCTGCTCGCGCGGGCGACGGTGCGGCGCCTCCCGCGCTGGCGCCAGCCGGTGTGGCTGGCCATGGCGGCCGCGCTCGCGCTGTTGCTTGCGGTCGGGGCGCTCTTCCTGCCGCGGGGCGGGGCCGGCGATGAGTTTGCGGCGTTTCGCACCGCGATGCTTGCGCCCGGACCCGAGTTTGGCGGTCACGCCGATGTGTGGGGACTCGACAACGCCGGCTACCGCACGTGGCTGGCGAGCCACCGCGGTGATCCGAACTTTGTCCTGCCGCGTGGACTCGCGGACAAAGGCATCTCCGCCTGCAAGGTCGTCGCGTGGCGCGGCCGGCAGGTAACGATGCTCTGCGTCAAGTTCGGCGGCCAGCACGTCGATCTCTTCGTCCTCGATGCCGAGGCCATCCCGGGCCACGCGCTGGGCGCGATGCCGGCGATGTTCGCCGTCGGCGAGGTGAACGCCGCCGCGTGGCTGCGCGAGGGCAAGCTTTACCTCCTGGCCGGAACTGTGCCCGCAACCGAGCTCCGCGCACTCCTCTGACTTTGCCCATGCCTGCCGAAACCTCCGTCAAACAACGCTACGCCGCCGCCGCCCAGGCGCCCGAGGCTGCGCTCTGCTGCCCCGTCGAATATGATCGCCGCTATCTCGAGGTCATCCCCACCGAGGTGATCGAGAAGGATTACGGCTGCGGCGATCCCTCGCGCTACGTCAAACCCGGCGAGACTGTGCTCGATCTCGGGAGCGGCACGGGAAAAATCTGCTTCATCGCGGCGCAAGTTGTCGGGCCGCAGGGCCGCGTCATCGGCGTGGACATGACCGACGAGATGCTCGAAGTCGCCCGCCGCAACGCGCCCATCGTCGCGGAGCGAATCGGCTTTGCCAACGTCGAGTTCCGCAAGGGCCGCATCCAAGACCTCGCGCTCGACCTAGAAAAACTCGATCACGAACTGCAAGCCCGACCCATCGCGGACGCCGCCTCGTTTCTCGCCGCCGAAGAACTGGCCGACGACCTGCGTGTGCGCGCTCCACTGGTCGCGAGCGATGCGATCGATGTCGTGGTCTCCAACTGCGTGCTGAACCTTGTCGAACCGCGCGCGAAACGGATGCTGTTCGAGGAGATTTTTCGCGTCCTGAAAAAAGGCGGGCGCGCCGTCATTTCCGACATCGTGGCCGATGAGCCCGTGCCGGAAGCGCTGCAGCAAAACCCCGAGTTGTGGAGCGGCTGCATCAGCGGCGCGCTCACGGAAGAGGATTTTTTGCGGGCGTTCGCCGACGCGGGGTTTTACGGGATTCAGATCCTCAAGCGCGACGCGACGCCGTGGCGCACCGTCGAAGGCATCGAGTTTCGCTCGGTCACGGTGCAGGCCTTCAAAGGCAAACAAGGTCCGTGCCTGGAGCGCAATCAGGCCGCCATCTATCTCGGGCCGTTCAAGGAAGTGCTCGACGACGACGGCCACCGGCTGCAACGCGGTCGCCGCTACGCCGTGTGCGACAAGACCTATCAGCTCTACAGCCAGGAGCCCTACCGCGCGCATTTCGCCCTCGTCGAACCGCGGCGCGAGATTCCGCTGGCCGAGGCGAAACCCTTCAATTGCGCGGGCGCGGCGCTGCGGCACCCGAAGGAAACCAAGGGCGACGATTACGACGCGACAACTGCCGGGGGTGTCGTGTGCCGGGACGGTGGCTGTTGTTGATGAGATTAGCCAGCAAGTCGCGCGGGCGCTCAAGGGTTCCGCCGACTGTGCTTTTTCGGTGACGACATCCGGCGTGTGGCTGTGAATGGCGCTATCGCCCTCACGATGCGCGCGCGCCTCATCCTCATGCTCAAGTTTCCGCGCTCCGGCGCGGTCAAGACCCGGCTGATCCCGGCGCTCGGCGCGGGGCGGGCCTGCGCGCTGCATCGCGCGCTGGTGGCGGCCACGCTCGCGACCGTCAGGGAGTTTGCGGCCACCGCCGCCGTGGCGGTCGAAGTGCGCATCACGGGCTCGCCCGATGACCAGGCTGCGCGGGACTGGCTGGGCGTCGAGGGGACGATTCGGGAACAGGGCGAGGGCGATCTCGGCGCGCGGATGGAGCGCGCGATCGCGGAGGCGTTTGCCGAGGGCATGGGGCAGGCCGTGGTCATCGGAGGTGATTGCCCGGAGATCCGGCCGCACCATCTCGCGGCGGCGTTTGGCGCGCTCGCTGAACGCGAGGTGGTCTTGGGACCGGCGGCGGATGGCGGTTACTACCTCATCGGCCTCCGTCGGCCTGTGCCGGCGTTGTTTCGCGGCATCGCATGGGGCGGGGTGGAGGTGCGGGCGCAGACTCTTGCAGCGGCACTGACGCACGGTGTGTCCGTCGCGCAGTTGGAGGAGTTGCGCGATGTCGATACGCCGGACGACCTCGCGGTGTGGGCGGCGACACCCGCGGCGCGCGAGTTCGGGCAGGGCGGGGTGTCAGTCGTTATTCCTACGCTCAACGAGGAAGAGGCGCTGCCTGCGACGTTGGCGGCAGTCCGGGCGGGCGGGGCCGCTGAGATCATCGTGGTGGATGGCGGCAGCCGGGATAGGACACGGGCGGTGGCTCGGGCGCATGATGCCATCGCGCTCAGCGCGGAAGGCGGGCGGGCGGCGCAGTTGAACGCGGGGGCGGCTGCGGCGGTCGGCGAGTTCCTGTTGTTTCTGCATGCGGACACGCAGCCGCCGCCGGGCTATGCCGAAATCGTGCGCGCCACACTCGCTCGCCCCGGCGTCGCGGCCGGTGCGTTCGCCTTCGCAATTGAGGGGGAGTTTTCCGGGCGGCGCCTCATTGAGGCCGGCACCAACTGGCGCGCGCGCCACCTGGGCCTGCCTTACGGTGACCAGGGCTTGTTTCTCCGGCGCGATACGTTCGAGGGCATCGGCGGCTTCCCTGCGTTGCCGATCATGGAGGACTACGCGCTGGTGCGGCGGTTGAAATCCCGCGGGGACATCGTGGTCACGGCCGAGGCGGCGTGCACCTCGGGCCGCCGCTGGCGCGAGCGGGGCGCGATGCACACGATGGTGGTCAATCAGATGGTGCTCGCCGGCTATGCGCTCGGGGTTGCGCCCGCGCGGCTCGCGCGGTGGTATCGCGGGGAATAATTTCCATGCCCCGAGTTCTTACCGGCAGCGATGCACGCCTTTGACCGCCAGCTTTCCGCCCACGGCCTCAGCCTGATGCGCGGGCGCGTGCAGACGCTCCAGATCAACGTCGGGCGCAAATGCAACCAGGCCTGCCGCCATTGCCACGTGGATGCCGCGCCGTGGCGCACGGAAATGATGGACGCCGCCGTGGCCGCGCGCGTCTGCGATTGGATTCGCACCCACCGCCCGGAGATCGTGGACATCACGGGCGGCGCGCCGGAGTTGAGCGAGCACTTCCGCACCTTTGTCGAAGTCGGGCGCGAGTGCGGCTGCCACGTGATTGATCGGAATAACCTCACGATCATCGAAACGCCCGCGTTTGCGTGGCTGCCCGAGTATCTCGCGGCGCACGAAGTCGAGGTCGTCGCGTCGTTGCCGTGCTACAGCGCGGAGAATGTCGATGCGCAGCGTGGCGACGGCGTGTTCGACAAAAGCATCCGCGCGCTGAAAAAATTAAACGCCGTCGGCTACGGCACGCGCCTGCCGCTCAGTCTCGTTTACAACCCGCTCGGCGCGAAGCTTCCGCCGTCGCAGCCCGAGTTGGAAGCCGATTATAAAACGGAGCTGCGCGCGCGCCATGGCATCGAATTCACGCGGCTCTTTGCCCTGGCGAACCAGCCCATCGCCCGCTTCGCGCAAGACCTCCGCGAGCATGGCCAGTGGGACGCTTATCTCGAACTGCTCGCGAACAGTTTCAACCCCGCGACGATCGAGGGCCTCATGTGCCGCTCGACGCTGAGCGTCGGCTGGCGCGGCGAGGTTTACGACTGCGACTTCAACCAGATGCTCGGGATGCAGCTCCGCAATGGGAAGCCGCTCCACCTTTGGGACGTGACGCCCGCCGCTCTCGCCGGCCGCGCGATCCTCACCGGCGCGCACTGCCTCGCCTGCACCGCCGGGGCCGGCAGCAGTTGCACCGGCGCGCTTAACTAGCATTCTTTTTCCCTCATGAAACACGCCCTCGCCCTCCTCGCTTCGCTCGCCGTCGCCACCGCGACGTTTGCCGCCTCTCCGACCCTCCCCGGCGTCGCCGTCGGCGCCAAGGCCCCCGACTTCACCCTGAAGAACGCCGCCGGCGCCGATGTCTCCCTCATGTCGCTGACCAAGCAGGGCCCCGTCGCGCTGGTGTTTTACCGCTCGGCCGATTGGTGCCCGTTCTGCAAAAAGCAGCTGCAGGCCCTGCAGGCCGATCTCGCGAAGGTCGAGATGAGCGGCGTCCGCGTCGTGGGCATCAGCTACGATGCGCCCGCCACGAGCGCGGCCGCCGCGGCCAAACTTGGCCTCACCTTTCCGCTTCTCTCCGACACCGGCAGCAAAGTCATCGACGCCTACGGCATCCGCAACGCCGAGGCCAAGGGCAAGGCGGCCGGCGTGGCGCACCCGGTGGTCTTCATCGTCGATCAGAAAGGCGTGATCCGCGCCAAGCTCGGGCGCGATGGCTACAAGGATCGTCCGGAGAGCGCCGAGATCATCGCGGCGGCGAAGGGCCTCTGAGAATACGCTGCCCGGTCCCCAAGCTAATTTTATGAAACCTACGGCTCCTCGCTCCCGCGCCACCCTTCTGCGGGTGGCGCTGCTCGCCAATGCGGCGTTCTCCCTTGTGACCGGCAGCGGGCTGCTCTTTTTCGCCTCTGGCTTGGCGCCGATGATCGGCGCCGAGGTCGCCCCCGTGATCCTCGCGGTCATTGGCGGTCTCTTGCTTCCGTTTGGGGCGTTTACCGGTTGGCTGGGCACCCGGCCGGCGCCGGACACTTTGCTCGCGCTGCTCATCAGTCTGGCCGATCTTGGCTGGGTGCTTGGCAGCGGTCTGCTGCTGGTGTTGGCCTCCGGCCAACTCACCTCGCAGGGCATCGCGTTGGTGGTCGTGATCGCTGCGCTGGTGCTCGGGTTTGCGCTCGGGCAGTTGCGGGGAATTGGGACGGCGTTTGCCGCCGATGCGCGCGATCGTGCGCGTTTCCGGGTGTGCTTCGAATTCACGGGTGGCGGCGACCCACGAGAAATCTGGGGCAACCTGGCAAACTTCGGGGAAGTGGCGCGATTTGCGCCCACGCTGGCCTCGTCCCGCCTGCGCGACGGAGAGGAACCGGCGGAAGGAGCGATTCGGGATTGCGCCGATCTGGCGAACCGCCGCTGGTCGGAGCGTTGCACAGTGCTAAATCATCAAACGCGCGAACTCTCACTGGAGTTCCTCACGCGTGAACCGGGATTTCCATTTCCGTTTCTGGAGATGACCGGCGGATGGAGTGTCCGCACGGAGTCCGACCGGACGGTGGTGCGCGTTTGGTGGGAGGGCCTGCCGAAATTTCCCCTGCTCAACCCGGTGATCCTGCCCCTGCTCGCGCATCAGGCGAAAAGCCAGTTTCCTGTCATGGTGCGGCGCATGGGCTTGTCGGGCAGCCGTTCAGTAGCGGGCGGGCCGGCGCTTTTGGCTCTCGCGCCCTGCTGAATGGTCCGGCGGGCTTCGGGGAGTTTTTCCCCGTGGCATTTTCCAAATTATGAACTCCGACAACCTAAAGCTCCAGGCCAAGAATTTGGCGCAGGAATTTCCCCGCAGCCCGCGCACCACGCTCGCGGGTTACGTCCATGCCGCGCGCATGCTCGACAAATGCCGTGCCGTCGTCGCCGGCACGGCCGGCGAGTATCACTTCAACTGCCCGCTTGATCGCTACCTCCTCGATTTCACCGGTATCGACGCCGAGGCGTTCAGGGCCTTTGTCGCCACCGGTGCCGACGACACCGCCGTCGCCGCGTGGATCGCCGCGCACTCGAAAATCAAGGACGACGGCGAAGTCGTCGCATGGAACAACAAAATGCGCGACATGCGGCTGAGCGAGATGCCGCTGCCGCTGCAGGTCTTCCTTGAGGGCTATATCCCGAAATTCATTCCGGCGAACCGGCCTGTGCGCGTGTGGTTCGACGTTTACGATCTCGAGGAAAAGCGGATGTAGTCGGGCCGCACTAGCGATGGAAATCCCGCTCTCCGCGCCCTACGGTCGCCCAGTCCTCGCGGCGGCCGTGCTCGTCGCGCTGCTCGCCTGGGAGACAGCGCAGCCGTATTTCCCACTCTTCGGCCGCACCCGCGAACGCGCGCGGCACGGCGTGCTCAATCTGGCGCTGGGCGCGCTCAACGCCGCGGTGGTCGCCTTGGTCTTCGCCGGCCTCTGGCTCGCCGTCACGCAGTGGGCCGCTGTGCATCGTTTTGGCCTGCTTAACCTCTTGGCCTCTGATCTCGCGCCATGGATGCGGGCCGCGCTCGCCGTGCTGCTGCTCGATGCGTGGACGTATGGGTGGCATTGGCTGAACCATCGCGTGCCGTTCTTCTGGCGCTTCCACCGCTGGCATCATGCCGACCGCGCGATGGATGTCACGACGGCGAGCCGCTTCCACACCGGAGAAATCGTTCTCTCTTCGATCCTGCGCGTGCCGGTGCTGCTCCTCATCGGCTGCGGAATCGGCGAGCTCGCGCTCTACGAACTGATGCTCTTCGCCGTCGTGCAGTTTCATCACGCCAACCTCGCGCTGCCCGAGCGCCTCGATCGCGTGCTGCGTCTCGTCATTGTCACGCCCGCGCTGCACAAGGTGCATCACTCGATCGTGCGTGCGGAGAGCGACTCGAACTACAGCTCGCTCTTTTCGTGGTGGGACCGGGTGTTTCGCACGCTCCGGCTCGTGCGCGATCCACGCCGCATTGTCTTCGGCGTGGAGGAGTGAGCGCGCCAAAGCCGTGGGGCTGAGGCGCGCCGGCGATGCCGCACGTATCAGGCCATCTTCCGGGAAGGCGCGTCGTGGACCAAATCCTCCGCCGGCAGCGGAATCCTGACTTGCCGTCCGGCGGTCGAAACTCTGGGTGGACCGTGGCCGGCCACGCGAGCCAGCAGCTTCGACCACCAGCGCTTGCGCACGACCAAGGGCAGCAGGATCGGCTCCCGCCTCACCATCGAGACCGCGGAATCGACGTCGAGGCCGAGGGTCAGGATTTGCGCGAGCTGGCGGTCCATGGCGACGGCGTAGCCGTCTTTGTTCGCCCAAAAGTGATCCATCCACGGTCGGCCCTGGCGCAGGCGCGCGGTGGCGCCGAAAACGGTGCTGATGGCCAGCTGCTCGACCAAGTTGTGGCGAACCCCTTCGTCCATCAGGCCGTCGAGGAGAACCAACGCTTGGTCGAGCAGCGCATGGGTTTCCGAACCGACGGCGATCAGCCCGGCGTTCCACATCGGGCGCGGCGCCGCCATGCGGTAGCCCGCGACCTCACGCCCGGCGATCTGCCGCCACAGCCTCCGCTGACCCCGGCGCCGCGCGGTGGACAGCTCATACTCGAACTCGTGCATGAACACGTCGCCGGCGCTCAGCGCCGAGCACAGGCCGGAGAGATCCTTTCGCATGAGGACGTCGGAATCATGGTAGATGACGTTGGCCGGCCCCAGTGCGGCGGCATGCACCACGCACATCAGCTCGATCCGCCAGAAAAAATCGTGGCGGCCGCGCCAGTCCCACAGGGTCGCGGCGTCAACCCGCAGGATCCTGATGCGGTCGCCGAACCAGCCGAAGGACTCGGGTTGGTCGGTCACGATGCAAAACTCGCTGTCCGGCGGCGCCCAGGCCATCGCCGACAGGATGGAGACGTGGGCCCACGCCGTCAGGTCGTGTTGCCCGCCGACGGAGAGGGTGACGAAGCGGTTGAGCATACGCGTGGGGGATGGGATGCGGTGGATTGGATTTTCGAGTGAAGACGGGCCAGTGGGGAACGCACCAGCGACGAAAAATCCGCTGTAAGCGGGGGGGTGGAGCCGCACAGCCAATTTGCCGTTCCTAGCGCAGCGAAGGGGGCGACGCAATTTTTAGCCGACCGATTTTGAGGCTGGCAAGCGCGCAGTTGAAAAAATGCGGGAAAATGAGAGTGCGCGGCGGCCGCAAGGCGGAGGCGCCAGTAACCAAATAAAAATTACGGAAGAGTTCTCCGCGAATGGCGGAAATCTTGCGCCTTGACCGTGGGCCGGGCCGGACCTTCGCTGCCCGGGCCATGCAGATCGCGATACACCGACCCAAGCGCTCGCTGCGCCTCCGCCGCTGTCGCCTCGGTCCGAGACGTTTCCGGACCGCGACCGTGGCAGCGTCCAAGCCATTCCGGCGGAGCGCCGGGACGTGACCGTGCGGTTTTGAACGATGCCCTCCCCGCCACAGATGCGCCCGCCGCGCGGCGCGATCGAGCGCCTTGGGGCGCACTGGCGCGATTTGTTCATCCGTTGTTTTCCGATTCATGCGCGGTCGCGTTCCGGCTTCGTGGTGCCGATCTGGGATCGCACGCAGCGCCGCGTCTACGAGCGGATGTTCGTCGAGGACATGTTTCCGCTCGATCGCCACCATGGTCTCGTTGCCGGTGACGCGCCGGTCGTTCTCGACGTCGGCGCGCATACCGGTCTTTTCGCCCTTTCGGTGGCCGACCGCTGGCCACAGGCCCGCATTCATCTCTTCGAGCCGGTGCCGCGCCTCGCCCGGCGCATCGCCGAGCTGGCCCGACTCAACGGCCTCGAGCAGCGATGGCAGATCGAGCAGGCCGCGGTCGACGTCAGCAGCGGCGACACCACGCTGTTCACCACACGCAGCGCGCTGGGGGCTTCGTTGCTGCGGGACAAGGCGGTGGAAGTAGGCCTGCGCCGCGCGATCTCGGTTCGCACCGTGAGCCTGGCGGACTATTGCGCCGCCCATCGGCTCGACGGATTCGACGTCATCAAGCTGGACGCCGAAGGACTCGAATTACCGATCCTCGATGCCGCCCTGCCGATCATTGCCAGAGCCCGGTTGATCTTTGCGCATGTTTTCCCGCCTCGCTCCACCCGCGCAGCCATCGCGACGCGACTGGCGGCGCACGGTTTCACCGAGGCACTGGAGGAGCAGCGAGGTGGTGACGAGCACCTGTTCGTGCGGCGCTAATCCCGGCGGCTCGCCCGCGATCCGCGGCGGATTGTATTTGGGCTGGAGGAGTGAGGTGTGGCGCGGAATACTGGCGCTGCATAGGACTCCCATCGATCATGTCTTCCACTCCTGCCCAAAGAATCCCCGACCGGCTCATCATGATTTACAACGCTGAGGACGGTCTCTTCAACGCGATCAACGACTGGGCGCACAAATTTTTCTCGCCTGAGACCTACGACTGCCGGCTCTGCCATTTTACCTATGGCTTGACGGGCATGCTGAAGCCCTGGAAGGCGTTTTTGGAACGGCAGCCCTTCCCCACGATGTTTTATCACCGTCCTGATTTCCGCCGGGCCTTTCCCGAATTTGCGGAGATGAAACTGCCGCTGATTCTCGTGGAGCACGGCAAGCGGGCCGAGATCTTGCTGACGGCTGAGGAAATCGCCGAAACGGGCGGACTCGAACCGCTGATAGCGCGCGTGCAGACAAGGCTCGACGTGTGGAGCGCCGCGCTGGCCTAGGGCACCTCGTAGATTTCGACGAGGGCCACGCCAGTAGAGCCGCCCACGCCACTGGCGGAGACCGTGTAGGCACCGGGTGGCAGCGTCACGAGCAGCGCGGCGTCTTTGCTGCCCTCGGCCAAAGCAAACGCCCCGACGCGCGTCGCGGCTGCGCGGAGCAGGTCCGCGTTGGTCGCGTCGCCCCAATTGTCGTTGGTCAGCAGCGTTTCCTGACCCGAGAAGAGCACGATGACGGGATCGGGGAGGGCCCCGGCCACGCCGAAGGCGGTGAGCGCGGGCCCGGCGGCGCGGATGAGCAACGTCTTCGCGGCCGAACCGCTGATGACGTAGCCCGGGATCATTACATTGGCACCGGCGCCGACGAGGCCGCGGGTCGCGAGATTCACGAAGCTGCCGCGACCTGGTGCGCCGGCGGTGTCGGCATCGTAAATTTCCACCAGTGCCACGCCAGCCGTTGCGTCCGCCCCGCTGGCGCGCACCGAATAGGCGCCGGGCTGAAGCGTCGCGAGCAGAGCGGCGTCGCGTGAGCCAAGTGCCAAAGCAAACGCCCCGGTTCGGACGCTCGCGGCCGCGACTTCGGCTGCATTGCCCGCAGCCGACCAGTCGTCATTGGCCGAGACTGCAGTCGCACTGGAAAAAAGCTCGAGGCGGGGATCGGCGAGGGTGTCCGCCACGCCGAAGGCCGCGAGGGCGGGACCGGCCGCGCGGACGAGCACGGTCTTCGGTCCGCCGGCGATCACGAAGCCCGGGATGAGCGACTCTGCGCCGGTGCCGGCGAGCGCACGGGTGGCGACGTTAACGAGACGGGACTCGACGCCGGCCTGCACGACGAGAATCGCCGTGGCCGTTGCCATGCCGGCCGAGTTGGCGAGCGTGACGGTGTAACGGCCTGCGTCGGCCGTGGTGACGTTCTCCAACGCGAGCATTGCGCCGGTGGCATTGGGCAGGAGCGCGCCATCCTTGCGCCATTCATGGGTCGCGGCGCCCCCGGTGTTGAAGGCGAAGAACTGCGCCAGCTGGCCCGGCCTCACCGTGAGGTCGCGCGGGCTTGCCGCGATCGCGGGCGCGGCGACAGTCGGGGGTGGTGGAGGCGGCGGCGGGGTGGTGGGCGCGGCTGCGCGGACGCTGTCGATCGCGCGGCGGAAATCCGTGATCGGCGCCTGGGTCGAGCCGTAGCCGAGCTGAGAGAAGACGAGTTCCCATTGCCGGTGGCTGGCCGAGCCCGCGACGCCGTTGACGATGGCAAAGATGGGCTGGCCCCCGGTTTGGAAACGGTTGGCGATGGTGCGGCTGAAATCGTTGAGCGTCTGCCCGACGCCGTAGGCGTTGATGAATTGCTGCGTCTGGGCCTCCTGCCCGGCCTGAAGGTTCAGCGCGACATGCAGCACGGGCACACCGGCGGGGTTGCCGCCGCGCGCGGTGTAGTAGTCCACGATGCCGCTGCGCACCTGCGGCGCGGCCGCCTGACAGAAGGGGCACCACCACGCGAACCACTCGAGGAAGACGATCTTACCGGAGAAATCGGCGAGGCTCACCGGCCGGCCGGTCGCGCGATCGGTGAGGGTGAAGTTCTGCACGATGTCGCCCGCGCGGTAGGTTTGGGCGTGTGCGGGCAGCGCGGTTGCGAGGATGGCGCAGCCGAACGCAAAGAGGGATGGGATTTTCATGGCGGGCCTAGTATTTCCACGAACCGGCGAGGCGCAGGGAGCGCCAGGTTCGATCACGGTAGAGGTTTTGGAAAAAATCCGTCGCGGGATTTGTGGCCGCGAAATCGCCCCGGGCCACGCCGAGCGAGATGCGCCAACCCAGTCGCTCGCCGTCGTGGCGCGCGCCGAGTTCGGTGCGCCGCGAGCGCAGGGCGGGCGCGGCGCTCGTGAAGAGAAGCGCGTTCTCGATCTCGCCGGTGTCGCGGTAGCCGTGGGCGCCCGCAAACAGCGCCACGGCCCCGGTCGCGGCAAACTCCAGCTCGAGCCCGCCGTAGCGGGCGCGAAAATCCGGCCGCTCCAGGCTGCCGCCCACATCCGCACGCACGATCCAACGCTCGCCGATGGCGTGCCGCGCGGAGGCCTCGGCACTCCAGCGCGGCTTGCGCCCCGAAGTGCCGGCGCCGCGCAGCTCGACGCGGGTGCGCAGGCGCCGTGTGACGATATGCTCGAAGGAGAGTGTGGCGGCGTCGGTCACCAGCGTCTCGGCTCCGCGGTTCAAGCCATCGAAGTCGATCTCGTAGCCCGGGGCCACCTCGTCCTGAGTGCGGCTGTAGCCAAACTGCGCAAAGCCGGAACCGGCTCGGTATTCCCAGCGGGCTCCACCTGAGAACGAGAACCCTCGCGGCGTCGTCCGGCGGTAGCCGGCGAGGCCGGCGAAGCGCTGGAGGAAATATTCGTCGAGCCACAGCGTGCGGTAGTTGTCGTGGCCGATCCGCAGGCCCGCACCGCCCAGCAACTCCAGCCGGTCGCCCGCCCGGTGTCGCAATGCGCCTTGCGCAGAAACACTCGACTCCCGCCGTTCGACGAATCGGCCGAGGAAATCGAACGACACGGGCGCGTAGTCGATCGCGACGGTGCCTAGGCCCACAGTCAGTGCCGTCTCGGTGCGCCCCTGTTGAAACCGTAGGGTGTCGCTGCCCTGGGTGATCATGACGTCAGGCGCGTGCAGCAGCTCGGCGCCGAATTCAAGGCTGCGTTCGGCCGCGGCCGCACCGCTCGCACTCAACACCCAGGCTAAGGCGCGGCGCATCATCGGCAGGCCGTGCAACCCGCCGCCTGCGCGCCGCCTGCCGCCCGGCCGGGCTCAAGTTGCGCGACCAGTGCGCCGCGGGTGGCGAGCACCGGTGAATCCGAAAATATCATGCCTGGGCGCGAGACGAGGCGCTGCTGCACGATCGGCACGCCCGTGCAGCCGGAAATGAGCAGTGCGGCCGCAAGGCCGGAGGCGAGACGGTGAAAGGCAATCATGGGCGACACCCCGTGAGAGGATCGGCCGGCGCGGGTATTCCCCGTGGCGTGGCGTCTTCCCGCTGCCGCCGGGCGCGCTCGAGTTGGAGCCGGCCGACCATTGCAAGGATGCCCCAGCCTGCGCGCGCGATGCCACGGAGGTTGCCCGAGATTTTCGATTCGCCCGCGCGGCGCGGATGAAACTGAACCGGCACTTCCGCGATCCGCACGCCGCGCTCCACCGCGCGCACCTGCATCTCGACGTTCCAGCCGAACGCCCGGTCCGCGAGCCGAAGCTCCTCGAATGTGCTCCGCCGAATCGCCCGCAATGAGGCCATGTCGCGAAACCTGCGCCCCCAGCCGAGCGCGATCAACGCGCAGGCGAGGGCGTTGCCGAAACGTTGCGTCGGTGTCAGCCGCGCCCGCGAGGCCACCAGCGTCACCCGTTCCCCGAGGATGAGTTCCGCCCCGTCGTCGATGGCGCGCTGGAACGCCTCCGCCGCGCCATCGTCGAGCCGATCACTGCCATCGGCCGAGCTGAAGATGATCCACTCGATCCGATCCGGCAGGCTTTGCGTGCCGCTCCATGCGGCCGCGCCGTAGCCGCGCAGCGGCTCGAGCACGACCTCGGCTCCGGCGGCTGCTGCGATCGCACCGGTGGCGTCGGTGCTGCCGTTGTCCACGACGCGGACGAGCCCGGCGCCGTGCGCGCGCCATTCGCCCACCGTCGAGGCGACGCACGCCTGCTCGTTCAGTGCGGGGATGACGACCACACTTCGTCCGAGGAAAGGTGCAAGGGAAGGGTTCACGCTTGTCCGATGCGCGGTCGCGGACGTTATTCCGTTGGAATAATACGCGCGCGTCGCGCTCCTACTCCCTGCATGACCTCGATGCTTTCCACCGGCCTCCGCGCGGCGCTCTATCTTGGCTTGGCCGCCACGCTCAGCGCCTTTGACCACTCGCACGCGGCGTTCGACGGCGTCCTCAAGCGGGACGTGCGCGACGGGCTGGTGGACTACTCCGCCCTGAAGGCCGCCCCCCGCGCGCTCGACGACTATCTGGCCACGCTCGCCGCGGTGCCTGAGGCGGAGTTCAAAGCGTGGAGTGAACCGCAGCGTTTCGCCTTTCTCATCAATCTCTACAACGCCGCCACGCTCCGCCTTATCCTGGATCATTACCCGTTGAAGAGTATTCGCAGCATCGGCTGGCTGCCGGGCGCCGCGTGGAAGAAGGAGGGCGTCGCGCTCTTCGGCAGCAAAGTCTCCCTCGACCACGTCGAGCATGGCATCATCCGCAAGGAGTATCCCGATGCCCGCGCCCACTTCGCGCTCGTCTGCGCCGCGCTCGGCTGCCCGCCGCTGCGCAGCGAGGCCTTTGTGGCTGAACGCCTCGACGCGCAGCTCACTGATCAAGGCCGCGTGTTTCTCGGCGATCCGGCCAAGAATCGCGTCGAGGCCGCGACGCGCACGGTGCATCTCTCCGCCATCTTCAAGTGGTTCGCCGGCGACTTCGAGGCCTCGGCCGGCACGGTGGTGAAATTCGCCACGCCGTTTTTCCCGGAGGCGGCGCGCGCGGCGCTGGCGGCCGGCGGGGATTTCAAGATCGCCTACACCGACTACGACTGGTCCCTCAACGAGCAGGCGAAACGATGAGCCGCACCCGCATCGTGCTGCTCGTGCTGGCGGTCGCGGCCTTGGCCACGGTGCTCTTTGTTTTCGATGCGCGCGCGCTCCTGCGCTCGGCGCTCGATTTCATCCAGGGACTCGGGGTGTGGGGTCCGGTGATTTTCGTGGCGCTCTATATCGTGGCCACGGTGCTGTTCGTGCCGGGCTCGGCGCTCACGCTGGGCGCGGGGGCGCTCTTTGGCGTGACGCTCGGATCGGTGCTGGTCTCGATCGGTGCGACCCTCGGCGCCACCGCGGCGTTTCTCGTCGGACGTTATCTCGCGCGGGATTGGGTGGGCGCAAAAATCGAGGGCAACGCATCCTTCGCCGCCATCGACCGCGCGGTCGCCGCCGAGGGCTGGAAGATCGTCGGGCTCACGCGGCTTTCGCCGGTGTTTCCGTTTTCGCTGCTGAACTATGCCTTTGGCCTCACGCGCGTCTCGTTGCGCGACTACGTGCTCGCCTCGTGGATCGGCATGATGCCGGGCACGGTGATGTATGTTTACCTCGGCTCCCTCGCGCGGGTGGCCGGCGAACGCACCCGCACCCCGGGTGAGTGGGCGCTCTATGGCGTAGGACTGCTGGCCACGATTGTGGTCACCGTCTTTGTCACCCGCCTCGCGCGCGCCGCGCTCGCCAAGCGCGCGCCAACCAACCCCGCCGCATGACCGCCGATTCCGCTCCGCTCCAGCCTTGGGACACGCACAACCGCCGGTTGCATGCGCACGTCGCGCCGGGTGACTGGAAAAACCCAGTGCCCGCCGGGCGCTACAATCTCGTCGTCATCGGCGGCGGCACGGCCGGTCTGGTGTCCGCGGCCGGGGCGGCCGGTCTCGGGGCCAAGGTGGCGCTCATTGAGCGTCACCTGCTCGGCGGCGACTGCCTGAACGTCGGCTGCGTGCCGTCCAAGGCGCTCATCCGCGCGGCGCGGGCCGCGGCCGAGGCGCGGCACGCGGGGACGTTTGGCGTCCGCCTATCGGGTGAGATCACCGTGGATTTTCCGGCGGTCATGGAGCGGATGCGCCGGCTTCGCGCCGACTTGAGCCCGCACGATTCGGCGGCGCGGTTTCGCGAGTTGGGGGTCGATGTTTTTCTGGGTGGAGGCAAGTTTACTGGCGGCGACACCGTCGAGGTCGGCGGGCAGACGCTGCGGTTTTCCCGGGCCGTCATCGCCACGGGTGCACGCGCCTCGGCCCCGCCCATCACCGGGCTGGCGGACGTGCCGTATCTGACCAACGAGACGCTCTTCTCGCTGACGACGCTGCCGCGCCGGCTGCTCGTGGTCGGGGCCGGCCCCATCGGCTGTGAGATGGCGCAGACCTTCGCCCGCTTCGGATCGGAGGTGACGCTCGTCGAATCGGCGGCTGGTATTCTGCCGCGGGAGGACCGCGAGGCGGCGGGCATCCTGCGCGCCGCGCTCGAGCGCGACGGGGTGCGCCTGCTCTGCGATGGCAAGGATCTGGCGGTGGCGCCCGCTCCCGGAGGTGGTGTGCGCTGGACGCTCGCCGCCAGCGCGCGACACTACGAGGAGACGGCCGATCAGCTTTTGATCGCGGTGGGCCGTGCGCCCAACGTCGAGGCTCTCGGTCTCGATGTGGCGGGAGTCGCGTTTGGCAAGAAGGGCGTGGAAGTGAACGATCGTCTGCAGACCACGAACTCGCGGATCTTTGCATGCGGCGACGTGTGCTCGCGTTTCCAATTCACCCATGCGGCGGACTTCATGGCGCGCATCGTGATTCAAAACGCACTCTTCTTTGGCCGTAAACGCGCCAGCGCGCTCACGATTCCGTGGGCCACCTACACTTCGCCCGAGGTGGCGCACGTCGGTCTCACGCCCGCCGAGGCGGAGAAACAAGGGGTGGCCATCGACACCTTCACCCAGCCGCTCTCCACAGTGGACCGGGCGATGCTCGACGGCGAGGACGAGGGCTTCGTGCGCGTCCACGTGCGCCAAGGCACGGACCGCATTGTCGGCGCCACCATCGTCGCCACCCACGCGGGCGACATGATCGGCGAAGTTTCGCTGGCGATGACGAGCGGGCTTGGCCTCGGCGCGATCGGCGCGGCCATCCATCCCTATCCGACGCAGGCCGAGGCCATCCGCAAAGTCGGCGACCTCTACAACCGCACGCGGCTCACGCCGATAGTGAAGCGTCTCTTCGCGAAGTGGCTCGCGTGGCAGCGGCGGTAACGCCGGCACGATACTCCGCCGCCAGCACATGGGGCGGAGTGCCACGGAGAAACCGCAGCAGCAGCCGGGCGTTGAGCCATTGCTGGCGCAGCGCGCCGTGGCGGCGAAAGCGCCGCGCCGACGTCGTGACGCACGCGGGAAAGGACCACACGCGAGTGACGCGGCGCGCGCGCCGCAGCAGCTCCACATCCTCGAAGAGGGGCCAGGCGGGAAACCCGCCGAGCTCGGTGTAGCAATCGCGCCGCACCACGATCGCTTGATCGCCGAAGCGGGTGAACACGGAATCAATCCGGGTGAGCCACGCGCAAGCGCCGAGGAACGGTCCGGCCTGATCGAAGGCGAGACGGAAGGTTCCGATGCGCACCTCGGGCCGTGCGAAGGCCCGCGCCAGGATGGGACCGGCGTTGGGCGGCAGCCAGGTGTCGGCGTGCAGGAACACCAGCGGATCGCCGCGGGCCACGGCGGCGCCGGCGGCGAGTTGCAGGCCGCGGCCACGCGGTGCGGCCACGACGACGGCTCCGGCGATCGTGGCGGCGGTGGCCGTGCGGTCGTCGCTGCCGCCGTCGGCGACGATGATTTCCGCCTCGGGCAGGGCGGCGCGCACGCGACCAATCGTCTCCGCGATGGCGGCCGCTTCGTTCAGCGTGGGGATGATGACCGAGATCACGGCTTCGATGGCGCAGGCCCCGCCGTGAGCTGGAGATCGGCGAACCAAGCCTCGGCTTCGCGACCGGTATTGTCGGTGTCCACCAGCACCGCGACTGCGGTGATCCGAGTCGGAGCCTCGCCGAAGCAGCGCCGGTAATCGGCAATCACATCGCGCTCCTCGCGTTGCCACCGGCCGGCTTCGTCCGTGCCCGAGCGCGCGACGATCATCATGACGTTTTTCGTGTAGGGGTTGGGAAACTCCGCTCCGATCGGCTCGTGCGCCGCCCACACGTAGTTGATCGCGCGGGTGCGCAGCGGAATGATGGATTGTTCGAAGACCACGAACACCCGCGCGGCGAAATCATCCCCGGCGCGTTCCCGCTCGCGGGTGTTGCCGGTGAGCGGAGCGGCGACCTTCCAGCGCCACGAGAGTCGCGCAGCCTCCGGTGCGATGATCGTCTGGGTCCGATGCAGGCCGGCGTTGGCATCGCGGGCGGTCGCATGCAGCACGGGCACTCCGCCCTCGCGCACGACCTCGTAGCGCGTGGGTTTGGTGAGAAAACTCTGTTCGCGCCATTGGAGGCGCCAGCCCTCCGCAAAACCGTCGAAGAGATCACCGCCACGCACGCCACCGGCGGCCGCCGCGGCGCAGCAAAGCAAAAGCAGGTGGGTATGGCGGGGCATCCGTTGTCAGAGTCGCGCGCCCTCCCTCGTATTCCGAGAAAGAATTGCGCCGTCTCGACCGAGCCGCAGGTTGGCCTGCCCGCATGTCACCGCGCGCCTTGCCCATCTATGAACTGGAGTCCGCTGTCGTCGCATCGCTGCGCGCGCAGGGGCGGCTGATTGTGCAGGCGCCGACGGGCTCCGGGAAATCGACGCAGATTCCGCAGATGCTCTGGCGGCACGGGCTGCTCGGGGAAAAGGGCGAGGTTGTCGTCCTCCAGCCGCGGCGGCTGGCCGCGCGCATGCTGGCGAAACGCGTCGCCGAGGAGGCAGGCACCCGGTTGGGCGAGGGTGTGGGTTACCAGATCAGACTCGAATCGCGCGTAAGCGAGCGCACGCGGATCCGTTTCGTGACGGAGGGGATTCTGCTGCGCCAGATGTCGTTTGATGCCACGCTCCGCGGCATCAGCGCCATCGTGTTTGATGAGTTTCACGAGCGGCATCTCTACGGCGATATCTCGCTGGCGCGCGCGGTCCAAATCCAGCAGAGCACGCGGCCCGACCTGAAGATTGTGGTGATGTCGGCGACCCTCGACGCCGGGGCGCTGAAAACCTACCTCGCGCCATGCGAGGTGCTGGTGTCGCAAGGCCGCAGTTTTCCGGTGCGCATCGAGTATCTGCCGAAGGCGGTGAACTTCGAGCACGAGCCGGTCTGGGAAGTGGCCGCGCGCGAATGCGAGCGGGTGGCGGCCGAGACCGGGGGCGACTTCCTCGTCTTCATGCCCGGCGCCTACGAAATCAATCGCACGGTGCAGGCGATCCAGGGCGGGCGGGCGCTGCGGGATTTCGTGGTGTTTCCGCTGCATGGCGAGCTGCCGCCGGAGCAGCAGGACCGCGCGGTCGAGCGTTATGAGGCTCGCAAGATCATCGTCTCGACGAATGTCGCCGAGACCTCGCTCACGATTGATGGCGTGACCGCCGTGATCGACGGCGGGCTCGCGCGCGTGGCGCGCTTCGATCCGCACCGCGGCATCAACACACTGCTGGTGGAAAAAATTTCCGCGGCCAGCGCGGACCAGCGCGCCGGCCGCGCCGGCCGCACCGCGCCGGGCGTGTGCGTGCGGCTGTGGACCGAGCGCGAGCATGGCCTGCGCGCGCCGCAGGAGCTGCCGGAGGTGAAACGCCTCGATCTCGCGGAGGTGGTGCTGACGCTGAAGGCCAGCGGCATCGACGATGTGTTTGCGTTTCCGTGGCTGGAGAAGCCCGACCCGGCCGGCTTGGCGCGAGCGGAGAATCTCCTCGTGGATTTGGGCGCGCTCGCCGGTGAAGTGAAGGCCATCACCGAGGTCGGCCGCCGGATGCTGCGCTTTCCGGTGCATCCGCGCTACGCGCGCATGTTCCTCGCGGCGGAGGAACGCGGGTGCGTGCGCACGGTCGCGCTCATGGCGGCGCTCACCCAGGGCCGGAGCTTCTTGATCCGCGGAGTGGACAAGCGCACGGAGGAGGCGCGCGAGGAACTGCTCGGCGAAGAAGCCGAGAGCGATTTTTTCCTGCTGATGCGAGCGTGGCACTATGCCGATCAAGCGAGCTACGGGATCGAAGCGTGCCGGCGGCTTGGCATTCACGCGCAGGGGGCGCGGCAGGTGGGGCCGCTCTTCGCGCAGTTCCTCGGAATTGCCGAAAAAGAGGGGCTCGACGTCACCGAGAAGCGCATCGACGGCGCGGCGGTGCGTAAGTGCGTGCTCGCGGGCTTCTCCGACCAACTGGCCCGCCGGCTGGACAACGGCACCCTGCGCTGCGAACTCGTCCACGGCCGCCGCGGTGTGCTCGCCCGCGAGAGCGCGATCCAGCGCGCGCCCCTTTTGGTCGCCGCCGAGATCAGCGAGATCGGGCGCGGGGACGGCGAGGTGAGCACGCTGCTCTCGCTCGCGACGGCGATCGAAGAATCATGGTTGAAGGAGATTTTTCCCGACGATTTCCACGAGACGCGCACCGTGGCCTACGACGAGCAGGCGAAGCGCGTGATGACCCGCCGGGAGCGGCGTTTCCGTGATTTGGTCTTGGAGGCGAAGGCGAGCGCTGACGAGGCGCCACTCGACGCGGCGGCGGCCCTGCTCACGAAGGAAGTGCTGGCCGGCCGCATCAAGCTCGAGGCGTGGGATGACACCGTCGAACAGTGGATCGTGCGGGTGAACCGGCTCGCGGAGTGGTTTCCCGAGCTGGAGGTCAACCCGATCACCGACGGCGATCGGGCGACGCTGGTGGAGCAGATTTGCTACGGGGAGCTGGGGGCGCGCGCATTGCGCGAAAAGCCCGTGATGCCGGTGCTGCGCGACTGGCTCACCGCCGAGCAACTCGCCGTAATCGACGACTATTTGCCGGAGCGGCTCGTGATGGGCAACGGCCGCAAGGCGCGGCTCACTTACGTGAAGGAAGGTCCGCCGGTGTTGAGCGCGCGCATCCAGGAACTCTTCGGCATTGATGGGAAGTTTTCCGTCGGTCACGGCCGGGTGCCGGTGAAGTTCGAGATCCTCGCGCCCAACCATCGGCCGATTCAGGTGACGGACGACCTGACGAACTTCTGGCGCGAGCAATACCCGAAGATTAAGACCGAGCTTTCGCGGCGCTACCCGCGGCACGAGTGGCGGTGAGCGAAGCCGTGGAGATTGCGGGCTTGGCTGTGGGAGCGAGCTTGCTCGCGACATCCCGCGCCGTCGCGAGCAAGCTCGCTCCCACACCTGAGCGGCCCGTTTACTCCCCGAGTTTTTTTCCGGGCACCAGGTAGTGCTGCACGTAGTCGCGCACGGCCTCGCTAAGCGGCGTCATGGCGCGAGTGTAGCCGGTGGCGCGGAGCTTCGCGATGTCGGCCTTGGTGTAATACTGGTATTTGCCCCGCAGCACCTCCGGCATGGGAATGAAGTCGATGGCGGGGTCGCGACTGAGGGCGGTGAAGATCGCGCGCGCGAGGGTGAGCCAGGTGTTGGCCTCGCCGCTGCCGAGATTGTAGAGGCCGCCGGTGGCGGGCGCTTTCTCGGCAAAGTGGATCGTCATCTCCACGGCATCCTTTACGTAGAGGAAGTCGCGCATCTGCTCGCCGTCCTTGAACTCGGGCTTGTGACTCTTGAAGAGCTGCACTTTTCCCGTCGCGAGGATCTGCTGGTAGGCTTTGTTCACGAGCGAGCGCATGTCGGCCTTGTGATCCTCATTTGGACCAAAAACGTTGAAATATTTCACGCCCACGATGCGCGACAGCCAGCCGACGCGCTGGGCGTGGAGATCGAAGAGGTGCTTCGAGTAGCCATACATGTTGAGCGGGCGGAGGCGCGCGAGGTTCTCGTCGCGGTCGTCCATGCCCTGCGCGCCGTCGCCGTAGGTGGCGGCGGACGAAGCGTAGATGAACCGCGCGCCCTGCGCGAGCGACCACGCGGCGAGTTCCTTGGTGTAGGCGTAGTTGTTGTCGGCGAGGTAGCCGGCGTCCTTCTCCGTGGTGGCCGAGCAGGCACCGAGATGGAACACGGCGGAGAATTTGCCCAAGCCGGTTGTGCTGGTGGCGACGCGGCGGCGGAGTTCGGCCGCATCGACGTAGTCGGCGTAGTTGAGCGCGACGAGGTTCTTCCACTTTTCATCGGTGCCGAGAAAGTCGGAGATGACGATGTCGGTGTGGCCGCGTTGGTTGAGCGCCCAGACGAGGGCGCTGCCAATGAAGCCGGCGCCGCCGGTGACGAGGATGCGGCCGTCGAGGGAACTCATGCGGAGGATTTAATCGCGGAAGCGCGGAAGAGCGGAAGCGTGAAATCAGGATTCTGGGTTTCCGCTCTTCCGCGATACGTCAGGTGTCCTGGGAAAGTTCCTTCGAACGGGCGGTCGCCGCGAGCACGGTCTCGCGGATAAGGCCGCGGAAATCGCCGGCTTTCATGCGCTGGAGGCCGGCGTAGGTGGTGCCGTTGGGCGAGGTGACCTGGTCGCGGAGAATCTCGGGATCGATTTGCTTGCGGGCGAGGAGGCGCGCGGCGCCGAGGAGGGTTTCGACGGAGAGTTTCTCGGCGGTGTCGCGGGTCAGGCCCGCGGCGAGGCCGGCATCGCGGAGGGCGGCGGCGAATTCGAAGACGTAGGCCGGTCCGCTGCCGCTCAAGCCGGTGACGGCATCAAGGTCGGACTCGGGCACCTCGACGGCGGCACCGAGCGCGCCGAGGAGCGTCTGCACCGTGGCGTGATCGGTTTCCGCGAGCGGGGCGCGGGCGCACCAGGCGGTGATGCCGGCGCCGATCTGGCCGGGGGTGTTGGGCATGGTGCGGACAATGTTGCGCGCCTGCGGGAACGCCCGTGCGAGGCTGGCGAGTCGCTTGCCCGCGAGGATGGAGACGATGAGTTTTCCGGCGGTCAGCGCCGCGAGGCGCGGATCGGCGGTGGCGAGGTGCTGGGGCTTGAAAGCGACGACCAGCGTGTCGGCGCCGGCGAGCAGCGCATCGAGCGACGTGGCGACCCGGATGCCGGTGCGGGCCTGGAGTTTCGTCGCGGTGTCGTCGTCGCCCCCGAGGCACACGAGATCGGCCGGGGTGGCGGCTTGTTTGGCGAGGAGACCGTCGACGATGGCACCGGCCATGTTGCCGGAGCCGAGGAAAGCGATGTTGGGCATGAGGAGGTCGCGCGTGGGCGCGACCTCATTGCAGCACGCCCGCCCGGCTGAGATCAAGCGGGTGCGTAAGAATCGTGGTGATGCCGCCGCCGGGAGTGGGCGCGAGCGTGACCTCACCCCCGAGGTTGCGAAACGCGTGGCGCGCGACCGTGAGCCCCATGCCGACTCCCACGGTGTTCTTGGTGCTGACAAAGGGCTCGAAGGCACTGTCACGCACATCGGGATCGAGGCCGCGCCCGCGGTCGGTCACGCGCACTTCGACAAATTCCCCCACATCCGGCGTCTCGATGAGCCGGGTCGCGATGTGGATGGGGCGAGCGTCCAAAGGCGCTTTGGTGCCGTAGGCCTCCCAAGCGTTGGTCAGCACCTTGGCGAGCGCATCCTCGAAGACCTCGTAGTTGGTCTCGAGCTGCAGATCGGGGATTGGGTTGTCGATCGTGACGGGCGCGTTGTTCTTTTGCTCACTGCGAAAGCGCGTGACGCCACCGTCGAGCAGGCGCTGCAGGCCGGCCTTGATCGAAGGCGGGCGGGATTTCACGACGAGAGTGCTGAGCTGCTTGATGATCGTGACGATGCGATGCACGGCGTCCTCGACGTGCTGCACGTTCTTTTTCACCTGTTCGGGCTTGTCGTGGTAGGCCTTGACGAGCTCCAGGTAGCCGATGACGACTCCGAGGAGATTGTTCAGATTGTGCGCGATGCCCTGCGTGACAGCGCCGATGGTGGCGGCCTTGCGCGACTCCTCGAGCCGGCGGGTGAGCTCGACGACCTGACGGTTGATGGCGACGACGCGCAGTTGGGTCTGCACGCGCGCGAGCGTCTCGTCCAAATCGATGGGCTTGGTGATGTAGTCCACGGCCCCGCTGGTGAGGCCCTCGATGCGGTTTTCTTTGCCAGCGCTGGCGGTGATGAAAATCACGGGAATGCCGCGGGTGGCTTCGTTGGCTTGGAGCCGTTGGCAGACTTCGAGCCCGTCCATGTCGGGCATCATCACGTCGAGGAGGATGACGTCGGGGCGCTCTTGTTTCACCGCTTCCAAGGCGGCGGCACCGCTGTTGGCCGCATTGACGCGAATGCCTTCGCGCTCGAGTTTGCGCTTCAGCAGCTGGACGTTGATGGGCTGGTCGTCGACGACCAAGATGGACGGGGCGGGCATGTGGCGGTGGGCGTAAGATAATCCAATCGGGCGCAGGTCGGCCGGACTTTTGTGCGACCGTGTTTCGGGCCGGGATTCGGCCGCAATTCACAGGACATTCAAAAACGCGCCGGCGTCTAAGCGCTAAGCCGGCGTGCTTTTACCGTGTTTTTCATGAGCATCGCGACCGTCATCGGTCCGACGCCACCGGGCACCGGCGTGATCTTCGAGCAGAGCGGCGCCACGCGATCGAAGGCCACATCTCCGGTGAGGCGGTAGCCGGTCTTCTTGCTGGCGTCGGCGACCCGGTTGATGCCGACATCAATGACGACCGCGCCGGCTTTCACCATGTCGGGCGTGACGAACTCCGGGCGTCCGATCGCCGCGATGAGCACGTCGGCCTGCCGGGTGATCGCGGACAGGTTGGCGGTGGCGGAGTGGCAGATGGTGACGGTGGCGTTGGCGCCGGCTTTTTTCTGGAGGGCGAGGAGCGCGACGGGTTTGCCCACGATGAGCGAGCGGCCGAGCACGACGACATGCTTGCCCTTTAGATCAACGCCACTGCGAGAGAGCAGCTCCATGATGCCGGCGGGAGTGCAGGCCACGAACCCCGTCTCGTCTTCCTGTGCGACCTTGCCGAGGTTGATGGTGTTGAAGCCGTCGACGTCCTTTTCCGGCGCGACGCGGCGAAACACCGCGACCTCGTCGATGTGCTTCGGCAGCGGTGATTGAACGAGGATGCCATCGACCGTCGGATCGGCGTTGAGCTCGTCGAGCAGGGTGAACAGTTCCGCCTGCGTGATCGTGATCGGTGGCAATATGATCCGGCTGATGAGGCCGATCTCGGCGGCGGTCTTCTCCTTCTTCCTCACGTAGGAGACCGACGCAGGATCCTCGCCCACGCGGACGAGGGCGATGCAGGGCTTGCGGCCAGGCAGCGCGGCGACTTCGGCCTTGAGTTCCGCGATGAGCGCGGCGGCGATTTGGTTTCCGTCGATCAGTTCCATGGGAAGAAGCGCCCACGAAACACACGAACGGGCCGAAAGGAAAAGCGCTTTCGTGCGGCCGGCTGGTTTCCGCGGGGCGGGCCTAGCGTAACTGGATCGTTTCCACCGCGACGACGATCTCCTTGCCGTCGGCGGCGGGCTTGGGTGCACCAAAGAGCAGCACTTCGCGGTCGACGAATTTAGAGACGTCCTCGGTGGGCAGCAGGCGGGTGACGTCGAGGTAAGCGTAGCGCACGCCGGTTTCGCTGACGAGGGCGTAGTCGTAGGGCCGGCGCGGCGCGAGCGGGCGGCGGGTGGAGACGAAGCGGCCCGCAAACTGGCGCGGCAGGGCGGCGCCACCGCCATCGGGCGTGGTGACGGGTTGTCCGGCCATCGCCGGACCGCCGGGCGCGGCCGGCGCGGATGCCGCTGCCGGAGCGGTCCCGACAGGGAGCGGGGCAGGGGAGGCCGGAGCGGCGAGACTGATGTAGCCGGTCAATTTCTTATCGAGGCTGATTTGGGTCCATTTGCCGCGCAGGCCGGTGATGGTGGTCTTGTCCTCCTTGGCCGCGACGACGAGCACGCCGGCGTCGGTGCGCGGCGCGAGGCGGATGCTCGTGCCGGGCTTCACATCGAGGTCCTTGGTGAGGTCCTTGTTTTCCACGTAGCCCTCGAACGGTCCGGGTAAATCGATGGCGAGCCAGCCGTCCGGCGCGCTGGCATCCGCACTGGGCACGGGCTCGGTGCCAGCCTTGAGGAAGGCGATGGCAGGCGAGGCGGCGTTGGGCTGCGTGTGGACGGCGGTCGTGACCACGAGCGGCGCGGCTGGTAGCGATCCGGCAAGCGCGGACAGGGCGAGCGTCAGGAGACTAATCTTCATGGGCGGAAAGGGCGGGGGCGGAGGGACGTTTGACCGGGCCGGGCGCCTGGTAGCGTGCGCGGGGGGTGCGGGGACTGACAAACAGCGACTCGATGCGTTCCGGACTAAGCACAACCCCGGCGCCGGCCGGGATGGTCCGCAACTGGACGGAGCCGATCTGATAGCGGCGCAGACGATGCACCTGGAAGCCAAGTGTGAGGAACAGCTGGCGGATCTCGCGCTTCTTGCCGTGGTGCATGTGCACATCGAGCGTGGTCGAGCTGGCGCTGGCGTCGGCGTTGACCAGCGCGGCGCGCTCGACCTTGAGCTTCTCGCCTTCGACCACGACGCCCCGCACGAGGGCCTGGAGCCGTGAGGCCTGGAAAGGAGTCTTGAGCACGACTTGGTAGCGCTTCACGACCACGCTCGACGGGTGCATGAGGCGGTTGGCGAGATCGCCGTCGGTCGTGAGAACGACGAGTCCCTCGCTATCAAGATCGAGGCGGCCGGCGCAGAAAAAACGCAGCTTGGAAAATTCGCGCGTCAGCAGATCGAAGACGGTGCGATCATGGTGCGGATCGTCGTTGGAGCAGACGAAGCCGCGGGGCTTATGCACCACGACTGTGACCTTGGGCTGCGAAACGGTGCGGACGGGCTTGCCGCTCACGGTGACCTTGTCCACGCCGGGTGTAATTTTCTGGCCCAGTGTGGCGGCGGAGCCGTTGACCCAGACCTCACGCAACCCGATCAGCTCCTCGGCGGCCCGGCGGGAGCAGAGGCCGGAGTCGGCGATGTATTTTTGGATGCGGATGGGCTCGGCGGATGCCATTCGGCCATTGGGCGGCAAATCGCGGGTCGCTGCAAGCCTGCCGGCGAGCGCAGGCGAAACTCGGGCTTGCGTGAGCCGTGGGCGCGCCGCTTCATCCGCCTCCCATGAGCGACGCCGTCCCCGCCTTTTCCAAGGATCGACCGTTCCCCGCCCGGCTCAGTGAGAATCGCCTGTTGAACAAGCCTGGTTCGGCGAAGGAGACGCGACATTTCGTCGTCGATTTGCGCGGGAGCGGATTGCACTACAAGGCGGGCGATTCGCTCGGGGTTTTCCCCTCGAACCGGCCGGAGGAGGTGGAGGAAATTCTCCAGCGACTAGGAGCCACCGGGGAGGAGCTGGTGTCGCCGGCCGCCCTCAAGCTTCCGACGCCCGCGACGCTGCGCAGTGTGTTGACCGAAAAACTCGCGCTCTCGAAGCCCACGCGCCGCGCCATCGAGGTCCTCGCCAGCCGTGCGGCCCAGGCCGACGAGCAGGCGAAACTGATCGGTCTGCTTGCGCCCGAATCGAAGGACGTGCTGGGCTTGTTTCTTGAGCAGCGCGAGTTCGTGGACCTGCTGGCCGATTTTCCGAGTGCCCGGCTGGCGCCGCAGGAGTTCGTGGACCTGCTGAGGAAACTCATGCCGCGGCTCTACTCGATCGCATCGTCGGGCCGGGCGCACCCGAGCGACGTGCACCTGACCGTCGCGATCGTGCGCTACGAGACCAATGGTCGCGGGCGAGTCGGCGCGTGCTCGAGCTTTCTCTCGGATCGCGTGCTGCTCGGCGCGACGCCGGTGCCGGTGTTTGTGGCCGACTCGCATTTCGGTCCGCCGGCCGACGGGGCCAAGGACTGCATCATGGTCGGCCCCGGCACGGGGATCGCGCCGTTTCGCGCGTTTATGCAGGACCGGGTCGCGACCGGTGCGACCGGGCGCAACTGGCTCTTTTTCGGCGATCAGAAGCGCGGGACGGATTTTCTCTACGAGGAGGAATGGGAGGCGCATCTCGCCGCCGGCCGGCTCACGCGTCTCGACACCGCGTTTTCCCGCGACCAGCTGCTCAAGATCTACGTGCAGGATCGGATGCGGGAAAACGCGGCCGAGCTGTGGGCTTGGCTCAAGGGCGGTGCGCATTTTTATGTGTGCGGCGATGCGAAACGCATGGCCAAGGACGTCGACACCGCGCTGCACGAGATCATCGTCGAGCAGGGCGGCATGAGCCTGGAGCAGGCGGTGGCCTACGTGAAGCAACTCAAGAAGGAACAGCGCTACCAGCGCGACGTTTACTGAAGATCGATTTCCGATTGCACGCACTTGCCTGTCTCTGTCGGATCAAAAATCCAAAAAATCGAAACCCACTCATGCTCACCTTCACCAACCGCACCGCCCTCATCACCGGCGCCGGCCGAGGCATCGGCAAGGCCATTGCCGAGACGCTGGCCAAGCACGGGGTCACAGTCATCTGCGTCTCCAAATCCGCCGAATCCTGCGGTGCCACCGCGGCGGCGATCACGGCCAGCGGGGGCAAGGCCAAGGCGCTCGCGGTCGATGTCGCGGATGGCGCGGCGGTCGCCCAGGCCTGCGAGGCGCTGCTCAAGGAGTTTCCCGCCATCGATATGCTGGTGAACAACGCCGGCATCACTCGCGACGGCCTGCTCTTTCGCATGAGCGAGACCGATTGGAACGACGTCATCGCCACCAACCTCACGAGTTGCTTCCACTGGACCAAACTCATCGGGCGGCCCATGACACGCGCCCGCTGGGGCCGCATCGTCAACATCACCTCGGTCAGCGGAGTGATGGGTAACGCCGGTCAGGCCAACTACTCGGCCGCCAAGGCCGGCATGATCGGCTTGACCAAAACCCTCGCACGGGAGTTCGCCGGCCGCAGCGTGACGGTCAACGCTGTGGCCCCGGGGTTCATCAAGACGGATATGACCACGGAGTTTGTGAATAATCCGGAGGCCTCGGCGAAAATTCTGGAAGCCGTGCCGCTGCGCCGCTTCGGCGAATCCGCTGACATCGCCAACCTTGTGACGTATCTCTGCTCCGAGGAGGCCGGCTACATCACCGGACAAGTTTTTAACGTTGACGGTGGCATGGCGATGTGAAGCCTCCGCTCGAATTCCGTCCCTACAATTTTTGCACAATGGCCGACCAAAAAACCATCGAACAACGCGTCAAGGAAATCATCGTCAATCAGCTCAACGTTAACGAGGAGCAGATTACGCCGACCGCCTCCTTCCTCGACGACCTGGGTGCCGATTCGCTCGACACGGTCGAACTGATCATGGCCTTTGAAGAAGAGTTCAAGGACGAGATTAAGGGCGAAATCCCCGAGTCCGACGCCGAGAAGCTTCAGAAGGTCGGTCAAGTCATCGACTACATCAAGGCGAAGGCCGGACAGGCCTAACCCAATTTTCGACAGGAGTGGCGTTCTGCCGATTTCCCAAGCGGAAATTTCTGGCAGGACGCCATTTTGTTTTCTGAGAATCGCACCTCGCATGGAAACACCTTCCCCAGGGCGTCGTGTTGTAGTCACCGGGCTCGGGGCCATCACGTCGCTTGGGCATGATGTGGATCAATTCTGGGCGAGTCTCGTCGCCGGCCGCTGCGGTATTGAGCGGATCTCGCTCTTCGATCCGGCGAACTTTGCCAGCCAGATCGGGGCGGAAGTGCGCTCGTGGGATGCGGCGCAGCACATGGATCCGAAGGAGGCGCGCCGCAACGATCGCTACACGCACTTTGGCATCGTCGCCGCCAAGCAGGCGGTGAAGGACGCCGGGCTCGACATGGGGCGCGAGGACGGCGACCGCGTCGGAGTGATGATCGGTTCTGGAATCGGCGGCATGTATACCTTCGAGTCGCAGCTCAAGGTTTTGGCGGAACGCGGCCCGCGCAAGGTTTCGCCTTTCACCATCCCAGCCCTGATCGGCAATATCTGCTCCGGCCTCGTCGCGATCGAGCACGGCGCGCGCGGGCCGAACTTCGGGGTCGTCTCCGCCTGCGCCACCGGCACGCATGCCCTGGGCGAGGCCGCCCACATGATCCGCCGCGGCGATGCCGACGTGATGATCGCCGGCGGCAGCGAGGCCGCGATCACGCCGTTTGCCTACGCCAGCTTCTGTGCGATGAAGGCCATGAGCACGCGCAATGACGCCCCTGAGAAGGCCAGCCGGCCCTTCGACCGGAATCGCGACGGCTTCATCATGGGCGAGGGGGCCGGAGTGCTCGTCCTCGAATCGCTCGAACACGCCCAAGCCCGCGGCGCCCGCGTCTACTGCGAACTCGCCGGCTACGCCGCGACCTGCGACGCGTTTCACATCACGCAGCCGGATCCCGACGGCAAGGGGCTCTCGATGGCGATGAAGCGCGCACTCGCCAGCTCCGCCGTCGCGCCCGACGCGATAGACTACATCAACGCCCACGGCACCTCGACACCCTACAACGACAAGTTCGAGACCCTCGCGATCAAGAAAGTCTTTGGCGACCACGCCCGCACGGTTGCGATTAGCTCCACCAAATCCATGACCGGCCACCTGCTCGGCGCCGCCGGCGGCATCGAGTCGGTCGTCTGCGTGAAGACGATCCAGACGCAGACGCTCGCGCCCACGATCAACCTCGAGGATCCCGATCCCGACTGTGATCTCGACTACGTGCCCAATGTGGCACGATCGGCCAAGGTGCGGGCGGTGTTGAGCAACAACCTGGGGTTCGGCGGGCAGAATGCCTCGATTGTTTTCCGCGCCGTTTAAGGCTGCGAGGTCGCGAGGACAAAAAAACCCGCGCCGGAGTCGGCGCGGGCAATAGAAAAAAGAAAAGGGGGGCGAAGATCTCAGCCCTTCACTACCTTCTCGACGAGACCGGCCTTGATGGCCTTGACCGACACCCACACACGTTTCGCGCTGCCGTTAGGCATGCGGATGCGGACGCGCTGCAGGTTGGGACGGAAGAGGCGTTTGGTCTTGCTGGTCACGTGCGTGCCGATGCCGCCGCTCTTCTTGGACTGACCCTTGCGGTTGATGATCGAGCCCTTGGAGGGACGGCGACCGGTGATTGCGCAGATTCTGGACATGGTAGTTTCGAATGGATGAAAGGTTCAGAGAAAAACTTCGGCCGCGGCGAAGCAAGGGCAATCTTGGCCCTAGGCTGATATGCCGGCGCTCTCGGAATGGCTGGGGCGGTTCGATGAGAAGATTACTCTAGCCCAGTCTTGCCCGTGCCGATGCAAGACACTTACAGTCATCGACTCTGAAGCATGAAAAAAGCACTCATCACCGGCATCACAGGGCAGGACGGTTCCTATCTCGCCGAACTCCTCCTCGCCAAAGGCTATGAGGTTCACGGCGTCATCCGCCGCGCCTCGACCTTCAACACCAGCCGGATTGACCACCTTTACCGTGATCCCCACGTCAACGGCGTTAAGCTCCATCTGCACTACGGCGACCTCGCTGACTCGGTGCAGATGGTGAAGCTCCTCTACAGCCTGCAGCCTGACGAGATCTACAACCTCGCGGCGCAGTCGCACGTGCGGGTTTCCTTCGATATCCCGGAATATACTGGTGATGTCGTGGGTCTCGGCGCGGTGCGTATCCTCGAAGCGATCCGCGAGGCGGGCCTCGGGAAAAAATGCCGCTATTACCAAGCCTCGTCCTCCGAGATGTTCGGCAAGGTGCAGGAGGTCCCGCAGGTTGAGACCACACCGTTCTGGCCGCGCTCGCCCTACGGTTGCGCCAAAATGTATGCGCACTGGCTCACGGTGAACTACCGCGAGAGCTACAATCTCCACGCCTCGTCCGGCATCCTGTTCAACCACGAGAGCCCGCGGCGCGGCGAGACGTTCGTCACCCGCAAGATCACCCGGGCCGCCACGCGCATCAAGCTGGGGCTCCAGGACTCGATCTACATGGGCAACCTCGACGCTAAGCGCGACTGGGGTTACGCCAAGGAATACGTCGAGATGATGTGGGTGATGCTCCAGCAGGATCAGCCCGACGACTATGTGGTCGCGACCAATGAGACGCACACCGTGAAGGAATTCATCGAGGAAACCTTCGGCCTGCTCGGCCTCGACTGGCAGAAGCACGTGAAGTATGACGCCCGTTACGAACGCCCCGCCGAAGTCGAACTCCTCATCGGCAATCCGCTGAAGGCCAAGAAGCAGCTCGGCTGGGAGCCTAAGGTCCGTTTCAAGGAGCTCGTGAAGATCATGACCGAGGCCGACCTCGAGCTCGCCAAGCGCGAGGCCCAGATCGCGCAACTGCCCGCGGTGTCGCGCGCGCCGTTCGCATGAAGCTCTTCATCGCGGGGTCCAATGGCATGGTCGGCGGCGCGCTCGTGCGCCGCTTTCAGCGCGAGCCGGGCTGTTCGCTCCTGCTCCGCACCCGGCGCGAACTCGACCTGACCAACCAGGCCGCCGTCGAGGCCTTCTACGCCGCGGAAAAACCAGAGGTCGTGATCGTCGCTGCCGCCAAGGTCGGTGGCATCCACGCCAACAACACCTATCCCGGCGAATTTCTCTTCGAGAATCTCGCCATCGCCGCCAACACGATTCACTCCGCCTACCGCCACGGCGTGCAGCGCCTGCTCTTCCTCGGCAGCTCGTGCATCTATCCAAAGCACGCGCCGCAGCCGATGCCCGAGGACTGCCTCCTCACCAGCGCCCTTGAGCCCACCAACGAAGCCTACGCCATCGCCAAGATCGCCGGCCTCAAGCTCGCGCAATCCTACCGCAAGCAATACGGCGTCCGCTTCCACTCGGCGATGCCGACCAATCTCTATGGTCCGGGGGACAACTACCATCCGCAGAACTCTCACGTGCTGCCCGCGCTCATCCGCCGCTTCGACGAGGCGCGCGAAAAGCAGCTCCCCGAAGTCGCCGCCTGGGGCACGGGCACGCCCAAGCGCGAGTTTCTCCACGTCGATGATCTCGCCGAGGCCTGCGCGTTTCTCCTACGGCTCGAAAATCCGCCCGACTGGATCAATGTCGGCACCGGCACGGATGTGACTATCCGCGAGTTGACGGAGACCGTTGCCGCCGCGGTCGGCTATCCAGGCCGCATCGCGTGGGACGCGACCAAGCCCGACGGCACGCCCCGCAAGCTCATGGATGTCTCGCGGCTCACCGCCCTCGGTTGGCGCGCCACGATCGCCCTGCGAGATGGCGTGGAAAAGACCGTCGCCGCTTATCGCGCCGAGAAGGCCGCGGGCACGCTGCGCGGTTAAAGAGGGCTCTCCGCCGGGTTGAGATGGGCGCTTCCGCTCGCCGTTTGAGCCAAGCCGACACCAGAAAACTCTAGGCTTTCCAAAGCCCCGTTCCGGCCTACGTTGGTCCGTTACATATGCAGAGAACGTTCGTTATCTTTAAGCCCGACGCCATGGATAAGCGTGTCGTCGGGGCCGTGTTGAGCCGCTTCGAAGCGGCCGGTTTTGATGTGATTGGCTGCAAGATGGCCCGTCTCACGCCGGACCTGCTCCGCCAACACTACGCGCATGTCGCCGACAAGCCGTTCTATCCCGAGATCGAGAAATTCATGAGTTCTCGGCCGGTGATCTTGCTCGCCCTCCAGGGCATCAATGCCGTTCAGCGCGTCCGCGATCTGCTCGGGCCGACCGACTCCCGCAAGGCCCCCAAGGGCACGATTCGTGGCGATTACGGCACCGAGATGATGAAGAATGTCGTTCACGCCTCGGACAGCGTCGAGAACGGCAAGGCCGAACTCGCGCGCTTCTTCCAGCCGGACGAGCTGTTCGTCTGAGTCACCCGATTGTCCGGGCATTTTTAGGGCGGCCCATGGGCCGCCCTTTTTTTTATTTTTCCACGGCGAAGCGATACTCCGTCGTCGAGCTGAACCTCTGGCCGGGCCGCAGAATCGTGGACGGGAAGTTCGCATGGTTGACGGAGTCGGGGTAGTGCTGGGTCTCAAAACAATAGAAGCCGGGTTTGTCGGCGACCGGCTGCGCGCCGAGTGGGCTCGTGTAGAGCTGCACGCCGGGCTCCGTCGTCCACACTTCCATCACGCGACCCGACTTGGCTTCACGCACGCGGGCCGCGCGTCGCAGGCTGGTATCGCCCGTCGGCCGATCGATGACGAAATTGTGATCGTAGCGGCGGTTGGCGGGCAGCCGGTCAAAGCGCGCGCCGAGGAGCGCGGGCTGGGTGAAATCGAGCGGCGTGCCGGCGACAGGCGCGATGTCGCCCGTGGGGATGAGTGCAGCGTCGGACGGGGTGTAGCTCTTGGCGTAGATCACCACTTCGTGACCGATTACGTCGCCTGAGCCGGCGAGGTTGAAGTAGGCGTGATTGGTGAGGTTGATCGGCGTCGGTTTGTCGGTCGTGGCCCCATAGTCGATGCGCAGCGTATTGTCGGGCGTGAGCGTGTAGGTGACGCTCACCTCCAACCGGCCGGGGTAGCCTTCCTCGCCGTCGGCGCTCACGTAGGTGAGTTTCACCGCGGGGCCGTTCCGCGAGGGCACCACGGCGCCCGTCCAGTTGACTTTGGCGAAGCCTCGCCGGCCGCCGTGGATGTGGTTGGGGCCGGAGTTGGTGGTGACATGCACCTCGCGGCCATCGAGCTTGAACCGGCCCTGGGCGATGCGGTTGGCGACGCGACCGATCACAGCGGCGGAGTTGGCGTAGGAAGCAGGCGTGCCCAGCGGTGGCGGGACGACCGGGTTGAGCACGCTCGCCAGCTGGCCCGTGCGATCCGGCATGCGGAGGTCGGAGACCGTGGCGCCATAAGTGATGATCTGGGCGACGGCCCCGCGGGCGTTGGTCAGCGTGAAACTTTCAATGGGTTCGCCCTCCGGGGTGGTGCCGAAGGGGGCGCGTTGCACACCGCGCTCGGCGGCGGAGCAGACCGTGGCGAGAAACAGCACGGCGAGGCCGCGCAAGTGGGGGAGGCGACAGGGGTTCACGGCCCCGGTTGAACGCTCGCCTGCCGTCCGCGGCAAGGCAGATGTGGGTGCATCTCCGGGCGTGACTTTGCGGAACCCCGTTCGTCAGACTGCCACGTTCCCCCACATCCCATGTCCAAAAAAATCACCTCCCTTGTCCTGACCGCCGCACTCGCGTTTGCGTTTGCCGCCCCCGCTTTCTCGCAGGCCGAGAAACAACCCGCCAAGAAACAACCCGCCCCCGCGATTCCCGGTGCCGGCACCGGCGGCAACACGCCGCACTTTACGACCAGCACGGTCATCGGACCGAACCGCAACGAAGGCAGTCGCGTCACCATCACCTACGGCCGGCCCTATGCCGTCCATCCGCGCAAGGGCGGCGAGCCGCGCAAGATCTGGGGCGGCCTCGTGGCGTGGGACAAGCCCGACCGCCTCGGTGCCGACGAAGCCACCACCATCCTGACCCAGCACCCGATCGAGATCGGCGGCACGACGATTCCTGCCGGCATCCACACGCTCTACATCATCCCGTCGGAAAGCGGCGTGAGTAAACTGGCCTTCAGTAAAAAGGTCGGCGACTGGGGCGTGCCCGTGAACACTGAAAACGATGTCGCTCGGGTCGACTTGAAGAAGGAGTCGCTCTCGACGCCGGTCGATCAGCTGACCATCGCGATCAAGAACTCGTCCCCCGCAAGCATGGGCGGCACCATCGAGATCACGTGGGAGAAGACAAAGTTCTCGCTGCCCTTTACCGTAAAGAAGTAAGAGCGCCCGCCTCTGCGGTTTCACTTTCAGGCGCGCCGGCAGCGGCGCGCCTTTTTCGTGGTCGGGTAGAGCGGTAAACAAGCGCTTGACGCGCGCCCGGAAACGGGGACGCTCGCGCCTCCGATTTTCGCCCTCATCGTCTATCGGTTAGGACAGGAGATTCTCAATCTTCAAAGCGGGGTTCGATTCCCCGTGGGGGCACCACTTTTTTGGCTCTGGAAATGAGCCTTCGGCGCGGGTTGAGCGTGGCTCGCCAAGCGCTCCTCGTCAGACAAACCTCACCCGGCGACCCGCGGCACTTTGCGCGAGCGGCCGTGTTGAAACATCACCAAGTCCGTCACGCGGCCGTTCGCGTCGCGGACGAACTCAATTTGGGCATTCAGGTCGGTGAGGAAGAATTTCGTTTCGGACTCGGCGAGGAGCGCGTGGGCCCGTTGGCCGGTGAGCTGGGTGGTGAGATGGCCGTCTTTCAGGCGGATGGTGTTCTGAAATCCGGGGCGCAATTCGTAGACGCCGACGTAGGTTTCGAGCGTGGCAACGGGCACCGTCACGGGCGTGCGGGGTGTAGCCGAGGTGTCCGCTTCACCGAAAGCGACCGCCGCCAACTGAATGGCGAGTTCGGCCGCGATTCGCGTTTCCTGATTGGCGAGCACGACGACCGTCACGCCGTCGTCGGCATAGTAGGCGAGAAACGAGGAGAACCCGGCGATGTTGCCGCCGTGCTCGATCACTTTGCGGCCGTGGGAAACGCCGACTCTCACCCCGAGCGCGTAGTCGTTTTTGTCCGCCGTCAGCAGCTTCGCGCGCGAGGCCGGCGTGAGCAGCTTGTCGTGGAAGACCGCCTCGGCCCAGCGCCACAGATCATGCGTGGTGGAATACATGGCGCCCGCGGCGTGGGGCACCGACATGTCGGTGTAGGGCGCGTTGAAAATATTGCCGGCGCTGCGCTCGTAGCCGGCGGCGCGGTGCGGGAGGGGCCGGTGGTTTACGTCGAGCCCGCTCTTGTTCAGCCCGAGGGGGTCGAGCACGTGCTCGCGCAGGAAGTCGCCGAACCGCTGGCCGCCTGTGACCTTCTCCGCGATGAGGCCGAGCACGAGGTAGTTCGAATTGCTGTAGGCGTGGCGTTCGCCGGCGGGGAAATCGAGCGGCAGGTCGCGGAAGCGGCCGACCATCTACGTGACCGTGGCGGGGATTCTTTTCCAGAGGATGAATTCGGGGTCGCTGGTGACGTTCGGGAGGCCCGAGGTGTGCGTGAGGAGATGGTGGAGGGTTATGGCGCTCCACGCCGCGGGCGCATCGGCCAAGTGCGCGGACACCGGGTCGATGAGCTTCAGCTTGCCGCGCTCCTCCAGCACCAAGCTAGCCACGGCGGTGAACTGCTTCGTGATCGAGCCGATGCGGAAGTGCGTCCCGGGGGTGTTGGCAATGTCCCACTCGCGGTTGGCCGGCCCGTAGGCACGGTCGAAGAGCGCAATGCCCCGTTTCGCGACCAGCACGGCCCCAGTGAACTGCTCCGCCGCGACGTGCCGCTGCACGGCTTCCTCCATCCGCGCGACCGCGTCGGCGGCGCTGCTGCGCGCCGCGAACGCGATCAACGCCAATGCGGCAAACGCGGCGCACATCCAGCGCGCCAACCGACGTGAGAGGAGTGGAGATATCATGCGCCCCGAGTATGCCGACGCTTCATGAAGTCCCGATGAAGACGACGTGAAATGCCGGCGAAGAGTCCGGCCGGCACGCGATTCGGAGTCGCGCCATAGCCGCTAGCCGTCGGTTGCGGTGTTCTGAAGCGCATCAGGAACCGACGACGTGCTAATCCCGATGGGCGCAAGATTGTTCGTGCGAAAGGAAGATCGGCGGGTGCTACTCAGCGCAATGAGAACGTCCCAGTTCAGCCGGGCGATTTGCGGCGCCCTGCTGGCGAGTTTGTGCTCCGCGCAGAATGCTTCCATCGAGCCCGCTCTCCGCGATCCCGACCGCGAGGCGCTCCTCTCGCTGCCGTGGAAGGAGTTCGATCAGACTCAAAATTCCGGCTGGCGCGTGTATGTAAATCTCACCCGCAAGCAGTATCTCGAGGCGGCCAAGTTGATCGAGGCGTATCTGGAACGTCACGGCGAGCTGACTCCCCGGCAGCGTGCCATTACCCACTACCACGCTGCCCATCAGTATATTTATCGCGCGGTGCGCACGTGAGTGGGGAACCCGCTTGAAGCGCAGCCTCACCTCGACAAAGCAGTTCTCCCTGCCAAAGAAACGCCGCCTTCGCCCGATTGGAACGACATGGTGATTGCCACCAAGGCATTTCTGATGGGCGACCAAGCGACTTTGCTCGCCGTGAAGGAACGTGTCGCCGCGATGACTCCTGGCGCCGTCAGGTTTCTCAAATCGCCAGCCAGCGCTGACGACTTGCTCAACAATCTTGGCAAGCCTTATGGGTCGTGGTTTCCCAAAGAAGTCCCAAAGAAATAACCACACGGCCAGTTTCTTGATTCAAGAGGTGTAGCCAGAAAGCGAGGCGCTCGACTGCGGACGAGCACAACGACGCAGCGTCACCGAAGTGTGGACCAACCCCATGGGCCGCGATTCCTTTGCCGTCGCCGTCGCAACGGCCCGTCCCGGCACCGTCTGATTGCATTTCGTTCTAGCTGACGCCTTGCTGGCTCAGCGTCGCCATGCCCCTCGCTCGAAAACGGATCTTCCGCATCCCCGCTCCGCCACCCACGACGATCTACGTGCGGCCGGGCTACAACCGCGTGCTGGCGGAGGAATTCGAGGCGCTCAAGGTCAAGCGCGTCGGCTTGGTGAAGGACAAGGTCGAGGCCCACAGCCAGGGCGACCTGCGCGAGAACTTCGGCTTCAAGGCGGCCAAGGACGCCATCCGCGCCGTGGACCGCAAGATGACCGCCCTCGATCGCTTCGTCGCCCGCAACACGTTCTTCGAGGTCGATCCCGCCACCTGGCTCACCAAGCCGACCGCCACGCTGCAACTCGGGCACGTGACCACGATCGAGAAACAGGATGTCGGGACGAACCGGAAACACCGCTTCACGTTTCTCGTGACCACCCACGGCGAGACCGCGAGCGATCCTGAGTCGGGCATCGAATGCCTGCCGCACAATTCTCCGCTGGCCACGGCCGTGCTCGGGTTGGCGGTCAACGCTTCCGCTCAGGTCAGGCTCCCCGCCGGCGAAGCCATCCTGATCGTGCGCTCCATCCGCAATCCCACCGCCGCGGAACTCGATCGCCTGCTAACGGCGATCAAGCCACCGGAGATCGAGGAGGATGGGGAATAGTTGAGTGCACCCTCGCGGCGCGTCAGGGACTGGCGATTCTGTCGCCCTGCTCTTCACGCCAAGCCGCGAGACGGGCGCGCAGATCGGCGAGGATGCCAGTGTAGCGGGAGTCGCTCGCGAGGTTGAGCTGCTCGAACGGGTCGAGCTGCACATCGTAGAGTTCCTCGGGCGGGTGGTGGCGGTAGCGGTCGAGGATGCGGGCGGCGAGCGGATCGGTCTTGGCCGCTTCCTCCCACGAGGGCCAGTATTCGCGGCCGCCGTCGTGATCCTTGGCGAGATCCATGTGCGTCGTGTAGACTTCCTGCGGCGCAAGGTTGACGATCAGCTTGTAACGCTCGGTGCGGATGCTGCGCGCCGGCGAGCGGTTCCATTGGCGATCGCCGGTGTGGGTGGTGAACACGGCGTCGCGGTGTCGCGCGGTCCGGCCCAGCACGACTCCCAGAAAACTTTTTCCATCCAGGTCCGCAGGGACCGGAGCGCCGACGCCTTCGAGCAATGTCGGGACGATGTCGACCAGCGACACGAGTGCGTCGGTGTGCGTGCCGGGCCGGGTCTTGCCCGGCCAGCGCACGAGCAGCGGCACGCTGATGCCGGGGTCGTAGAGCGTCCACTTGGCGAAGGCCCACTGTGCGCCTTGATCGCTGGTGAAGAGGAAGGCTGTGTTGTCCCAGAGTCCGCGGGCCCGGAGGGAGGCGACCAGCGCCGCGAGGTTGCGGTCCATCTTCTCGATGTCGGTGTAGTAGCGGGCGCGGGCGCGGCGGGTGTCGGGAGTGTCGATATGATTGGGCGGCACGTCCGCCTCGGCGGGGTCGAACGTCGCGCGCTCCGGCCAGACCACGTGAGGACTGTGGTCCGCCACGATGAGAAAGAGCGGGCGCGAGTCCGTGCGTCGCGCGAGCCAGCGGTCCACGGCGGCGACATCCAGATCGGTTCTCAAGCCCGGCTGGGCCTCGAAGCCCGGCTCGGGAACTTCGGAATCCGCGATGCGATCCCAAGGGAAGACGGACTGCGGCGCGAAGTGGCGCTTGCCCGCCTGCACCACCTGGTAGCCCGCGGCTGCGAAGTAGTGGGCGAGGGATTGCACACCTTCGCGGCATTGGCTGTGATTGGGATGGGCTCCGTTGCGAAACGGCATCAGGCCCGTGTAGAGCGCCGCCCGCGATGGCACGCAGGTGGGGGAAGCGGCGAACGCGCGCTCGAAGCGCAGCGACTCGCGCGCGAGCGCATCCAACTGCGGAGTCCGCACGCGGCTCGCGCCATACACACCCGTGTCACGGGTCGAGAGGTCATCGGCGACGAAGAGCACGATGTTGGGTTTTCGCTCATCCACGGCGCGCGTTTCGAGCGAGGCGCACGCCAGCAGGATGCAGCCGAAGAAACGAAGCGGGTGCAGGGATAGTGCCACGGAGAAGAACGGAGGCAGGTTCAGAAATCGTAGCCCGCGGAGAGTTGCCACTCTCGGCCCGGACCCCACTTGTGATGGAGGATGACCACCTTGTCGGTGAGGTTCTTCACGTTCAGCCGGTAGACGAGCGCCTTGCGCCCGGAGAGTTTGACCCGGTAGTCAACGAACGCGTCGTAACGCGTGACCTCCGGGTTGAACAGGAAACGCCGGTCGCCACTGGAGAAGGAGCGCGACTCGTCGCGGTAAGTCACGCCGGTGCCGAAACGCAGGCCCTTGGGCGGACCGGAGGTGATGTGGTAGGTCCCAAAGAGACTCAACTGGTGGCGCGGGGTCTCGACCAGCGGCTGGCCGTTCAGGTCGGGCGACTCGGGATTGTCCACGACTCGCGAGTCGATGTTGGCGTAGGAGAAAATGAAGCGGACGTTCTCGTTCGGCGCGTAGAAGAGATCAAATTCGTAGCCGCGGCTCTTCTCGCCTTTCGTCAGGATCGCGACGGCACGCGAGGCCGGATCGGGATTGGAGAGGTCCTGGCGCTGCACGTTGGTCAGATCGATGTTGAAATGGCTGGCGCGCCCGGTGAGCCGGCCATTCAGGAAGGAGAACTTCAGACCGAGGTCGTAGCCCGAGCCTTCCTGCGGATCATCCGGGAAGGCGCCGTTCGGCTGGTAGGACTCCGAGTAGGCGCCGTAAAGGCTGAGGCCGGGGGTGAGCTTGAACATCGCCGCATATTGCCCGAGGGCGCGTCGCTTCGGCTCGGAGGTCACCGATGAAAGCAGCGGTGCGCCCACGTAAGTCGGACCGCGCTGCTTGGTGACTCCCTCGCCGGCGATGTTCTCGAAGCGGACGCCGCCGAGGACGGACAGACGGCCGTCGAGGAAATCAGCCATGTCGATGAGGTAGGCTGCCTGCCGCTCCTGCTCGCTCCAGCGGTTCTGGACGAAGAAATTAAAATCAGTGCCGGTCATGTTGTTGTTCGTCGTGCGGCCATTCCAGACGGCCTTGCCGTTCATGATCGAAGTGGGATCGCCGAGGAAGTAGTCGTCCGGGAAGACCGGGGCGCGATTGATGGGGAAGCGGAGGTCTGTGTCGCGAAACAGCTCGAAGCTCTCCATCGCGTTTTGCCAGAGGTGGCCGAGCACCATCTGGTTTTTCACCGGGCCGATCGAGAACCGGGCGCTCAGGTCCGTTTGCACGGTCGAGTTGCGCTGGGTGATCCAGCGGAGGGCGCCTTGCTGCGTGACGAAACCGGGCAGGGCCGCCGTCTCCACGGAGCCGATCCGCTGGTAGTTGAAATTCGTGTTCTCCCAATGAATGCCGACCATGCGCAGAGAGATCTGGGGCGTGAAGCCGTGCTCGATGGTGCCGGTGAGCGTCTTGTTTTGCGTGCGGATCTGCGCCGACGGCGGGTTGGGATTGTAGGAGTGCGGCACGGCGGCGTAGCCGGGGCTCGCGCGCAGGTTCGCAAACACATCCGCCGGGATGCGACTGCGCAGGGCGGCGACATCGACGATGCCGGCAAAGCGCGGGTCGGTGAGCGGAACAGAACGCAGCGCCGCAATCGCCTCGGGATGGCCGTAGTTGATGTGGTGCTGGTAGGTATACTGGAGGGTCAGGCTGGTGTTCTTCCGGTAGATGAACGTCAGCATCGGACTGATCACGTCTTCCTCGATCGTCTGGTAGTCGAGGTGCGTCTCGCCGCGGTGATATTGCCCGGTGAGGCGGTAGAGGATCTTCCAGTCCCGGGAGGCGAAGCCGGGCACCGGCCCGCTGAAGTCATACACCCCGCGCTTAACGTCCTCGCTGCCGTAGAGCAGGCGGATGCTGTTCCGCTGCGCGCCGGTCGGCTTCTTCGTGATGGTGTTCACCACCCCGCCGGCCGTGCCCTGCCCATAAAGCAGGGCGCTCGGGCCTTTCATGACTTCCACGCGGTCGACCAGCGAACTCGGCGTGTTGAAGCCACTCCCCGGCGAGGCCACGCCATCGCGGAAGCTCGACCCCGCCGTGAAGCCGCGGATCGAAAACGTGTTTTCGCTGAAGCCTTCCGAACTCACGCCCGTGGTGTATTTCAGGGCCTCGTCGAGGCTGAAAGCGTTGAGGTCCGCCATGAACTCGGAGGTGATGACGTTCAGCGCGAGCGGCAGATCGATGACCGCCTTGTTGATGCGCGTCGCGCTGCTGGAGCTGGAGGCGTAGTAGCCGACGTCGGATTCGGAGCGGACGGTGAACGGGCTCAACACGAGCGTCTCGTCGGGCGCGGGGGGCGGCGGGCTGGTTTGGGACTCGGCCGGTTGCGCGGCGAGCAGGCCGAGGGCCGCCAGGGCGCGGCGGAAGACATTCGGTGTTTGCATGGGCTGGTCGATCTCGGGGTTGGGTTGGGTGCCGGCTTTCGCGAGGGGGCCATCGCCGCTCGTCTCCTTGCGCGTGATCACGAACGCCCCGCTGGCGGGCTCGGTGATCGCGCGCAGCTCGGTGTTCATGAGCATTCGTTCCAGTGCTTCCGCCGGAGAGAATTCGCCGGCGAGGGCGTTGGTTTGCACGCCCCGAACTTTCGCCACCATGAAGATGACGTGTCGTTCGGAAGCAGCCGCGAATTGGTTGAGAGTGGTGCTGGCATCACCTCGGGGAAGGTTGTAGCTCCGCTTCCGCCCCTGCGTTTCCGCGCCCGAGGCAGCGCCGAGCACGCAGCAGAATGCCACGAGCACGAGGCTACACCGGGGGATGGAGGCAACTAGGGGAATGAAGCGATGCACACTGTTAACGGCCCGACGCACGAAACGGGTCGGTGGAATTTTACAAAAAATCGCGGGAGCTGCGGGTTGCCCGTCACCGCCTGTGACGAAGCACAATTTCGTTTTCACCGCGCGGCTCCGAAACCACGTCCCCGTCGATTTCCAGCGCGCGAACGAATGCCCTCGGCTGGTTGAGTGCGAACGAGCCGCCAAAATTGCGCTCCGCCAGCTCGGCGTCGGTGATCGCCAGGCGAAGGGTGTTGCGGCGATTGAAAAGCTCCACGATGTCCCGCAGCGGCCGGCTGGAAATCGTCGTGACCGAGCTGTGCCACGAAAGTGCCTCGCGCAACTCGCGTGGATCGACTTTCTCCACCACGGTGATCGACGAGGAACTCGCACGGGGGATCACCGCCCGCTCGGCGGCGCCAAGTTGCGGGCGTTGCGCGCCGGCGGCTGTCGCGCCGGCGCGGGCGTCGGTGATCTCGACTTTTCCTTCCGAGACGAGCACTTCCACGCGCGTTTCCCGGATCCGGACGTTGAACGCCGTGCCGATCGCGCGAATCGTCACGCCGGCGGCCTCGACGACGAACGGCCGTGAGGCGTCGTGCGCGACGGCGAAATGAGCCTCGCCCTCCTGCAGCGCGATCCGTCGTTCCCGCGGAAACATCTGTGTCCGGATCGTCGTGTGCGAATTCAGATCCACAAACGAGCCGTCAGCCAAGACCACCTGCTGCGGCCGGTCCGTGTTGCTCACATAGCTGAAGTCGCCCGCCTTGTCGTCGGACCTGCGCCACGTCGTCACCGTCAGCGCGGCGAGGACCACCGCGGCGGCGGCTGCGCCCCATGCCGCTGCGCGTCGCGGGAATCGCCGGATGATCGGTTGCGGCTTTCCCGCGTCCTCGCCCAAGCGGGCCGCGAGCGCCTCCTTCATCGCCGGGAGTTCGCCGAGGAAACCGAGCGTGCGCTCGGCTTTCGCGACGGCGAGCGCATGCCGCGGATCCGCCTCGCACCAAGCCTGGAAACTTGCCGCACGCCCCGGCGCAAAGCCCTCCTGTTTCTCCAGCAGCCACTCGACGGCCAAGGTCGAAATCTCCCTGGGCAAAGATGGGAGGGGAGTCATGCTTCGCTCCTTTCCCCTGTGACACCTTCCAGCATGCCGTGCGCGTCGAAGTAACCGATGCAGTCGCGCACGCCTTTCACCAAATGGCCCTTCACGGTCTGCGGCGAGAGCCCGAGGCGCAGCGCGATCTCCTGATACGAGAGTCCGTCGACGTGGCGGCAGATCATGACGCGCCGGCACTGCGGGGGCAGCGAGCCCACCGCATCGATCAGCGCCTGCTGCCGCTGGCGTTCGTCGAGCACCTCCGGCACGCCGGGCACCTCGTCCAGCAGGGGCATGAGCTTTTCGTCCGTCAGGTTTTCGTGGCCGGCGCCGCGCCCGCGCACGAGATCGATCGCGATGTTCCGCGCCGCGGTGAAAAGGAATCCTCTGACGTGGGTCAGTCGCCCGCTCTTCCACGCGCGGACCGTGCGCAAATAGGTTTCCTGAACCAAGTCGTCGTGGTCGGGCAGCGACGGAAAACGTTTTGTCAGATAGGCGCGCAAGGCGGAATCGTGTTGGGCTACTTGGGCAGAGAACCAGCGGGATTCTTCCGTCTGAGGTGGCATGCTATCCTTGGGGGTTAAGGTGACGCTTTCTGGCGGCCAGTCTGCGAGAATCGCCCTTCACCCCTTCGGCGCCACCGCTGGCTTCGCTTCGCCGTGAGTGGCGAGGATCGCGCGGAGTTGGGTGACGACTTCGGGCTGCTCGGCGGCAATGTTGCGCGATTCGATCGTGTCGGTCGCGTAATCATAGAGCTCGATCTTCGCGGTGTCGGCGGGGGCGCCGGGCTTTTTCCATTCAACGAGGCGGTAGCGCTCGGTGCGGATCGCGCGGCCGAGGTCGGCGCGAGGGAAACAATGATAGGCGTGGTCGCGCACCCGGGCGGCGGGGTTCTTCAGCACCGAGACGAGGCTGGTGCCATCGATCCGCAGCGGGCCGGTGGGGGCGGGCAGGCCGGCGAGCTCGGCGAGCGTGGGGTAGAGGTCCACCGTTTCGGCAAGCTGGCCCGTGCTTGTGCCGGGACGCGTGACGCCGGGCGCGATCACGACGAGCGGGATGCGGTTGGCCTGCTCGAAATTGGTGTGCTTCGTCCAGATGCCGAGGTCGCCGAGGTGCCAGCCGTGGTCGCCCCAGAGGACGATGATGGTGTTGTCGGCGAGCTTGAGCTCGTCGAGCGCGGCGACGACGCGGCCGATCTGCACGTCCACGTAGCTCGTGCTCGCATAGTAGCCGTGGATGAGCTTGCGCTTGATCTCGTCGGGGTAGGGGTGGACGGGCGGCTTGGGCACGGGAAAAAACGCATCGATTTCGCCGCCGCGTTTCATGGCCATCGGCACGACGGCCTCCGGGGCCGTTTCGCGCGCGGGCATGGGCAGCTTGGCGGGATCGTAGAGGTCCCAGTATTTCTTCGGCACGGAAAAGGGCAGGTGCGGGCGCACAAAGCCGACGGCGAGGAAGAACGGCTCGGTGGGCTTGGCCTTCGCCGCCTGCAGGCGCGCGATGGCGTGGGTGGCGACGCGCGCATCGGCGTAGGCGTCGTCTGGCACGTCGGGCGATTCCCACGCGGCGCCGCGCGGGAGCGGGCCGGAGCCTGGCGGCCGGCGCAGGTTGGTGAAGAGTGCCTGCTCGTTGGTGGGCGAGCCGTCGCGCGTGCTCGCGGGATCGGCGTATTCGATCACGAGATCCTTGTGCGCGGGGAGGCTCCAGGAGGCGTCGTCGCCGTAGGTGCCGTGGCCGATGTGAAACACCTTGCCCATCGACTCGGCGCGGTAGCCGTGGCGCATGAAGAACTGCGGGAGCGTGACGGCGTCGGGGTAGGTGGCGCGGAAGTTACGGCCGAACTGGTAGAGCCCGGTCGTCGTGGAGCGCGCGCCGAGGAGGAGGGTGAAACGCGAGGAGGCGCAGACGGCCTGGTTGCAATACGCGGCGTCGAAGCGCAGGCCGCGCCCGACAAGGCGGTCGAGATTCGGCGTGATGGCGGTGCGGTCGCCGTAGGCGCCGAGCGTGGGCTTCAGATCGTCGACGAGGATGAGCAGGATGTTGGGGCGCTTTGGCGTGGGAGCGGTGGCGGCGGGGGTGCGCGGGGTGGCGACGGCAAGCGCGAGGGCGGAGAAGGCGAGGTGAGCTAGAGAGCGCATGAGCAGGAAAATTTGACCACGGATCGCACGGATAAGATGGATACAGGCGGGAGTGGGCGGTCGATGATCCGTGGAGGAATTATTTAAGGGGAGGCGAGGGCGGATATTTCAGACTCTCTTTGAGGAAGGCCGCACGATGTCCGCGCGACCAACCCAGGATTTTCCCGCAGATTCAGGATACCACAGAGGAGAATCTGCGGAATCCTGAATCTGAGGGAATCATCTTCATGAGATTTGCGAGTTAGGGCGGCAGGGAGGGCGGGTCGGAGACCCGGCCCTACTTGACGGTCTTGGGGAGCACGCGGTGCGTGGTGGCCCAGGTGGTCCAAGCGGTGGTGAGTTCGCGCAGGCGGTCGGG
>JAUYAK010000108.1 GCA_030693515.1 Opitutaceae bacterium
CGGCCGCGCGCCCGGCGCCCCCGCCGATGATCGATGTGAGCATCCCGCAGCCCGGGCAGCCCAGCGCCGACTCCGAGGCCGAGGCGCTCGCCCGCGCCGAGGCCGGCCGCATCACCCAGCTTGTGGCCACCGGTCAGATCCAGCTCGATACGGCGCGCACCCAGCTCCGCCGCGGCCAGATCGACGACGCCATCGCCACGCTCGACACCGCGCTCGCCGCCCTCCCGCTCAATCCCACCACCCAGCGCCTCGTCGGCGATCTCAAGTGGGAAAAGGCCACCGCCCTCCTTGATCGCGCGCAGGCCGCCCTCAAGCGCGGCGATACCACGACCGCCCGCGCCGCACTTGCCATGCACGGCCAGATCGCGCCCGAGAGCCAGCGTTCCACCGGCCTCGCGCGCCAGATTGATCGCGTCGACGCCAAGCCCGTCGTCGCCGCCGTTGATCCCAGTTTTGTTTCTGACCGTGCCGCCACGCAGCAGCTCATCGCCAAGGGCCGCGCCCAATACGTCGCCGGCGATCTCGACGGCGCGCAGCAGACGTTCCGCGGCATCGAGGCCCAGGAGCCCGACAACACCGTCGCCAAGGGCTTCCTTCTCCGCATCGCCGAAGAGAAGGCCGAGACCGGCGCCCTCAACCGGGAAAAGACCCGCGCCCAGCTCCTCGAGGAAGTCGCCAAGAGCTGGCAGCGGCCCGGCATCTACCAGGAGCGCACCCGCGACGCCGACCAGGCCTCCGCCGTCGCCCCGCTCTTGAAGAAGATCAGCGAGATCACCCTCCAGAATTTCAGCTTCACCAACGCCGAGCTCGGTCAGGTCATCGCCGCCCTGGGCGAGATGTCCGAGCAATTCGACCCCGCCACGACCGGCCCGCGCGGCGTCAACATTGTCCTCCTCGATCCCTCCAACAAGAAGCCGCTCATCACCCTCACGCTGCGCAACGCCTCGCTCAAGCGCGTGCTCGACTTCGTAACCGAACAGGTCGGCTACCAGTATGAGGTGCAGGCCGATGCCGTGGTCGTGCGCCCCGGCGGCGAGACCTCCACGCTTGAGACTCAGTTCTTTGCCATCACCCGCGCCACCGTGCTGCGCATGAGCGGCATGTCCGCCACCGCCGGCGGTTCTGCGGGCCGCGATCCGTTCTCCTCCGGCGCGGGCAGCGCCGAGCCGACGGCCACGTCCGGCAGCGAGGCCGCGTCGATGAAATCTTTCCTCAGCCAAGCCGGCGTGAGCTTCACGGTCGAGGGCAGCTCGCTCGCGTATGACGGCTCCGCCATCATCGTCACGCAGACGCCCCGCAACATCGAGCGCATCCGCAACATCCTCTCCCGCTACAACGACGTCCGCCAGGTCGAGATCGAGGCCAAGTTCATGGAGGTGCAGGAGGGCGCGCTCGAGGAGCTCGGCGTCACCTGGAACCTTTCCCGCCGCGGCGTCCCGCGCATCAACCCCGCCAACGGCGCCCCGGTGCTCGACACCAACGGCCGCCAGATCTTCGACCCGCTCGAGACCTACACGACCAACAACATCAACCGTTCCCTCGTCGGCGCCTTCCCCAGCACCTCGACCTCCAACGCCCTCGTGATCAAGGACCCCGCGATCACCAACTCCCCCACCGATCCCAACCAGACCGCCGGCCAGCTCCGCGTGCCGGTCGCCCCCACCAACATCCCCGGTGCCGTGCAGCTCGCCGCCACCGCCAGCGCCATCGGCAACATCGTGGGCTTCGTCGGAGAATTCGACGTGAGCGCCGCGGTCCGCGCGCTTTCGCAGCGGCAGGGCACCGATCTCCTCAGCTCGCCCAAGCTCACCGTGCTGTCCGGCAATCCGGCCAACATCACCGTCGCGCAGGAGCTGCGCTATCCGCAGAGCTACGGCGAAATCCAGAGCCAGGTCGGCACCGGCGCGGTCGCCGGCGGCGCGGCCGGCGTCACCATCACGGCCGGCACGCCGCAGGAGTTCACCTCCCGCAACGTCGGTGTCGAGCTCAAGGTCACCCCCACCGTCGAGGAGGACGACTACTCCATCTCGCTCGATTTGAATCCGCGCGTGACCGAGTTCGAGGGCTTCGTGGAATACGGCGGCCCCTCGGTCGCCATCTCCGGCACCACGACCGTCACCGTGCCCCCGGGCTTCTACCAGCCGATCTTCTCCGTGCGCGACATCACCACCAAGGTCACCATCTGGGACGGCGCGACGCTCGTCATGGGCGGCCTCACGCGCGAAGAGGTCAAGAAGGTCAACGACAAGGTCCCGTTCTTCGGCGACCTGCCGTTCGTGGGCCGGCTCTTCCGCTCGAAAGGCGAGAGCGCGCAGAAACGCAACCTGCTGATCTTTGTCACCGCCAATCTCGTCAGTCCCGGTGGTTCGCCCAAAAAGCAGTCGCTGAAAGGGACGCCCGCCAACTCCCTCTTCCAGAATCCCACCATCGTGACTCCCGCCAGCGCCGAAGCGCGCACGCGGAACAACGCCAAGTAAGCCATGCGACGGGCTCACCCAACCATGAAGACTTTCTTTCAGCGATTCGGCGCCGGCGGTGCGCTGGTCGTCGCGCTCCTCGCCGCCACGGTGGCCCGTGCGACGCCGACAATTACGATCACTTCGGTGACCAATGGGACGACCACAGTCACGACCTCGGGTTCATCCATCCCGTTTTCGACTTCGCCCACCGGCATCTCGATTACAGTCAACACGACGATCGGCTCCAGCCCGGGTGGCACCCAGGTTTCCTCGGTCAACTTTCTGGTCAATGGGACCTCCATCGGCACCGTGCCTGGTGGCGCGTTTGGCAGCTACACGTTTCCGGCCTGGCTGCCCGCGACGACCGGCACGTTTACACTCACGGCCATCGTGACCGACACCTCGGTTGTCACGACGGGCACGACGCCCAACCTCAACACCGCGACATCGCCGGGCTTTGCCGTGACCGTGCCTGTCACGCGCACCGCGACTGTCACGGCGCCGGCAGCTAACCTCGTGATCGCGCAGAACTCGCAGATTGTGGTGCGCGGCACCGCGACCATGTCCGACGGAGCGATCGGCGGCGTCGAGTTTTTCCTCCGGGACGGCGCGTCAGTCGAGACCACCCTAGGCACAGCGAACAATCTCCCTTATTTCCAGTCGGCCACGATCACGGCCGCTCCGGGAGCCTACACCTTGGTGGCCCGAGCGACCGCCGCATCGGGTGCTCCGCCCCCTCCCTGGGAATCGCAACCCAACTATCCGATCACGATCGCGGCGCAGATTGGCAGCCCTCCTGTGGTCAGTTTTTTTGCCCCCCAGACAACCGACGTCATCACGGTCGGCAGTCCGGTTGCGGTCACGGTCAGCGCGACAGACCCGGACGGCTTCATCCCCAACACCGCGCCCGGCGGCGTCGCCTTTTATGCCGACGGCGAATTGATCGCTACTGACCTGACGGCACCGTATTCGGTGACTTGGGTGCCAAGCTTGGCCAAGACCGTCACACTCATCGCGGTCGCCACCGATGACAAAGGCAATTCTCGCTCCGCCACACGCATCGTCACGGTGCTGCCCTCAGCCGCGACGATCTCCCTCACGAATCCCCCGACGACGGTTGCCGCCGGCGCAACCGTGACGTTAAACGCCGCCGCCACGGCCGGTGTCGGCACCACAATTTCACAGGTTCAATTCTACGTGGACAATAACCCCATCGGCGCCGCAGACACACTGGCACCCTACGCGGTCAGTTGGACTCCGACCACCCCCGGCGTGTTCGCGCTGACGGCGCGCGCCACCGACTCCAACGGCACCACCACCACGTCCGCCGCCGCGACGGTTACGGTCACGGGCACCGCTAGCACGTTCGCCGCCACGCTCAACCTCGTGGGCTCGGCGGTCATTCCCAGCGGTTCGACGCGCGCAGTCACAGTCACCGGCACCGGGGGCACGGGCGTCTATAATCGCGCCGAGCTTTACTACGATGGGACCCTCATCAGCACCGATACCAGCGCGCCGTTCAACTTCCTCTTCACCGCGCCGGACGCGCTCGGCAGCCATTTCCTGATTGGCCGCATTATTGATTCCAACGGTGTCTCCGTCTCCTCGGCCGCGCTGCCGATTACGGTGACGTCATCCATCGGCGTGGCCCCGGTGGCGGCAATCGTCACGCCTTCGAGCGGCTCTTTCCTCGCCGTCAATACCGCCACCACCATCACCGGCACCGCCGCGGATGCCGACGGCGCGATCACGGGGGTGCAGGTCTTCGTCAACGGCGCCTCCCTCGGCACGGTCATTCCCTCCGGCCCCACGTGGTCGATTGCTTGGACGCCGTCCACCACCGGCGTGGCCTCGATTACCGCCATCGCCACGGACAACAGCGGCAACGCGGTCGCCGCGCCTGCGGTCGGCGTGACCGTCACCGACAGCAGTTCCCCTGTCATCACGCTGGCGCTCACACCAGGCACCGTCGCCGGTGGCATCGCCACGCTGCCGAGCGGGGCCACGCGCAACATCGTGGCCAACGTCACGCCCGCCACCGGCCGCGCTGTCGTGCGCGTCGAGTTCTTTGCCGACGGCACCAAGCTCGGCGAAGACACCACCGCGCCCTTCACCTTCCGCTACACCGCCCCCGAGCTGGCACCGGGCGAGACCTCGCGCAGCTACGTGCTCTCCGCCCGCGCCACGGACAACGCCGGTGCCGCGCGCGACGTGCTCCAGCCCGTCCTCGTCGTTTCGCCCATCGGCCAGCCGCCCACGGTGAACCTCATCACCCCGGCCAACGGCGCCACCGCCGTGCCCAATACCCCGGTCAGCTTCGCCGCTGCCGCCACCGCACCGGGCGGGAGCATTGCTTCCGTGCAGTTTTACGTGAACGGCAGCCCAAGTGGCATCAATCCGAACCTCACGGCGCCCTACGCGGGCACCTTCACACCCACCGCCGCCGGCACCTATGTGGTCGATGCGATTGCCACGGACGACCGGGGCAATACCACGGTCTCCAACGCCGCCACGGTGACTGCGTCCTTTGCCACGCCCACGGTGGTGTTCACCGCGCCCAACCCCAACGCCGTCGCGCGCGGCACGCCCGGCGTCCCGCTCACGCTCTCGGCCAGCGCCACCGTCCAGACCGGCGCTGGCGCCTCGATTCTGCTCGTCGAATTCCTCCTCGACGGGGTGCAAATCGGCGCCGACACCACGGCGCCCTATTCGATTTCGTGGATTCCCACGACGGCGAACCTCGGCCTGCATGTGCTCACGGCGCGGGTGACCGATACCAATTCGCAGTCGGCCACGAGCCCGCCGCTCACGCTCAATGTCGCCAACGTCGTCGGGTCGCCGCCGACCGTCAGTGTCGTGGCCTCGCCGATTCCTGTCGGCCTCGGCCTCCAGACGGCGTCGACCGTAAACTTCCTGGCCACCGCCGTGGCGACGGGCGGCTCCACGCTCGGCAACGTGGAAATCTACCTGAACGACATCAGCATCGGCCTGGCCGCGCGCGAGCGCACGACGAACGTCTATCGCGTCGCCTACGATTTCAGCCGCTTCGATTTCACTTCCGTCACGCCGACGATCAACGACATCACCGGCGCGGTCACCTATCCCGTGCGGCTCTACGCCATCGCCCGCGACAGCAATAACAACCAAACCGTCTCCTCGACGACGAATCTCGTCATCAATCCCGCGACGAGCAGTCCGCCGAGCATCCAGCTGGTCGCGCTCTCGCCGACCAACATCACCGTCGGCACCCAGTTCTTCATCGCGGCCAACAATTCGGACTCCGATGGCGTGGTGACCACGATCCAACTTTTCGCCAACGGCGTCCCGGCCGGCACGTTTCCCAATCCGCAACAGGGCGCGCTGCTCACCTACACGCCGAACAACGCCGGCAGTTTCAATCTCTACGCCGTCGCCACCGACGATACCGGCAACACCGCCGTCTCGTCTCCCTCCATCGTCGTCAACGTGACCGCCGTCGCGGCTCCGAGCACGACCATCACGCGCCCGACGGACAACTCCACCGTCACCTCGGTCGGCGCGCCCGTCTTCCTCGAAGGCACGGCCGTCAACAACGCCACCACCCAGGTGCCCACCCTTCAGTTTGTCGCCACCTCGTCCGGCGGCGCCCGGCAGGTGATCAACGGCATCCGCGTGAGCAACACCTCCACGAGCTACCGCGCCATCTTCACGCCGCTGAATCCCGACACCTATACGATTACCACCCAGGCTTCGGTCGGTATCGTGCAGGGCACCAGTCCGATTTCACGCCGCGTCGTCGCCAACAACATCATCGGGCTGTCCCCGACCGTGAGCATCACGCGCGCGCCCGGAGTGACCGGTTTTCCCAGCACGGCCACCACCGCCTCCACCGCCGACCTCGCGGCCACCGCCACCGATCCCGACGGCTCGATCGTGAGCGTGGAGTTTTTCCTGGATCGCAACAGCATCGGCCAGGCCCGTCGCGACCCGCAGGGCAACACGTGGCGACTCACGGCGGATTTCGCCGGTCTCCTGCCGGGCAACATCGAAATCGTCGCCCTCGCGACCGACAGCTCCGGCAACGTCGTGGCCTCGCCGACCGGCAACATCAACATCACAGCGCCCTCCAGCATCGGGCCCTCGATCACGATCACGCTCTCGACGGTCAACCCCGCGTTCAACCGTGCGGTGCAGTTGCGCGCCAACGCCCGCGATTCGGACGGCACGGTCACCAGCGTCCAGTATTTCGCCAACGCCACCTCCATCGGGACCTCCACCAACGCCGGCTCGCTCTTCCTGACCAACTGGACTCCCGCGGAGTCGGGCACCTACTTGCTCTGGGCGGTGGCGACGGACAACAGCGGCATCACACGTGTCGCCGAAACCGTGGAGGTAAACGTGCGGCGCAACAACCCCGTGCTCGAGAACGCCGCCTTCATCCTGCAGACCTACCAGGACATCGCCAACACGACGAACATCAACCCCCTCGTCTTCGACCAGCTCGACGAACAGCTCGGCAACGGCACACTCACGCGCGCCGATATTATCGTGACCCCGCTGACGGCCAACGGCGGTTTGGCGCTCACCGATCTCCCGGGCTTTCAGGCGCCGGTGAACTTGTTGGCCGCCTACTACGTCCTCATGGGCCAGTGGCCCACGCCGCAGAATTACACCACGTTCCTCGCGACCGCGCGGAACAACCTGGGTGCGGCCGTCGGCGGCATCCTCAACGCCAACGAGTATTTCGCGAAATACGGCTTCGTGCCCACGACGCAAATTCTCAATACGCCGACGAGCCCCAACAACGCCGCGGCCTTCCTTGCTCGCCTCCATGTCGCCGCTGGTCTCCCCAAAGTGGAGCCGGTTAATGAGGTGACCTTCCGCAGCAACAACATCCTCTCAGCCACGCGCGGCCGCGGATATGACGTCGTTGGCCTGAATCAGGCCCTCGCCGAGTTCATCACCAACACCAACTCGACCAACACCGCGCTCTTCGACCGCGCGCGTGCCGCGGCGCTTTTCTACCAGCTCGCGCGCCCGCCTGTCACCGTGAGCGTGGATGAAATCACGGCTCGAATTGACGCGCTGCTGCGCCTGCCGACCCGCGCCGCCATCGCGGATGCCGTGCTCAAGGACGTCTATTACGGCTACCGCTTCGTCACGATCACGCGGCACCCGCAGTCGCTCGCCGTCACCCCGCGCTCCGGCGTCATCTTCAGCGTCGAGGCGCAGGGCGCACCGCCGCTGGCTTATCAGTGGCTCCTCAATGGCGCGCCTGTTCCCGGTGCGACCAATGCCATCCTCAGCCTGACCAATGTCGACGCGACGCGCGCCGGCACCTACACCGTCGCTATCACGAGCAACGCCGCCACGGCCACCAGCGATCGCGCCGTGCTCACCGTCGTCAATACCCCCTCGCGCCTCGCCAACATCTCGACGCGCGGCGTGACCACGGGAGGAGCCAATGCCCTCATCGGCGGCTTCGTGGTCAGTGGCACCAATGCCGCGCAGACGCGCCAGATGCTGATCCGCGCCGTCGGTCCGACGCTCGGCGGCGCGCCCTTCAACGTCCCGGGTGTGCTCGCCAATCCCCGCCTCGAGCTCTTCGCCGCCGGCAACAGCCTGACGCCCGTGCTCGTGAACGACGACTGGGGTCAGCAGACCGGTGGCAACCAGCAGGTGAACCAGATTCAGCAGGCGATCCAGCGCGCCGGGGCCTTCGCGTTTGCCGGTCCCAACTCAGCCGATGCCGCCGTCCTCGTCACCCTTCCGCCCGGGCCCTACACCGTCATCGCCTCGCCGCCGGTCGCCAATCCCAACGCCTCCGGCATCGTGCTCATCGAGATCTACGATGTCACCCAAGGCGCCGTCACCGCGGCCGGTCCGCGCGCATCCAACGTCTCCACGCGCGGCAATGTCGGCACCGGCGCCAACAGCCTCATCGCGGGCTTCGTGGTCAACGGCGCGGTCTCGCGCCGCATGCTCATCCGCGGCATCGGGCCCACGCTGACTTCCTTCGGCGTGCCCGGCGTGCTGGCCGATCCCTTCATCACCCTGACGGAGCAATCGACCGGCCGCGTGATTCGCACGAACGACAACTGGGCCTCCGGCGAAGATGCCGGTGTGATCGCGCAGGCCGCGGTCAGCGCGGGCGCCTTCGCGCTGGGCAACGCCAGCCGCGACTCCGCGATGATTGTGATGCTCGCGCCCGGCGCCTACACCGTCACGCTCAGCGGCGTGAACAACGGCACGGGCGTCGGCATCGTCGAAGTTTACGACGTTGATCCGTGATCGTAGGGCGGGGTCTGTGACCCGCCTTTTTGCACCCTGAGTAATCGAGGGCGGATCAGAGACCCGCCGCGCTAGAAGTCTGTGCGCCCAAATCCGCACGACGCCCCAATTGAGCGTTGAGCGTTGAGCGTTAAACGTTAAATGTTGAGCGTCCGCCCATGCCCAAATGGCTCCTCGTCGACGGCTTTAATCTCGCCTACCGCTGCTACCACGCGCTGCCCGAACTCACACGGACCGACGGTTTCCCGACGGGCGCGTTGCACGGCTGGGTGAAGTCGCTCTGGAAGCTCATCGATCTCGAGCAACCCGCATCGACCCTCGTGTTCTTCGACCTCGGCGAATCCGAAGATCGCGTCGCGCTGCTCGCGGACTACAAAGCCCAGCGCCAGCCGATGCCCGATGCCCTGCGCCAGCAAATCGATCCCATCAAGGCGCTGACGCGCGCGATGGGCCTCGCCGGCATCGAGCGGCAGGGCGTCGAGAGCGACGATCTCCTCGCCGCCGAGGCTGTGCGCCTCGCGCAAGCCGGACACGACGTGACGATCATGAGCAGCGACAAGGATTTCGCCCAAATCGTCGGCGACAAAATCAGGATCATGCTGCCGCCGCCTTCGGCCAATCCCAAGCTCGGCTGGCGTCTGCTCGACGCGGCCGGAGTGCAGGAAAAGTTCGGCGTCCCGCCCGGGCAGATTGCGGACTACCTCGCGCTTGTCGGCGACACTTCGGACAACATCCCCGGCATCGACGGGGTGGGGCCGAAGACCGCCGCGAAATGGCTCGCGGAGTTTGGCAGCCTCGAAGGCGTGATTGCGCAGGCCGGCGAGTTGAAGCCCGATCGTTTCCGCGAGCCCGTAGCCCGCGATGCGGAACGGCTGCGCATCAATCTGCGCCTGACCACGCTGAACCTCGCGCTGGCGCCCGTCGCGCCCGAGTGGCGCACGCCGCAGCCGGAGGAATTGTTCCGCCTGCTCGATGGCTATGAGATGCGGTCCACGGCCGCCGAAGCGCGCAGGCGCTATCCGGCGCCCGGTGTGCCGCAGCAGAGCGAGCTGTTCTGATTTTCAGCCGGCAGCGTCGTGCTTGATCGGCGGAGACGCCGTCGCCGGCCTAGGCCTCGGCCGCTTTGGCCACGCCCGCGGGATCGAAGATGTAGCCGATGCCGTGCACGGTGCGGAAGTTTGCCAAGCTGAGCCCGTGCTCGGTGAAGAGATCGCGCACCTTCACGATGTATTGATCGAGGGAGCGGCTCTTCACGTCGGCGTGGATGCCCCACACGGAATGGATCAGGGCCTTGCGGGTGATTACTTGGCTCGGGTGCGCGTTGAGGTAGGCGAGGATGCCCAGCTCCTTGCGCCCGATCTTCATCACCGTGCCGTCGGGAAACGCGATCTCCAGGCGCACGGGCGTGATCGTCGCACCGCAGAAATCAAAGGGGTCGTCGCTGATCTTCACGTTCTTCGTCACGTTCTGATCGCGGATCGACTCGGTGCGCCGCAGCACGGCCTTGATGCGCGCGACGAGCTCGGTGTAGCTGAAAGGCTTCGTCACGTAGTCGTCGGCCCCGATATCGAGGCCCTTCACGCGGGCCGGCTCGTCCACATTGCCCGTTACAAAAATGATCGGGACGCTGATATCCTCGGATTTCAGTTCCTCGAGCAGCGAGATCCCGGATTGGTCGGGCAGGTTGATGTCGAGGAGGACAAGGTTGGCGAAGTTCTTCTTGAGGAACTTCATGGCATGCTGGGCGCGGTTGCATATCTGAGTATGCATGCCGGCTTTCTCAAGGTGGGCGGCGAGCAGCGCTGCCAACTCCGGTTCGTCCTCAACGATAACAATGAGCGGCTTCGGCTCGGAGCGGGGAGGAAGGGTGGTCGTCATGGTGGGAGCGATCTGTTTTTTACAATCGGCCATTTGCATGTCAACTGCACTGCCAAATGGGCCCAGACTGAAAAAATGAGGCGGATGGCTCTGGAAATGGCGGGCAAAATGAAGCTTGAACGGGCTCGCGGCGGCGTGTGCTTTCCTGCTCGTGTCTGAAAAAGCGCCATTGCTGATGCTCGGCCTGCCGAAAGGCAGTCTCGAGGAGTCCACCAAGAACCTGTTCGCCAAGGCGGGCTGGAAAATCACGACCAGCTCCCGGAGCTACCGGCCGTCCATCGACGATGCGGAGCTGGACGGGCGTTTCGTCCGCGCCCAGGAGGTGAGCCGCTACGTGGAGCACGGCTTTTTCGACTGCGGCCTCACCGGCTACGATTGGGTGCAGGAAAACGGCTCGGACGTCGTCGAGGTGTGCGACCTCGTTTACAGCCGGGCCTCCACGCTCAAGTCCCGCTGGGTCCTCTGCGTGCCGGAGGCCTCTTCGGTGAAGTCCGCGGCCGATCTCGCGGGCAAGCGCGTCGCGACCGAGCTGGTCAACACCACCAAAAAATTCTTCGCCGCCAAGGGCGTGGCCGTCGAGGTGGAGTTCTCCTGGGGCGCGACCGAAGTGAAGGTGCCCGACCTCGTCGATGCGATCGTGGACATCACCGAGACCGGTTCCTCGCTCCGCGCGCACAAGCTCCGCATCGTGGACACGCTGCTGGAGACCAACACCAAACTGATCGCCAACAAGGCGAGCTGGGCCAATCCCGCGAAGCGCAAAAAAATCGAGACCATCGCGCTGCTCCTGCGCGGCGCGCTCGAGGCCGAATCTAAGGTCGGCCTCAAGATGAACCTGCCCAAGAAGGCGCTCGAGGCCGTGGTGCAGGCGCTGCCCGCGCTGCGCAATCCCACCATCTCGCAGCTCAGCTCGCCCGAGTGGATCGCGCTCGAGACAATCATCGACGAGAGCGTAGTCCGGGAAATCATCCCGCAGCTCAAGGCGCTCGGTGCCGAGGGCATCGTGGAGTATCCCTTGAACAAGGTGGTCTATTGATTCCCCTTTGCGCGCCATGCCCACTGTCAAACTAGGCCTCCTCCAGCACGCCTGCGGCGCCAGTCCCGCGTCCAACCTCAAGAAGACCCTCGCGCTCACCGAGCGCGCGGCGAAGCAGGGGGCGAACATCATCTGCACGCAGGAACTCTTCCGCTCGCAGTATTTTTGCCAGGCCGAGAAGCACGACTACTTCAAGCTCGCCGAGCCGATCCCCGGCCCGAGCACCAAGGCGTTTCAGGCGCTCGCCAAAAAGCACGGCGTCGTGATCGTGGCCTCGCTCTTTGAGCGGCGTGCGTCCGGCCTCTACCACAATACGGCGGTCATCATCGACGCCGACGGCAAGCTGCTCGGCGTTTACCGGAAGATGCACATCCCGGACGATCCGCTCTACTACGAGAAATTCTACTTCACGCCCGGCGACACCGGTTTCAAGGCGTGGGAAACCAAGTTCGGGAAAATCGGCGTCCTCATCTGCTGGGACCAATGGTATCCCGAGGGCGCGCGCCTCACCGCGATGCAGGGCGCGGAAATTCTCTTTTACCCGACCGCCATCGGCTGGCATCCCGACGAAAAACAGGAATACGGCCCGAACCAGCACGGCGCTTGGGAGACGATCCAGCGCAGCCACGCCGTGGCCAACGGCTGCTACGTCGCCGCGGTGAACCGCATCGGGCTCGAGACACCCGAAGGCGCGCCGGGCATCGAGTTCTGGGGCCAGAGCTTCGTCGCCGGCACAAGCGGCCAGATCCTCGCCAAGGCGAGCGTCGACCGCGAAGAGGTCATGATCGTGCCGATCGACCTCGGGAAGGTGGACGTCACGCGCACGCACTGGCCCTTCCTCCGCGACCGCCGCATCGACGCCTACGGCGATCTCACGAAGCGGTTCATCGACTGAGCGAGTGGCGGCGGGCGTCCCGGCCCGCCGTTCCAAACCCGCGGGCAGGGACGCCCGCGGCTACGCGAATGCCGCAATCCAAAATCGAAAAGCAGAAATCGAAAAGCCCCGCGACGCCCGCCGCGCTCGGCTTCCGCATGCCGGCCGAGTGGGCGCCGCAAACGGCCGTGTGGCTTTCGTGGCCGCACAAACGCGCCTCGTGGCCCGGCCAGTTTCGCCCGGTGCCCTACACGTTTGCCAAGATCGTCGCCGCGATCAGCCGCTTCGAGGAAGTGCGCATCAACGCCGCCGCCACGCTGCATGCGCGGGCGAAGCGCCTCTGCGCCGCTGCCGGCGCGGACATGGCGAAGGTCACGTTCTACAACCATCCGACCAACGACGCGTGGTGCCGCGATCACGGGCCCATTTTCGTGAAGCACACGAAGACGGGCGAGGTCGCGCTCACCGATTGGCGTTACAACGCCTGGGGCGACAAATACCCGCCCTACGATCTCGACAACGCGATCCCGCCGAGCATCGCGCGCCGGCTGAAGCTGCGGCGTTTCGAGAACGACATGGTGCTCGAGGGCGGCTCCATCGACGTGAACGGCGAGGGCCTCCTGCTCACGAGCGAGCAGTGCCTCCTGCATAAAAACCGCAACCCTCACCTGACCCGCGCGCAGATCGAGCAGACCCTGCGCGAGTGGCTCGGCGTGAAGACCATCCTCTGGGTGGGCGAGGGGATCATTGGCGACGACACCGATGGGCACATCGACGACATCACGCGCTTCTACCGGCCCGACGGTTTCGTGACCGCGGTGGAAAAGAATACGCGCGATCCTAACCACAAAATCCTCGCGGACGTGCTGGAGCGCCTGAAGTCGTTCCGCACGCCAGCGGGGAAGAAGTTCAACATCGTCACGCTGCCCATGCCCAAGGCGGTCGCTTTCCAGGGCCAGCGCGTGCCGGCGAGCTACGCGAATTTCTTGATCATCAATGGCGCCGTGCTCGTGCCCACCTTTCGTCAGCCGCGCCGCGATGCGGAGGTCTGCGAGATTCTCGGCGGCTGCTTCCCGGGTCGCGAAATCATCCCGATCGACTGCTACCATCTGATCTGGGGCCTCGGCACGCTGCACTGCATCTCGCAGCAGCAACCCGCATGAGCGGCCGCGGCTTGAAAATGGCTGTGATGGTCGTCCTCGCGTGCCTCGCCGGCTGCGAGTCCGTCTCGTCCCGCATGAGCGAGCGCTTTGCGACGGTGCCGCCGCAGTTGAAACTGTTTCAGGCCTCGAATTCCGATGTCTTCCAAGCGGCCCAGCACGTGCTGAAGCAGATGGACTACACGCTCACTCGCACCGCCATCGCGCAGGGTATCGTGCACGCCAAGAGCCGGGTGATCCCCGCCGATTCGCTCGGTGGCACACGGCAGTTCATGATTGAGCTGCGGCTCTCCGGCGCGGCTGAAGGGCCGACCGAGATCGCGATGCTGCTGCGGCAAGGGGTCGAGGGGGATTTTCGCGCCGGACCGCAGCAGGAGACGCTGCGGGAGCACGGACTCTACGCGGCGTTTTTATCCGCGCTTGAGCGCACGTTGAAGGAGCAGCCTGCGCCTTGGGCGGCGCCCGCCGCGCGGTGATTCGGCGAGGCGCGTCATGGCGCGACAGGCGGCTTGCCATTGGCGGGCCGCGCGCCTTTGGTCGGGACAATTGTCCATGAGCAATTCTCCTGCGCCACTGTCCACTTGGGCCCGCAATGTCTCGCCTTCGCCGACGCTCGCCGTCGATGCCAAGGCCAAGGCTCTTCAAGCCGCGGGTGAAGACGTCTGTGGGTTCGCCGCCGGCGAGCCGGACTTCGACACCCCCGAGCACATCAAAGAGGCGTGCATCGCCGCGCTGAAGGCCGGCAAGACGAAATACGCGCCCACGCCCGGCATCGAGCCGCTGCGCCAGGCCATCGTCGATCGCTACCTCGCGGAATACGGCCTCAAGGCCGCGCCTTCGCAGGTCATCGTGTCGCCCGGCGGCAAGTTCAACTGTTACCTCGGCGTGCTCGCGACCTGCTCGCCGGGCGACGAGGTGATTGTGCCCGCGCCGTATTGGGTGAGCTATCCCGAGATGGTGAAGCTCGCCGGCGCCGTGCCGAAGTTCGTCCTCGCCGACGACCGCACCGGTTTCCGTCTCACGCCCGAGATGGTCGAAGCCGCCATCACCCCGCGCACGCGCCTGCTCATCCTCAACTCGCCCTCGAATCCCACGGGCGCCGTCTATTCGCGCAGCGAACTCGAGGCGATCGTCGCCGTCGCGCTGAAGCACAACCTCTACATCCTCTCCGACGAGATGTATGAGCACCTCGTCTATGACGGCGCGAAGCCCACTTGCATCGCGACCTTCTCCAAAGAGGTCGAGGCCCGCACCATCACCGTCGCCGGTTTCTCCAAGACCTACGCGATGACCGGCTGGCGCATCGGCACCACTCTGGCGCCCGCGCCCATCGCCAAGGCCATCTCCGAGCTGCAAAGCCAGATGTCGTCCAACGTCACGACCTTCGCCCAATTCGGCGCACTCGCTGCGCTGAAGGAAAAGGAGAAGACCTCGGCGGCGCTGAAGGTAATGATGACGGCCTTCGACCGTCGCCGCAAAATGCTCCACGCCGAGCTCAACAAGATCCCCGGCGTCACCTGCCTGCTAGCGGAGGGCGCGTTCTACCTCTTTCCCAACATCACGAGCTTCGGCCTGAAAGACCTGGATTTTTGCAATCGCCTGCTCGACACCGAAAAAGTGGCGGCTGTGCCCGGCAGCGCGTTTGGCGCCGAGGGCTATCTCCGCCTCAGCTACGCCACGAGCGACGAGATCATCAAGAAAGGCGTCGAGCGCCTCGCGCGCTTTTGCGCGACGCTGAAAAAATGATCGCCGCCTGAATTATTTTCCACCCCAACCAACCTCCTCCCAACACGACGACCATGCGCTTCGGCATTAACTCCTTCCTCTTCGCCTCGCCCTTCACCAACGCCAGCACGAAACTCTTCCCCCAGTTTGTGAAGTGGGGTTTCGACACCGTCGAGATTCCCGTCGAGGACCCATCGCACATCGATCCCGCGCACGTGAAGGTCGCGCTCGACAAGGCTGGCCTAGCCTGCGGCTCAATCTGCGCGTGCATGGGCCCGGGGCGTGATTTCCGCGGCACGGCGGCGGAGCAGAAGACGGCGATGGATTACTGCAAGGCCCTCATCGATCAGGCGGTGGTGCTCGGCTGCCCGCGCCTCATCGGCCCGGTTTACAGCGTCGTCGGCAAAGCCGACGCCGTGGAGCCGGCCGCGCAGAAGAAGGAATGGGCGCTCGTGGTGAAGAACCTCAAGCAGCTCGCCGCCTACGCGAGGAAGCGCGGCATCACGATCTGCGTGGAGCCGCTCAATCGCTTTGAGACCGACTTCCTCAACACCTGTGACCAAGGCCTCAAGCTGCTCAAAGCCGTCGGCAGCCCCGCGCTCAAGCTGCACCTCGACACGTTCCACATGAACATCGAGGAAAAGAACCAGGCCGCGTCGATCATCAAAGCTGGGAAACACCTCGGCCATTTCCACGCCTGCGGCAGCGATCGCGGCACGCCGGGCAACGACCACATCGACTGGAAACCGATCGTGAAGGCGCTGAAGAAAATCGGCTACCAGGGCGACGTTGTGATCGAGAGCTTCACGACCGACGTGAAGGTGATCGCCCGCGCCGCCGCCATCTGGCGCAAGATGGAGCCCACTCGCAACGAGATCGCGGTCAAGGGGCTCAAGTTCCTCAAGAAGGCCTTCAAATAAGTCAGGACCGCCGCAGGTTTCCCCGGGCAGCTAGGCTGCATCCGGGGGAGCACGGCGTGCTGGCAGACTGAACCGCTGCGTGGCTACCGGTTTTGTTGGCGGTCAAGGAGCTGCCTGAGGTTGTAGTGGGCCTCGGTGAAATGCGGATTCAGGCGCAGCGCCGCCTCATAGTGCGCAACCGCGTCACGTTCGCGGCCTGGCAGGCGCGCCAGTAAATTTGCGAGGTTGTTGTGCGCCCCGGCGTAGCCCGGCCTGAGGCGCAGCGCTTTTTCAAAGTGAGCGATCGCCTCGCCTTCTCGTCCGGGTTGCTGAGCGAGGAGTTGCGCCAGATTCTGGTGCGCCTCGGCGAACGTCGGGCGCAGGTTCACCGTAAGCGGTAACTCGGCCACAGCATAGTCGGCCGAAGGCCGACGGTATAGAGTGGCGGGGATGAACGACGACAAGACAGTGGTGAACGTGCGGCCGCGTCGGCCGCATTTGAAACCGGAGGAGCGCGAGCGTGCCGTG
>JAUYAK010000111.1 GCA_030693515.1 Opitutaceae bacterium
CATTCCGGCTGCGGCTCGGCCCACGCCGTCTCGATCTGCTTCACCACCTCTTCTCCCAACGGCGGAAATTTACGGGCCATCACCCACTTCATCGGTTTGCGCCTGCCTAATAAAGTCTAAAAGCTAGAGGGCGTTGGTATAAGCCGCCTATTCGCCCGTCACGGTAACGATCACTTCGCGGGTGTGGGGCGCGCGGCGGTGCTCCCACAGAAACACGCCCTGCCACGTGCCCAGCAGGAGACGGCCGCCCGCGATCGGGATCGTCTCGCTCGTGCGCGTGAGCGCCATCTTCACATGACTGGGCATGTCGTCCGGTCCCTCGAGGGTGTGCTCGAACAACGCATCGCCCTCTGGCACGAGCCGATCCAGCCACGCCTCAATATCGCGGCGCGCGCTGGGGTCGGCATTTTCCATCATGACGAGCGAACAGCTCGTGTGCCGGCAAAACACATTCACGAGCCCCTGCCCGACCCCGCTGCGCCTCACCTCTCCCGCGATCTCCGCGGTGATCTCGTGCAGCCCCGGACCCTTGGGACGGACCGTGAGCGCGACTTGGTGAACAGCCATGCGACCAGCCAATGCCGCATTCTCTGCACTGCCGACAAAAAAGCCCCGCAGAAGCGGGGCCGGCATGGATGAACTGACCCTCTCTGATCAGAATTTCAGCTCAACCCGATCGCCGCGGGCACCAAAGCGGCGGGCGGCGTTGAACGCGCCGTCATCGACCAGACGGTTTGCCTGGCGCTCGGCACCACGCGACGTCGAATCGACCACAGCGTGCGCGACCATGGCGGTGGAAAACCGAGCGCGGCGCAGTTCACCCGGAGGCGTCATTTGCTGCATCGGGTCGATCGCCGTCCGCACAGTGGACGCAGGGCGTTGGGTCAAGCCGTTGTTCAACGCGAGCAGGCGCGCAGGATTCTTGGTTTCAACCGCAGACAGGGTCGAGGTGAGTGAAACAAACGCCGGACGTTGAGCCAAGTCGCCCGACGTCGTAAGGTCGGCCAGCGCAAGCACAGGGGCAGACGCTTCGGTCTTCGTCTCAAAATTCGTTTCAGCCGTCGCAGCCCCAGTCACCCCTTGGAGTGAAGATGCGACAGCAGACGACAACGGCTCAGGTCGATTGTCCGATACCACCACTTCCATCGCACCCACGGGCACGGGCTGGCTGGCCGAGATCGCCAGAGCAGAGGAGGTGTGAGTCTCAGCGCCAAGGCTCGCCGGCGACGGCCGATACTCGCGCACCACGACAACCACCACGGCCAAGGCGGCCGCAGTTCCAAAGACTACGCGAGGACGGACGAGGTCGGAAACCATGGACGGCAACGAGTGCCACCACGGACGACGTTCCACGAGCGCAGCGAGCTGCTTGGCGCGTAGCTTCTGATCAAATGCCGACCAGAACTCGGCGGCGGGACGCTCGGCGCGCTTCAGGCGTAGCAAATCTTCGACCGCGATTGGTCGCTGGCGATCAGGCTTCATTGGCGCGTGTAGGGCTGCAACTCGGACTGCAAGAGCTGCTTTGCGTAGTGGAGACGGGAGCGCACCGTGCCGACCGAGCAGTCCATCACTTCTGCGATCTCTTGGTGGCTGAGGCCGTCAATTTCAAATAGAGTTACCACGGTGCGATGCTTGATAGACAGCTTCAGCATCGCATCGTTCAATTTTTCTTGGAGTTCACGCACGTAGGTGTCGCGGTCGGCTCCCGTTTTATCCGTCAGCGCTTCAATGATTTCCTTGGCGACGGGCTCCTCGGCGTCGATACGCTCCAAGCTGAAGAACGATCGCAGACGCGCCTTGCGGAGGTGGCTGAGGGTTGAGTTGACCGCGATGCGGTAGAGCCAAGTGAAGAACGAGGACTGCCCGCCAAAGCGGTGGATGGACTGGAACGCCTTGATGAAGGAATCCTGCGTCAGGTCCGCGGCATCCTCGCGATTCGATGTCAAATGATAGACGATGCCATAGACCCGCTCGCGATATTTCAGGATCAGTCCGTCGAACGCAGCCACGTCACCCGCCTGAACCCGATGCACGACCTCAAGGTCGGCATCGGCCTCAAGCCGCCGTTCGGGCGAGGCCACGAGGGGCTTGCCGATGGCATTGGTGGCGTTCACGAGAACGAGAAGAGACAAGGCGGACTGAGGGAGCAAACGGAAATTTCTTGGCGCGGAAAATACCCCGCGGTTCGCGCGCCCGGCGCTACCTCGCCATCGTCTCCGCGCCGCGCACGGCAGCGACTTGTCCGCGGAGGCCGTCGCAGAGGCCGAGAAGCAGGGCAGTCGGCGCGTGGCCGGGCCATTCGCTGAGCGCGGCGCGGGCCGCATCGATCTCGGCGTGGATCGCGTCGGCCACGACGGCAAAAATTCCGAGTTCGCGCATCTGGCGCAGCCGGAGCGCGGGCTGCGGCGGGCGTTCGCCGGTCACTTCGCCGAGCAGCGTCGCGCGATCGACGGCGGGCAGCCGATCAAGGAGCTCGAGCAAGGGGAGCGTGAGCTTGCCGCTCGCGAGGTCGGTGCCGAGTGTTTTGCCGATCCGCGACTCGTCGCCAAAAAAATCCACCAAGTCGTCGTAGATTTGATAGGCGATGCCGAGGTGGCGGCCAAAACGACTCGCCGCTTCCACGTAGCCGGGCTCGGATCCCGCCAGGCGAGCCCCCAGGAAACAGGAGACGCGGAAAAGCTCCGCCGTCTTGAGATCGACAATGCGCTGGTAGTCGGCGCGCGTGACGTTGACCGAGCCACGGCGCAGGGTCTGCACGATCTCGCCGGCGCATACGCGACGGGTGGAGGCGGAGACCGCAGCGCAAATCTCCGTCGTTGGAAACTGGGTGGCGAGGTGCAGCGCGTGCGCGAAAAGCGCGTCGCCGAGCAGCACGGCGGCGGTCGCGCCATATTCGCGCGCCGCGGTGCGGCGGCTGCGGCGCACGTCGGCCTCGTCCATGATGTCGTCGTGCACCAGCGTCGCCAGATGGACGAGTTCCACGACCGCGGCCACGCGGACGAGATCGGCTGACACCGCGCCGGGCCCGCGCCAGCCGCTCAGAAACACCAGCGCCGGTCGGATGCGCTTGCCCGAGGTGTCGATGCAGTAGTCGGCCATCGTCCGAATCTCAGGCTCGAACGCCCCGATCTGGCCGCGCAGGAAGCGGTCGAGGTCCGCCATGTGCGGTGCAAGCAGCGAAAACACGCCGGCAAAGGCGTGGGATCGGCTGCCCACCGCAGGACTGGCAACACTGCTCATCGTCGGCGGACCGTAGGCGTGAAATCGGAAATGACGAACCAATACTCGCGCCATTAGCTCCGCACGCGGGCCCGTTTCAAAAACTGCTAGCCTCGGCCCACGTCCACCTTCTTACCGCCAGCACGATAAACAAAGCGGCCGCGGGTCCGGAGACCCGCGGCCGCTTTCCTAGAATTTACGATCTGTGCGTAGGCCGGGACTCAGAGGTCTGCGTCGTAGATCTCCACGAGCACCGTGCCGGAGCCGCCTCCGACGCCGGCGATCTGCACCGTGTAGGCGCCAGGCGCGAGTTGGAGCACGATCGCGGAGTCTTTGCTGCCCGCGTTGAGCGGGAAACCGCCGACGGTGGGCGTGACGGCCGCGACCTGCGCGGCGACGGCAGGCTCGGTCCAGTCGTTGTTGCTGGCAACTATCGTGGTGCCGGAGATCACATCGATTCGCGGGTCGGCGAGCAGACCGGTGAGGCCGAAATTGGCGAGCGTGGGGCCGACCGCGCGAATGAGCACGCGCTTGCGCAGGTCGCCCGTGATGACGAAGCCCGCGATGAGCGGCTCACCGGCACCGACTTGGCCGCGGGTGGAGATATTGGTGATGCGCGACGTGAAGGCGTTGCCGACCTCGGTGTCGTAGATCTCGACCAAGGCTGCGCCGGGGGTCGTGGCGGAACCGCCGACCACCGCCGTGTAAGTGCCGGGCGTGAGCGACGTCGCGACCGCGGCGTCGCGGCTGCCCGGAGTCAGCGGGAAGGCCCCGACTTGATTGCTGAGCGCGACCAACGCGGGCGTGTTGCCCCAGTCATTGTTGGAAGCGACCGTGGCACCGAGACGGTTTTGCAACGCGACCGCCGGATCGACGAGCGGGTTGGCGACGCCAAAGTTGGCGAGCGTGGGACCGACCGCACGGATGAGCAGCGGCTTACTACCCGTTCCGGCGACGACGAAGCCGGCGATGAGGGTGCGGTCACCGGAGCCAGCGAGGGTGCGCGCAGAGATGTTGGCGATGCGGCTGGCCTGCTGACGGAGGAGGAAGTTGCCCGCCGCGCTACCCGAGACGGTGCCGCTCACGATGGAAGCGAGATTCGCGACCGTGCCGGTGAAGCGACCACCCGTGGTGGCGGCAAAGGAGAAGTTACCCGTGGCCGAAAGCACATCGGAGCCAACCTCGCGATTCGTGCCCGAAGCCGCGTAGAGCGTGACCGAGCTATCGCCACCAACGATCGCGATGGCCGTGCTGTTGGGCACACCCGTGACGGAACCGGCCACCAACAGCGGAATGAAGGCACCGGAGCTGGACGTAACCGGTCCGATGTAAGTGTGGCCGCCAAACGTGCCGGAGACACCCGTGGCCGAAGTGATGCCGCTGAGTGCCGGCTGAGCGTCCACCGCAGGGGCGGCAAACGATCCGTCGGGGTTGATGGCGATATCGGCCCAGAGATACGAGCGGCCGGCAGGCGCCGTGGAATATGCGATGAGCGTGCCGCGGTTGTTGCGATTAACCGCGAGCGCGAAGCGGCCGCTCTCCGTCACGGAGCCGTAGTCGCCCCGGTAAACCGAGTAGGAGATCGTCGGGAGCTGCGGACCGGTGCTGATCGGCGGATCGACGTTCACGGCGACCACGGCGGTGGTGGCGGTGGCGCCGCCGTTGTCCGTGGCGCGCGCAGTGAGGTCGTAGGCACCGGTCACCGTCGGCGTCCAAGCCAACTGCCAGGGTGCCTTGGTGGCGGAACCGATCTTGATGCCGTTGGCGAAAAACTCGACCAGCTCGATCGTGCCATCGACGTCCGTCGGCGCAGTCACGATGTTTGCGGCCGTATTCACGACGAGCAACGACGAGGGCGTGGGCGCAGAGATCGCGATGCGGGGCGCCTGATTGGCGACGACATTCACGGTGACCTCGGCGGAAGTGATGCTGAGGCCGTTGGCGCCAATGACCCGCGCGCTGAGGCGGTGGGTGCCGAGCGCGACGTTGGCCTTCCAGCTGAAGATGAGCGGATCCGTCAGCACGGGCGGCGGCACCGGCACGCCGGGAGTTGCAGGCGTCGTGGGCACCGTCGCTTTCGGGAGAGAATCGCTGACGACACCATCGACAAGGAACTCCACCGTGCGCAGCGACGTGAGTCCGCCGTCGGCTCCGGCGGCGCGCACCGTGACAGGCAGGGTCGAACCCTGCACGACGGTGAGACCGTTGCGCTCGGGATTCGTGATGGCCGCAGTGGGGAACGCGCCCGTGACGGTCAGCGAGATGGGCGCGGACGAGACGGCGTTGCTCTTGTCATCAAAACCGATGGCAACGAACTGGTAGCGGCCAGGGACCTGCGGCGTCCACGAGGCGGTGAACGGGAAGGTCTGAGTGGAGCTGAGCAGCACCCCGTTAAGGTAGAAATCGACGTTCTTGATATAGCCGTCAGGTGCCACGGCGTCGGCGATGATATTGATCGTGGAGCCGGATTGCACGCTGCCACCATCGGGCGGATTGACAATGCGCACGATGGGCGGAGTGCCGATCGGCGTCACCATGGAAATGCGCCGCATGGCCAAAGGCGTGCCGTTGGGCGAAATCTGCACACCATTATTGTCGAAGCCCCGGACCTCAATGACGTGCGTCGTCGGTGAAGGAGCCGGCGTGTAGATGAACGAGTAGGGATAGGTGGAATCCGATCCGACCAGCACATCGTCGACGTAGAAATCCATGCGTTGCACAAACGCGGTGGCGGTCAATGAGGATGGCTGCGGAGTCGCGGTGGCCTGGATGACCACGGAGGAACCATTCGGCACCAGAGCGTTGTCGACCGGACCGATAATCGCCGTGCCCGTGGCAAAATAGCGCACCGCCAGAGTCGTCACTGTGTGGAGACCATCCGAGACCACGCAGGTGAGCTGATAGGAACCAGGCTGCACCGGAGCCCAAGAAATCGCGCCGATGCCGCCGCCAGGAGGCTGCACGAGGGTGGATGTGCCGAGCTGAATTCCGTTCGCGAAGAAAGTGTAGGTATAACCGCCGGCGGAATATGTTCCCCGGCCGAGAGCAGTAATGTCGATCCGCGTGCCGACCGGTCCGTAGGATTCGTTCTGAAAGGGCTTGGCAAAAACGTCGCCCAGGCCGCGAACCTGTGCGGTCGCAGTCGCACCCGGAGGCGCGATCGTGACCACCGGGGTGCCGGAATACCCGGTCCCGGGAGTGACGTTGTAACCCGTAACCGATCCGCCCGCCACAACGGCGGTGACCGAAAAACCCGTGCCACCGGTGATGCCCGTGACCGTGACGATCGGGGCCGCTGTGTAGCCGCTGCCACCGGTCCCAGGGGAGATGGCGACCGCCCCGCCGGAGACCGACGCGGTGGCCGTCGCGGTTTGACCCGGAGGAGCGATGGTGATGATGGGCTCGCTCGTGTAGCCCGTGCCCGGATTGATGATATTAATCCCGGAGACGGCGCCGGCGCTGATAACGGCCTCAAGCACCGCACCCGCCCCCCCGCCCCCTGAGACGCCGACCACGGGAGCCGTGCTGTAGCCGGAGCCGGCTCCGGAAACTACGACCGTCGAGATCGATCCCGAGCCGGTAGCGACTACGACTCTGGTAATATCGGCGGCGAAGACCGGCTCGGTCTGAGCCAGGGACGCGCAGGGCGCCAGGACGGCGAGGGCCGCGGTGACGCCGAAATATCGGAGATTGGTTTTCATGAGTGGTCGTGGTTTGCGGACGTTGCTGTCACCCAGACGCTGGCTCACTTGGCCGCCTTCATGGCGACGGGTTGCACGAAGGGATTGGAACCGTCGCGATGGCCCGGGAGGTCCTCGCGACGCATGTCGAGGCCGCGCACCCGCTCGGAATCAAACACCTGCTCCACCGTCGCGCCTTCGGCACTGATGGTCTTGGCGGTGATGAAGATGATCAGGTTGGTGGTCTCGATGTTCTTGTTGTCGGAGCGGAACAGGCGGCCGAGCACCGGCACGGAGCCGAGCACGGGGATCTTGCTCTGACCATTGGTCGACGACTGCTGCATCAGGCCGCCGATGCCCATCGTGAAGCCGTCCTTGAGCGAGACCGTGGTGTTGGCCTTGCGGGACTCGACGATCGGGATCTGGGCGCCATTGAAGTTGGCGTCGCGGTTCGACTGGCTGACCTCGGGCTCGACGGTGAGCTTGATGAAGCCGCGGGCGTTGACCTGCGGCGTGACTTTCAGGATGACGCCGATAGGCTTGTAGGTGAAGCCGCTGACCTCGTAGACGCCGCGCTCCGTGTTGTAGGTGTAGCTCGGAATCGGGCGCTCCTGGCCGACGTTGATCACGGCCTGGGTGTTGTTGAGCGTGACGATCGTCGGGTTGGAGACGATCTTGGTCTTCTGCATCGACTGAAGGGCGCTCAGGACGATGTTGAAGTCGGACGCGGAGAAGACGGCGTTGAGCGCGCGGCTCGTGCCGTCGCTGTTAAGCAGCGAGCTGAGATTCCTGAACGCGTCGTCAACGCCGTTGGTGAGCAGGCTTTCGACGCCGTTGGTGCGCGTGTTGGTGGTGCCGTTGGTGCCGGTGGTGGTCACGCCATTGCTAAGCGAGCCCGTGGTGCCCGTGGCGGAAGTGGCGGTCGTGCTGCCGCCGGTGGCGGTCACGGTGCTGCTGTTGGTGGAGCCGCTTTGCTGGCCGCCGGTCGTGGTCGTCAGCACGCCGTTGTTGGTAACCGTGGTGATGTTGCCCGTGGTCGTGGTGTTGCCGAGGCGGGTGGTGCCGGTGCGGTTGTCGTAGCCACCGGTGGCGACCTGATCACGCGTGCGGGTGACACCGCCGCCGAGGCGGCCGGCGCTGAGCTGGAAGTTGGCGAGCGAGGACCAGTTGACGCCGATGTTCTTTACGTCGGCATCGCTGACCTCGACGAACTTGGACTCGATCATGACCTGATCGGTGGCACGGTCGAGGAGCTCGATGATTGGGCGCACGCGGTTCATGCGCGACGGGCGCTCGGTGATGACGAGGCTGTTGCTGCGCGCATCGACCACAATCTTGCCGCCGGCGGCGCTGTCGATGAGCGAGCTGATGGTGGGAAGAATCTCGCTGGCTTTGGCGTAATTGATGAGGAAGACCTCAGTTGAGAGAGGCTCCTGCTGCAGGCTTTCGTTGCTCACTATCTTGATGATGTTACCCTCCTCAAGGTAAGTGTAGTTCACCGGCGCAAGGACGCTCTGGAAGATCTGGCGCCAGGTGACGTCGCGAAGCTTGATGGTCGTCTTGCCCTGCAGCGTGTCGGGCATGATGAGGTTCAGCTCGAAGAGGTCGGCGACGTTGCGGAGGATGTTCCGCACATCCTCGTCCGGGAAATCAACGGAGAGGGTGTCGCGGCCCGCGCCATCCTTGCCCTTGGCGGCGGAGCCCTGCGGAGCCGGAGCGGCGGCCGTGACGGGCGTGGACGGAGCGGCGGCGTCAGCCGGAGCGGGGGCAGCGGATGGCTGCGCCAGCGCGAGCGCGGCGGGCAGATAGGCCAGGAGCGCGAGGAAGAGAATCTTTGGCGTGCGAGTGTTCATATTAGCGAACAGTTTTGATGGGTCGGGTGATTTCCTCGCCGCGGTAGCGCAGCGTGAAGGTAGTGCGGTCGATGGCCGAGAGTTCGAGTTCGTAGTCGAGATTGTTGTAGGTAGCCGTGAAACGGGTCCCCACCTCGAAGGCCTTGCCATTAATCAGCAGGCGCTGGATACCGCGCATCTGCATGGCGCCTGAGGGCTGGATCTGCGCCGCGAGCTTCTCGAGCGTCTCGCGATCGCCGGCGGCGATGGAGACGGATTTCTTCTGGACCGCCCCTGAGGCGGCGGAGCGTTGGGCGGCCAGCAGCGCGGCCTGCAATTCGGCGGGATCGGGTTTGTCGAAGTCCGGCGGCGCAAACGGTGATACCATGTCGCCCGGAAGCGGCGCGACGGGGAGAATCTTCGCGATCTGTTCGGCCAGCGCGACGGCGGCCGCGCGTCGCTGCGGCGGATGAACCTCCGGGCTGCTACGCGCGGCAATCGCCCGTAGCGGGAGAGCCGCGAACCCGGCGGCGACAAGAATTAAGAGGGTGCGAAGGTTCACGGCAGAGCGAGGAGTTCGAGATTGAGGCCGAGGGTGAGCATCGAGTTCCGCGCCGCGGCATTGCCATTGATCGACGCGGAGAGAACGCGACTGAAGTGGGCTCCCGCTTCGAGGTGACGGAGAAAATCGAGCACTTGGTTCAGGTTGCCCTGCACCGAAACGGTGAAGGCGACGGGCACGTAGGACTGCTTGGGCGCAGCCTTCGCGGTATTGGCCGCGCTGGTGCCGGAGGTCTGCCGGAGGTCGAGGATCTTCACCCCGGTGTCGGCCTCGAGCTTGTAGAAATATTGTGTGTTGGTGCCGAGCTGGCGCGGACGCACCAGACGGGCCTCGATCTCGACGCGGGCCGCCGCGAGGGCCTCGGCCTGCTCGCGCAGCTGCGCAGCGTTCTTATTGTTGGTCGCGACGCGATCGCCGTCGGCCGATTTAAGCGAGAGCTCGGCCTCGGCGCCGGGCACCTCGTCCTGGCGCAAGTAGGCGGTCGCGAGCAGCACCACGCTGAGCACCGCGCAGCCCGAACTGATCGGGTGCTTCTTGAAAAGGGCGACGAGATCGGCGGAGGTCATGCTTTCTTTCCGGCGGCCGGTGGCGCCTTGGTCTTCAGCAAGAATTCCACTGCCATGCGGCCCGAGGTGGGATTCCGCGTGGGCGTGCCGGTGAAGGTGAATTCGTCGAACTGGGACAGTTCCTTGTCGGATCGAAGCTGCTCGAGATAGGCTGTGGCGTAGCCGCTGGCCGCCGCCGCGTCGCCACGCACCGAGAGGCGCAGGGTCAGGCCGTTGTCCCGTAGATCGAGGTTATCGATGGCGATATTGGCCGGTAGCGTGCGCGCGAGACGGATGACGAGTTCGGAGACGAGGGGCTTGGACTTAATGAAGGCGGACACTTCATTGGCCTTGGCCTCGTCCGCCTGGAATTTCCGGAAGAGCGCGATCGCCTGATCGCTGGCGGGCTTGTCGCGACTAATCTGAGCCTGGGTCTGCGCAATCTGCCCATTAATCACGTAGAGCTGCCACTCCCCGATCCCGACATAGATGGCGAGCGATGCGGCGACGAGGATGGCGGCGCCATTGACGAAGAACGCCGTGCGCACGACTTTGACATCCGGAAGCGTCGCGCGATTCCGGAAATTCGGGTGCCACGAGGGCACCGCGGCCGATTCGGCCGACTCACTTTTTTTCTTCAGCAACGAGAGCATCGGAAGCGTTGTAGTTGGCCATCAGTGCGAACAACCCGAGCCAACGCGGATCGGCAAGGTTGGCGCCGGCATCTTCGCGCAAAGTGATCCCCCGGGATTCCAGCCATGCCGCCTGTTCAAGTTTGAGCGGCTTGATGCCCAGGGCAGAGGCGATGGCCGCCTCAAGCCACTGGAGTTTGGGTGAGAGCTGGGTCGTGAGCACCTCACTGACCGACTGGCCCGTCTGCACCTCGTAGAAGCCGATGGAGGATTGCAATTCCTTCAGCAGTTTCTTGACGAGCTGCGGGCCCATGCCGGTGAAGTCGAAGGTGTTCGAGAAAAAGAGCCGGCGCGCGGATTCCTCGTCTTTCAGGCCGAGTTCCTTCTGCACAATCGGGATCATGGCGTTAAGGCCCTGAGGAATCGGGCGCGAAGCCTCGACCCCACCGGCGGTCACGATGAACGAGTGCATCGCGTCGGCCTCAATTTCCAGCACGAGAACAGGTGATTTGGACCTGGCTTGGCCGAGGCAGCTCACCACGGCACCCAAGGTCGCCACCGATCCGAGCTCAATGCGCTCAGGGTAGACGCCAGCCTCCAGGAGCGTGGTCTGCGCGGCCGTGGCGTCCTCATTGGCCATGCCGCATACCACGACCTCTTTAGTGGGCGTCTTGACCGCCTCTAAGTCGGAACCGTCGGCGGCATTTACCATGAATAGCGCATAAGCCTCCTGCTCGATACGGAATTGCTGGGTGCAAATCTCGGCGAAATAGCCGGGTTCACGCAGGCGCTTCGGCTCCACCGTATGGCGACGAACCACACGTTTCGGTGGATAAAGGCCCACCGTCGCATGCAGGTAGCCAGTGGGGCTCTTCTTCGGCTGAAGCTGGGCCAACATCGCCGCCAGCGCGCCCGGGTCCCCCGCCGGGCACTCGCGCATGACCTCGACAACAAACGGCGCCTCCATCGACGACGTGCGGGCGCCGAAGACGGCGTGCTCGGCGAAATCGAGGAAATAGCCCTGGGACTTTTGCGAAAAAAGCATGCTACGAGTGCAGGCGGTGCTGACGGCGCAGTTTGGCGGCGAAGGCCACAGGCCTTACAAGCAGAAACCCAGTGTGTATCCTCATACGTGAGACCATTTACGGTTTCTTGAGGACTTGCGCCCGTCCCCGCAGGGGCGACGCACAGAGCTACGACTGGAGGGTGATACTACCACCCTCCCAATTACGACCGGTCGACGCGCGACCTTAGTCTAAAAAGCAAAACCCGCCGCGGAAGGCGGCGGGTGGGAAATTTTTAACAGACTGGCGGGGCGCAGATGCGCCCATCGTCATTTCTGCCACGTGCGCTTCTTGTGGCGATTCGACTTCAAGCGCTTCCGGCGCTTGTGCTTGTTCATCTTCAGACGGCGTTTCTTTTTCAGGTTACCCATGGTGTATGAATTTTCTCGGGTCGTCACCGTGCGTTCCGCACCAAGCCCTGTAAAGCCGAATTTACGAGGGAGTGATGGAAGAAATTTGTCGCAAACCCGTAAAAACGATCTCGGCTGCCACCGCTTGCAGCTGCGCCCCGGTGAGCGCCGCGACGGCGCGACGGTAGAGTTGCAGCTGGCCAGCATGCTGCGCGACATGCCGCGCAGCGTCTGCGCCGGACGGGAAACGCTCGGTCTTAAAGTCATAGACGGTCGCACGTCGCACCCGGCCGTCCCCTGTGCGTTCCACTAGGACGCGGTCGAAGACGCCAGTGACCCAGGCACCGTCGAGCACGACTTCAAAGGCTCGCTCGCGCCAGACCTCGGCGCCGGGCACCGCCGCCCACACGCGCGCCAGCTGCGGCGCAAGCAGGCAAGCGACGGCCTCCTCCACCACCGCAGGCGCGAAGCCCCGCGCGCGCCAGCGCGCCGCGTTAAACTCGCGCCCCCACTCCACCTCGGCCAGCAGGGCATGCACTTCGCGGCCAAATTCGACTGCGCCGCTGCGATCGGCGGAAAACACAGCGAATGCATCCACCGTCCTCGTGTAGTCGCCGGAGGGGCGCAATACCCGCCGTCGGGGCGCCCGCCGCAAAAGCCGCTCATCACCCGTTGGCCGTTGCTCTTCGCCGGCCCCGCTTTCCGCCGTCTCTGCAATTTCCGCGTGCCAGTGCGCATCGCCCAAAGCCGCTCCGCCGGCCGCAGCGATGGCACCGCTGTTCGCCGTCACCGAATCCGCGCCGAGCGTCGCAGCCAGCAGGCGGGGATAGTTCCGTGACGTGGAGGTGCCCGGCGCACCCGTGATGAGATACATCGCGCGTTTGGCGCGCGTCATCGCGACATAGAGCAGACACAGCGCCTCATGGCACGCCGAGGCTTCCGCGGAGCGCAGTTGCCCGCGCAGCGTCGCGTCGTGTTCGCGGAAAAATTTTGGCGGTGCATCAAGCACCCACTGCACCGCACGGCCGGCGTCCCGCGTAACAGCGAGTCCATCCCGCGCCTGATCGATGCTCTGGCCCTCAAGATCGGGCAGCACCACCACGTCAAAACCCAGGCCCTTCGCCCGGTGAATGGTCATCACGCGCACGACGCCCGCCACCTCCGTCTCGCGCACCGCGTGGCGCTCCATGAACGCGACAAACTCCGCGACCTCGCGGCTCCCCGTCGCATCAAACAACGCGGCCGCGGCCACAAACTGCCGGCCACGCTCGCGACTGAAGCGATCCTCGGGCGGCAAAGCCGTTTCCGCGCGTCGCAGCCAATACTCCATCGTTCGCTCAAAGCCCGAATCATGAATTTGCCCGAGAAACCCGCGCGTGATCTGCCCGGGAGTGCCCCACCCTTCGGCCTCAAGCATGCCGCGTAAGGGCGTCATCTCCACATGGCGCCGGGCCAGCGAGTCGCCCGGATGAGCGGCGGCTCGCGCCAGCGCGAGCAGCGCCATGCCCAGTGGATTGTCGGTCGCGACATGCAGATCGGACTCCGCGATTGCAGGGATGCCGGCGGTGCGTCGCAGGAAGTCGGCCAGCGCGGTGGCCGCCTTGTTGGATTGCGTCAGCACGGCGCAACCAAGCCCGCGGCGCAGCGGCGCGATCTCACCGATCAGCCGGGCGGTGAGCGCGAAACGCCCCTCCTCGTCGTCGGCCTGCAGCCACGCCGCATGGCCGGTGAGCGCGGGATGTGCCGACTCATGCGTGCGCCAGTCGCGATTCCAATCGGCGCTCGCCGCCCCGGGAAAGAGGGTCGAAATCACCTCGCCGGCCCCGAAGACGGCGTTGACCATGGAGATAATCGGAGGCGCCGACCGCCACGATTTCACGAGGTGCTCCTCGACCACAGTGCCAGGCGCAGGCGCGTTGTAGCGATCGAGGACTGCGTCGAACAGGTGCCGATCGCCGTCTCGCCACGCGTAGATAGCCTGCTTCACGTCGCCGACGCAGAAAAAACTTCGCGCGCCGGCGGGGTCCTGCACCGCCTCGTCGATCAAGTTTTCGAGCACGCTCCATTGGCCGAAGCTGGTGTCCTGAAATTCGTCGAGCAGCCAATGGTCGAACTGACCATCAAGGCGGAAATCGATCATCATCCGGCCGCCTCCGAGCTGCGGGCCGCCCGCATCGGGCTGGAGCAGCCGCTGCACGTCGCCAAAGGTCAGCCGGCCCGCGCGCCGCACGGCCTCGTCGTAGAACCCCTCGTAGCCGCGCAGCACGGCGTGGATCCCGCGCGTGGATTCGAGATGAGCCGTAAGCACACCCGCAAAGACGTGCCGCACCAGCACCGCAAGATCAGCGCCGGCGGCGGGCGTCAGCGCCATTTTCTTTCGCTCGACGATCACCTCCGCGATTTCGCGCCCCAGCTGCGGCCAGACTTCGAGTGCGTGCTCGAGCATGTAGGTGATCGCGCGCGGCAACGGCGCGCCGGGCCGCCACTCCGCCACGGCCGCAAAAAGCGCCTCCCAGCGGGCCGTCTGCTTCTCGTTGCCCGCGGCCTCGGCGAGTTCCCTCCGCAGGCTCGCGATCACGTCGGAAATTTTCCTCGCCGAGGGCGCCAGCCATTCCGAGCCCTCGGGCCAGATGCGCGCCGGATGGCCCCAGCACGCGCCGTCGGGTGCGGCGAGGAAGGCTTCGTGATGCTCGTCCAGAAAGCGATCGAGCCGCGCCGCGAGGCGTTTCTCCTCCGTGCCAAACGTCGCGCGTTTGAACGCCTCGATGAATTCGCGCTGCGCCTCCCCCAGCCCGCCGTCCGCCTGCGCAAACATCCGCCCGAGCACGCGCTGCCGCTCGACGTGCGCCGCGTGCGCCTGCAACACCTCGAATTCACCGCCCAGCCCGAGTTCGAGCGGAAAGGCCCGCGCAATCCGCGCGAAGAACGCGTCGAGCGTGCCCAGCCGCAGGCGCGGCATCGCCGCGGTCACGCCGCGGAGCAGGCGCAGAAAATCCGCCTCGCGCAGCTCCGGCCGCTCGATCTCGCGCGCGAGCTTCGCCGCCTCGCGCCCGTCCCGCGCGGCCTTCGCCAGCTTGCGCAGGATTTCGTCGAAGAATTCGCCCGCAGCTTTGCGCGTGAACGTGAGCGCCACGATCCGCTCCGGCGCCGCGCCCGACGCGAGGAGCGCGACAAAGCGATTCGTGAGCGCATAGGTTTTCCCCGACCCGGCCGAGGCGCGGATCATCACATGCGGGAGGTTCATGGTTCGGCCCCCCAGGCGATGCTTTCGGCCGCGCCCCGGTGAAACAGGGCCGCAAAGTCGTCCGCGTCCGCCTTGATCTCGGCGGGCGGCCAGAATTCTCCGGCGCGCACCGCGGCGGCCACACCGTCGGTGCAGGCTTGGGCGGCGTCGAGCAGTTCGCCGGTGAGTTCGGGCCAGGCTGCCAGCGAGGTTTCCCCGGCGGCCTTGGGTAAGTTGACGTAGCCGCACGCCGGCGCGGGCTCGCCGGGAAACGCGCCCATGACCGCGCGCAGGTAAACCGGCAGCTGCAGATCGGTCCACACCTGTTCTTTTTTACCGCCCAGGACGCGTCGCCAGCCAGGCAACGCCGCCTCCTCCGCCCGCGCGGTGCGCAGATGCGTCGCGGCGGGTGCCTTGGCCGTGTCGCTCGTCTTGTAATCAAGCACCCGCCGGGCACCGGTGCCTTCGTGGCGATCGATGCGATCGATTTTTCCGCGCACGGTGAGGCCGCCGATCTCGAGGCTAAAGGGCCACTCCACCTGCTCGACCACCCAGCCTGCAGCGCGCTCGCGGGCCTGCACCGCGGCCACGCGGGCGAGGCGCTGGCGCGCGGATTCCAGCTGCACGATCACGGGCAATGTGAGAGTGGAGCCGAAGCGCCGGCGGGCGACGCTAGTGAGTTCGCCGATCAGAAATTCACGCAGCTGCACCTCGTCGGTGCAGTCACGCAACGCCGCCTCGATCGCCATGGCCTCGAGCGCGGCATGGCAGAGCGTGCCAAAGTCGCGCGCGTCGAGCTCCCGTTTCTCGGGTTCGACGGACTCCATCTTGAGGCCATGACGGAGCCAAAACCGGAAGGGACACTCCAGCCAGGAGCGCAGCCCCGTCACCGCCACGCTGGCGATGGGCTCGGGGCGCGGCGGCCGCAGCTGCCAGGCCCGCGTCCAGGGCGGCTGGGCCTGCACGGGCGCCGGCGCGCGAAAAAGAAAATCGATGCGCTCCGGCAGCTCCGCATCGACACACTGCAGCAGCAGGCGGGATGGCCGCAGCGGATCGCCCGCGGCCGAGACTTTCGCGAAGAGCACATCCAGGCGGCCACCCGCGACGCGGGACGCGGCGATCGCGTGGAGCAGGTAGGCGTCGCGCGCGAAGCGCACGGCGTTGGTCTTCAGGCCGAGTTGCTCGCGCAGCGACTCGGGCAGAAACGCATCGCCCACGATCGCCTCCGGCACGGCGCCGTCATTGAGGCCCGCGACCACGAGATGAGGCGCATCTTCCCACAGCAGTTCGAGCCAACCTTGGAGATCCAGCGCGCCCGCGGGCTTCTCGCCGGTCTCGCGGGTTTCCCCGAAACGCTGGAGCGCGATCTCCCACCAGTCGGCCGCGGCGATCTGCGGAAACCGGGCCGCGAGCGACGCACACTCGTGCAGAGTATCGCGCCAAGCCTCGGCGGCGGCGGCCATGACCGCGTCAGAGGACACCGCGAGGTCGAAACGCCGCCCTTGAAACAAGCGCCCCAGCGCCGCCGTGGCGCACCGGGGAAAGGGCTCCGCCGTCAGCGCCCCGCGCAACTCCTCGGCCAAGGCCACACCGCCCGCGAGCTCGGGCGCGCTCGGACCGAGGGCGGCTTGCAACGCGCCCAGATCCGCGGGCAGATGACGGCCGCAGGCCTCGTCGAGCTGTGTGAGAAATGCGGCGGGCGACACGCCGTCGCGCAGTTCGAGGTGCGCGAGAAAATCCGGACAGCGCGCCACGGCCGCCACCGCCGCGATCGCGGGATCGCGCGCCAGCGCCGCGAGGGCGGCGAGCAGCGTGTGCACGCGGCCGCCGCGGCGCGTGCGGCCCTCGGGATTGTAGGCCGGCAGATCGGCGCGACTGAATTCGCTTTCAAACCACGGCAGCGCATCGGCCTCGGCCGCGCCCACCGCCACCAGCCCGTCTGGCTCGCGGTAACCGCGCGCGATCGCCACCACGCGTGCCGCCTCTTCCGCCGGGTCCGCGCACAGGCGCACGCGCCGCTTAAATTCCGCCAGCACGATCGGCCGGGCACCCCAGTGGCTCGCGATCGGCCGGCCCACCTCATCGAAGTTCTCCGCCTCCTCCGGCGGGGCAAACACCACCACATCGACCGACACACTCTCGGCCCAAGTTTCGAGGACCCGCAGCGCGAGTGCCATGGGATCAGGCGCGGCGAGCAGCGCGACGCGGCGCACCCCCGGTGGCAACGTGGGTCGGAGGGCAAAGGCCCGGCGCGCCGCATGCGGCTCGCGGCGGCCACGGGCCGCGAGGGCCGAGACTTGGAGCGACTCCAGCTGGGCGAGACCAAGCCAGCGATCCCTCTCCGGAAAATCCGCGCCGAGCCGCGTCACGACATCCGCAATCGAGAGCCCGGCCTCGTTGAGCTGGATTTGCAGGCGATCGAAGGCCCCCGCGAGCCGCCAAGCCCACGCAAAATCTCGCTGCGGCGGCGCGACCGGAAACACCGCAGCCACCTCCTCAAGGTCGATCCGTTGCAGCACATCGGTCCAGGCCAGCAGCGCCTCGAGCTGCGAAGCTACCGCGGGATCGTCTTCCGCGCCGCGCAGGAGCATATCGGGTGTGAGTGTTTGCGGCGGAAACACCGCCGATCCGCGCTCCGCCGCATAGCCGGCCAGAGCCTCGCGCAGCCGTCGGGCCGCCTGCCGCGTCGGCACGATCGCCAGCACGTCCGACAAGTCGAGCGCCTCCCCGCCGGCCCAATCGCCGGCGAGCCACGCCGCCGCCTGCGGCAGCCATGGCCGATCCCACGGCAGAAAATGGCGACGGAGGCGGGAGGACATGAGCGCAGAGCCTGCCAGTGGGTTCAGACCGCGCGCAAGACCCGCCATCCCGGCACAAAAAAACCCGCCCGCGGGTGGCGGACGGGTGACAAGGGCGGAATGGACCCGGGCTTACTTGAGCCCAAACGCCTTCGCCGCGTGGCTCTTGGCGCGCGAGGCGGCGTTGCGATGCACGACGCCGGACTTCGTGGCCCGGTCCATCGCGGACGCGTAGGTGGCGGCGACGTCCTTGGCGGCGACGTCCTTGGCGGCCAGCAAGGTGTCGAGCTTCTTGCGGAGCGTCTTGATGCGGGTTTTGACAGCTCGGTTGCGCGCGGCACGGCGCTCGGCTTGGCGCGCAGCTTTGATGGCGGATTTGGTGTTGGCCATAGATGGTTAGGAAATTAGAGCCTGACAGAGACTCAAACGGCACCCGCGTAGTCAAGGGTTTTGTCCGGGAGGCGGTGAATGGCTCGTCAAAGTGCGAAAGTGAGCAGACCCGCGCGGCCAAACGACCGAACGAATAGGACGATTGAGCCCAAGCTGTGAACGCCCGCCCACTAAAGGGATTGCCGTGGTCCGCCCCCAAGCGCACCGGCTAATCTGGCGCACGGCGAACGAAAGGGCAGCATGACGATCCGCGCGCGATTCACCCTCCTGCTGGGTTCGCTCATCGCCGTGCTGCTGCTGGCGCTGCTGGGCTTGGGTGCGCTCAAGCAGACACGGAGAGACTTCGTCATCACCGCCGATCGGCAGGCCCGGGCCATGACGCTCAACCACTGGATCGATGCGGCCAACCGTGAACTGCTGCAAATTGCCGGAGACCTCGCCACCGCGGACGGGATCGCCACGGCCGTGCGAAGCGAAGATGCCGGCTGGCTGCAGCGCACGCTGGCGACCCACGGCCCGTCCGCCCGGCTGAACGCGCTATGGATTGTGCGGGCCGATGGTTCGACCGTGCTGCAAGCGGCGCTCTCGCCGGGGCTGCCGGGGAATCCGCCGTTGCGGCTCGGTGAGCTGGCCCGGTTGATCGCCGAGACGCCCAGTCCGCGTTTCTTCGCGGAAGCCAGCGGGGAATTCATCGAGCTCTGCGCGCGCCCGATTCGCGCCACCGGAAGCGGGCACTGGCTGCTGGCCGCCCGCCGCTGGGATGAATCGCTGTTGCAATCCCTCGCGGCGCTGACCGAGAGCAACGTCTCCCTGCGGCCGGCGCACGAGGCAGCGCAGCCTCCGCCACACGATCAAAACCTCGTCCTGCTGCGGCCACTGGCCGACGCCAGCGGCCGCACCTTGCGCATGCTGCGCCTCGACTACGCCCTGCCCGGGCTGGAACACGCCATTGGGAGCGATTGGCAGCAGACGCTGCTTTTCGTCGCGTTTGGCCTGCTGCTGCTGGCCGGCGTGACGCTGGCGCTGCGCCGTTGGGTGCTGCGGCCTCTGGCGGCCATCGGCGAAAGCCTCGCCGTGGGCCAAGGCACCCCGGTCGCCACTTTAACCACCGATCGCGGGGAACTGGGCCGGGTGGCGCGCCTCGTCGTCTCTTCCTTTGAACAACGGGCCGCACTTGAGCAGGAGATCGCTGATCGCGCGCGCGCGCAGGAAGCGCTGGACCGCAGCGAACGCGAGTTGCGCGCCCTCATCGCCGATCGCACCCGGCTCGGGCGCGACCTGCACGACGGCGTAATTCAATCCTTGTATGCCGCGGGCATGAATCTCGCCCGCATCCGCGCCCAGCTTGCCCCCGCCCAGTCCGAGGCCGCCGCGCGCGTCGAACAGACGAGCAACATGCTCAACGAATCCATCCAGGATCTGCGGAATTTCATCGAGGGGCTGGAGCCGGAGGCCCTGAAGACGCGCAGTTTCTCCGAAGCGATTGGCGATCTGATGCAGGCCATGGGCAACTTGCGCGCATTTCAGTCCTCCATGGACCTCGACGAACAAGTCGCCGCGCAGCTCACGCTGTCGCAGCGGGTGCATGCCCTGCAAATCACCCGCGAAGCCGTGAGCAACGCCCTGCGCCATGGTCAGGCCAACCGCATCGAGATCGCGCTGCGCCAGCGCGGCGGACTGGCTGAGTTCAAGATCATCGATAATGGCAGCGGTTTTGACGCATCCTCTCCTTCCTCCGCTGGCAAGGGTCTGCTTAATTTCAGTGAACGTGCACGGGAACTCGACGCTGTGCTCACAGTTGATTCTCATCCTGGGCGGGGAACCATCGTGGTCCTCACATTCTCCCTCCCATGACAATCGCCCCCGCCAGTGAACTCACCCTCCTCCTCGTCGACGACAGCGAACTCATCCGCTTCGGCATCAAAGCCGTCCTCGAGATCGAGACCAACCCGGCCATGCATGTCGTGGCCGAGGCGGGCAACGTCGCCGATGCCGTGGCCGAGGCGCTGCGCACCAAGCCCGACGTCGTGCTCCTCGACATCCGCCTGCCCGACGGCACCGGCTTCGATGCCTGCCGCCAGATCCTCGCACACCTGCCGGAGACACGCATCGTGATGCTCACTTCCTACTCCAACGACAACTACGTCTACGAGGCCGTGACCGCCGGCGCCCACGGCTATCTGATGAAGGACATCAACCCCGTGGGCTTGGTGCGCGCCATTCAGGAAGTATCCGCCGGCCGCTCGATCCTCGACGCCGAGGCGACCGGGCGGGTGTTGAGCATGTTGCGGGGCGGTTCGACCAAGGAGACCTCAGGCGACCTGTCGATCCTCTCCCATCAGGAACGCCGCGTCCTGGCCTTCGTGGCCGAGGGCCTGACGAACAAAGAAATTGGCGACAAAATGAGCTTAGCCGAGAACACGGTGAAGAACTACCTCGTGAACGTGTTCGAGAAGCTGAAGGTGAAAAGACGAGCCCAGGCCGCCGCCCTTTGGGTGCAGCAAGGGCCCACCCCGAAGACGTGACCCGCGATTTTCCAGCCACGCTTGCAAACCCCTCCCGCTCGCATCTGCGTGCCGGGCGAGGCGCGCGCGCGTTTACGCTGGTCGAAGTGATGATCGCGGCCGGCGTGCTGGTGCTCGGAATCACCACCGCGATTCTCACCCTGCAGCGCGGTTTCCAAGCGCTCGACACCGCGCGCCATCTCACTTTTGCCTCGCAAGTCATGCAGTCCGAATTCGAGCGGCTCCGGCTGAAAAGCTGGGCGCAGCTTCAGACCCTGCAGGAAAGTGCCGATCAGCGCGTGGCCGTGCCGGCCGTGCCCGGCACGGCCAATGAATCATTCTCATGCGTGCGCACCTTCCGGGACGTGAAGGCGGACATGAAGGAAATCACCCTCGTGGCCACCTGGCGCGGCTACGACGGGCGCGAACAGCGCATGAGCTACCTCACGCGCTACGGGAAAAGCGGCCTCTATGACTATTTCTACACCGCCCATTGAGTCGCGCCGCGCCCGGAGCCGCCCGGCGTGCCGTGGCTTCACCCTCGTGGAGATCATGGTCTCGGCCACCCTCTCCGTGATCGTGCTGGCCGGGATTCTCAGCGCCTTTCTCATGATCGGCCGGACCAGCTACGCGGCCGGCAACTACAGCGAGATGGATGCGCAAACTCGCCGCGCCTTGGAGGCCTTCGGCGCGGATGCCCGCAAAGCCGCGGATGTGCGCTGGCACGACGCCCAGACGCTGACCCTCCATGTCAGCAATGCCGGCGCCGGCACGACCCCCGTGACCTATGGCTATGATGGCACTGCCTCGAGCCCGACCTATCGCGCGTTTTACCGACTGAACGGCGACCCCTCGGCCACAGAGCCCAAGCTGGTGCTCATGAGGAATGTCGCAGGGGATTTCGCCTTCGCCCGCTTCAAGCTCGAACAGCCCGGGGTGGCGGACAATGCCGCCGCCAACGACCTTGAGACGAAACAAGTGCAGGTGACCCTCCGCACCGCACGCGCGGGCACCACGACCCCGATTACGACTCAATCGGCCGTTTCCGCCCGTTACATCCTGCGCAACAAACGCGTGAGCAACTGATGCCCGACCTCATGCACAGTCCATTTGCCGGCCGGCGCAAGTCACGCGACCCGGTGGTCCCGCCCGCCCAGGACGATCGGGCGGCCGTGCTCATTGTGGCGCTGCTCGTCTCGGCGCTCATCGCGCTGGGTCTGGCGAGCTACCTCAACCTGAACCTCTCCTCCTCGCGGCTCTCCAAGCGGACGTTCAACAGCTACGCCGCGCTGAACCTCGCGGAAGCCGGCGCCGAGGAGGCCGTCTGGTCTTTTAATCGCGCCTCGGCCGGTGTGAACGATGCCTGGACCAGCTGGACCAGCACAGGGGCGCCCGCCTGGCAGAAATTCGGCGGCTTTGATTTCGGCGGCCGCACCACCGGCTGGGTCAAAGTCTACGTCGACGATCACGCCCCCGGCCCGTCAGCCCGCCCCAAGATCATCACCCAATCCTCCATCGGCGCGCCCACCGACACCCCGGTGACGAAGATGATCGAGGTGACGCTGCGCCGGCGTTCGGCTTTTGCCAATGCGCTCGTCGCCAAGGAAGGCATCGTGTTTTCCGGCACCTCCACCTCGCTCGATGCGTGGAACTCAGATCCGGATGCCAATCCCCTCACGCCGCCGGTGAACTACGATTATTCGCTGCGGACCGACCGCGGCAGCATCGCCACGGCTGCGGTCGTCAATAGCGCCATGTTGCTCAACAACGCTCATGTCTGGGGCTTCGTCGCCACGGGCGGCGGTCAGCCTGATGTAGGGGTAGGAGGCTCGATTCGCGGCGCCGACACCCCGGCCGGTGTAATGGTCGACCCGCGGCGCATCGCCACGGACTTCAACGCGGACTTCAAGCCCGTCGCAGCTCCGACCGACGGGACGGTCCTCGCCACCCTTCCCGCGGTGTTGGGCACCGTCGGCACCACCACCAGTTGGCGGGCCACCCAACTCGTGCTCAGCGGCAGCGACACGCTCACCGTCCTCGGTGATGTCACGCTCGTCTTAACCCAGAGTTCCGGAGCGGATGCGGTGAGGGTAACCGGCAACGCCTCCATCAACGTTCCGGCGGGCTCGCGTTTCACCCTTTACGTCGAAGGCGGCCTGCTCATCGCGGGCCGCGGCTTGGCCAACGCCAACGCACAACCCATTACCTGCCAGATCTGGGGCACCAACACCACCCCCGCCGGCCAGAGCCTCCATATCGCAGGCAACGGCGCCCTCAAGTGCGTGCTCTACGCGCCCAATGGCGACGTGCAGGTGAACGGCAATGGCGACGTGATGGGCTCCATCGTGGCCCGCAACATCCGTTTTGTGGGCAATGCGTCGTTCCACTACGATGAATCGCTCGCCTACGGCCAAGGCAACCAGCCCTTCGCCATCGCCCAATGGCGCGAGCTGGGCACGAGCGCCGAGCAAGCGCCTTACCTCGGGCTATTCCAAGGTTGGTAGTTCCCGCTTGGAGACGCTCCCCGGACACAAAAAAGGCGTGGCCGCGATGGCCACGCCGAAAAAGATAATTGTTCGTTGATTTAGCTCCGGCGACGCATCGCAACCGCCAAGCCCATCAAGCCGAGACCAAGCATCAGGAGGGTGCTGCCGCCATCGGGGACGCCAGTAGCTCCTGGAGGCTTCGGAGTCAAGCTACCCGAAAACTCCACATGGGAAATCTCTGCAACATTCCCAGAACCCGTTAGCACAGTCCCGTTAGTAATAACAATCGAAGTGTAAACGTTAGAATTGAAATTGCTGATATCCCAAGTGCCGTAGTTATTGGAGGCCTTCAGAATAATGCTATTGAGGGTCGGTTGGGCGCCTGACCACGTAATGGTGGCGGTTAAGCCAGAGTTGCTGATTACCGTCGCAAACGTGCTTGAAGCTGAGCCCGACTCGGTTGCGGGCACGTCGAATTTATAGAACCCGGCGAATGGGTTGTTGCCGGCGGTGATCCCTTGGAAGGTCCCTTGGGAGTTTACATCGTAAACGAAAGGAACGGCGCTGGCCGTGTTCACGGAGACCAGAATCGCGGCGAGGCCGAGAGTGACTGAGAGTTTCTTGAGGAGTGCAGTTTTCATAATAAAGAGGAAATTACGTATAGCATTTGCGGGGCCGAAATTGCCAACAAAATTGAATCTCACCCGTGAAGTATTGCATCTTATTATTGTATAATGATATGCGTTGTTTACGATTCTGATTTTATTTTTTACACCCTATGCAACCTGTCACCACAGCTTCGGGAAGTGTAAAACATTCCGACAGTTATTGGCCCGGAGTGGAGCTTGGATCACCCTAAGGGGGCGCTGATTTAGTCCCGATTGTTCGATTTTAGTGGGGACGGGCGGGCGCGGGCCGGGTCAACGGGATGGCATGATGCCCCAGACCAGTTTCGCGCAGTCCGAGTTTGGCGCCAAGAAGAAGACGACCCGCCGCGAGCGGTTCCTCGCCCGCATGGAGGAGGTCCTCCCGTGGACCCAGCTGCTGCCCGTCATCGCCCCGCACTATCCCACGGGCGAGCGCGGCCGCCCGCCGATCGGCCTGGAGCGGATGCTGCGCGTTTGTTTTCTCCAGCAATGGTATGGCCTGGCCGACGAAGCGCTCGAGGACGCCCTCTACGACAGCCAGGCCCTGCGCGGCTTTGCCCGCATCGATCTGGCCGGCGCCGGCGTGCCCGACGCCACCACGCTCCTCAAGTTCCGCCGGCTCCGCGAGACGCACGACCTGTGCCGGGGCCTCTTCGCGGCCATCAACGCCGACCTCGCCGCGAGCGGCCTGCTGCTGCGTGAAGGCACGCTCGTGGACGCCACGCTGATCGCCGCGCCGCCCTCGACCAAGAACGCAAAGAAGGCGCGCGCCCCCGAGATGCACCAGGCCAAGAAGGGCCACCAGTGGCATTTCGGGATGAAAGCGCACATCGGCGCGGACCGGGACAGCACGCTGGTGCACGCCGTGGTCGCGACGGCGGCCAACGTGGCCGACGTCACCCAGGCCTCCGCCCTGCTCCACGGCGACGAGCCGCAGGTGCATGGTGATGCCGGATACACCGGGGCGGAGAAGCGCCCGGAGATCGTCGCGCTGGGGCGCAAGATCGACTGGCAGATCGCGGGCAAGCGCAACGCGCTCAAAGCGCTGGCCGAAGGCGCGGAGAAGGCGGCGCTCAAAGCCGCGGAGAAAGCCAAGGCGTCCGTGCGGGCCTTCGACGAACACCCCTTCCGCATCGTAAAGTGTCTATTCGGGCACCGGAAAGTGCGGTATCGCGGCCTAGCGAAGAACGGGCACCAGCTCTACACGCTCTTCGGCCTGGCCAACGTGGTGATCGGTGCCCGGCGGGCCACGGCGTAGCCCGGCGGGGGCGAGGCGCGCCAGCGGGGCGCAAACCGAGGAAAAACCACTCCGACCGCACCGGCGACAAACTGCGAACCGGCGCCCCCCGCCGCCACACCCGGCGGAGAACTCCCCCGCCACGGCCCACAGCCATCCAAATCTGAAAACCAGGCTTTGTTCAGCGTCTCCCTAATACCAACGTCCCTTGAGATTTAGACGGATTGGTAGCTGCGAGCGTGAGCGAGTGGCAGCCCGTCCACTCGCTCACGCTCGCAGCTACGGGTGCAGCCAAAATCTAGATTTCAAAGGCGATTGGTATAAGTTTTCCCAGCGCCTGAATATGCAGATGACAGCCTGCCCACAATCGGTGGGCAGTCCGAGCCCCACTCAGTTCACCGAAATCGTGCGGGCCAGCGGCTCGCCAAAGATTACGGCATCATAAGCGCGCCCGGTAGGCGGGCTGACTACCGTGATCGTTCCCGTTATCGACCCACGTTTTTTGGTGCGGCCGGACGATAGCACCACCTGCCCGTTGGCATCGGTCTTGCCCGTAACCTTAGTGGAAACGAGTCCAGACCATTGCAACGTGACGGTCGCACCCGCGACCGGCCGATCGAGGCGGTCGCGCACCAAGAGCGTGGCAACCGCACCGGTGCCGCCGTTGGTGGTAGCGGTGGTCAGCACATATTGCCGCAGGTCGATGTCGGTGTTGCGGTCTGCCGCAATGGCCACCGCAGTCGTCACGGTCGAGTTCGCCCCGCCATTGTCGGTCACGCTCAGCGACACGGTGTAGTTGCCCGGCGTCGAGAAAGTTTTCGCCGGCGCGATCGCGGTCGAGGTGGTGCCATCACCGAAATTCCAGAGATACGAGGCAATCGTGCCATCCGGGTCGTAGGAACTCGCCCCCGAAAACGCGATCGCGACCGGGGCCGTGCCGGTGTTCTGGTTGGTGGAAATCACCGCCACCGGCACCTGGTTGGCCGGGGCATTGACCGTGATGGTGAGCGCCGCCGAACCGGTCAGCCCGTCGTTGTCCGTGACCGTGAGAACGGCATTGTAAGTGCCAGGTGTGGTGTAGAGGCAGCTGGCGTTCATGGATAGGGAGGTCGTGCCGTTGCCAAAATCCCACCGATAGGCGGTGATGCTGCCATCGGCGTCGGTGCAGTTCTGACCGGAGAAGTTGACCGAAAACGCCGCCGTGCCCACGACCGCGGAGGCGGAAGCCACGGCGACCGGCGCCTGCCGCGCGGTGGTCGGCACCAGCGAACCTGTGATGAGATAATTGCCCACGCTGCCATAGCTCGAGAATCCGTCCGTGGCGGGATTACCCGTGCCGAGGCTGCTCAACCGGAGGTAGTAGCTGCCCGCTGTCAGCGTCGGCGTAAAGCTGACGTTGACCATGCTCGGCGCACTCGTGAGCAGGACTTGGCCCGCCGAGTTCAGCAGCTCGGCCTTCAGCAGCAAATTGGGGGATGGCGACGGCGAAACGATATTCAGCACGATAGCGCCGCTGCCGGTGTCGAAGCGGAAGACGTCTACATCCGCGCGGGTCTCGATCGTGCCGCCACTGGCGACCGTCGGGCCAGACAGCACGGTGGCGGTCGCGAGATTGTTGCCATGGTCGTCAACGGCGAGCGGCGCATGCGTGGCGATGATGGCGAAGTCGTCCTCCGTGTTGTTGGCGTTGGCATACTCGCCCTTGCTGAATTGAACGATACCCTTGTAGTAACCGACGCCCATGATCGGGGCCCAGTCACCCTGACCGGTGTAATACTCAGTCGGCGAAGTGCCGCCGAGCCCGTCGTGGTTCAGGCCCATCGTGTGACCGACCTCGTGCGAGGCGGCTTCGGCGATGTAGCGGTCATTGTTGGCGAGCTGAGCGGTGAACACCCACGTCGGCGTATCGGAATTCCAGCTGAAGGAGCCGACATAGCCGGACCCGCCCGCATTGGGGTTATACCAGTTGGTCGGACTGATGACCACGCGGATGCCATAGGCGAGATCGCCGGAAGAGGTCTTGCGCAGGGCCTCGACTCCAGGGTCCTGCGTCGTCACGTCCACGAGGAACGGCGCATAGTCCTCAGCGACACGCTTCCAAATCGCGAGGATGGAGCCGCGCTCCGCGTCGTTGAAGGTCGTGGGATCGCCATCGAGATCAAACGGCGCCGAGACAATCGTCGCGCCACCGGTAAAGGCGCTGTTCCAAATCGTGCCGCTGGTCGTGTGTCCCGTGAAATCCAAATAGATGACGCGGGTCGCGCCGGGCAGGCTGTGCAGTTGAAAAACATCGACCGTCGCACCCGCGGCGAGCTGGGCGGTGGAAGACGAAGCCGTGATGGCGTTGCCCGGTGCGTGGGCGGGGCCACCCTGCCGCGCGGCACCGGGACGCACCGCGAGACCATCGCACGCAAAGGTGAGGAGGCCGTTGATGTCCACTCCCAGCGAGGGCTGTGTGCGGAGCATCGTCGCGAGGCGCTGCGCATCGAGCCCATAGGCCCGGGCGACCTCCGGCATGCGATCACCGAGGGCCTCGATGGCGGCGGCGCCCCGCGCCTGGGCGGGGAGGCGGACGCCGGTCGCAGGCTGCGCCCAGAGGGCAGAGGTCGCAGCCAGCATCAGTGGGAAAAAAGCGGCGCGGGAGAAAATCCCGGCGCGGCGAAAAAGTGGATTTGAGGTCATGCGTCTCCGAATTGCGGGATAATCGCGTCCAACAAAACCCGAGAGATTACCTACGCCCGCATGAGAACATACCGCACATATTTAACGTTATTAATTATCATTCAGCATGAAGCAAAGACCTAGCCATCCGGCCCAGCCACAGCCGGCCGGCATTCACGGCCCGTTCACAAGTCGGGTAATATTTCATCAGATACGTTCTAAAGCCCCGCGTTTCCAAGCGTGGCGCGCCACGGCCTCCCGGAGGAACGCAGGATATCACCCCAGTCCGTCCACTACAGCGAACGACCAAAGAAGCATTCAGGCCTACTGACAATAGGCCTGTTTCCCTGCGTCGTCGGCCTCTAACGCGGAGGCGAAAAGCCGATTATGATATTCGCGCCATGAACATTCCCGCATCCCACCTTTCCGGCGTGCTGCCGTCCGACCGGGCGGCCCGCCGCCGCGGGCGCACCGCCGGATTCACCATCCTTGAGGTCATGATGGCGACCTTCGTCATGGCCCTCGGCATCGCCACCTCGATCATCGCGATGCAGGCCGGCTTCAAGCACCTCGACCTCGCCCGCGGCACGACGCTCGCCTCGCAGATTCTGCAGAGCGAGATGGAGCGCATCCGGCTGATGAGCTGGACGGGCGTCACCGGGCTCCCCGCCAGCCAGACCTTCGATGGCGCCGCCAATTTCACGACCAGCGCAAAAATCACCGGCAAGTATTCCGTCACTCGCACCGTCACCGCCGACGCTGCGCGGCCGACCGAAGCGCGCGACATCGCCATCAGCGTGACCTGGGCCGGCTACGACGGCCGCGCCCATACGCGCAGCTTCAGCAGCACCTACGTGAAAAACGGACTTTATGACTACTACTACACCATCGCCCACCCGTAGTCGCACGCGCCGCAATGGCGGCTTCACCCTCGTCGAAATGATGGTCGGCTCGACGCTGGCCGCCTTCATCCTCGCGGGCATCCTCACGGTCTTCCTCTTCCTCGGGCGCAGCGGCGCCAACGTGAGAAACTACAGCGACATGGAGGCGCAGGCCCGCAAAGCCCTCGAGACCTTTGCCGAGGATGTGCGCCAAGCCAGCGCCATCGCGTGGGCGAGCAATGTGAGCGTCACGCTCACGGTGAACAGCGCCAATGTCGGCTATGCCTACTCGAGTTCCACGGGCATTTTTTCCCGCACCGATGCCAGCGGCACACGCACGCTCATCAGCGGCATCACGGAGGGTTCGTTTGTCTTTCGCTCCTTCAATATCGCCGGCACCGAGTTGCCGCTCGCCACCGCGGCCAATCTCACCGCCGCCGGCTCCAGCACCAAACAGCTCCAAATCTCCCTCGAGGCCTCGCGCTCCAACGTGACGGTCGTCAACGCCACCAACGCCGTGCTCTCCGCGCGTTTCATCCTCCGCAACAAAATCGTGACCGCCTGACGCCGCCATGCACCACCACCGCCGCACTTTTCCCGCCCGCCGCGATCGCGGCTCCCTCCTCATCGTCGCGATGCTGCTCTGCGCCATCATCGGCGTCTCGCTCGTCAGCTACATGCAGCTCGGCAAGACCAACCTCTCGATCTCCAATCGCGCGTTCTACAACAACGCCGCGATGAACCTCGCGGAAAACGGCCTCGAGGAAGCGATGTATTCCATCAACAAAAAGATCGCCGATACCTCCTACAGCTGGACCGCCAACGGCTGGACCGCCGTCAACAGCGGTGCCGATGCCCGCCGTATTTTGCCGACCTCCGGCAGCTACACCTTCGACCAAAACGCCACCGGCACCGTGCGCGTCTACGTTTACGGCTACCAAGGCACCGCCCCCAAGGGCGTGGCCCGCTCGACCATCACGCTCGGCGGCGCGACCAGCCGCACCATCGAGAAATGGGTCGAAATCCAGCTCCGCAAAACCTCCAAGTTCTCCAACGGCCTCGTCGCGAAGGACAGCATCACCTTCTCGGGCAACAACGCCTCGGTCGACAGCTGGAACTCCGATCCCGACAACAACCCCGCGACCGCTGCGATTCCCTACAGCTCGAGCGTCAAAAATGACAACGGCTCCGTCGGCAGCATTTCCGTGTCGGTCAACTCCATCCTCGTGCAAAATGCCGACATCTGGGGCTACGCCTCCACCGGCGGCGCGCTGCCGAGCGTCGGCTCCAATGGTGTCATCGGCCCCTTTGGCACGGCCAGCGGCACGATGGACCTGACGCGCGTCGCCACCGATTTCACCGCCAGCTTCGACACCGTGACGGCGCCCACGACGGCCGCCTATTCCCTCGGCAGCATCACCACCACCCTCAGTCTGCCGCGCACCGGCGATGTCGCCGCCGCCGACGGGAAATTCTACTACACCGCAGCGCAGATTAATTATAACAACGCGACCTTCAGCATCGCGAAGCGCAACGTCAGCGATGCCTCGCCCAAGGTCGTGCTCTCGCTCACCAGCACCACCACGAGCATCGACATCGGCGGCGGCAGCGGGGCCCTCAACGTCCAAACCGATGCCACGCTCGAAATCTACGCGCCCGGCGACATCAAGATCGCCGGCCAAGGCATCATGAACGGCGGCACCACCGCCGGCACCTCGAACCAGCCCATCAACCTCCAAATCTGGGGCACGAAGACATCCGGCGTGCAGGACGTGCAGATCGCCGGCAACGGCTCGCTCAGCGCCGTCGTTTATGCCCCCCAGGCCTCGCTCAAAATCAACGGCAACGGCGACGTGATGGGCTCCTTCATCGCGAACGACATCAAGGTCGTGGGCAATGCCGCCTTCCACTACGACGAGTCCCTCGGCAATTTCGGCGGCGGCAACCCCTACCGCGTCTCCGGTTGGAAGGAGCTCACGACCGCTGCCGCTCGCGCCGCTTACTCGGGCGTGCTGAGTTTCTGAATCGAGGCGCGCCCGCCTTGGCGCGCCGCCTCAAAATTTCAGCATCACCCTTCTCGGCTTGCGGCGGCGCATTCCGCGGCGGTCATGCAGCGGAAGCTGATACTCTATTTCGAGGTGTGGCCGGCTCCGAGCTGGCCAAGGTGAAGGACGATTCGCTCGCGGGAACTCATACCAACGTCCGCTTCCTTTTAGACCTTTGTCATTGCGAGGTGCGCGCAGCGCGCACTGGCAATCCAGCTGGATAGCTTCGTCGCCCAGCTCCTCGCCATGAGATCTAGACTTGAAGGGATGTTGGTATCAGGCGGCTTGAGGAGGCGCGATCCACCGGTCCGTAAGCTCAGGCTTCAAAGGACGTTGGCCTGATACCGACGTCCCTTTGCTTTTGGATTTCTGCCTGTGGTAGGGCGCGGACTCCGCTCCGCGCCGGTTCGAAGGACGACGACGGCGGCGAGCGGAGTCGCCGCCCTACCCAAGGCGGCCCAAGAGTCCAAAAGCAAAGGGCCGCTGGCCTGAGGCTGGAGATAAAGAGGGCATCGGAGCCGCCACATTATCGACCAAAGCGGTCGCCGGGCTCACTCCCCACGCACCTGAGCGCAAACCCACAAAGGAGCCGCCCACCCGGGCTCAATGCGGCAACGCCTCGATGGCCGTCTTCATCGCGGCGTATTCCGCCGCAGTGATATCCTTGAAGCCCAGGCGCCGTGCCCCGAGCAGAATCGGCTCGAGCGGCAGATCGTGGTTCGCGCTGCGCAGGCTCTGGTGGAGGCCCCAATAACGGCCGGGCGCGGAATAGATGCGCAGGTTCCAAGGTTCCATCGCCACCCGGCTCTCGAACATCGCCACCATCGAGCCGCGGATGTAGAGGCCCGCACTGCCCCAGACCTCGAGCAGGCGGGGGAAATTATGCACTCCACCGCTCGCCTGCCCGTTGCCCGTCGTCGACGGAGGCCCATCGGTCAATCCGACGGGATTATGGTTCGTGGGCACGATGCCGACGAGCAGCGCCGTCGAAATCTCCGTGGCCGTGGCGCCAAACTTAGTCGTGCGCGCCGACCCGGAGCCGGCGGCAGTGTTCCCCAGGTTCGGGAGGGCCGCCGGAATAAAGGAAAGGTCGATGCCATCCCCGGCATTGCTGCCGCCCGGCTGAGTGGTGGCCCAGGATGAACTCCATCCGCTCGATCCGGTGCGATGCGCACTCAGCGAATCGCTCCATCCTGAAATCTGCCTGTAAGTGGTGTCATAGGCCGGCATCGATAGAATCGTGACGGCGTCCGCCATCACGGAGCAGAGCCGCTCGGCAGCCGAGTCAGGATACCGCGCGCTGTAGCCGGCGGGGTTGGCGTTGTCCGACGCGGTGGCGTTGATGGTGCCATCGGCGTTGAAGTGGCCGACAATGTAAGCCGCATCGTTCGTCGCGAAGGTGAAGCCGGTCATGCCCGGGTAGGTCCCGCCATCCAACGACACGATGCGCCCGCGGCCATTCCACAGGCGCACCGCGGAGTCGATGCGATCCGGCAGACCGTCCGCGTTGGCGTCGCCGCGGACTTCCGCATCGACCGAGTGGATGTAAACGGTGACGCCGTCGAACCATGGCTTGGTCGCGACCGTGCTCGCCAAATCAGTCGGGCCCACGGCAAATGAACCTGGGTTGGTTGTGATGAGGGCATCGGCCGGATTCGCCGGCGCGAAGTAAATCCGATAGGGATCCTGCGCCGTCAGCGTCGAGGAGGTCGGGAAAGTGTTGAACGAGCCACCGAGACCAAGACCGTAGGCGGCCGGAGCCGCCGAGCTGGCGGGATTGTAGATTGAGCTGCCCCAGTTGGTGGCGTTGGGCGCGGCCGGATTGTAGATGCTGCTGGTAGTGGCAGTCGCGACATAGCTGAGGGACGTGCCCGACATGGTCCGCTCGACGGCCATGCGGAAGCGCGTGAGGTCGAAATCGATCTTCACGATCGGCCGCGGCGTATAGGGATTGGCCGAGCGGAACGATCCGGTCGAGAGCTGCGAGCCCGCACCCGAGTTGTTTTTCGCGCGACGCAAATCGTAGAAATAGGCGTCGGAGAAACTGGTCATCGTGGGGACGCCGCCCACGGTGTAACCGGAAGACGCCACATCGACGCCGCCGCCCTGAATCGTCCGCAGGACCTGATTGTGCCCGATGGAGGTGGAGCCCGTGTAGCGGTTGGGCAGGTTATTCACGTTGGCGTTCAGGTTGCCGTAGCTGGGCTGGCCGGGCAAAATCACCTCGACCATCGAGTGGGAGAGATCGGCGTTCACCGTGTTGAGCCAGCAACGGTAGGAGCGCGCGCGCATGCTGACGGTGGTGCCGTCGGGCTTGTAGCCGGTGCGGGTGGCGTTGTCGGGATTGACGATGATGTAGAGGCCGGCCTTGCGCGCGATTTTGGTCTCCTTGAGGCCCGCGGTGTCCGTCGTATCCGGCCGCGCGATGATCTGCCGGCCGTTGTTGCGGTCGTCCTCGGGCGTCGAGGCGAGGTCAACCTTGGAGTAGTTCGAGATTCCGGGCAGGACGAGGGGCGTCACACCATGCACGCTGGTGCGGAGATTTACGCCGTAGCTTGTCGTCGCGAAGACTTTGAAGTTGTTCTGCGTGGTCGTGGTCTCGGTGGCGCTGCCATACTTATGATCGCGCCAGACGGACGCGCCGCTCTGGATGTCGGTCACCACTCCGGTGGTCGTATGCTGGAAGCGCAGCGGGCCGTTTCCGCCCGGCCCGGCATCGGTCCCGCCCTGGTTGTTAATCCAGGTGCCCTGCCGGATGCTGTTGGCATAGAAACCCATCGAGGCCGAGACGCGATCAAGGAACGAGACGTTGGCCGTGAAGCCCGTCGCGCTGCGGGCGCTGAGCTCGCCATTGCAATGCACCGGCCCGGCGAGGGTCATGTCGGCGCCGGGCCAAATCTCCATGTCCATGTTGTAGAACACGGCGAACTGGAACAGCGGCACGAAATCCACCGCGAGGTTGTGCTGGCTGTAGGCGGGGATGGACCCAATCGCGCCGTGGCGCGCGGTCGCCTTGGCGATGATGGGGACGCTGGCGGTGTTCACCTGCAGGCCGGCGTTGGGATCGCCCGGATTAGTGGCGGGATTGATGAACTGCAGACCGGTGGAACCGGTAAGGCCGGCCCGCACCTCCATGTTGGCGCCCGTGGTGTAGGACGTGTCCGCCACCTGAAGAAAGTTCAACGGCGGCAAATCGATCTCGTTGGCCCCGGTCATGAAGGCAATCGGGGTCGTGCTGCGCAGGCGGTAGAGAATCGTGGTGATCTGCTCTGCGGCGTAAACCGAGATGCTCTCGGACATATTCTTCGCCCGCAGGATCACGCGATTGCGCTCGTTGCCGCGCCGCTCCGTGAGGGTGTAGCGCAGCATGCTTGCGGTCAGGATGGCCATGATGCCGGTGAGGACGATCACCGTGATCATGGCGGAAGCGCGCCGGGCGCGCGGCTGGGTCGGGAATGTTTTCATGGGATTAGCGACGCGGCGAGATGGTGTAATTGAAGCTGCTGCTCGACAGGAGCTGGTTCGTGGTGCTGCCGTTGATGACCTCCATGTTGATGGCCACAAAACCGTTCGTGGGCGTGGAATCCGGCGACTCGGAAGAGAACACCGGGTAGCGATCGCCGGCGGCATAGGGCGTGAAAGGCGACGGCACCTTGCGCCCGACCGTGCGCGCCACGAGCAACCGGGAGCCGGCGAGGGCCGGATTGGCATTCAGGTTGATGGCGTTGAGCTGCGTCGTGAGATTCGTGCGGCCGTTGGAGGCAAGGGCGGTGCCCTCCCCCCAGTCGGCCGTTTCGTAGTAACGGATGGGAGCCTCGGCGTTCAGGGTGGCCTGGTTGGTCGTCACCCGATAGTAGATACGGATTTGACGGATGTCCGTGGTGCGATGGACCGAGGTCATCGTGACGAGCACGAGGCAGTCGCCTTGCCCCACCCACTTGTCGTAATCGTCATCCGCAGCGTCCTCGATTTGCACCATCGACGCGGCGGCCGTCGCGAGATTCACGCTGCCATTAAGTTTGGTGTAGTGGGGGAAAATGTAGAAAAAGGAGGCATCAAGCGTCTCCTTCGAGACCTGCGCCATGAAACTGCGCAGGCTCGCGTTGGTCGCGAGCCGCTGCGAGTCCTTATACATCGCGCGCAAGCCAAACAGGAAGGTGCCAAGGCACATGGCCATGACGCTGCCGAATACCGTCAGGCTGATGAGGATCTCGACGAGCGTGAAACCCGCGTGACGCGGGCGCGGGTGCCGGGTGGTTTTCATTGGTCGAAACGGGTGCGCAGAAACACCTCGCGGTCGCGGATCGTGCGTGTCGCCCGGCCATCGATGTAGCTGTAGGTGTAAACGACGGTGACTTTTTTCACCTCCGAGACGTTGTTCGCCGCGTCGGGGATTTCGTCGATCCACACCCACATATCCAAATTAATCTCCTGCGAGGTAGTGCCGGTCACGGTCGACAACGGCAGTGAACCGATGAAATTCTGGATCGCCCCCACGCTGGCCGCGGTTGCGGTCGGCCCCGGCGTGACCGTCGGTGCCTGTGGTGTCCCGGGTGCCACGGTATGCACCACCTTCAGCCAGACGACGGTGGATTGGTTAATCCTGACGCGGACGTAGGGAGGCGTTTTTGCGACCGGAGCAAAGGGATCGACCGCGTAGTTGGGCAGCAGGGAACTGTAGTCGAGCTGCTTTATCTGCTCGATGATTCCATAGACGATGCTCGTCGCCGCGGCGTGGAGCACACTCGACTCGGTGACGCGGCGGGACTGGATGAACGAAGTGATGAATCCCACCATCACCGCCGACATCAGCACCAACGACACCATCACCTCCACCAGCGTCAGCCCGGCAGAGCGGCGCGGCTTTCGGACGGGCGGTAGGCAGGCAGGTTCGGACATAGAACCATCATATCGGCCACCGGGCCTAGCCGGTAGAGTCCTATGACCTCTAAAAAGCCTCTCATTTGATAGGGTCTTACGACCCTACTACTTGCATAAAACATTCTTAACCAACGTTCCGCCCAGCGATGTCGCTCAGTGCTTCACCTGCTCGTAGTGCTGCCGGAGCAGGTCCTTGCCGTAATCGTTGCCGTTGGGCGTGCGCACGACCACGTGGATGTGCTCGCGGTTCGGCAGGCTCGGATCCTTGGCGAGGTGCCGCAAGTTCGCTGGCCGCTGGTGATCGAACTCGATCAGCAGCACCGGACTGTGGATGCGGAAATAAAACACGCTGTCGTCCGCGTCGCCGCCGATCCACGCAAAGTGCGTGCGGTCGAGGCGCGCCCGCACCTCGGACATTTTCACGCGCGCGTGGCCATCGTCCATGGTGTCGATGAACAGCGCCGCGAGCTTCAGCAGCTGCTCGCGCTGGGCCATCGTGAGCACCGCCGCGGGGATGCCCGCGTAGTCGAGGACGACGTTGTCCTTCCACGCCTCGGTGAGGTTGTTGTTCCCCGTCTTTGCGACCTCGAGGACCGCGCGTTTGCGCTGCGCCGCGTCGAGCGACCGCAGCATCGCCAGCCCCGCCGCCTGCTCCTCCTGCAAGATCGACACGCCCTTGAATTTCCCGGCGTGCGCCGTCACCGGCTCGGAACCCACAAACACCGGCGACATCACCACCTGATCACGCAGCACAAAATAATTGATGATCAAATGGTGCCCGTCGATCTGCCAGCCCCACGGCTTGTCCGCGGAGGGCTCGCCCATGATCGTGATGTGGTAGAGCCACTCGCCGTATTGCACCATATCGTTGTTGTTCAGTTCGCCGAGGGTGTGGTTCAGCTTCATGATGTCCTGCGACAGCTTCAGGCCTTTCGCACTCAGTGAAGCGCGCATCAGGGCAAACGCCGCCGCGCGCTGCGCCTCGCTCATCTCCTGGAAACTCACGCCCTGCCGCACGTAGAAGTGCTGGTTCATCCATTTCCGCCACTCGTCGTCGCCCACGGGAAAGAGCGTTTTCTTCCGCTGCTCGTCGCTCAGCGCCTTCAGGAAGGCCGCCGCCGCCACGCGCACCGGCTCCGTGGTGACGCCGCTCGCCCGCACCGGAAAGAGCCCGCGCTCGATCCCGTCCTTGGTCGCGATCCCGCGGAAAGGTTCCGCGAGGCCCGCCGTCTCGGCGTCGCGCGAGCGGTCGGCGGCGCTCGCTGGCGCGCCCTTGCCCTTGGCCTTGGGTTGCTGGGCCGACGCGACGAGCGGGGCGAACCCCACGAGAATCATCAGGGCTGTGGAAACGAGTGCTGTGCGCATGGGGTGTGGGATGGTTGGGGTAAAATATTCTTAGCTTCGGGACCGGTAAGCCGGATTCTGTTCCCCCCGACGAATCGGGGTTCGATCATCATTTCTCTCACGCCCCTCTTGCGAAGGGCCCGCTCCGCCTTGCGCAACTTTCGCCGCGCGCAGCAGAGTGCGGCATACCCGTGGCTATCGGACGGGCCGCCCAGCCACCTATTTTGCCTTGCACCGGAAGGGGTTTGTCGTGCCGCCGACGTCGCCGTCGGCGCGGTGGGCTCTTACCCCACCTTTTCACCCTGACCCCGCGGTTGCCCGCGTGGCGGTTTGTTTTCTGTGACACTGTCCGTCGGCGCGCCTTGACGCGCACCGCCTGCGCTCGCGGTAAAGCTGGCGCAGCATCCTGCCCTGCGGTGTCCGGACTTTCCTCTCCGAACTTTCTAAAACGGGCGCGGGTTTAGCCCGCGCCTTGGGATCAAAGAACTCGGAGCGACGATCAGGTCCCGAAGCTAAGGTCCGCACCCTGCCCCGCCGCCTGAGGGTGCGCAAGCCCCGCGTGGCCTCCCCCTCCCTGCGACGGCCGAGGCTGTCGCCGAACCCCAGCCTCACGCTTGGTCCCGTTCTCTGTCGCGCCCTGCGGCCAAGCCAATTCGCCACGCTGCGCCGCGAGGCAGGCTTCCACGGGGAGCAATCCTTGCAAAGCGCACCACAGGCGCGGCAGGCGTTTCGCCTTCATCGGCCGACCTCCGAACCGGCAGCCGATCCCGCCTCCTGCGCGTGCCAGTCCACGTGGCGCGTGAAGAACATCACCGCCCCGAGCGCCGCAAACAGTGTCGCTGTGCCCGCGATCAGCGCGAAATCCTCCATCCGCAGCACCACGAACAGCACACTATGCACCGCGCCGAGCAGGGCCGCGATCACCCCTGCGCGCAGCCAACTCCGCAAAATCGCCGCACTGTAGAGCACAATCAGCGACGAGGACGCCACGGCTGCGCCCGTATACGCCGCCGCCGCCGCCGTCACTTCGCCGAGCGCCAGCAACGCGAGGTAGAACAGGCACAGCGCCGCTCCGACGAGGCCATATTGCGCCGGATGCAGCCGCAGCCCGCCGAGCATCTCGAACAGGAAGAAGGCCGTGAACACCAGCGCCAGCACGAGCAAGGCATACTTCAGCGCGCGACCGACCGTGCGATAGGCCTCGAACACCGGGTGGTCCGCCAGCTCAGCCCGGGGCGACGCCTCGACGATGAAGCGCGGAATCGAACGCGCATGGGTTTTCGCCCGTTCTTCCTGGAGGGCATTCACCAAGCGCAACGGCACATGCAACAGCAGCACGAGGCCGGCGATGAAAAGCAGCTTGAGCGTGACCGCGTTGCGCCGGGCGAACCGGGCTCGCGCCGGGATGACAGGTGGAGGTTCCATGCGACCATCCTGCGCCCGCTCCGTGATGCCATGATGAAGCGACTATGAAATCGCGGTGAAGCGCTACGCGACCGGCAGAGTGAGCGTCGCGCGCGCACCTCCGCCCGCGCGGTTTTCGAGCGTCACTTCGCCGCCGTGCAGGCGCGCCACCTCGCCCACGATGCTCAGGCCCAGGCCGCTGCTCTTCCGGCCCGTGTCGGGCCGCGGCAGCGAGTAGAATCGATCGAAGACTTTCTCCAACGCATACGCTGGCACGCCCGGCCCCATGTCGTCCACGCGCACCACCGCACGTCCCGCCTCCACCGCAATCGCGATCGTGACGACACCGCCCGCAGGCGAAAACTCGATCGCGTTTTGCACGAGGTTGCCGAGCGCGTGACCGAGATGAATGCGTTCGCCGCGCACCTGTGCCCCCGCCTGCCCCTCCAGGCTCAACGTCACCTGCCGCGCCGCCGCCAATCCGCGCGCCGCCGCGATCGCCTCCTCCGCCGCCGCGCGCAAATCGATCAGCGCAAACTCCGCCGGAGCGCGCCGCGCCTCGAGCGCCGCCAATTCCAGCAGTTGATCGACCACCCGCTGCACGCGTGCCGACTCGGCGCGGAGATTGGCGATGAAGCGCGCGCGGTCCTCGCGCGGCATCTCTTCGCCGAGCAGCTCCGCGGCCCCGCGAATCGCGGACAGCGGCGCCTTCAGCTCATGCGCGAGCGCCTGCGTGTAGCGCTCCACATAGGCCTTCCCCTCCAAGGCGGCGCGCATCTCCTCAAAGGCCCGCGCGAGCGCCGCGATCTCCGTCGCGCGCGAGACCGGCGGCTGCGCGGGCCGGCCGTCACGCACGGTCTGCGCATAAAGCGTCAGGCGCTCCAACGAGTGCGTGAGCTTCGCGGCAATCCACCAGCCCGCGATCACCAGCACCGCCGCCACCGCGAGCGCTCCGAGCGCCAGCCGCACCCGGGCGCGCCACACGGCCTCGGTGACCGAGACCAACGGCCGCGCCACCCCCACATAGCCGACCAAGGCCCCCGCCCGGCTCACCGGCGCGATCACGCGCAGCTCGCCATCGACCACGCTCGCATTTTCCGGCTCATCGTAGCCCGCCGCTTTCGGCAGTCCATAATCGCGCCCCGTGTCGCGCCCGCTGTTGCCGTCGAAGATCACCCGGCCGCGCGCATCAGTGACATACACCCGCAGCGTCCCGCTCGTGCGCGCGAGCGCAGGCAGGTCCTCGCGCCACGCCGCCGCCAGATCGCTCCCGCCATTGGCTCGGGCGGCCCCCGATTCGAGCAGCGCGGCGAGCACCGTCGCCGTGTCGCTCAGCGTGCGCCGCATCGACTCCACATAGCGCAGCCGCACGTCGCGCAGCACAAACCCCATCAGCACGGCCAGGCCGACGGCCGAGGCCAGGAGATAGACCGCAAAGATCGCCGTGCGGATTCTCACGGCCTCAACGCGCCTCGCGCACCGCATAGCCCAGCCCGCGATGCGTCCGGATTGGATCCTCGCCGGGCGTGATGGCGCGCAGCTTGGCGCGCAGGGTCTTGATGTGCGCATCCACCGTGCGATCGAGGCTCGCGCCCGGATCCTCCCAGCCCGCCGTCATCAGCTGGTCGCGCGAGAAGACGCGTCCCGGCTTGGTCGCAAGCGCCTTCAGCAGGCGATACTCGTAGCGCGTCAGCTCCAGCGCAGTCCCGCGGTAGCAAATCAAACACCGCTCCTCGTCGATCACGAACTCGCCCGTCGGCTTCTCGGGTGCAGGCCCCGCGCCGTTCTGGGTCCGCCGCAGGATGGCCTTCACGCGCGCGGTGAGCTCACGCGGGCTGAAGGGTTTCACCAGGTAGTCGTCGCCGCCGAGCTCGAGCCCGAGCACACGATCGAGCTCGGTGTTGCGCGCGGTGAGGAAGAGCACCGGCACCGCCGAATGCACGCGGATCTGTTTGCAGACCTCGAAGCCGGTGCCGTCGGGCAGGCCCACGTCGAGCACCACGAAGGCGAAGGTCTTCGCCGCCATCGCGGCCAGGCCGGCCCGGCCCGTCGCGCACCACTCGGGCGCAAAACCCTCCGTGCTGAGCGCGTAGATCAACGTGTCCGCGATCGCCGGCTCGTCCTCGATGATCAGGATGCGAGGCCGCTCCTCCATGGCGCTTCAGGCCCCGCGTTCGCTCAACCGCGCAATCACCGCCGGCAGCAGCGCGTGCTCGGCGGCGTGGATTTTTGCCGCGAGCATTTCCAGCGTGTCGCCCTCCTCCACGCGCACCGCCGCCTGATCGAGGATCGGGCCGCCATCCACTTCGAGTGTGACGCCATGCACCGTGCAGCCGGCGATTTTCACGCCGCGGCGAAAGGCCTGTCCGATGCCGTCGAGCCCCGGAAAACTTGGCAGCAAGCTTGGGTGCAGGTTGATGATCTTGCCCTCGAAGTGCGCGAGAAAGGGCATCTTCAGCACGCGCATGAAGCCCGCGAGCACGATGAGGTCCGGCTGGCACGCCTCAATCGCGGCGAGGTAGTGCTGCTCGCCGGCGCCATCGAGTTTCGTCTTGTAGGGCGCGGCATCGAGGAAGCTGGCCGGCACGCCGAAGCGCGGCCCGAGCGCGAGGATGCCGGCGTCGGGCTGATCGGAGAAAATCTGCACGACGCGGGCGCGGCCGAGCCGGCCTGCCTGCTGGGCGGCGAGAATCGCCTCGGCATTGGAGCCGCGGCCGGAACCTAGGATGACGACACGCATGGCAAAAAATCAGATTTCCCCCGCGGCCTTGATGCGCGCGATCAGCTGCGTCGTCGAGAAGCCGGCGAGGAAGGGCATGAACTCGATGCGGGCGCCCGTGGTCTGCAACGCCGCGCGTTCCCCGGCATCGAGCTTCTCAAGCGTGTAGTCGCCCGCCTTGGTGTAGATGTCCGGCTGCAATGCGCGGATCTCCGCGTCGAGCCGCGGGGTCCGAAAAATTAACACCGCATCGACGCACGCGAGCGCGCCGAGCGCATACGCCCGCTGCTCCTCGCTCTGCACGGGCCGGCTCGGTCCCTTCAGCGCCCGCACGCTCGCATCGGCATTGATGGCGACGACCAGCGCATCGCCGAGGGCGCGGGCTTTTTGCAGATAATAAAGATGGCCCGTGTGCAGGAGGTCGAAGACCCCGTTGGTCAGCACCACGCGGCGGCCGGCGGCACGCTCGCGCTCTCGCCACGCGACCGCGCCGGCGAGGGTGTGCAGTTTTGGGTTGTCGAGCGTCACGCGTCCGCAAGCCTCGCGCCCTCCCCTGCGGTTGCAAACCTGCAATCATTTCCCCCGCGTCATGCCCCTCCGCCCCGCTCTCGCCTTCCTGCTTCTCCTCGCCGGCCTCGCGTCCGCTTCGGCCTCGCCGGCCAAGCCCGTCATCGGCCTCTCGCTCGACACGCTCAAGGAGGAGCGCTGGCAGCGCGACCGCGACACGTTCATCGCCGAGGCGAAAAAACTCGGTGCCGAGGTCATCGTGCAGTCGGCCAATTCCGACGACACGCGGCAGACCCGCGACATCGAATCGCTTCTCACGCGCAAGGTGGACGTGCTCGTGGTCGTCCCGCACAACGGCGCCGCGCTCGGCCGCGCGATGAAATCCGCCGCCGAGGCAAAGGTTCCCGTCATCGCCTACGACCGCCTGATCCTCAACGCCCCCATCGACTACTACCTCACGTTCGACAACGTGAAGGTCGGCGAGGCCCAGGCCGCCTACGCCGTCGCGCGGCTCCCGCAGGATCGGGTCGCACGCATCGTCCGCCTCTACGGCGCCCCCACGGACAACAACGCCAAGCTCTTCAAGCAGGGCCAGGACAACATCCTCACGCCCCTCATCGCCGCGGGTAAAGTGCAGGTCGTGCATGAGGACTGGGCGCTCGATTGGAAACCGGAGAACGCCAAGAAAATCATGAACGCCGCCCTCACCAAGGCCGGGCGCGCCATCGACGCCGTCATCGCCTCCAACGATGGCACCGCCGGCGGCGCGATTCAGGCGCTCGCCGAGGATGGGCTCGCCGGCCAGGTGCTCGTGACCGGCCAGGACGCCGACCTCGCCGCCTGCCAGCGCATCCTCCGCGGCACGCAGGCGATGACGGTTTACAAGCCGCTCAAAAACCTCGCGGCCCTCGCCGCCCGCATCGCCGTCGAGGTCGCCAAAGGCAACAAACCCGCCACCACCGCCACGCTCGACAATGGGGTGAAGAAAGTGCCGTCGATCTTCGAGCGTGTGATCTCCGTCGATAAGGAGAACCTCATGGCGACTGTCGTGGCCGATGGGTTTCACAAGGCCGCGGACCTGAAGTAGGGCGGGTCTGTGACCCGCCCACCGTGGGAACACCCCGCGTGCAAAAGGGCGGGTCACAGAACCGCCCTAGTTCAGATGCCCACTCCGCTCCTCGAAGCCCACGGCCTGA
>JAUYAK010000114.1 GCA_030693515.1 Opitutaceae bacterium
GCTCGCCGCTTTGACTCCAGCTTCTTTCCCACGAGGCCTCGCGGCCCCGCAGTTGCCTTCGTCTAATGCTTTCGTTTTCACTTTGGTATCTTGCATCAGGGACTTTCACCCCGTCAGTTCACTCCCATGCCGGGCACACACGCCTGCAGCGAACTGCTCCGGGCGTCACAGCCTGTGCTCCCGCCCGCAGACCTGCCCCCGGCGCCTTTCCGCACAGGCTGCGCCGCCCTCCGCCGTCGCTGAGTTTGGGATCGTTAGACAAACACGGCGGCGAGCGGAGTCGCCGCCCTACCCTCGGCTGACGACGCGCCCACCAGCTCCTAAATGAGCAGTTCCTTGACGACGTGCCCGTGCACGTCGGTGAGACGGAAATCGCGGCCTTGGAACCGATGGGTGAGGCGCGTGTGGTCGAAGCCAAGCAGGTGCAGCAGCGTGGCGTTGAGGTCGTGCACATGCACGGGGTCCTGCGTGACGTTGAAGCCGAGTTCGTCCGTCGCGCCGTGGACGTGGCCGCGCTTCACGCCGCCGCCGGCCAGCCACATCGTGAAGCAGCGGTTGTGGTGATCGCGGCCGTCGTTGCCGCCCTGCACCATCGGCGTGCGGCCAAACTCCCCGCCCCAGATGACGAGCGTGTCGTCGAGCAGCCCGCGCTGCTTGAGATCGCTCACGAGCGCGGCGCTGGCCTGGTCGGTATCGACGCAGTTTTTCTGCACGTCCTTGGTGAGGTTGCCGTGCTGGTCCCACGCCTCGTGGAAAAGCTGCACGAAGCGCACGCCGCGCTCGATGAGGCGGCGCGCGAGCAGGCAGTTGCGGGCGTAGTTGGACTGGTTGATGTCCTTGATGCCGTAGAGTTCGAGGGTCGCGGCGGATTCCTTGGAGAGGTCCATCAGCTCGGGCGCGCTGGTCTGGAGCTTGTAGGCCAGCTCGTAGCTCTGGATGCGCGCGGCGATCTCGGGATCACCGGCCTCGGCGAGGGCGATGTCGTTGAGGCGGTGGAGCGTGTCGAGCGAGGCGCGCTGCGCGGCGGCGTCGATGCCTTTGGGATTGGAAAGATAGAGCACGGGATCGCCCGTGCCGCGAAACGGGATGCCGCCATAGACGGTCGGGAGGAAACCGCAGCCGTAGTTGCTCGCGCCGCCGCTGGTGCCCTTGGCGCTCGTGAGCACGACGTAGCCCGGCAGGTCCGCGCTCTCGCTGCCGAGGCCGTAGAGCGTCCACGAGCCAAAGCTCGGCCGGCCAAACTGCTGCGAGCCCGTGTTCATGAGGATCTGCGCGGGCGCGTGATTGACGGCGTCGGTCTGCATCGAGCGGATGAGGCAGATGTCGTCGACGATTTTGGCGGTGTGCGGGATGAGTTCGCTCAGCTCGGTGCCGCTGCGGCCATGCGGCGCGAATTTGAACTTGGGCCCCAGCAGCGCGGAGTTGGGGTTGATGAACGCGGCGCGGTAATCCTTGAGCAGCTCGGCGGGCGGCAACTGGCCGTCGCGCTTGGCGAGTTCGGGTTTGTGATCGAAAAGCTCCAGGTGACTCGGGGCCCCGGCCTGGAACATGTAGATCACGCGCTTGGCCTTGGGCGCGTAGTGCGGGGTGCGCGGCGCGAGGGGATTGGCCGCGGTTTTCGGCGTGGCGTCCTTCGCGAGGAGCGAGTGCGCCGCGATGCCGGCGAGGCCCACGCCGCAGTCGCGGAGGAACCAGCGACGGGCGATCTGTGAGGGAGAGAGTGAGGGATGGGGAGAAGGAGGGATCATGACAGGGTCCATTCGGTGGGTCGTTTGATCATAGTAACCAGCATGCCGATGATTTTATCGTAGTCGGAGTAAAGTGCACGGCCGGACTCGCGATCCAAATAGCCGCACGCAACGGCAAACTGAATCCATACTTGAGTCTCGGCCGCCTCGCCCTCGCTGTCCGAAAGTTTGCTCACAAACGCGGCGGCATAGCGGCGCTTCCGCCAAGCCTCGGCGACATTGGCGCAAACGGAGCGTGACGAACGCCGTCCTTGGTCCGTCAAAGAGTAGCGCTCCTCGGCGGGAAACTTTCGGCTCAGCTCAAATACCCGCATCGCCGCGTCAAACGCATGGCGATAGACCTCAAGGTCCGTGTGCTTGCGAATCACTTTGATGCGTTTGGTTTCCATGGTCTCTCCTTCCCTGCTCTCTCCCTCGCTCCGTCTCATCCTCCTCAGTTCTTCGTCAGCGTTTCGTCGAGGTTCAGGATCACGCGGGCGGCGATGGTCCAGGCGGCGAGATCGGCAGGCGTCGCGTCGGCCGGTAGATCGGCGGGGCGGGTCAGGTCGGAAAACGCGATTTCGGCGGCCTTGAGTTCGCCGCGGCGGAGGCGGGCGCGGGTGTCGGCCACGAGTTGCAGCACGGCCTCGCGCTCGGCGGGGCGCGGCGCGCGGGCGACGGCGAGGCGATAGGCGTGCGTGGTGCGCTCGGCATCCGTGGTGCCGCCTTCGCGCCAAATCCGCAGGGCGAAGCCTTGCGCGGCCTCGACCATGATGGGCTCGTTGAGGGCGGTGAGCGCGGCGAGCGGTGTGTTGGAGCGCGGGCGGCGCACGCAGGCGAAGTCGCCGTTGGGCGCATCGAAGGCGCTCAGCATCGGGTCGGGCATCGAGCGCTTGCGGAACAGATACAGGCTGCGGCGGTAGCGGTCGGGACCGGTGGGAACATCCCAGTAGGTGACCTTGGAATAGTTGTAGGCGAGGACGTTCTCCGGCACGGGCGGAAACACGCTCGGGCCGCCCACGCGGTGCGTGAGCAGGCCGGCGAGGGCGAGCGCGACGTCGCGCACGACCTCGGCTTCGGCACGGAAGCGCGGCCCGCGCGCGAGGAACTGGTTGCGCGGATCGATCTCGAGCTGGGCGGGCGTGGCGGGGGAGGCCTGCCGGTAGGTGCGGCTCGCGACGATTTCGCGGAGGAGTCGCTTCTGGCTCCAACCGTGGTCCATGAAATCGACCGCGAGCCAGTCGAGCACGTCGAGGTGCAGCGGCACCGCGGTGCGCGTGCCAAAATCCTCCGGGGTCTCGACGAGGCCCGTGCCGAAGAGCGACTGCCACACGCGGTTGACCGCCACCCGGGCCGTGAGCGGCGAGCGGCGGTCCGCGATCCAGCGGGCCAGCGTGAGGCGGTTCGACACCGCGACTGCCGGCAACGCATGCAGCGCGGCGGGCACGTGCGGTGGGACCGCGTGCGTGGGCCGGTCCCACGCGCCGCGGTCGAGCAGGTGCGTCTCGCGCGCGTGCGCCGGGCGGCGCTCCGCGAGGTGCAGCACGGAGGTCGGCGCGGATGGATATTTTTTCCAGAGCGTCTCGGCCTCAGTGTGGAATTTCTTGAGCGCCGGCTGGCTGCTCCGCCACGCGGCGAAGATCGTGGCCGCCTGCGCGGGTGTGCGCTCGGCGGGCGGCGTGTCGAGCGCGAGCATGGCGGCGTAGTCCACGGGGGCCGCCACCGGCGCGGGCGCGGTGGTGAGAGAGAAGCGCGCGCGGCCGAGCATGGTGTTATGGCGGCCGTTGTCGTCGCCGCCGTGTTGGAAGCGGAGGAGGACGCGCAGCTTCGTGCCGGCGGGATACGCCAGCGGCTCGGCAAACTGCACCACGGCGACAGACTCGGTGTTGCGCCGGCCCGGGCCGCGGTCGGCGCGCCAGGCGGTCTCGTCGTTGCCATCGATGGCGAAGGCGACGGGGCCGATCGTGCGGCGGTGTTCCTTGTCGTGATTGGCGCTCCACTCGCGTTCGAGTCCGCGCAGCGGTTCGGAAAAATCGGCCGTGGCGCTTTTCAACGGGAGTTTTTCCCACTTTTTCGGATCGGCGGCGTCGGGCGGTTGGACCGCGACCTCGAGCTCGGTGAGCGCCCAGGTGCCGTATTTGCTGCGGCCGGGGCCGCCAAACTCGAGGTCGCCGTGGCAGAGCGCCTCGAGGCGCAGGCCCGTGGCGCCGGCGAGGTCCGGCGTGGCGATGAGGAAGATGTCGCCCTTGGTGGTCGGGTGGCCCTGCGTGATGATGGAGCGGTCGGCGAGCTGCACCGGGTGGTTGAGGCCGCTGGTGCTCGCGAGTTCGGTGGCGACGAGCGGCGTCCACGGCACGCGCGCGGCCCGCAGTTCGTCCTCCCAGGCGGCGAGTTTCTCCGCCCACGTGGGCTGGGATTTTTTGGCCCGATCATCGACGGTGGCCAGGTCGCCCTTCAGCTTGGCGATCAGCTCGTGCTGCTCGGCGGTGTAAACCCACGACTGCGCCTCGTAGGTGTTGTTGAGAAAGGCGTAGAGGCCAAAGTATTCGTCGTGCGTGACGGGGTCGAACTTGTGCGTGTGGCACTGCGCGCACGAGAGCGTGAGGCCTAGGGTGGCCTTGCCGACACAGTCGAGGCGGTCGAACATCCCCTCGATGCGGAACTGCTCCGGGATGATGGCGCCTTCCTCGTTGACCATGCCGTTGCGCAGGAAACCCGTCGCGACGATCTGGTCGGGCGTGGCGCCGGGCAGCAGGTCGCCGGCGATCTGCTCGATGAGAAACTGGTCGTAGGGCAAGTCCCGGTTCAGCGCGCCAATCACCCAGTCGCGCCAAGCCCATTGCTCGCGCGGGAGATCCTTCTCGAAGCCGTTGCTGTCGGCGTAGCGCGCGGCGTCGAGCCAGGTGCGGGCCCACTTCTCGCCGTAGCGTTCGTCGGCGAGCAGCCGGTCGGCCAGCGCGCGGACCGCCGCCTCCGGATTGCGCGCATGCTCGGCGGTGAAGGTCGCGACGTCCGCCGGCGGCGGCGGCAAGCCGATCAGATCGAGGTGGAGCCGGCGCGCGAGCGTCGCGGCGTCCGCCTCGGGCGCGGGGGCCAGCTTGGCAGCGGGGAGCTTGGCGCGGATGAAGGTGTCCACGGGATTTACGATTTCGGATCTACGATTTTCGGTTTGAGGCAGTGGCTTCTGCTGCGGGGCGACGAAGGCCCAGTGCTGCGCATAGGGCGCGCCCTCAGCGATCCAGCGGCGGAGCGTTTCCTTCTGGGCCGCGGTGAGGGTCTTGTTTTCCTTCGGCGGCGGCATGACCTCATCTTCCTCGGTGGAAAGGATGCGCAGGACGATCTCGCTGTCGCCGGGCTGGCCGGCGACGAGCGTGGGGAGGCCGGAGCGTCCGCCCTTGAGCGCGCCTTCGCGGGTGTCGAGGCGGAGGCCGGCCTTGCGGTCGTTGGCATCGGGCCCGTGGCAATGGAAACAATTCTCCGCGAGGATCGGCTGAACCTCGCGGGCGAAATCGACTGGCGCCGCGGCGAGAAGCGACGGCACACCTGCGACCAACCAGAGGGGAATGAGAGCGGAGCAACGCATCGGAAGCAGCAACGTGGAGCCTGTGCCGGCCGTGCGCAAGGAAGGGAGTGAGCGACAAGAGACCGAGCGCCGCCACGACTGAAATTTCACGGTGGCCTCGCAGTGCTTTTCGCAAGGGCTGGATTAGTGAGCCCGTCGGCAGGTTCCGGCGTGCGAACCTGCATCGACCAGCATCCGTCGAGGAAGAAGACAACAGCCGGCACCGTGATCATACAGGCGGAATAGGCGGAGCGCGCAAAAAGTAATCGTGTCGACAAATGGGGTCGGATCGAAAACTTGAAACACCATGAAGCGCGCAGATCTTCCAATGTTATGCGACAGCTCGCCTATGGTCGCCTGCAGCTAAAGCACTGTTAGGCGGCACCACACCATGAGTTACGAACCACCCATTTCACACGCCGAGTTGCGGGACTTGTTCGAGCATCTCGACCGCACAAGCATGACGGGTTACGAGTGTGACCACTCATACAAGCTCACTATCGCGTTTTTGCAGAAGCGCAGCTTGCCAGTTGAGCCGATGCTGGCGTGGCTTGGCGAGAATGGCGCAGGCTGTGATTGTGAGGTCATGCTAAATACAGCCGCACAGTGGGAGGAGATTGTTGGATATGTTCCACCTGATGCCTAACACACGATTGTGCTACAACTCAGCACAAAGCTGCCGCTGAACCGCTCGCTACTTCGCTCGATTCTTGATCACCAATTCGACCACGATCGGCCGGTGGTCGCTGGCTTCGCGGACGCCGGGGCCATCGTGGATGCGGCCCGCCCCACCCTTCACGGCGGCAAGCAATCCCGGTGACACGAGGACCTGGTCCACGCGCGTGTAGCTGTCTTCGCGACGGTAGGCGTGGGTCCACGTCTCGCCGCGCGAGTCGGCGGCGGGGAGGAGTTTCGCGATCTCGGTTTTGCCGCGTTTTTGGAGGAAGCCCACGGCCTTGCCGGTGCGGCTGTCGTTGCAGTCGCCGAGGATCACGAAGCGCGCGGCAGCCGGATCGGGGAAGCGCTTGAGCACGCGATCGCGGATGGCGGTGGCCTCGGCGGCGCGGCGCAGGGCCGAGCCGGGATCATCGGGGCGCTCGGTGTGGCGGCTCTTGAGGTGCAGCGCAAAGATCGTCACGTCGCCGGCGGTGGTGGCGACCGTGGCTTCGAGCAGGCCGCGCTTCACGGTCTCCTTGCCGGCGAAATACGTGAACGCCAGGTCCGTGTGCGTGACGACGCCGCGCAGCTCGCGCTTGGCGAGGATCGCGAGGTGGCGGTCGGCGTCGGAGGCGGTGGCGAGCGCGGCGTAGGGATAGTCGAGGCCCTCGGTGCGGAGGTCGCGGCGCAGCTCGTCGAGGTGCGGCTGGCCGCCCATCTCCTGGAGCACGAGCACATCGGCGTTGAGCGCGCGGAGGACGGTGCGCAGGGCGCGTTTCTCGGCCTCGGGCTTGGGGTAGTCCTTGCGGTAGCCGGCCTCGGTCATGCGGTTGGCCGGGCCGTAGTTCTCGACGTTGTAGGTGGCGACAACGAGGGTCTCGGCGCGCGCGAGAACGGAGGCGAAGAAAAATACAAAACAGAACTTAACCACGGATCGCACGGATGAACACGGATCAAATTTGGCGCCACTGGTCTTCATCCGTGCCCATCCGTGAAATCCGTGGTCAACTCGTCTGGGTCAGCGCCGCCTCGCGCTCCACGAGCGTGGGGTGCGAGTAGTAGAAGCCGCTGAACCAACGGTGCGGCGTGAGGTTGCTGAGGTTTTTTTGCGCAAGCTTGCGCAGCGCGCCGACCATCGCGGCGGGGCCGCCCATGGCGTCGCGGGCGAAGGCGTCGGCCTCATACTCGAATTTGCGCGAGAGCAGGTTGCTCAGCGGCGAGAACCAGAACGTGACCACGCCGCTCAGCAGCGCAAAGAGCAGGAACGACGGCGCCATCTCGCCCGGCGGAAAGCCAAAGGCGCTGTTGAACCACGTGCTGCGCGCGAGCCAGGCCACGACGGCAAAGCCGCCGAGCATCATCGCGGCCGACATCGTGATGAGCTTGGGGATGTGGCCGCGGCGGTAGTGGCCGATCTCGTGGGCGAGCACGGCCTCGAGTTCCTCGGCGGTGAGCTGCGCGATGAGCGTGTCGAAGAGCACGATGCGGCGGAAGCGGCCGAACCCGGTAAAGTAGGCGTTGGAGTGGCCGGAGCGTTTGGACCCGTCGATGACCTCGATGGTCTTGGCCTGAAACCCCGTGCGGTCGCCGAGCGCCATGAGGCGCGTGCGCAGCTCGCCCTCGGGCAGCGGCGTGAGCTTGTTGAAGAGCGGCAGGATCACCTTGGGGTAGAGGATCAGCATCAGGAGCTGGAAGCCGAACAACAGAGCAAAGCCCCAAATCCACCATGCGGCGCCGGCTTTTTCCACGACCCAGAGCAGCGCGAAGAGCAACGGGTAGCCGATGGCGAAGAGGAGCAGCGTGCCCTTGAGCTTGTCGGTCACCCAGAGGCCGGGCGTGCTCTTGTTGAAGCCGAACTTCTGCTCGAGCCGGAACTGCTCCCACCACTCGAACGGCAGCGCCGGAAGCGCCATGAGTGCCGCGGCGAGCGGGAGGAAGAGGGCGCGCGTCCACAGTGCATCAGGGCCGCCCCACGCCACGACCGCGGAATACAACCACGGCAGCACGCCGCCGAAGAGCACCAGCGCGAGCACCAGCGTGTCGAAGATCTCGGTGAGAGTGCCGAAGCGCGACTTCTCCAAGGTGTAGGCGACGGACTTAGCGTAGGTCGGCTCGTCCATGATGGCCGCGACCGCCGGCGGCCGGGCGCCGGCGTGCCGGCGCACTTCGGCGCGGTTGAGCGCAGTGAGGATCAGTTCAGCGATCAGGCGCAACACCATCAGGCCAGCGACGATCGGGAGCAGATAGGGCATCCGACCAATCCACGCGAAACGCCCCGAGCCGCCAGCCCAAAGATGGTTTGAAATGGAAGCCCTCCGACCCATCGTGTCGGGCCGTGGCCGCCACCAACGACAAACTTTCCTTTGAAACCGCCCTCGAAAAGCTGGAGGGCATCGTCGAGTCCATGGAGGCGGGCGATGTGCCGTTGGCCGACCTGCTGGCGAAGTTCGAGGAGGGCACCAAGCTGCTCAAGGTCTGCGAGACCCGGCTCAAGGACGCCGAGCTGAAGATCGAGGTGCTCAAGAAACAGAAGGGCGGCGAGCTGGGCTTCGACAAGTTCGAGACCACCGCCAGCGCCTAAGCCCAGCCACCGAACCCTTTTTTGCCGAGATGAACGATTCCGCTTCCCTGCCCTCGCCGCGACTTCTCGCCGCCATCCGCGGCCCGGCCGACGTCAAGGCCCTCGCGCCGGAGCAACTGCCGCAGCTCGCCCAGGAAATCCGCGAGGAACTGGTCGCGGTCACGGCGAAAAACGGCGGCCATATCGGCCCCAACCTCGGCGTCGTGGAGCTAACGGTGGCGCTGCACCGCGTCTTCGACTCGCCGGAGGATCAGTTTGTCTTCGACGTGGCCCACCAAGGCTACGTGCACAAGCTCCTCACCGGGCGCGGCGGCGACTTTTTCCGCAAGCTGCGCCAGAGCGGCGGCGCGAGCGGCTTTCTCTACCGCAGCGAGAGCGCGCACGATCCGTTCGGCGCGGGACACGCCGGCACGGCGCTCTCAGCGGCGCTTGGCATGGCGACGGCGCGCGACCTCAACGGGACGGACGAGCACGTCGTCGCGGTGTGCGGCGATGCGGCGTTTACGTGCGGCGTCACGCTGGAGGCGCTCAACAACGTCGTGAGTTCGACGAAGCGCCTCATCGTCATCCTCAACGACAACGAGTGGTCGATCGCGAAGAACGTCGGCGCGATCTCCAGCTACCTCAACCGGATCAGCACCAGCCGGACCTACAACAAGCTGCACCACGACGTGGAGGCGTTCTTCAAGAGCTTCCCCGCGGGCGTGGAGATGAACCGGGTTTACACGAAGTGGAAGCGCGAGACGAAGGACTTCTTCGTGGAGTCGTCGCTCTTCGAGAAATTCGGCCTGCGCTACCTCGGCCCGGTGGACGGGCACGATTTCGACGCGCTGCGGAAAAACCTCGAGTTTGCCAAGCACTGCGACGTGCCCGTGCTGGTCCACGTCCTCACCAAGAAGGGCAAGGGCCTCGAGGCCGCCATCGCGCATCCGGAAAAATTCCACGGTGCCTCGCCCTTCGATCCGGAGACGGGTGAGAGCAAGAAGGCCGCGCCCGGCACGCCGCCCAACTTGCAGGACGTGTTCGGCCAGGCGCTCACGCGCTTCGCCCGCGCCAACCCCAAGATCATCGGCATCACCGGCGCCATGCCGAGCGGCACGGGCCTCTCGCACCTCGCGGCGGGCGTGCCTAAGCAGTTCTTCGATGTGGGCATCGCCGAGGAGCACGCGGTGCTCTTTGCCGCCGGCCTCGCGACCAAGGGCTTCCGTCCGGTCTGCGCGATCTACTCCACCTTCCTCCAGCGTGCCTACGATCAGGTGATCCACGACGTGGCGCTGCAAAACTTGCCCGTGACCTTCTGTATGGACCGCGCGGGCCTCTCGCCCAATGACGGCCCCACGCACCACGGCCTCTTCGACCTCGCCTACCTGCGCTGCGTGCCCAACGCCACCGTGATGCAGCCGAAGGACGAGGACGAACTTGTGGACATGCTGCACACGAGCCTGCAGCTGCCCGGCCCCGGCTTCATTCGCTATCCGCGCGGCGCCGGCACCGGCGTGCCGATCAAGGAGCAGCCCGCCACTCTGGCCGTCGGCCACGCCGAGGTGCTGCGCGAGGGCTCCAACATCATGATCTGGGCCCTCGGCGCCATGGTGCAGGATGCGCTGAAACTGGCCGAGCGTCTCTCAACCGAAGAGCACCTCTCCGTCGGCGTGGTGAACGCCCGCTTCGTCAAGCCGCTCGATCGCGCGCTGCTCCTCAGCCACGCCGCCTGCATCCCGCTGCTCGTGACGATGGAAGACCACGTGCTCGCCGGAGGCTTCGGCAGCGCCGTGATCGAGGCGCTCCAGGACGCGGAGTGCCCGGCCGCGGTCGAACGTGTCGGTTGGCCCGACAAGTTCGTCGAGCACGGCAGCAACGTCGAGACGCTGCGCGCCGCCTATGGCCTCTCACCCGACGACATCCATCGCCGCGTGCTGGCCCGCTGGCGCAACCTCCATCCGCAGCAGGTCTCGGCGGACGTGTAGAAAAAAGCCGCGCACCCGGAGGTGCGCGGCTCGAAAGTGAGCGGAAGACAACCGACCTAGTGGCCGCTTACTTCTTGGCTTTGGTGATCTTGCCGGAACCCTTGCACTTGGTGCAGTTGTCGCCGGCCTTGGCGGCTTCGACGCAGCACGGATGAGCGCACGCCTTGCCGTCGGCCTGGGCCTTGACGCAGCAACCGGCGGTCTTGTTCTCCACCTTTTCGGCGGCGAACATTAAGCCTGCAGAGGCAAACGACAGGGCGATGAGAGCGATGAGCGATTTCGAGGACATCTTCATTTAGGTTTTTTGTTTGATGGGGCTGTCGATCTGTTGGTGCGGGCGGCGGGAATCGAACCCGCCTCTCATGCTTGGGAAGCACACATAATACCGATATACTACGCCCGCAGGGTGAGAGCGAACGGACAGGGTTCTGTTCCCTCATTCCCGAGTCGGCAAGTGAAAATCTGGGGCGCCTGTCCGCAGGGCTCATTTCGGTTCATGGCAGCCGCTGGCTTCGTCGTTCCGCCTTTAGGCGGTCTGGGGCGAATTTCGGACCGGCTGAAGCCGGAACTACGAATCCAAAGCATCGCCGCATAGGCAAGCTGCCATAAAAACTGTGATGCGCCCCTGCCCTCAGCCTGCTGCGCCTGCGAAGCCGGCAATTGGCCAATCGCCACTTCCCTCCTTGCGCGGAGGGCGCAGGCGGCTTGTTTCGACCACGCGTGCCGTCCGTCGACAAAAATTTCGTCCATCTCCACGTCCATTCCGACTACAGCCTGCTGGATGGCTGCTGCCGCATCGACCGCCTGATGGACCGCGCCACGGAGCTGGGCATGAGCGCCATGGCCCTCACCGACCACGGCAACCTCTACGGCGCGATTGAGTTCTACCAGCAGGCCAAGGCCAAGGGCATCAAGCCCCTCATCGGCTGCGAACTCTACCTCGTCGAGACCTCGCGCCTCGAAAAAAAGGGCCGCACGGACGACGAAGGGAAGACCATCTTCCATCTCGGGCTGCTCGCGAAGAACCTCACCGGCTACCAGAATCTTCTCAAACTCGTCTCCGACGCGCATCTCAAGGGCTTCTACTACAAGCCGCGCACGGACCTGGAGACTCTCGCGAAACACGCCGGCGGCCTGATCGGCTTCACCGGCTGCCTCGCCTCGCTCGTGCCCCAGCGTCTGCTCGCCGGCAACTACGAGGAAGCCCGCCAGGCTTGCGGCCGGTTCGTCGAGATTTTCGGCAAGGAAAACTACTTCGTCGAAATCCAGGACCACGGCATCCCCGAGCAAAAGCAGGTCATCCCAGGGCTGTTGAAGCTCGCCGAGGAATTCGGCTTGAACGTGATCTGCTCGAACGACGTCCACTACGTCCGCCATACCGACGCCGGGCCGCACGACGCCATGCTCTGCATCCAGACCGGCGCCAAACTGGACGAGGAGAAGCGCATGAAGTTCACCGGCCAGGAATTCTACCTGAAGTCGCGCGAGCAAATGGAGCGGCTCTTCGCCGAGGTGCCGGAGTCGGTGACCAACACCCAACTCGTCGCCGAGATGTGCGAACTCACGATCCCGTTTCCCAAGGGCAGCGAGCGCTACCCGAAATACCCGCTCCCGCCCGAGGTTTCAGCGCAGACCGACCGCGCCGGCTACCTGCGCGAACTGTGCCTCTCCGGGCTGAAGACCCGCTACGGCCTTGATGTCGCCTCGCCGGAGAAGTTCGCCGACGCCTCGCTCGCGAAAACTCTCGTGGAGCGCCTCGACTTCGAGCTCTCGATCATCGGCAAGACTGGCTTCATCGACTACTTTCTTGTCGTCTGGGATTTCATCGACTGGGCGAAGAAGCAGGGCATCCCCGTCGGCCCCGGCCGCGGCTCCGGCGCCGGCTGCATCGTTGCCTACCTCCTCGGCATCACGAATCTCGACCCGCTGCGCTTCAAGCTGCTCTTCGAGCGCTTCCTCAACCCCGAGCGCGTCTCGCCGCCGGACTTCGACATCGACTTCTGCATGCGTCGGCGCGGCGACGTGATCGACTACGTCCGCCAGAAATACAGCCACGCCTGCGTCGCCAACATCATCACCTACGGCACGCTCGGCGCCAAGATGGTCATCCGCGACGTGTCGCGCGTGCACAACCTCCAGTTCGCCGACGCCGATCGCCTCGCGAAGATGATCCCGGACGAGCTGAACATCACGCTCGAGTCCGCCCGGGAAAAATCCGCCGAGCTGCGCGATGAGATTTCCAAGAACCCCGTCGCCAAGAAAATCTTCGATCAGGCCCTCGTGCTCGAGGGCATGGTGCGCAACACCGGCAAGCACGCCGCCGGCATCATCATCACCGATCAGCCGCTCGAGGAATTCGTCCCGCTCACGCTGCAGGAAGGCGACGTGACGGTGCAGTTCGACATGAACGCCATCGGCAAGCTCGGCCTGCTGAAGATGGACTTCCTGGGCCTCAAGACCCTCACCGTCATAGCCGATGCCGTGGACAATGTCCGCCGCACCGTCACGCCGGATTTCGACATCGAGAAAATCCCGCTTGATGACGCCAAGACCTTCGCGCTCCTCAACTCCGGCCGCACCACCGGCGTGTTCCAGCTCGAATCCGGCGGCATGCAGAACCTCTGCCGCCAGATCGGCCTCTCCACCATCGACGAGATTGTGGCGCTCATCGCGCTCTACCGCCCCGGCCCGATGGAGTGGATCCCCGACTACGTGCGCGGGAAAAAAGATCCGAGCACCGTCAAGTTTCCCCACAAGCTCCTTGAGGAGGTCTGCCGCGAGACCTACGGCGTGATGGTCTATCAGGAGCAGGTCATGGAAGCCGCGAAGATCATCGCCGGCTACACCCTCGGCGGTGCCGACATGCTGCGTCGCGCGATGGGCAAGAAGGACGAGAAGGCGATGGCCGCCGAACGCGTGAAGTTCGTCGAAGGCGCCAAGAAAGTGAACGACATCGACGCCAAGACCGCCGACTCGATCTTTGATATCCTCAACAAATTTGCCGGCTACGGCTTCAACAAATCTCACTCCGCCGCCTACGCGATCCTGAGCTACCAGACCGGCTTCCTGAAGGCCAACTATCCGGTCCAGTTCATGGCCGCAATGCTCAGCTCCGAACTCGGCAACGCGGAGAAAGTCTCCCACTTCGTCGCCGAGTGCGAGTCGATGGGCCTCAAGGTGCTCGGGCCGGACGTGAACGAGTCGCGCGAGATGTTCACGCCCGTCTTCAAGAAAACGGCGGACGGCGTGGAAGCCGCCATCCGCTTCGGCCTCGCCGGCGTGAAGGGCGTCGGCGAACTCGCCGCGCAGCGCATCATTGAGGAACGCGAGAAAAACGGGGCCTTCGCCGACTTCGCCGACTTGGTGGCGCGCGTCGACGGCCGCGCGATCAACAAGCGCGTGCTCGAGCACCTCGTAAAGACCGGCGCCTTCGACTTCAGCGGCGAGGCGCGCAAGCCGCTCTTCGACCGCATCGACGCCGCGATCGCCGGAGCGGCCGCCGCCGCGCGCGACAAGGCCGCCGGCCAGCACAGCTTCCTCGGGATGTTCGCCGAGCCCGAGCCGCCGAAAAGGAATGGATCCGCGGCGCCCGCGCCGCGCAACGGATCGCCCGCCGCCTCTGATTTTTCCTCCCACGAGCGCCTCGCCTTTGAGAAAGAGCTGCTGGGCTTCTACGTCTCCGGCCACCCGATGAACGCCTACCTCGGCCTCGCCGAGGCGATCGACACCTTCCCCGTCGATCAGTTGCTGCTCCAGCCCGACCGCACCGAGTTCCGCCTCTGCGGCATCGCGAGCAACCTCGTAAAGAAGCTCTCGAAAAAGGACAACCGCCCCTGGGTTGCCTTCACACTCGCGACGAAGAACGCCTCCGTCTCGCTCAACCTCTTCGCCGACGCCTATGCGGCCTACGGCGCCACGCTCGCCGAGAACGCCGTCGTGCTCGTGCAGGGCAACATCATCGTCGGCACCGAGGGCCCGCGCATCAACGTCAAGGAATGCTACCCGCTCGATCCGCAGGTCGCGTCCCTGGTGCGCAAGACGACCTGGATCCTGCGCCCGGCCCATCCCGAGGTGGGCGCCTTTCTGCACGACCTCCGCACAACGCTGGATCGGCAGGTCGGCGAAACCCGCCTGGAGTTCGCGTTTCTGTTTGAAGGCCGCGTCGCCCCGGTGGCCGAGACCAGCACGGCCCTCGCGTGGAAGCTCAACGCCCCCGCTTTCCAGGCGCTGCGGGCTCACCCTGCCGTCGCAGGCGCGGTCATCCAAACCCGGCCGCTGGAGCTGAAACAAGATCGGCGCTGGAAGAAGTAGTTTTTCCGTCCGGTCGCTGCTGCAAGCCCTTCGCCGCGGGCAGGAAAGCTGGCGCGCGTTCAGGAAGTCGTGGCTGCCGCCAGCCGGCGCTGGCGCCGCGCCGCGAGGAGACCGTGCTTCGGCGCCCACAGCAGCACCACGACAAAGAGCGCCGCCTGCAGGAGCACGATGCACGCGCCCGTCGAGGCGTTGAGGAAGAAGCTCACATAGACGCCCACGAAGCTCGAACCCGTGGCGCTCGCGACCGCGATCACAAGCATCGTGTTGAACCGATCCGTCAGCAGGTAGGCGATGCAGCCGGGCGTCACGAGCATCGCGATGACGAGGATGATGCCCACAGCCTTCAGCGACACGACGATCGTCACGGCGAGCAGCGAGAGCAGCAGATAATAGAGCAACTGCGTGCGCAGCCCGATGGTGCGCGCCTGCCCCGGATCGAAGCAGTAGAGGAGCAGGTCGCGGCGCAACGCGAGGACGATGGCCAGCGTGACACCGCCCACGATCAGGGTGTCGCGCAGGTCGCCGGGGGCGAGCCCGAGGATGTTGCCAAAGAGGATGTGATCGAGATGGAGGTCGCTTTTGATTTTCGTGAAGAGCACGAGGCCAAACGCAAACAAGCCGGTGAAGACGACGCCCATCACGGTGTCCTCCTTCACGCGGCTGTTGGCCTTGATGTAGCCGGTGAGCACCGCGCAGAGCAGACCGGAGCCAAACGCCCCCACGGCCAGCGGCACGCCGATCGCGTAGGCAATCACGATGCCCGGCAGCACCGCGTGCGAGATGGCGTCGCCCATGAGCGACCAGCCCTTGAGCACAAGGTAGCAGGAGAGCACGGCGCACACGGCGCCCACAGTCACGCCGGTGATCATGGCCTCGACCATGAACCCATACTGGAACGGCTCGAGCAGGAGGCTCATGCGCGTCCCTCCGCCGCCTGCCGCCGGCGGGCCCGCGCCGCCAGAAGCCCGTGCTTCGGTCCGAACACGAGCGCCGCAACGAAGAGCAGCGTCTGCAGCGTGACGATGCACCCGCCGGTCGATCCGTCGAAGAAGTAGCTCGCATACGCGCCGACAATCGAGGTGCCCGTGCCCATCGCGGTCGCGATCCCGATCATTTTTCCAAACCGATCGGTGAGGAGATAGGCCGTCGCGCCGGGCGTCACGAGCATCGCGACGACGAGGCACGCGCCCACGGTTTGGAGCGCCGCGACTGCTGTCGCGGAGAGCAGCGTGAGGAGCGTGAAGTGCAACACGGTGGTATTGAGCCCCAGCGCGCGCGCTTGGTTGGCATCGAAGCAGTAGAGCAGCAGATCGCGCCACTTGAAGCCCAGCACGAGCAGCGTGACCACCGAGATGATCACGATCTGCCAGACATCCGAGTCCGCGATCCCGAGGATGTTGCCAAAGATGATCGAGCGCAGGTCGATTTGGCTCGGGTAGAGCGAAATCAGCAGCAGCCCCGCCGCAAAGAACGCCGTGAACACCACGCCGATGACCGCATCCTCCCGCAGGCGGGTCTTGGCCTTCACAAACCCCATGCCAACCGCGGCGAGCAGGCCGGTGACGAAGGCCCCGGCCGCAAACGGCAGACCCGCGTAATACGCGAGCGCGACGCCCGGCACGACCGAGTGCGAGAGCGCGTCGCCCATGAGCGACCAGCCCTTGAGCGTGATGAAGCACGAGAGAAACGCGCATACGCCGCCAATCAGCGCGCTCACGCCGATGGCCCTCAGCATGTAGTCGTAGTGCAGCGGCGTGAGGAGCGTCTCGATCACTTGTCTTCCTCGTCCTCCGCGCGCTTGCGGATCACATCCTCGCGGCCCTCGCGTTTGCTGTATTCCACGTGGCCACCCTTGCCGAAGACCAGCGGACGCTCGTCGTCGGTGAGCAGTGTGACCGCGCGGCCGTCGTGCTTCTGCACCGTGGACTCGTCGAAACGGAAATGCCGCAGCACGCCGCCGAAGGCGCGGAGCAGATTTTCCTCGGTGAAGACTTCCTGCGTCGGACCCGCGGCAAGCACCGTGCGGTTGATCAGCACGACATGGTCGCAGAATTCCGGCACCGAACCCAGATTGTGGGTCGAGACGAGCATGATGTGCCCCTCGTCGCGCAGCTCGCGCAACAGCGCGATGATGGCGGCCTCGGTCGTGACATCGACGCCCGTGAACGGCTCGTCGAGCAGGATGACCCGGCCGCGCTGCGCGAGGGCGCGCGCGAGGAAGACGCGTTTCCGTTGCCCGCCTGAGAGCTCGCCGATCTGGCGGTCCCGATACTCGAGCATGCCCACGCGCCGCAGGCTCTCCTCCGCGATGCGTTTGTCCTCGGCGCGGGGGATGCGCAGGAAATTCATGTAGCCGTAGCGCCCCATCAGGACGACATCCCACACGCTCACCGGAAAACTCCAGTCCACCTCCTCGGCCTGCGGCACGTAGGCCACAATATTTTGCTTCAGCGCCTCGCGCACGGGCCGGCCGGCGATGCGCACTACGCCGGCCGCGGGCACAACAATCCCCATGATGGCCTTGAAGAGCGTGGACTTGCCACTGCCGTTGACGCCCACAAGCGCGCAGATCGAGCCGCCGCCGAGGTGGAACGATGCCTCGTGCAGCGCGACGTGGCCGTTGGGATAGCTGACGGTGACGTCGGCGACATCAATCGAGAGCTCAGCAGTCGCGGCGATCATCGGCCGGTGAATCCTCGCACGATCGTTTTCGCATTGTAGTCCATCAACCGCAGGTAGGTGGGGGCCGGGCCCTTGGCGTCAGTCAGCGAGTCCACATAAAGCACACCGCCGTAGCGCGTGCCGGTCTCGCGCGCGACCTGTCGGGCGGGCTTGTCGCTCACAGTGCTCTCGCTGAAGAGGACCGGGATTCGGTTCTGCCGCACGCCATCGATCACTTTCTGCACTTGTTGGGGCGTGCCCTGCTGGTCGGCGTTGACGGCCCAGAGGAACAACTCCCGCAGGTCAAAATTGCGCGCGAGATAGGGAAACGCGCCCTCGCTCGTAACGAGCCAGCGCTGATCGGCGGGAATCTTCGCGAGTTCCGCGTGCACGCTCGCTTCGAGGGCGGTGAATTTGGCGGAATAGGCTGCGGCGTTGGCGTTGTAGGTCGCGGCGTTGGCGGGATCGAGTTTCACGAGGGCGGCGCGGATGTTCTCGACGTAGATGACGGCGTTGCGCGGCGACATCCAGGCGTGGGGATTGGGCTTTCCCTCATAAGGCCCCTCCTCGATGCCAATCGGCGTGATGCCCTCGGTCAGGACCGCGCTCGGCACGTTTTTCAAATTGCCGAAGAAGCGCTCGAACCAGCGTTCGAGGTTGAGTCCGTTCCACAGCACCAAGTCGGCCTTCTGCGCCTTCACGATGTCCTGCGGCGTGGGCTCATAACCGTGGATTTCGGCGCCGGGTTTGGTGATTGATTCGACGATGGCGGCGTCCCCCGCGACATTCTGCGCCATGTCCTGGATGATCGTGAACGTGGTGACGACGCGTTTTTTCGCGGTGGCGGCTTCGGACGGCGTGATGGTCGTCGCGATAGCGGCAACGAACAGGGCAAGGATGCGTTTCATAGCGGGAATCGTGAACTCAAAATTTGCGTGACACGCCGGCGAACAGCGTGAGGTCGGGTGCGGTGCGAGAAATTCCGACATACGCGCCTAAATCGAGCTGCGTGCCGGGTGCGAGGGCATGGGTGAGACCGCAATTGAAAGTCGCCACATGCCGGCCGTCACCGGCCGACGAGGTCAGTTCGACGAATCCGCCGAGCTCCGGCGCAAGGTCGCGGGCAAATGTGATCGTATTGGTCCAAACCGGCCGGTAGCCACGCGGCCCGAGGTGATTGATTCCGACCGAGGTCATCGCCGCCCCCTCCCAGCCAAATCCGACGTCGAAGGCCACGGGCAGAGCCAGTGCACCCTCGACCTTGTCATTGCCGAGGCCGCTAGCCGCCGTCGGCAACTTCACATCGGCGATCACGCCAAATGCGGTGCCGCCGCCATCGTTGCCGCGGATATTGTATTTAGCGCGGAGTGTCGTGTCCCCCACACCGCGCCAGCTGGTCTTCGGGCCGCTGCGCAGCCGCTCCGTGGCGTGGACATGCGGAGTGACGAAAATGCCGGCCTCGAAATCGGGCGTGAGGCCAAAGCGAAGGTTGAGCGGAGCAAACACCCACTCGGTCGTGCGCACGCCGTCTAGGCGGTTGCGGGTGAAACTGGCGACGTCCATCTCCAGTTGCAGCCGGCCGGCATCGACGGTGAACGGGCTCTCGGTCGCATCAGGCCGATCGGTGGAAAGTTCGCGCAGCTTGGGCGTGGCCGGCGCCGCGCAGGCGGCGCCGAGTGTGATGGTCAGCGCGAGAGGGATCAGGCGAGGCAAGGGCGTCATGCGCCGGGAATGCATTGGTTTCTATTTTGATTAGTCAAAATAAATCTTTAGTTGCCTCAAACTAACTGACGCCTATGCCTCGTCGGACATGGCGACAATCGCGGTCGAGAACTACCTCAAGCATGTGCTGCTCCTCTCGGAGGGCGGCGACGATCTCGTGTCCATGGGAGAGCTGGCCGCGGCGCTGGCGGTGGTGCCGGGCACGGCGACGACCATGGTCAAGGCGCTCGCCACCGAGGGACTGGTCTCCCATCGCCCGCGCTATGGCGTGCGGCTCACCGCCGAGGGCCGCCGCGTCGCGCTCGGCGTGCTGCGCCGCCACCGGATCATCGAGACCTTCCTCGTCGAGGTGCTGAAGATGGATTGGACGGAGGTCCACGCCGAGGCCGAGCTGCTCGAGCATGCCATCTCGGACACGGTGCTCGATCGGCTCGACGCCCTGCTGGGCCATCCGGCGACCGATCCGCACGGCGATCCGATCCCCACCCGGCTCGGCAAGCTCGACTCGCAGGTCTATGCCACGCTCGCCACCTGCGGCATCGACAAGCCACTGCGCATCGTGCGCGTGACCGAGCAGTCCGGCGAGTTCCTCCAGTTTGCCGAGCAGCACGGGTTGCGCCCCGGCGCCAAGGCCCGGGTCACCGAGCGCAATCTCGCCGCCAGCCTGCTGACGCTAAAAATGGATCGCGACCGCACGGTCACGCTCAGCCTCTCGGCGGCGGGCCATATTCTCGTCGCACCGGTCAAGTGACGTAGGCGCTCAGAACGACCAGCGCAGCCGCAGCACGTTGACCCAGTCGGTCGCCCGCCCGCCGAGGCCTCGGCTGACGCCGTAGTCGAACTGGAGGTGCTTCGACACATCGAGCGTCACGCCGCCACCCGCCGAACCCACAAAGCGCGACAAACCCGCCGAATTGGCCTCAAGCGTCGTCTCCCCGTAGACGCCGAAACCCGCGATGATGTGTTGCCGGATGAACGCGCTCGCGAACCAGCGTGAGTCGTAGCCGTTGTTCGCGTCGTTCCGTTTCAGCTCCCACTGCGCCATCGCCCCGAGCTCAGAGCCTAGGGCGAGTTTCATGGCCCACGGCACGATGAAGCCGCCTTCCATGTGATTGTTGCCCACGCCGGTCGTCTTCGAGGGCAGCTTGACGTAGGGTATCACCGCCGCGGACGCCCCCAGCGCGTTGTCACTCCAGAAGCGCCATTTCGCGCGCAGCGAAGTGTCGCCCCAGCCCGACCGGGAATTCCGTGCGCCGCGAAACTGGAACGTCTCACGCACAAAGAACTGCGCGCCGATTTGCACATCGACGTTCTGCGTCATCCCGATCGAGAGGATCGACGAGGCGAGGCCGAGCGCGGTGAAGCGGTTGGGCTCCGTCGAGTCGCGGTTCACCCCGACGGTCACGGCATCCATGCGCAGGAAAAAGCTCCCCGGCGCGACCGTCTCCGGCGTCTCCGTGACCTGCGCGCGGAGGCCCGCTGTCGCCATGCCGAGCCCCAGCAAACAGAGGATAACGCGGTTCATCATCGCGCGAGCATTCGGCGAGGCCCGCCACCGGCGCCAGCCAATTTGCTGCGCCCATGCGCCGGCGGCCACATCCCGCTTGCCGCCTGCTCCGCGCCCGGCGCACACTGGCCGCGATGTCGCAGTCCCTCGCGCGCTTGGTTTTTGCCGGCACGGTCCTTTTTTTCGCCGCCTTCTTCCTCTGGCCCGTCTGGCAGATTCTCCAGGGCGGATTCATCGACGCCGACGGCCGCTTCACCCTCGCCTACCTCGCCGCCTTGCTGGCCGATCCGATCTACCTCGGCGGCCTGCGCAACTCGTTCCTGCTCGCCTGCACCGCCACCACGCTCGCCCTGCTCATCGCCCTGCCGCTCGCAGTCGTGAGCGATCGGTTTCGTTTTCCGGGCAAGGCGCTGCTCGGTTCGGTCGTGCTGGTCCCGATGATCTTGCCGCCGTTTGTGGGCGCCATCGGCATCAAACAAATCTTCGGGCAATACGGCGCGCTCAACGCCCTGCTCCACCACCTGGGCCTGCTCGCCCCGGGCGCGACGATCGATTGGTTCGCGGCGAATCCGTTCTGGGGCATCGCCGTCGTCGAAGCCCTGTCCCTCTACCCGATCATCTACCTCAACGCCGTCGCCGCCCTGGCCAACGTCGACCCCGCGCTCGAGGAGGCGGCGGAGAACCTCGGCTGCACCGGCCTGCGGCGCTTCTACAAGATCACGCTCCCGCTCATCCGACCCGGTCTCTTCGCCGGCGGCACCATCGTGTTTATCTGGGCCTTCACGGAACTCGGCACGCCGCTCGTCTTCGACTATGACCGCGTGACGAGCGTGCAGATTTACCATGGCCTGAAGGACATCGGTGCGAACCCGTTTCCCTTCGCCCTCGTGGCGGTGATGCTGGTCTGCTCCGTCGCGATCTATGCGCTGAGCAAGGCGCTCTTCGGGCGCTCCAGCTACGCCATGATGGCCAAGGCCACCTCGTCCGGCGGCCCGCGCGCCCTGCCCTGCGGCCGCGCGTGGCTCTGCACGCTGCTCTTCAGCGGCGTCACCTTTCTCGCCGTGCTGCCGCACCTCGGCGTGGTCCTCGTGGCCTTCTCGCGCGACTGGTATGGGACGGTCGTCCCGCACCAGCTGACACTCGCAAACTTCGAACTCGCCCTCGGCCACGACCTCACGGTGCCGGCCATCGCGAACAGCCTGCGCTTCGCCAGCATCTCGACGCTGGTCGATCTCGTGCTCGGCGTCGCCATCGCCTACGTCGTCGTGCGCAGCAAGATCGCCGGCCGGCAGATCCTCGATTTCCTCGCCATGCTCCCGCTCGCGGTGCCGGGACTGGTGCTGGCCTTCGGTTATCTCGCGATGGCGCAGGACGGAAAATTCTTTGCGTGGCTCAACCCCACCCGCGACCCGACCATCCTCCTCATCATCGCCTACTCCGTGCGCCGCCTGCCCTACGTGGTGCGCGCCGCCGCCGCGGGGTTTCAACAGACCAGCGAGACGCTGGAGGAGGCCGCGCAAAACCTCGGCGCCCCGCCGCTCAAGGCCGTCATCAAGATCACCCTGCCGCTGATCATGGCCAACCTGATCGCGGGCGGCCTGCTGGCCTTTGCGTTCGCGATGCTTGAGGTGAGCGACTCGCTCATCCTCGCGCAAAAGCAGGCGTTCTACCCGATCACCAAGGCGATCATGGAGCTCTTCCAGCTGCTCGGCGACGGCAAGTTCATCGCCAGCGCGCTCGGCGTCTGGGCGATGGCCTTCCTCGGCGTGACCATCGTTGGCATGAGTCTGCTGCTCGGCAAAAAGCTCGGCGCAATTTTCCGGGTATGACCAGCGACGGTGGCGCGTAGGGCTCGAGCTTGCTCGGGCCGAGAGGCTCCCGAACACCTGAAGGCCTCAGCAAGCTGAGGCCCTACTCCATTCACCTCACCGCGCCACTTCGGCCAGCAGTTCGCGCAGCGTTTTTACGATGACGGTCGCAGCTTCTGTCTCAAGGTAGCTGCTGCGGGCGCGCCACGTCTCGTAGCCGCCGAGCCGATGGTGCTCAGGCGTGGGCAGGTAGCCATTGTAGCCGTTGGCGAGGGAGATGGTGAAATGCTGGCCGAGCGGTTTCGCCGCCTTCAGACTTAAGGAGCCTCTGAAAAACTCACTGTTTAATCCGGCCGATGGGTGCGAGGGGATTTTTTTGCGAATGGAAACGGGCGAGTGGCATGGGCAGGGAAGTTGCGGGGGTGGACTTGGGCCGGGTGGAACGACCGGCGGG
>JAUYAK010000115.1 GCA_030693515.1 Opitutaceae bacterium
GCTCGCCGCTTTGACTCCAGCTTCTTTCCCACGAGGCCTCGCGGCCCCGCAGTTGCCTTCGTCTAATGCTTTCGTTTTCACTTTGGTATCTTGCATCAGGGACTTTCACCCCGTCAGTTCACTCCCATGCCGGGCACACACCAGATCATCACAGCGCAACGCGCTTCGCGCGTGGCTGACTGATGGCGTCTGGGCGCAGCCCAACCCTTGCAGCCCAAGAAAGAGGCAGTGAACAAAAGCGCGTCGGGTGCTGCCTGATCTTCGCGCGTTTACTGGCCGCGTTTAATCCGGCCGCTTCAGAAATTCCCCTTCACGCCCTATTCGCCCTCGCTCGCGAACTTCACGCAGCGCGGGCGGCCGATCGCCAGGCGTGGTTGGTGGATCGAACTGGAACTAGGCGGCGGTTGACCTGCCAGCGAGCGGAAGTAGGGTGGCGGGCATGAAGGGTGAATTCACAGCGATCATCGAAGCAGCACCTGAGGGCGGCTTTTGGGCGATTTGCCCTGAGGTGCCCGGCGCGAACGGACAAGGGGAGACGGTGGACGAAGCAAAGCAAAGTCTGACGGAGGCGATTCGTCTCATTTTTGAAGACCGCGTGGAAGACAGCAAACGCGGCCTTCCCAGCGACGCCATTCAGACCGTCGTCGCGATCTGATGAAGAGGCGCGAGCTGGAGAAGAGGCTGCGCCACGCTGGCTGCTATCTGAAGCGCGAAGGTGGATCCCATTCTCTTTGGATCAACCCGCGGACGGGTGTGGTGGAAACCGTTCCCCGGCACACGGAGGTGAAGGAGCACTTGGCTTGGAAGATCTTGAAGTCCCTCGGTGCGGACCAGTGATACCGACGTCTCTTTGCTTTTTGGATTTCTGCCTGTGGTAGGGCGCGGACTCCGCTCCGCACCGGTTCGAAGGACGACGACGGCGGCGAACGGAGTCGCCGCCCTACCGAATGCGGCCCAAGAGTCCAAAAGCAAAGGGCCGTTGGTCTAAAAAGATCTGTCACTCTGAGCGGAGCGAAGAATCCACTTTGATCCACGCGGCGTTATGAGAGGTGCGAAGCCCCTGCTGGATTCTTCGCTCCGCTCAGAATGACAAACAACGAAACCCTTTTAAAACGCCTCCTCAGAAATTCCCCTTCACGCCGACCTGGAAGTTCACGCCGTATTCGCCTTCGGCGGCGAACTTCACGTAGCGCGGGCTGCCGATCGCGTAGGCGTAGTTCTGATCGCGGTTGTTGAAGATATTGCGGGCGGTAAAGTAGAGGCCGTAGCGGGCGTTGAGGCGGTAGTCGCCGGAGAGATCGAGGCGGAGGCGCTCGGCCTGGTAGTTCCAGCCAGCGGCGCCGATGTTGCCGGCGGCGATGGTGCCGACCCGCTTCTTGCCGACGAGCGTCCACTTCGCGAAGAGGGAGAGCGGGCGGCGGTTGTAGTTGATGCCCCAGTTGATCAGCTTGGGCGTGAAGCCACGGAAATCCGCCTCGGCGGGGCTGCGGTTGCGCACGAGCGTGGCGTTGGCAAAGACGCGGATGGTCCGCGCGAACTCCAGCGAGGTGAACGTGGACAGCGGCGCGTTGAGGTCGAACTCCCAGCCGTTGATGTGGGTGATGCCGGGGACGTTGATCGGCGCGTTGACCTGGTAGCCGACAAATTCCTCGCCGAGGCTCAGGTTGGCGAGGAACTCCGGGGTCGCGATGAAGTTCCGCGTGGCGAAGGAGTTTTTGATCTGCTTGCGGTAGAATCCGGCGGAGAGCACGGCGCCGTTGGACGGATAATACTCGAGGCGGACATCGCCGCTGTTGGCGGTCCACGGCACGAGCGCGGGGTTCTTGGTGGTGATGGTGCCGAGGGCGGAGCCGGTGGCGCTGCTGCTGGGATCGAAGTCGATCTGGTTGACGTTGGTCGCGCCGAGGATGTTGCCGAAGTCCGGGCGGCCGACGGCCTTGGCAAAGCCGAGCCGGGCCTGGACATTTTGCGTGAGGCTGTAGGTGGCGTTGAGGCTCGGGTAGTAGCCGGCGTAGGTCTTCTGCAGGCGCGCACCGAGCTTCTGGTAAACGAGCGCGTCTTCGGCGATGCCGTTGGCGACGCCCTCGGGCGTGGTGGTGTTGATGGTGTTGGCGGGATAGATGAGGATGGGGCGCCTGGCGGCGTCGAGGAGGAGGTTGCCCGCGGCATCGCGGCGGTATTTCGCGTTGTTGTCCTGGAGGACGGCGCGGCCGTCGTCGGTGGTGCGTTCGTAGCGGACGCCGCCCACGAGCCGGAGGCGGTTTTGGAAGACCGCGATGTCGGCCATCAGGTAGAGCGAGTCGAGCCGCTCGGTGATCTGGTCGGGCGCGGTGATGCTGGCGCGCACATCGGTGCGGCGGTTGGTCTGCGTGTCGAAATACTGCGGGAAATTCTCGTAGAGCTGCCACGCGCGGCGGCTGCTGGTGTATTGCGCCTGCTGGAGGCCGCGGGGCATCGGGAAGGACAGCATGGCCTGGTTGAGGATGCTGAAGGGCAGCGCGGTGACGGCTTCGTCCGCGGTGTTGGCGCCGCCCGTGCGGCCGTCGGCCCCGACGAAGATGGGATTGAACGAGCTGTTGCGCCGGGCGCGGTAGGTCTCGTTGGTCGAGACGCCGGCTTTCACCGAAAAGTTGGTGCGGTCGGTGAAAAATTTCCGCTTGGCGTCGAACCGCGCGCTCTTGGCGGTGCTGTCGTTGTCGCGCGTGCCGTTGGCGCCGTTGAGGAAGAACGTGTAGTTGTTCAGATCAAAGGGGTCGATGACCTGGCCGGCGGCGTTGCGAACGGTAATCTGGCCGGGGAGGAACTGGCTGAAGCCGTCGAAATCGATCGTGGCGCCCTGGATGCGGGCACTGGAGGTCTCGAACTGGCGGTGGGAAATCGCCCGGTAGGTCTGATCGGAGAAATTGTAGCCGGCGCTGCCGGTGAAGTCCCAGCGGGCGCCGATGTGCCGGTAGTTGAGCCGGAAGACATTGTTGCGGACGCGGACGTAGCGGGCGGTGTTGTTGACGTTGAGCGCCCCGGAGCCGGGGCGGCCGTGGGTGAAATTATCGCCCCACGAGAGCGGGTTGGTGCCGGTGTTGAGGATGAAGTTGTGCTGCTCGTAGTCCTGCACGAGCCAGTTGCCGGAGTAGGAAAACGAGAGCACGTCGGTCGGCGTGGCCTTCCAGTCGAGGCGCGTGCCGACGGCGTAGCGGTGCTCGTAAACGGGAAAGACGTTATACTGAAACGTGGTGAGGTAGGGATTGTCCACGGTGGCGCGGAAGGGATTGGCGGCGGTCGTCGTGGTGTTGAAGGTGCGGTTGATGCGGCGGGCGGAGCCGAACTGGTCGTTCTTCGTGGCGTTGACGGAAAAGCCGAAGGTCTTCGAGACCGGGACGGTGTAGTTCAGATCAAAGTCGGGCTGGTAGTGGTAGGTCTGCTTCTGGTCGTCGCCATCGCCGCCGCCGGACTGCCGGCGGAGATTAATCTCGCGGGAATTCTGGTTGATGTAGGCCTTGAAGCGAAGCTCCGGCCGGCTGGCCTCGAAGGCGGTGCGACTGACCATGTTGATGCCGCCGGCGAGACTGGCGGGCATGTCGGGCGTGGGGACCTTGTAAATCTCGACGCGCTGGGCGTTGGAGAGCGAGAAGGCCTGCAGGAGGGTGTTGCGCGTGGGACCGGCGGAACCGGCGGCGTTCACATCGTCGCCGTCGAGGGCGATGTTGGTGTAGTTGGAAGGGAGCCCGCGCAGGCCGATCTGCACGGCGTTCATCTGGTCGGTGCCGACATCGACGCCCGGGAGGAATTTCACGAACTCGCCGAGGTTGTTTTGGACGACGTCGCCGAGGGCATCGGTGGAGAGGACGGTCTTGATGCCGGCGGCAAAGCGCTGCTCGTTGATGGCGATGCTGGCGGCATTGGTCTCGCGCGCGGCCCCGACCACGAAGGCGTCGAGTTTCACGGTGCCGTCCCGGGTGCCCGGCGCGGTGCCGGCGGGCAGAAGGGCGAAATCAAGCTGGGCGGTCCCACCCGCGGCGACCGTGACCGTCGCGGTCTGCGGGACGAGGCCGGTGTAGAAGACCGTGAGCGTCGCGGCGCCGGGCGCGAGGCCGGTCAGCCGGTAGTCACCGAAGGCGTCGCTGAAGGCCTCGCGGTTGGAGCCGACGACGGTGACGCGGGCGTTTTCCAGCGAAAGGCTGGCCGCCTGGTTGGTGATGCGTCCGGTGATCGTGGCGGTGGTGGCGGACTGCGCCACGGCCAGCGGAAGGGCGGCGCTGAGGCACGCGAATGCGAAACAAAACCGGCGCGCCGCGAATCGCAGCGAAGGGGTGAAGGTCATGGTGGCTGGGGGTCACCACCACCCATCCCGGAAATCGGCCCGTTGTCAGCGCATTTCTGCGGACCGCAGCCACGCCGCCGTGACATCGGTGAAATCCGTGAACACGCCGTCCACGCGCGCGTCGCGGAAGAGCGCGGCGTGCAACGCTTCGACGGACGGGCAGTTTTTCGGGAGATCGTCGCGGCGCATGGTGTAGGGATGCACGGCGAGTTTTTCCGCATGCGCGAGCGCGACGAGATCGGTGAACTTCGGCGCGGCGCCAGCGGCGGGCCAGGTGACAATGCGGCCGATCGCGGGACCGATGCCATCGGCGATTTTTGCGAGCTCCTTCAGGCCGGCGGGCGTGCAGATCGCGGCGTAGTCGGTGCCGTCGTCGCCCTTGGCCTTGCCCTCGATGAGCATGATCAGGCGGCCGCGCCAGCCGAGTTCGTGGCGCAGCCGCTTCACCTCGGCGAGTTCGAAGCACTGGAGGAAGCAGGCGTCGGCCTTCGTGGCGTAGCCGTGGCGCGCGAGAATCGGGAGCACGGCGCGGGCGAGATCGTGGCCCTGCGCGCGGTGCCACTTGGGCTGCTTCAGCTCGGGGTAGATGCCGGCGGTGCGGCCCGTGGCGCGGTTGAGGCCGGCGATGAGCTGCAGCTCCTCCTCAAGGGTCGGGATGCGAAAATCGGAAGGCGCCGCGGCCGAGGGATAGCGCGACGGATAAACGGGCACGCCGGTCTTGGCGTTGAAGCGCTCGCTCGCGCGCAGCTGCTTGATCTCGGCGAGCGTGAAATCGAGCGCGTAGTAGCGGCCATCGGCGCGCTGGCGGCCGGGGAAGACCTTCGCGACATCGGTCACGGTATCGAGGTGGATGTCGTGGAGGACGACGGGCACGCCGTCCTTGGTGAGCACGAGGTCCTGCTCGAGGTAGTCGGCGCCGAGCGCGTGGGCGTAGGCTTTGGCCGCGAGCGTGTGCTCGGGCAGGTAGCCGCTGGCGCCGCGGTGCGCGATGACGAGGGGGTTGGTTTCGGCGGCCATGGCGACAGTGGCGAGGATCAGCCCCGCGAGGAGGGTTTTCATGGGGAAGCAGGTTTGCTCGACGCGCGGTGCCCGAGGGTGAGGGCGCTGAACACCATCGTGAGGACGCAGCACACCATCATCGTGGCGAAGACGCCGCCCCACCCAAACTTGTCCGCGATCCAGCCCACGCCCGTGCCGGCGATGGCCGAGCCAAAGACGTAGCCGAAGAAGCCCGTGAAGCCCGCGGCCGTGCCCGCGGCCTTCTTGGGCACGAGGTCGAGCGCATGGAGCCCGATCATCATGATGGGCCCGTAAACGAAAAACCCGATCGCGATGAGCGCGCAGATGTCGATCCAGAGCGGGCCGTGGCGGTTGAGCCCATAGACGACGAGGCCCGCGAGCGTGAGCGCCATGAAGAGAATCGTGGCCGGCGCGCGCCGCCCGCGGAAGACGCGGTCCGACATCCAGCCGCACAGGATCGTGCCCGGGATGCCCGCATACTCGAAGGCGCTCCACGCGTAGGCGGATTCCTTGAACGAGAAACCCTTGGCGGTCTGCAGATACGTCGGCACCCAGTCCACGACGCCGTAGCGCACGAAATAGACGAAGGCATTGGCGACCGCGATGGCCCAGAGGAATTTGTTGTTCAGCACATGGCCGAGGAAGATCTCGCGGAAGGACAGCGTGCGCTCGTGCGCCGCCGAGTAGTCGGCCGGGTAGTCGTTGCGATGCTGCTCGATCGGGGGGAGGCCGCAGCTCTGCGGCGTGTCGCGCAGCAACACCGCGATGACCACGGCGATCAGGGCCGCCACGGTCGCGGGGAAGTAGAACGTCGCGCCCCAGTCGGAAAATAGCCACACGCCCAGCAGCGCGAGCTTGGCGACGAGCGCGCCGCCGACGTTGTGCGCGACGTTCCAGACCGAGACGGTGAAGCCGCGCTCGTTGGTGCTCCACCAATGCACCATCGTCTTGCCGCAGGGCGGCCAGCCCATGCCGTTGAACCAGCCGTTCAACGTCTGGAGCACGATCATCGCCGTCAGCGAGCCGTAGATCGCGGGCACGGTGCCGAAGAGAAACGTCGTGCCCGCCGTGAGGAGCAGCCCGAGCGTCATGAACCAGCGCGGATTGCTGCGATCCGACACGGAGCCCATGATGAACTTCGACACCCCGTAGGCCACGGAGAGGCCCGTCATCGCGGAGCCGAGCGCGGCCTTGGTGTAGTCCGGGTGGGCCTTGAGGATGTCGGGCAGCGCGAGCGCGAAATTTTTCCGCACGAGGTAAAAACCCGCGTAGCCGATGAAGATGCCGAGGAACACCTGCCACCGCAGGCGGCGATACTCGGCATCGACGCGGTCAGGCGGCAACGGTGCGGCAGGCGGGGCGGACTGGAGCAGCGAAATCACGCGTCAGGAGTGTGCGGCGATTCCCGTCGGCGCCACAAGCTCCGCGCTCGCCGGCGGCCGAAACAGGTAGCCGCGGGCCAGCGCCGTGTAGGCCGCCGTCTGCGCGGCGATCCACGCGTCGTCACGGCCGAGTTCGCGGGCCAGCAGGCGCGCGACCGCGGGCGCGGCGGCGATGGAGCCGCGGGCATCGAGCAGCAGCGCGCGCGTGCGGCGCGCGAGCACATCCTCGACCGTGCGCGCCATTTCGTGGCGCGCGTGCCACACCACCTCCGCCTGGCGCATGGGCAGACCGGCGACGAGCGGGGCATCAAGGCCCGGCTCCGCGCGCGCGATCGCAGTGATGGCCGGGGCATCGGTGCCGTAGATCGAGAGGTAGGGCGGGTCTGTGACCCGCCCTTCGGCGTGCTGAGGGTGCGAGGGCGGGTCCAAGACCCGCCCTGCTTCAGAGGCGCCGTGGATCGGCAGATCGGCGGTGACGCATGGGCGCGGTGTGAGGCCGGCGACCTTTTCGGCCTGGTTGATCACGTCTTCTGCCATCTTGCGATAGGTGGTCCATTTTCCGCCGGTGAGCGTGATGAGGCGGCTGGGCGAAACCACGATCGTGTGATCGCGCGAGAGGGCGGCGGTGGAGCCCGCGCCGCTCCGATTCACGAGCGGGCGCTGGCCGGCAAAGACGCTGAGCACGTCGCTCTCCAGCGGATCACGGGAGAGGTATTTGCGCGCATGCTCCATGATGAACGCCACCTCCTCGGGCAGCGCGCGCGGCTCGATGGCGGCGGCGAGGCCGGGCGTGTCCGTCGTGCCGACGACCACGCGGTCATGCCACGGGATCGCGAAGAGCACGCGGCCATCGGCGGTCTTGGGGATCATCAGCGCCGTCTCGCCGGGCAGAAAGCGCCGCGGGAGCACCACATGCACGCCCTGGCTCACGGCGACGAGCGGTGCGCCGCCGGGCTCGTCGAAGCGGCGCACCTCATCGACAAAGACACCGGTGGCATTGATCACGGCCTTGGCGCGGATCTCGAACTCGGCGCCGGTCTCCATGTCGCGCGCCAGCACGCCGGCCACACGGTCGCCCTCCTTGCGCAGGCCGGTGCAGGCGCAGTAGTTCACGAGCACGGCGCCATGATCGACGGCGGTGCGCGCGAGGCTGGTGGCGAGGCGCGAGTCGTCGAACTGGCCGTCGTGGTAGAGCACGCCGCCCGCGAGCCCGTGCGGCTCGAGCGTGGGCAGGGCCTCCAGCGTCTGCGCGCGGGAGAGTTTGCGCGAGCGCCCGAACGACCACTTCCCGGCGAGGCGATCATAGATCGTCATGCCGAGGGCGTAATACGGCGCCTCCCACCACGCGTAGCCGGGGATCACGAACTCAAGGTCGTGGACCAGGTGGGGGGCGTTGCGGCGCATCCGCCCGCGCTCGTGCAGCGCGGACATGACGAGCGAGATGTCGCCCTGCTTCAGGTAGCGCACGCCGCCATGCACGAGCTTGGTGGCGCGGCTGGAGGTGCCCTTGGCAAAGTCGTCGCGCTCGATCAGGGCCACCCGATGGCCGCGCGCGGCGGCATCGACCGCCGCGCCGAGCCCGCTGGCGCCGCCGCCGACGACGACGAGGTCAAAGACCTCGCCGCCCGCGCGGAGGCAGGCGATGGCTGAATCACGTTGCATGGTGAGAAGTGAAGGTCCGAGGCAGGGCGGGTCTGTGACCCGCCCATTTCACGCGTTGAGTGTTCGAGAGCGGGTCACAGACCCGCCCTACTCAGAACTTGCGCGCCACTTCGAAGGTGAACTGCCGGCCGCGCGGGTTGGCGCTGCCCGACTGATAGCCGTATTGCTCGTCGGCGAGCTGCGGCTCACGGTCGAGGACGTTGTTCACGCCGACGCGCACGGTCGTGCCGGCGAGCCAGCGCGAGGCGCGCGCATCGACGCGGTAGGAGAGCCACGCGTTGTGCGTGATCATGGGATCGACGCGCAGCAGGTAGCGCGTGATGCCATTGTCGTTGAAGACGCGGATGTAGCCGGGCCCGCCGAGCGCGCGGTAGATCGGCTCGGTCGTGGCGGCGGAGGTGTCCACGAAGGCGCCGAAATAATTCGCGAACCAGCCGGCCGAAAGCGGACCGCGGCGCCACGAGACGGAGGCATTGGCGCGCCACTTGGTGCGGCCGTTGCGCTCGAGTTCGTCGAGAATCGGCGAGGCGTCGTCGCCCTTGGAGCGGCGCAGCACGTAGTGCGTCGCCTCGCTGCTGAACGAGAACTGGCCGAGCCGGGTCTTGGGTCCGCGCCACTGCACGCCGAACTCGTAGCCTTGGATGTCACGGCCGCTGAGGTTGAGGTAGTCGTCGATCACGCTCTCGAGCTCGCCGACGACGGCGCGGCGCGAGTTGTTGCTCGTCTGCCGGGCGTTGTAGGCATCGAACGCCAGGCGGTCGGCGGCGGTCACGGGCTTGCGGATGATTTTGCTGGAGCCCTTGTAGTTCGCGGTGCCGGAGCCGAGATCGATCGAGCCGATCGGCGTGCCGGCGGCGAGCGCGGCCTTGGTCGCGAGATCGAGGAGCACCTCGTCGCGGTCGATGGCGTTGCCCGCGCCCACGTTCTCGATCACTTTGTTCTGATTCAGGTGGAAGTAGTCGAAGGAGAACGAGAGCCCGCGCACGCGCGGCACCTCAAGCACGAAGCCGGCGACCCAGGTCTTGGCCTCCTCGGGCTGGAGGTTCTGGTTGCCCTGGCGGAAGACCGTGCGCTGCGCGGTGCCGTCGGATGGCAGCGCCGTGACCTCGAAACGGTAGCCGTCGTCAGCGCCGACCTGGCGGCGCAGCGGCGTGATGTTGGTCTGGACGAGATTCGGCGCGCGGAAGGACTCCGCGACCGAGCTGCGCAGCTTGAGGAAGGTCGCCGGCTTCCACACCAAGCTCGCTTTGGGCTTGGTCGTCTGGCCGAAGATCGAGAAATGCTCGAAGCGCCCCGCGAGCGTAAGCTCCAGCGCCTCGACGAACGGCTTGCGGTTTTCGCGGGTGACGAAGGGCAGCGCCGTCTCGAGGTAGACCGCGTAGATCGTCTGGTCCGCGGAAATCGGGACGTTGGAGCTGAGGGCGAGGAAGTCGTTGTCGCCTTCGCGCAGCAGCGGGAACTGGCTGCCCGAGCCCGGCGGGTTGCGGCCGACGAAGGTCGCGCGCTTGTCGGCGTAGGTCTCGTAGCGCACCTCGGTGCCGCTCGCGACGCCGATGCGGCCGCCGCCGAAGAGGCGTCCGAGCTGGCCGTTGATCTTCGCGTCCCAGATGAAGAGCCCGGTGCGGCCGAAGCGATCCTCGTCGTCATAGAGCGCATCGGTGATCGCCACGGGATTGTCGAAGGGCCGGTCCACGGTGATCTGGTTGTTGGTGATCTTGAAGGTGACGGGAAACGGATTGAACGCGGTCGAGTCCGTGCGGTTGAGCGCCGCGCGGAGGCGGGACTCGCGCACCTGGAAATGCTCGTATTCGTGCGTCTGCGAGCCGGAGGCCACCAAGGCGGACTCCCACTCCCAGGTGTCGCCGAGCTTGCCGCGCAGGCCGCCCATCGCGCGCCAGGAGTAGGTGTAAACCTCGGTCACGCGGGGCTTGAAACCGCCGCCGGTGTTCTGGCCGGGCGAGATGCCGGTCCAGAGCGAGACATCGGCGGGCGCGCCGGTGAGGCGCGGCGTGCCGTCGGCATTGGGCGCGCCGGTCGGGTGATAGAAGCGCGTGCCGAAGGGATTGAAGGGATTGGCGGCGGGCAGGTAGATGCCCTGGTCGTCCGTGTTCTTGAAGTTCACCGGCTCGCGGCCGGTGCGGCTGTAGGCGCGGTAGAAGAGCAGATCACCAAAGGCGGTGAGTTTGTCGTTGATCGGGTGGTCGATGAACGTCGCGAACTGCACGCGGTCCGTCGCGGGCACGAGCATCTTCCACTTGTTCCAGTTCGAGTAGGCGGCGTTCTCGGGATTATCGATGTTGGTGGAGGGCGCGGTCTGCTTGAAGTTCACCCCATCGGCGCTCGGCCAGAGATAAAACATGCCGGCCGTGGACATCGTCGCGACGCCGACGGGCGGCGTCGTGCTCGTCGTGATGCCGACATTGCCCGCCGGGCGTGAGCCGACGAACGTGAGGAAGTCCGGCTGGATCGTGCCGCGCTGCCACTGGCCCCACTGGTTCACGCCGTTGGCATTCCGGAAATCATTGTCGCGGGCGAAAAACGCTCCGGTCGGCGACGACGGATCGACCAACGGGAGGCCGTTCCACGGCGCGGGCAGCGCGCGGCTCGCGCGATAGTCGGAGTTGCGCGAGAAACTGCGATCGTGGGCCGCGAGCGCATCGCGGTGGAAATAGTCGAGGGAGACGGCGACATGCGTGCGGCCGCGCTTGAAGGCGTCATAAACCGTCGCCCCGATCTCGTTGGCCCCGCCGTGCTGCGTCATCGAGCCCTTGATCGTGACGCCGCGACCCACGTTGCTCCGCGAGACGCGGCTGTTGATCACGCCCGCCGCGGCGTCGGCGCCGTAGATGGCCGAGGCACCGTCCCGGAGAATCTCGACGCGATCGACGAGGGCCCGGGGGATGGTGTTGATGTTCACGGCGAGCGAGGGCACGCCGTTCTCGGCCATCGAAATCGGATGGGGCGCCATGCGGCGGCCGTTGAGCAGCGTGAGCGTGCTGCCCGAGCCGATGCCGCGCAGATCGATGGAGGCGACGTCGCCGCGCGCGAGCTGCGGGCCGTTGTTGATCTCGCTGATGCCCGAGATGTCGGCCGCGCCGATGCTTTCGAACAGCTCGGCCATCGTGGCCACGCCGCGGGCATCGAGGTCCGCACGCTCGATCACCGTCACGGGCAGGGCGGTCTCGGCGTCGATGCGGCGAATGTTCGAGCCGGTGACGGTGAAGACTTCGAGCTTCAGGGGCTCCTCGTCGCCGGAGGGCGGACGGGCGGGAGCGGCGGGCTGGGCCAGGGCTTGGGCGGCGAGGGCCGCCAGCAGGGCGGCCAGGGGGAGGGGGAAGGGTTTGCTCATGAGGCACCAGCCGAACGCACGAGAGGCCCAGTGGTCGAGTAAAACGTTTATGCGGATAAATATTCTAGTGACAATTGGGTGACATGCCGGTGAATTCCCGCCGACATCCCCGCCCGACCGATGCCCGCCAAAGCCGCCTACCCCGACGACATCCTCCGCATGGCCGCCACACTCTACTATGTGGACGGCCTCGGCCAGACCGAGGTCGCCAAGCTCGTGCGCGTCTCGCAGACAAAAATCTCCCGGCTCCTCGCCGCCGCGCTGGAGCGCGGTATCGTGCGCATCAACGTCGAGGAATACCACGCCCGCCACGACAAGCTGGAACATCAGCTCTGCAGCCGCTTCGGCCTGCGCAGCGCCGCCGTGATCAAGACGGCGCGCAACGCCGGCGCCGAGGCGGCGCGGCAGACGGTCGGGCATTTCGGCGCGCCGTTTGTCGCCTCCGTCTTTCCCAAGTCCGGCGTGGTCGCCGTCGGCGGCGGGCGCAGCGTGGCCGAGGTCGTGCAGCGTTTCCGGCGCGGCGAGTCGCGGCGACTCACCGTCGTGCAGGCGATGGGCAGCATCGACTCCAACCTCTCGCACGTGGACGCGCTTGAGCTGGGGCGCGCGATGGTGAAGCTGTGGGGCGGCGAGTTCCTCACGCTCAGCACGCCGGCCTTCGTCTCCGACAAGAAGACCCGCGACTTCTTCCTCGCCTCGCAGCAGATCAAGTTTGTCTGGCAGCGCCTGCGGCAGGCCGACGCCGCGATCGTGGGCGTCGGGCCGCTCGATCTCTCGGTTTACCTGGAGCGCGGCGTGCTCGGTGCCGCCGACGTCGCGCACCTCCGCGGCTGCGGCGCCGTCGGCGAGATCTGCGGGCGCTTCTTTGACGCCAAAGGCCGCGAGTGCGCGTCACGCTGGCGGGATCGCGTCATCAGCATCGAGCTCGAGCTGCTGAAAAAAATCCCGCAGGTCATCGGCGTGGCCGCGGGCCCCGAGCGGGCCCCCGCCCTCGCAGGGGCGCTGCGCGGCGGGCTGCTGAAATCGCTGCTCATCGACGAGGCGCTCGCGCAGGCGCTGCTGGCATGAGCGCCGACCACCAGCCCGGTGCGGCCCTGCGGCTCTCGGCTTATCTTGGCATGGCGCCCATCCCGCACGAGGGACCGCTTTTCGTGCGCACCTACGAGTCGGCCGAGCCCTTCGGCCCCCTGCCCGCGCGCTACGCCGGCCCCCGCGCCGGCTGCACCGCGATCCTCGCGCTGATCACGGCCCAGAAGTTCTCCGCCCTGCACCGGCTTGCGACAGACGAGCTGTGGTTCTTCCACGCCGGCAGCCCGCTCGAACTGCTCCTCCTCCATCCCGGCGGCCGCAGCGAAATCGTAATCGTAGGCGCCGATGTGCTCGCCGGACAGAGACCCCAGGCCTGCGTGCCGCGCGGATCGTGGGTGGGCGCGCGCCCGTTCTCCTCCGAGCCGGACGCCTATGCGCTCATCAGCAACACCCTCGCCCCCGGCTTCGACTACGCCGACTACGAACCGGGCGACCGGGCCGCGCTCATCGCCGACCACCCGGATCGCGAGGAGCTGATCACGGCCCTCACCCGCGCGGGCTGAACACGAATCCTTCGCTTGCCCGCGCCACGCCGGCCCCTCAGCGTCCGCGCCAAAGTTCATGGCTTTTCCGACTCTTCCTGCGTGCCTCACGGCCCGCGATCTCAGCGTCTCCGATCTTGATGCCGCACCCGATGACGCGCTCCTGCGCATCTACGCCTGGATGCAGCTCGCCCGCAGCGCGGACAACCGCATCCTGGAGCTCTTCCGCCAGGGCCTGATCCGCGGCACCGTGGCCGGCGGCCAGGGCAACGAGGGCCTGATCGTCCCGATCGCGTTGCTCGCGGACAAGGCGATCGATGTCGTCTCGTTCACGCACCGCGACCTGGGCGGCCACCTGATCTGGAGCGGCCACCTCTGCGATCACCTCAACCAGTATTGCGCCAACGCCGGCAGCCCGACCAAGGCCCGCGAGGGCAACATCCACCACGGCGACCCCCGCACGCGCTCGCTGCCGATGATCAGCCACCTCGGCACGATGCTCTCCAACGTCGCCGGTGCCGCCGATTCGCAGCGCCGCCTCGGCCGGCCCGCGGTGGGGTTTGCGATTTTCGGCGACGGCGGCTCGAGCACGGGCGACGTCCACGAGACGCTCAACCTCGCCTCGCTGCTGTCGCTGCCGGTCGTGTTCATCGTGGAGAACAACCGCTACGCCTACTCGACGCCCGTCAGCGAACAGTTCGCCCCGGGCACCGAGCTGTGGCGCCGCGCCGCCGGCTACGGCATCGAGGGCTTCGCGCTCGACGCCACCGGCGATGTCGCCGCCATCACCCGCACGCTCGCCGCCGCCATCGCCAAGGCCCGCGCGACCTCCCGGCCCGTGCTGATCGAAGCCCACACGCTCCGCCTGCGCGGCCACGCCGCCTACGACACTTGCGACTACCTGAAGCCGGGAGAGAGCGAGGAGTTTTTCGCCCGCGATCCGCTGCCCAAGCTCCGCGCGCAACTGGCCGCGCGCCACGCCGCCCGGCTCGACGCGATCGACGCCGAGCTCGGCGCGCATCTCGAGGCCTGCGTGCAGATCTCGCTCGCCACGCCGCGCCCCACGCCCGCCGGCATGGAGGCCGATGTGTTTGCGCCGGCCGCGCCGGCCATGCCGTGGAAACCAGAGCCCGCCGCGCCCGCCACGCTCACCTTCGCGCAGGCGCTCAACCTCGGGCTGCGCAAAATCCTCACCGAGCGCCCCGAGTCACTCGTGCTCGGCCAGGACATCGGGACCTACGGCGGGGCGTTCAAGGTCACGGAGAACCTGCTCAAGGAATTCGGCCGCCCGCGCGTGCTCAACACCCCGCTCGCCGAGAGTTCCTGCACCGGCTACGCGATTGGTCTCGCGGTCAACGGCCACCGCCCGATCGAGGAGTTCCAGTTTTCCGATTTCTCCACCGAGGCCGTCACCCAGATCACGCTCAACGCCGCGACCATGCACTTCCGCTCCGGCGCCGCGTGTCCGCTCGTGCTGCGCTTTCCCTGCGGCGGCGGGCTCACGTTCGGCTCGTTCCACTCGCAGGAGCTGGAGTCGCTGTTTCTCTCGATGCCGGGCGTCAAGGGCCTCTACCCGAGCACGCCGCAGGATGCGTTCAACGCCCTGCTCGCCGCCTACGAAGACGACAACCCCGTGATCCTCTTCGAGCACAAGGCGCTCTACCGCCGCGGCCGCGCGCCCGTCGCGTGGGATCCGAATTACCGCGACGTGTGGTCGCCCAAGCAGCTCCGCACGGGCGATTATGCGACGTTCGTCACTTACGGCGAGATGGTGCATCTCGCCGAGGACGCCGCCGATTACTTCGCCGCGGAATACGAGACGGCCTTCGACCTCTTCGATCTGCGCGGACTCGCGCCCCTGCGGCTTGATGCCATCAAGCAGTCGCTCGCGCGCACGGGCCGGCTGGTGGTGCTGCACGAGGGCCGGCGCACGCACGGCTTCGGCGCCGAATTGGTCGCGCGGCTCACGGAGGAGCACTTCGCCTCCCTCAAGGCCGCGCCCCTGCGCATCGCCTCGCTCGACCTGCCCGTGCCCTTCGCACCCGAGCTCGAGGCGGCCTACCGTCCCACCAAGGAAAAAATCATCGACGCGATCGCGGCGTGGATGGGGTGAACACGATCATGCCGACCGTCAAATCCTGGTCCCGCGTCCGCCTGTTCGCCATGGACGTCGATGGCGTGCTCACCGACGGCACGGTGCGGATTTGCTCCGATGGCACGGAGTCGAAGTCGTTTTCCATTCTCGACGGCATGGGGCTCGTGCGGCTCGGCCGCGCCGGCATCGCCACCGCGTGGATCAGCGGACGGGCTTCGGGCGCGACCACGGTGCGAGCGACGGAGCTGAAGATTCCGCAGGTGATCCAAGGCCGCACCGACAAGCTCGCCGCGCTCCAGGAACTCGCCGCCCGGCTTTCGCTCTCGTCCGAGCAATGCGCCTACATGGGCGACGACGACATCGACGCGCCCGCCATCGCGTGGGCCGGTGTCGGCATCGCTCCTGCCGGCTCGATGCCGGCCGCGCTCGCCGCCGCGGACTATGTGCCGCGCCGGCCGGCGGGCCTCGGCGCCGTGCGCGACGTCTGCGAGCGCATCCTCGGCGCCCGGAGCAAAACCGCAGGAACGAAGTCCAAGCCATGATGCGCGCACTCGCCCGCTTCGCCCTTCTGGCCTGCCTGCTCGCTCCCGTGTGCCCACTGCCCGGCGCCGACGCGCCGCCGCCAGCGCCCGCGGCACCGGCCGCCTCCGCCCCCGCCATCAACTGGGTGCTCCCCATCTTCACCGACAAGGAAGGCTTCCGCTCGATGACACTCCGCGGCACCGAGGTCCGCCCCGCGGGCAAGAACATCGCGGTGACCGATCTGAGCATCACCATTTTCTCGGGCGACGCGGCGTCGCGGGTGGATTCGATGCTCCTCAGCCCCGCGGCGGTGTTTTTCCCCAAGGAAAACCGCGCGAGCGGTGACGGCGCCGTCCGCTACATCAGCGACCAGGCCGACGTCACGGGGACCGGCTGGACCTACGACCACTCGACCAAAAAGGTTTCGATTCAGAAAAACGTGCGCATCATCCTCCACGCCCAGCTCAATAACATCCTCAAATGATGCGCCGTCCCGCTCCGCTCCGCCCTGCCCTGCCGCTGCTGGCCGCGCTCCCGCTTGCGGCGCTGCTGTGCGCGCACGCCGCCGACGCCCCGGCGGCCAAGCCCCCCGTGCCCCCGCCCGTCCCCACCGAGATTGAGTCCGGCTCAGCCGAGATGTTGGGCGGCGACAAGGAGAACACCCTCATCCTGCGCGACCGCGTAACCGTCACGGCCACCAACCTGCGCATGACCTGCGACCAGCTCGTGGTCGTCATGCGCCGCCGCGGCGACACCGCCGATACCCTCGGCGAACCGCAGAATTTCAAGTCACTCGTCGCCACCGGCTCCGTCCGCATCGAACAGGCCGGCCGCGAGGCCACCTGCGAGCGCGCCGAGATTTTCCCCAGCGACGACCGCGTCGTCCTGACTGGCAACCCCCGCGTGCGGACGGGCGACGGCCAGTGGGAAGGCGGCAGCCCGCGCATCGAGCTGCTGCGCGGCGAGCGCATCGTGCGCATGCTTTCCGAGGACGGAAAGCGCCCGCACTTCACCCTGCCGCCGCTGAAAGACCTCGGCTTCGATCCGGACAAGGCCAAGGAAGCGCCCAAGCCCGAGACCGCCGCCCCGGCGCAAACCGAAGCCGCCGCCCCCGCCGCCGCCACTCCCGTCATCACGGTGCCGCCCATCACCCCGCCGCCCCGATGAGCGCCCCCGCCGCCCCGACCTCGGAAATTCTCACCGAGGATCTCGTCAAGACTTTCGGCCCGCGCACCGTCGTCAACGGCGTGAGCCTGCGCTTCCGCGCCGGCGAGGTCGTCGGCCTGCTCGGCCCCAACGGCGCCGGCAAGACGACGACCTTCTACATGGTCGTCGGCCTCATCCCCGCCACCGCCGGCCGCGTGCGGCTCGACGGCACCGACATCACGCGCCTGCGCATGCACCAGCGCGCCCGCCACGGCATCGGCTACCTACCGCAGGAGGCTTCCGTCTTCCGCAAGCTCACCGTCGAGGAAAACATCCTCGCCATCGCCGAGGCCGCCGGCGTGCCGCGCCGCGAGCGCAGCGCCACCGTCGCCTCCCACCTCGCCGAGCTCAGCCTCGAGCACGTGGCGAAGCAAAAGGCCTACACCCTCTCCGGCGGCGAGCGCCGCCGCCTCGAGATCGCGCGCGCGCTGGTGACCAAGCCCAAGTTTCTCCTGATGGACGAGCCCTTCGCCGCCATCGATCCCATCTCGGTCGCCGAGGTGCAGAAAATCATCCTCCAGCTCAAGGCCCGCGGCATCGGCGTCGTCGTGACCGACCACAACGTGCGCGAGACCCTCCGCATCGTGGACCGCGCCTACCTCATCCACCAGGGCAAGGTGCTCAGCGAGGGCACCGGCGATTTCCTGATCAAGGACGAGCAGGCGCGCAAATTCTACCTCGGCGAGAGCTTCCACCTCTGAGCGCCCCACCCCGCCCCCAACCGGAGACATCCCCATGAGCAAAGCCGTCAACGGCATCACCGTCGCGCACTTTTTCGACACCCACCGCGAAAAGCTCCACCTCACCCTCGCCTGCGGTGAGCGCGGACTGGGCCGCCTCATCGAGGAGTCCACCATCAACCGGCCGGCCCTCGCGCTCACCGGGTTCTTCAAATATTTCGCGCACCGCCGCGTGCAGGTGCTCGGCGCGGCGGAGTGGAGCTTCATGCGGACGCAGCCCATCAAGGCGCAGACCTCCGCCCTCCAGGAGATGGTGCGCCGCGGCATCCCCTGCATCGTGCTCTCGCGCAACTACCAGCCCACGCCCACCATGGTCGCCGTCGCCGAGGACATGAAGCTGCCCGTCCTGCGCACGCCGATGATCACCTACAACTGGATCAACCTCGCCACGCTCGCGCTCGACAACGAGTTTGCGCCGCGCGGCAGCGAGCACGCCACCACCCTCGACATCAAGGGCGTGGGCGTGATGATCCGCGGCGATTCCGGCGTGGGCAAAAGCGAGTGCGCCCTCGCCCTCATCGAGCGCGGCCACTCGCTCGTCGCCGACGACCTCACCCTCCTCCGCCTCGTGGACGAGCGCGAGATCATCGCCTCCTCCCAGGAACTCAACCGCGGCTACATGGAGTGCCGCGGCATCGGCATCATCAACATCGAGCAGATGTTTGGCGTGAAAAGCATCCGCCCCGCCAAGCGCATCGACCTCGTCATCACCCTCCGCGAGTGGAAGGAGGGCGTGCACGAGGAACGCACCGGCCTCGAGCAGCACTTCTACCCGCTCCTCGACCGCAAGATGCCGCACGTCGAGCTCTACGTGCGCCCGGGCCGCGACATCGCGCGCCTGGTCGAAGTCGCCGCCCTCACCCACGCCCTCCGCAAAATCGGCCACGATCCCGCGGTGGAGTTCAACGAGCGGCTCATCGCACACATGGCCAAGAAGAAGAACGAGACCAAGACCGCCAAGATCCGGCCCGTCGATTCCGAGGAGAAGCTTTAGGGGCCGGCGGCCGGCGTATCACGGCAGCTCGTATACTTCCACGAGCGCCACACCCGCGACGGCAGTGCCGGCACCCGACACCACCGCCGTATAAGCACCGGGTGCAAGCGTGGCCAGCAAGGCCGATTCGCGCGGGCTGCCAGGCGCGAATGTTGTCGCCATAATCTCGGTGGCGCGCGCATGCGTCTGCCAGTCGTCGTTGCTCTCGAGCGCAGTGGCGCCGCGGTAAAGAGTCACGCGCGTGTCGGCAATCGCGCTCACCACGCCGAACGCGGTCAGCGACGGACCGCGCGCGACCACCAGCACGTTGACCGGCGCCGTGCCGCCCACCACGAAGCCCGTGATGACCACGCCCTCCCCTGGCGCAATCAGGCCGCGGGCCGAGGTGTTGATGATCCCGAGCGCGGGCTCCTTCGGCTCAATGGAAAAATCGACGGCCAACGTGCCCACGGGAAACGCCCCGACAAGCGTGGCGGCGCCAGTCGTGAGATTGATGCGGTAGAGGCTGGACGCCGCGCCCGTGCTGTTCACGGCATAGGCGAGCGTGGGGCTGAAAATATCGAGGTCGCTGTTCGCGCTGAAATCCACCCCGAGCGCGCCGATGGTGACGAGCGTCCCGTTGTTGGGCGGGTCCTGGCGCACGAGCACGTCACGAGCGTAGTCGATGTCGAAAAGCGTTGTCGTCGGTGCGAGGCGGCCGGCGACGGAATTGGTGTAGGCCGCCGCCGCAATCTGCGGCGTGGCCGAGGCTCCGGAGTCCCCTGCCGCGTAGGCGAGCGTGCCATCGACGATCACGGCGCCGGTCTCGACGTTAACCCGCAAATCCTGGCCGGTGTTAGAGACGATGCGGAGGCGGTCCGCGGCCGGGTTGAAATCGACGCCAAACGACGTCCCCGCGAGCGGCACGCTCAAGGTGGACAACGGCGTGGCGACGCCGGTCATTGGATTGAGGACGACGAGGCGGCTCTGGCTGGTGACACCCACGAGCACCCGGTTCACCGGGCGATAGTCCAAGCCAACCAAAATCTCACCCGAACCCAGGCCCGTGATCGGGACGGGGGCCGCCGCCGCGCCCGGCGCAGCGACATCGAAGGCAATCAGCGAGTTGGTCGAGGTAAGCGCAACGGCGTTTTGCGCGCGTAACGACGCGACGAGCGCGCTGAAGCTGAGAAGCGAAAAAAAGAACCGAGAACGGATGCGGAGGTGCATGGGTGATTAAGGTTGCGGTGGTCAGACAACAAGCCGCGGAGGTGCGGTTCAGGTCCTACGCTCGAACCTTGCCGCTGGACGCACGGTTTTTCTTTCCCGGCGCGGTTGCCTTGCGACTTGCCTCGGTTGCACGGGCGCGGCTGCCTTGCGCGATGTCCACACCCGCCCTCCGCGTCGACGGTCGCCAACCCGCACAATTGCGCCCGATCACCTTCGAGGCCGGCATCGCGCCGCACGCCACCGGCTCCGTGCTGGTTTCCTTTGGGCTCACGCGCGTCATCTGCGCGGCCACCATCGAGGCGAATGTGCCCACGTGGATGAAGCAGCAGCGCGTGCCGGGCGGCTGGCTCACGGCGGAATATTCGATGCTCCCCTACTCGACGCTCGACCGGAAACCGCGCGAAATCTCCAAAGGCAAGCCCGACGGCCGCAACATCGAGATCCAGCGCCTCATCGGCCGCTCGCTCCGCGCTGTGCTCGACCTCCAGAAGCTCGGCCAGAACACCCTCTGGATCGACTGCGACGTGCTTCAGGCCGACGGCGGCACGCGCACCGCCGCCATCACCGGTGCCTACCTCGCCGCCCGCCTCGCCGTGCAAAAGCTGCTCGACGCCCGGAAAATCCCCGAGAACCCGCTCACCGATTCCGTCGCCGCCGTCAGCGCCGGCATCTTCGGCGGCCGCGCGCTGCTCGATCTCAACTACGTCGAGGACAAGGATGCCGAGGTCGACGCCAACATCGTGATGACCGGCCGCGGCCAGTTCGTCGAGGTCCAGGGCAGCGGTGAGGAGGCGACGTTCAGCGGCGAACAACTGCAGAGCCTGCTCGCCCTCGCGCAAACCGGCCTGACCGAGATCGCGTCGCTGCAAAGCGCTTTCCTGACCCAGCAATTGCTGGGCAAGTAGCGCGAGGATTCAGCCGCGCCGAACGGCGTGACCGACTGTCGAGTGTGGGCTGTGGCCTCGCGCTGCGATCAATCTCGCCGCGCGCCGCCCTCCGCCCTGATCGAGCCGAAATTGCCGCTCTCCGCAGCCTTCACAAAGCTCTCGGTCACACTCTTCAGCTCCTCCCACCGGCGCCGGATCGTGCGCGCCTCATCCTTCGAAATCACGCTGTCAGCCGACGCCGTTGCGATGGTCGCCAGCATGTCGGCGAATTCCTGCACAATGCCGTTGGTCGCGGGGATGACGTTGGCGGTCGGCGGCAGGTTATGGGGGTTGCGGATATAGAAGCCATCGGCCTGCTCGCACACCCATTGCGCCACCCGCCCATCGCCGGTTGAGCGCACGAGCTGGCCCACGCGATCGAGCGGGCTCGCCGCGCCGCTGCCCTCCTCCGGCGGCTCCGCCCACTTGTAGATCAGCGAAAGCGACAGGTTCATCTCGGCCGCGATCTGCTTCGCGCTGGTGTGCTTCAGCACCTCCTTCATCACCTCGTGGGCTTGCATGGGCGGCGAGCGTGCCCCGCTCGAATCGCGGCGCAACATTGTAAGTGATCTCGCACGGCTCGCCTCAAATCCGGGCCCACCCGCGCCACAGGAGCGGCTCCGCCGGCCGGAACTTCGCGTTCCGGCCCTTTTTTTCGTGCGTCCTTGGCGGGCGTTCTGGCTAACTGCCCGTTCCCTCAACCCGTTTTTTCCAAATGAACATCCACGAGTATCAGGCCAAGGCCCTCTTCGAGAAATTCGGCGTGCCCGTCCCCAAGGGCGCGGCAGCCACCACGCCGGAGGAATTCGTCAACGCCCTCGCCCAGCTCCCCGAGGGCCCGACGATGGTGAAATCCCAGATCCACGCCGGCGGCCGCGGCAAGGGCACCTTCACCGACGGCTTCAAGGGCGGCGTCAAATTCTGCAAGACCAAGCACGACGCCAGGGAGATCGCCGGCAAGATGCTCGGCAACACCCTCATCACGATCCAGACCGGCCCCGCCGGCCGCAAGGTCCAGACGATCTACTTCACCGCCGCGAGCGACATCAAAAAGGAATACTACCTCGCCATCCTCCTCGACCGCGCGTCATCGAAACCCGTCATCGTCGCCTCGACCGAGGGCGGCGTCGAAATCGAGAAAGTCGCCCACGACACGCCGGAAAAGATCCACAAGGTCCTCGTCGATCCCGCCTACGGCCTCGCCGATTTCCAGGTGCGCGATCTGATCTTCAAGCTCGGCCTCACCGGCGGCGAAGCCAAGAACGCCGCCAAGCTCATCCGTAATCTCTACACGATGTTTTGGGAGACCGACGCCGCGATGGTCGAGGTCAACCCCCTCATCACCACGCCGACCGGCGACGTGCTCGCGCTCGACGCCAAGGTGTCCTTCGACTCCAACGCCCTCTACCGTCACCCCGAGATCGTCGCCCTCCGCGACCTCAACGAGGAGGACCCCAAGGAAATCGAGGCCTCGAAATTCTCGCTCAGCTACATCGCGCTCGACGGCAACATCGCCTGCCTCGTCAACGGCGCCGGCCTCGCGATGAGCACGATGGACATCATCCAGCACTACGGCGGCACGCCCGCCAACTTCCTCGACGTCGGCGGCGGCGCCTCGAAGGACCAGGTCATCGCGGCCTTCAAGATCATCCTCGGCGACAAAAACGTGAAGGGGATCATGGTGAACATTTTCGGCGGCATCATGGACTGCAACGTGATCGCCACCGGCATCGTCGAGGCCGTGAAGGAAGTCGGCCTCAAGCTTCCGCTCGTCGTCCGCCTCGAGGGCAACAACGTCGCCGCCGGCAAAGCCACCCTCGCCGCCTCCGGCCTCGCGCTCGTCTCCGGCGACACGATGGCCGACGCCGCCCAGAAAATCGTGAAGCTCGTGGCCTGATGCCACGAGCGGCTGAGAGCTGAGAGTCTAGAGCCCAGAGCTCAGGCATTCAGTCTTCAGCGCACACCTCACCTCCAACCTTTGCTCTAGTCTCTCAGCTCTTAGCTCTCAGCCCATCCGCTCCTCCCATGGCTATCCTCATTTCCCCCGACACGCGCATTCTCATCCAAGGCATCACCGGCGAATTCGGTGCGCGCCACACCAAGCTCTCGCTCGACTACGGCACCCAGGTCGTCGCGGGCGTCACCCCCGGCAAGGGCGGCCAGTTCTTCGAGCACGCCGGGCACAAGGTCCCGATCTTCAACTCCGTCGTCGAAGCCGCCAAGGCCACCGGCGCCACCGTCTCCGCCATCTTCGTGCCGCCGCCGTTCGCCGGTGACGCGATCCTCGAGTGTGTCGATGCCGAGCTCGATCTCGCCGTCGCGATCACCGAGGGCATCCCGGTCAAGGACATGATCCGCGTGAAGCGCGCGATGCAGGGCCGCAAGACCCGCCTCCTCGGGCCCAACTGTCCCGGCGTCGTCACGCCCGGCACCGGCGAAGGCTCCAAGGGCGGCTGCCGCATCGGTATCGCGCCCGGCTACATTCACAAGAAGGGCCACGTCGGCGTCGTCTCACGCTCCGGCACGCTCACCTACGAGGCCGTGTTTCAGCTCACCTCGAAGAACATCGGCCAGACCACGTGCGTCGGCATCGGCGGCGACCCCGTCAACGGCACGAGCCACCTCGACGTGATCAAGCTCTTCAACGCCGACCCCGAGACGCACGGCATCATCATGATCGGCGAAATCGGCGGCACCGCCGAGGTCGAGGCCGCGCGTTGGATCAAAGCGAATTGCAAGAAACCCGTCGCCGGCTTCATCGCCGGCGCGACGGCCCCCGCCGGCCGCCGCATGGGCCACGCCGGCGCGATCGTCGGCGGCGCCGAGGACACCGCCGCCGCGAAGATCGCCGTCTTCAAGGAATGCGGCATCGAAGTCGCCGCCACCCCGAGCGACATGGCCGACGCGCTGCTCCGCGCGGCAAAGGCGAAGGGCATCATGCTCACATAGTGGAATTGTGTAGAACACGTAAGAAGCCTTTCATCCATTTCGATGACCGTTTTGAAAGTTCAATTCCGTGGCCGGAAAAAACCCGTGTTCCTCCCTGTCACTGAAGAATCTCGCAACGGACTTATTAATCATCTCCAGAACGCGAAACCCCCGATTGGCTTCGTGGAACTAACGGGATTTCACGAACAGGAAATATGGCTGAACCTCGATCATGTGCAGGTTGTCAACATCCTGTTCGAACGCGAAGCGAATCAAAATCTTCCATTCAATAACCCAAAATCCATCCTCGAATCGCGCCAGCGCTCGGATGGAGATTACGAGCCCGATTGGGATTCCGTCACTTGGAGGACAGACATCCTAATTTCCGGTAAAGAGCAGGGACACAAAATAGGCGATCTTTCGGGTCACGATTGGATCACGATCACCACTTCAATCGAACAAGAAATGCCATTCTTCGTCCTCACTGACGACGATGGAGAGGAGGTTGGATTTCGGATCGACGACATCGAAGTCGTAATCGGTATCGAAGAAGGCCGCTATTCAGAATCTCAGCTAGAAAAATTGAGCCAAGACATCGCTCGCAATCTCTACCCTGAAGACCCCACGACACCGAAGATATGATCGGTTTGAAACAAATATGATCGATGCACCTTTCACGTCCCCTCCTGCATCACGACCGGAATCGCCTGATTACGAAAGCGCCGGTAGCGCCTGAAGTCGGCATCGACCGTGATGAGCCGCGCCCGCGGGCACAGCTCCGAGAGCACAACGAGTGTGGCGTCACCGGTGTCCATCAGCGGGTATTTGCCCAGCAATTCTTCCACGCGACGCGGTTGCTCGGACAAAACGGGAAGCAGCAGCAAGCGCCCCTCGGCGATCGAGCAGGCGGAGGGGGTCATGGAGCAGGCGGAGGAAGCAGGCGGAGAGCAGGCGGAGGGGGTCATGTGTGAACTATGAACTGAGCGCGGCTCCCTTCGGATCGAGAATCACGAACGGAATCGCCCGATTGCGGAAGCGAGGGTAGCGCCGGCAATCGTCAATTGTGCGCAACGTTCTAATCGCTATCTTCGTGTCATGCTCACCGCCGAACTCTCCCGCTCTACGCTGAAATTGCCACCGGCCGAGAGACTCGAACTGGCCCGCCAGTTGGTCGAGAGTGTGGCGCAGTCCCAACCATCACTCGACGCGCTCAACGAAGGCGTGCGGCGGATTGAGGACGTTGCCACGGGCAAGGTCGCCGGATTGACGGAGGAGCAGTATCTTTCCGCGGCGCAATGCCGCCGGCTACGAGGAAATTTCTCCCGGCCTGGGCATCCGATTCCGGCGCGAAGTCGATGAGGCCATCGCTGCCATCAAGGCGGCGCCCACCGCATCCGGACATTTTCTCAATCTTGGCTCCGCCATCGTGCCCGATATTCGGCGCCGCAATCTCGACGCGTTCCCCTTCTTCGTCCTCTACGGCTTCACGCACGACGAGCGGTTGATCTTCGGCTCCGTCATCGCGAGCCGTTCGGAACCGCTCACTTGGCTCGCCCGATTCCGCGGGCCGCAAGGCAGCTCACCCAGGCTCGCACCTATTTGTCGCGATCGAGAACGCCGCTTCGGCGGCGCTCAGAACTTGTAGAGCACCTTGCCGTAGAGCTGGTGCGCGTTGAAATTATTGTAGCCCGCGAAGGCGCCGTCGCGGTTGGTCGCGTAGCCGTATTTCATCGTGAACGTCAGGCGCTCGCTGTGCCGGCGGATCCAGGTGAGATAAGCGCTGCGCACCATCTGGCCGGAGTTGAGCGGCAGGGTGACGGCGGAATTGTCCGTGTAGTTGTCGGCCCGGTAGAAATAGCCGTCGAGCTGCAGGTCGGTCACCTTGCCCAGCGCGTAGCCGCCGCCGAGGTTCACGCTGGTGTAGTTGTTGTCGCTAAAATACGTGAGCCGATGCCGCGGGACCTGCAGCTGGTCGTAGGTCACGGTGCCGGCCGCCGTGAGGTAAAGGCGGGGCGTCACGGTCCACGACGCGGACTGCGAGATGACGCTGCGGGTGAGGATGCCGTTCCGAATCTCCGGTTGGTTGGCAAACGTGGTCGTGATCGTCGATCGCTGATGAACGTAGCGCGTGACCAGGCTGAGCGACGCGGCCGGCCGCCAGGAGACGTGGGCCTGCACGTCGCGCGCCTCGATGTCCTGGTCGATGAGGTAGGCGGGATAGCGGTTATTGGAGGTGTTGAGGGTGTTGTCGCGACGGCTGCGGTAGTCGGCCGTCTTGAGGCGGTAGTTGAATTGGGTCCCGACACTGAGGCCCGGGCGGACCTGCCACGTGGCGTTGACGAGATAGCGCTCGCCCTGCCGCTCGTAGTCCGTGTCCTGATCGATCACGGCGGCGCGGTTGGGGAGGAGGATGCTCTGCTCGACGAGCGTGCCCTCGCCCTGATTCCAAATCGCGCGGGCGTAGAGGCTGAGGTTGGACCAGCGGCTGAGGCGCACCTTGAGGTCGCCGGTGACCTCGTTCCACGACGTGCGGTTGGCGGCCTCAATCTGCCGCTGGACGGCCGCCGCCGCGGCCCCGCCGCCGAAATCCGTGTCGGTATGCGACTCGGCGCCGTCGATGCGGAGGTGGTCGTATTTCACGCCAGGGCGGATGGTCCAGAATTTGGCGGGCTGCCAGACGAGGTTGAGGTTGGCCACGTATTGGCGGAGCTGCGAATCGCCCGTGAGACCGAAGTAGCCCACGTCGCCGGCCTGCCGGCGGGCGAAGGTCGCGGAGTAGTCCGCATCGGGCGTGGCGCCGTAGATTTTGCTGCCGTAGAGATTACTGTCGATTGCGGTGGCGAGACCGCCGGCGGAGACGCGAAGCTGCTCGTTGATGATGCGATCGTAGTAGCCGTGGCCACTGATGTGATCCGTGCGGCGGCCCTCGACCTGCGTGACGTAACGGTCCTGATTTTCGCCGGGCCGGCGGCGTGCGATGTGGTGGTTGTCCTGCCGCGTGCGCTCGTAGCGGCCGACGACCTTCCAGTTGGTCGAATCGGTCTGCTGGCTCACTTCGGCGGTGAAGATGTCGCGCACCTCATCGACGACGAGATACGAGGGCGAGAAGGCCCGCGGCACAAAGGGCTGCCCCGCGAGGTTGGAGTCGCCCCAGCGAAGCGAGTTCTTCACCCCATCGCGGGTGTTGCGATCATAGCGGAGGCGGAACTGCGGCCGCTCGGGCGCCAGCGTGCCGATCTCAAACGAGAAGAAACTGCGGTCGAGTTCCAAGGCTTCGTCGAAGTAAGCAAACCGGAGATCGCGCGGGCGGAAATAGCCGCCCGAACCGTCCGTGAAGGTGCGGAAGCGGCGGTAGTTGGCCTCGACGTAATAGGCGTCGAATTTCTCCCAGCGCACGTGCAGGCGGTAATCCGCGTCGCCGGCCAGCGCGCGCAGTTCAAGACGGAGCAGCGAGCTGTCGCTGGTGCGCGACCAGGTGAAATCCTCGATGCCGCCGTAGCCGGCCTTCTTGTGGCCGGAGTATTTTTGAAACGCGGGGCGGTCGCCGTCCTGCAACGCGCCGCCGGCGGAAAACGCAATCGAGCCGCCGGAGACAATCTGGGCCTGAACCAGCGCAGGCAACACGAGCGAGAGCAGCGCGGTGGCCAGCACCCGGGAGGGAAACGCGGAGGTGTTCATCAGTAACGGAGGGATGAATTGACGTTGGAGCCGTGAATCGCCTCGTGGCAGCCAGCCGTCCAGCAGGTGCCACGGATGACGTTCTGGCTGTGATCGACGCCGCCGTGCATGATCTGCACGCCGCTCTGCTGGTTTTGGAAATGGCACTGGTAGCAGAGGCTCGTGCCGCGGGACTTGAGCATCTTGTCGTTGACCGAGCCGTGCGGCGAGTGGCACGCGACGCAGCCTTCGCGCATCACCTCATGCTCAAAGACAAACGGCCCCGCCTGCGCCGGGTGGCACTTGGCGCAGGTGGCGTTGATGTTGGTCGCGAGGTCGCGCGCCCCGCCCGGCAATGTGTCGCCCTTGTGTGGATCGTGGCAATGGACGCAGCCTATCTTGCCGGCGAGCACGGGGTGTGTGCTCGGCAGCTTGAACTCGGCGCGGTTGTTGACGTGGCACTGGAGGCAGGTGTCCGGCGCCATCTTCGGGTTGATGATGGTGGCGCGGGTGCCGGCCTTCACGTGGAGACTGGCCGGGCCGTGGCAGGATTCGCAGGACACGCTTCGCGGCTTGCCGTCCTCGCCGGTCATCTTGAGGTGCGCATGCGTGGCATCATGGAAACCGCGCGTGACGCTGCTGTGGCATTTCGCGCACGACTCGGAGCCGACGATGGTGGCGCCGGCGATGGCGGGTGGCATCATGATCGTGCGGCTGCTCATGACGCACGAGGCGAGGCCGATCGCCCAGGCGGCAAGGCCGCCGATGACGAGGGATTTGGCAGGCAGTCGGATCATGGGAGTGGGGAAATGCGCAGCGGGAGGCAGGTGGCAAAACGGGACGGCGGCGGGAGAGTCACTTTTTCGCCAGCCCGCGCACGTAGGTGACGAGCGCGGTGATCTCGGCATCGGACATCTGGCCGGCAAAGGCCTCCATCTTCTCCTCTCCCTTGGCGTTCTTACGGCCCTCCTTGATCGTTTTGAAAACGGCTTCGTCGGTGAGCTTGGCCTGCTGCGCAGCATCAGTGAGATCCTTGGCGCCGGATTTTTTCCCGAGGCGCGTCTGGCTCCGGCCATCCTTGCCGTGGCAGCTGTGGCAATGTTTCTCCCAATTTTTATCCGGAGAGAGTTCGGCGGCGGCCATCGTCAGGACAGCCACCGGCAACAGAAGACAAAGCAGCTTCGAGGCAGACGGCATGGGGATGGGGATTGCAGCCGCAGCAGAGCAGCGTGGCGACGACATCGAAGCCGCCATCCGCAGCGACTGCGCGTTCGTAACCGCGCTGTTACGCCGGCGCCGGGACAGGCGGCACTTGATGCCGGCGGCGCGATCTGGCATGAACTCGGCTCCCCTGCCCCGCGCCAGAATTCCAGAATATCCGCCCGCGACGTTTCGTCCGAGGCTCCGTTCCAGTTTCTTCCTCCTTCGCCACTGCGAGCGCACGACGGCGTGCGCGCCAACCAACCACCCACCTCCCTCCACCGCCACGCGCCTCCGCGTGTCCGGCTCCCTGTGCCCCCATGAACACCCGTCGGCCCCTCGCCACCCTCGTCGGTCTACTCGGCGCGCTCGTCGCGCCTGTTTCGCTCCTCGCCCAAGCCAAGGTCGAGTCCGTTGTCGTCGCGCCCCAAGGCGACCAAGTCGCCAACATCTCTTCCACGACCATCAGCAAGTCCGGCTTGCACGTGCTGAACGTCGCGCCCAAGGGCAGCCGCTCCGTCTATCTCCACGATGGCGTCGAAGGCGTGCGCTTCGACCGCGTCATCGGCCACAGGGCGCTATCCAGCGACGGCAAGCGCCACGCCTACACGGCGTTGGTCGGCACCGAGGTCATCCTCGTGCTCGACGGCAAGGAGATCGTCCGCGCTCCTGCTTTGCACGGCAGCCTGACACCGTTCGGCGCCTTCGGATTTTCCCCGGGGGGCAAACGCTTCTGGTATGTGTCGCCCGCCGAGACGGGCGGCGTGCACAAGCTCGTGGTGGACGGCGTCGCGAGCGATCCTACGCATGGCATCACCCTCAATCCGGTGTTTAGTCCGGACGAGTCGCGCTACTTGGCGATGTTTAGCCGGCAGGAGGAGCGCAGGGGCGAGCTGCTGATGATCGATGGCAAGAACGTCGGTTTCCAGGGCACCAAGCCGCAGTTTTCGCCTGACGGAAAGAACGTCATCACGATCGGCCGCGCGCCGGACACGGATCTGCTGCTGATCAACGGCAAGCCGGCCTCGCGTGCGCCCGTCATCCACAGCGTGCATATGTCCGCGGGCGGGCTGAATTTCCGCGTGCTCAGCGGGAAACGCGGCACGCCGGGGGTTTTCCTCGAGCACGGCGGCAAGAAGATTGAGGGCAGCGACTGCGACTTGATCGAGAAGGTGCTCTTCAGCCCCGACGGCAAGCGCTACGCCGCGCTCTGCTCGGTCGGAGGGACGAGGAAGTTCGTGCTGATCGACGGGAAGAAGGGCCAGCTCTACGATCAGGTGGAGGAGCTGCAGTTCACCGCGGATTCCGCCAAGGCACTCTATCTCGCGCGCTCCTTTTCGGCCGGCCAGTTTCTCGTCGTCGAGGGCGACGAATCCGATGGTTATCAGGGCATCCAACTCGTGCTCGGTGCCGGCAAGCGCATCGGCTACATCGCCCAAGCCACGGGCCAGCCCAACGTCAAGGTCATCGTGGACGGCAAGGCGACGTCAGTGCGCGGCGCCAGCTTCCTCGGCTTCAGTCCCGACGGCAGCCGTTACGGTTTCAACGGCTTCGGCGGAGCAGGCCTTTCACTCTATCTCGACGGCGTGGAGCAGCAAGGGGTGAACGTTTATACCACAAATTTCGACGAAGGCCAGAACAGGCCGCGAGTCCGTTTCAGCCCGGATGGAAAATATGTCGCGCATGCCGGCTCCGTGAATGGCGACACATCCAAGCGCGGCCTAGTGATTAACGGCAAGCTCATCGATGCTATGGTTAGCGGGACGCTCTACAGCCTGCCGTTCTTCACGCCCGACGGCAACCACATCGTCTATTTCCGTTTCATCCCCGGCGGTGGCTACGAGGTGGTGGTCGATGGCAAGGGGGTCGAGAAATTCACCAGCCTCCCCGTAATGCCGCTCAGCGCCGCTCCGTTCGAGATGGGCGCGGACGGCGTGTTCACGTTCATCGGCCTCGTCGATGGCGCGGCGAAAAGCTTCCGCATCACGCCCGATGGCAGCACCAGTATCGCCTCGATGCTCGCCGCGGTCGATGCCGCCGCCGCCAAGGTCGTCGCCGACGCCGAAGCCGCGACGAAGAAAGCTGCAGACGACAAGGCCAAGGCCGACGCCGACCGCGCCGCCGCCGCGGCGAAGGCCAAAGCCGATGCCGACGCCGCTGCTGCAAAGCGGAAGGCCGACGCCGATGCCGCGGCCGCCGCCCGCGCGAAGGCCGCGAAGGATGCCGCCGATGCCCGGGCCGCCGCCGCAGCCAAGGCGAAGCAGAAAAAATAGTTTTCCGTCCTCACCCACGTCACACCACCGTCTCTCCCGTCCTCTCCTCTCCATGAATGCCACCTGCTCTCTCCCGCTGCGCGCGATTCTCGGCGCCACGCTGTTCGTTTCGTCGTTCGCCGCCGCGCACGCCCAGCCCAAGGTCGAGGAGACCGTCGTCGGTCCCGTCGGCGCCGGCGGCCTCTACGTCGTCAGCCAGAACGACGCGCGCGTCGCCTACGTCGGCGCCAAGGGCACGCGCACGGTCGTCTCGGTCGATGGCGTCGAGGGCCCGGTGCTTGACGAGTTGTTCAACGGCAGTGCCGCCAACATCGGACAGGCGGGCTCTGTCTTGGTGCATCCGGCGAATGCCGGGGGGAAATTCAACGGCACGCCCAGTGCCGTCATTTTCAGCGAGAGTGGGTCCAGCTACGCCTACATCGGGCGGCAGGGGAACGAGTATGTCGTCATCCACAACGGCAAGGAGGTCGGCCGCGGTCCGCGCAATTCGCTCTCGCTCCAACACTCGCCACTCACGCTCTCGCCCAAGGGTAATTTCGTTTTCTGGGGCGAAATGAAGACGGAAGCCGGACGCGGCCAGTATCGTCTCGTCCTCAACGGCAAGCCCGATCCTTGGGCCGGCCACCAGGACTTGAAGCCGGTCTTCAGTCCCGACGACAAACGCTACGCCTGCAACGCCGGCACCGTCGCGGATTACCAAAAGCAAGTGCTCATCATCGACGGCAAGGTCGCGAGCTACCTCGGCCATACGCCGCAATGGACCGCCGACAGCAAGGTGCTCCTCACCATCGCGCCAGGGAATGTCGTCCTCGTCGATGGCAAGCCCGGCCCCTACACCGGCATCCAACTTGAAAAAATCACGCCCTCGCCTGTCGGCAGCCGCTTCGCCGTCATCATGCGCAAGCGCAACGTGAACAATGAGGGCGTCGGCACCCTCTACCTCGACGGCAAGGAAGTGCCCGGCACCGACGGCGCGATGAACATTTCCTTCAGCCCCGATGGCAAACGCTGGGCCCTGCGCTGCAGGAATTCCGAGGCGAAGAGCTTTTTCGTCATCATCGACGGCAAGAAAGGCACCGAATACCAGTCCGTCGCCGACAAATTCTTTTGGTCGCCCGACTCCACCAAGGTAATCTACCAAATCACCAGCAGCGGCCGGCAGTTTGTCGTTGTGAACACCGAGGAGTTCCCCGTCGCGATGGTCAGCTCCAACGCGCGCGATCCCATCGTCTTCCCCAAGGTCGGCTCACGCTACGCCTTCTCGTCCACCGACGGCACCAACCGCCAGCACCTCACCATCGTCGATGGCAAAAATATCCTCCCCGCCGGCCTCGCGCCCAATGGCGACTCGTTCGACTTCAGCGACGACGGCTCGCGCTACGCCTTCACCGTCTCGCCCGTCGGCCGCAGCGACTCCGCCGGCCTCGTGATCGACGGCAAGCACACCAACGATCTCTTCGTCTCCGGTTTCACCGGCACCGGCTGGATCACGCCAACGCGCAACACCCTCTTCAAGTGGAGCCCGCACGGCAAATACTTCGCCCGCGTCGCGCGCCGGCCCGACAACACCGCCGCCGGTCTCTACGTGAACGAGCAGCTCGCTTACCCAACCACGCTCCAAGTCTCGCACCCCACCTTCACGCCCGACGGTGAACACCTCTACTGGATCGGTGCCGAGAAATTCCCCGACCGTCCGCAAAACTATTATGTCGTCTATGCCGACGGCCACCCGGTCATGAAGCGCGACGCCGATGGGTTCCTCGGCTACCGAGAGGCGTGGTCCGTCGACGCCAAGGGCGTGCTCACCTTCGTCGCCGCCGACGGCAATCAGGTGAAGCGCTACCGCATCTCGCCCGCCGCCGACCTCAACATCGACAAGATGGTCGCGGCCACACAGGAGAAAATCGCCAAGGCCGAGGCCGCGGTGATCGCCGCGAAGAAAAAGGCTGAGGAGGAGGCCGCCGCCAAAGCCGCCAAGGCCAAGGAGGACGCCGACGCGCTCGCCGCGAAACGCAAGGCCGACGCCGAGGCCGCGGCGAAGGCCCGCGCCGATGCCGCGGCCGCGAAGGCGAAGGCACGCCAGGACGCACTCGACGCCCGCAAGAAAAAAACCGCCAATTGATCGCGTGTTATCCCGTCCTTTTCACCACCCGCATTCCACCATGAAAACACTCCTCCCCATCGCCCTCGCCGCGCTCGTCGCCACGACCGCCGTCGCCCAGGACCTCACCCTCGCCGAACTCGCGCGCCGGCCGGAATTGCTCCCCTCGCAGGTCACGCTCAAGCAGCCCGTCAAACTGCAGGGCCGGCCCGCGATGGCCATCGGCCAGAAGCTCATCCTCGTCTCCGTCCGCGGCACCAGCGTCGAGCTTGAGACCCCCGATGGCCGCAGCGTCTTCACCACCAAGGCCGACGACACCGACGTGCTCGCCGTCGCGCAGCAGACGTGGCAGGGCCTCAATCCCGAGCAACGGGCGCTCACCTACGCCACGCTCCTCCAGCGCAAGGACCTCTGGCCCTACCGGGTGAAGCTCACGCAAGCCATGCGTCTCTCCAGCGGAGATCTGAAACCTGGCACCCCGGCGATCCTCGTCGGCGTTGAGGGCAGCCAGCTGCTGCTCGTTTACGAGCAAGGCAAGTTCCTCTTCAACGCCGAGCCCCGCGACACCGATCTCCTCGAGTCCGCGCGCAAATTCATCGCTGACAAAAACGCCTTTCCCAGCCGCATCAGCGAAGACCTCGCCGGCAAACTCGTCAGCCCGGCCTCCGGCGCCCCCGTGACGCGCGAGGCCAAGGCCGACCCGAAGTTTTTCGTGTTCTACCGCGGCGCCGGCTGGTGCGGCCCGTGCGTGCAGTTCTCCCCGTCGCTCGTGAAGTTCGACAAGGACGCCAAGGCTAAGCACCCCGGCGCCTACGAGATCGTCTTCATCAGCGGCGACAAGACGCCCGCCGAGATGAAGGCCTACGCCGGCAAAATGGGCTTCGCGTGGGCTGCCGTGCCGCAGTCGCGTCAGCCCGAGACACAGATCGTGAACCGGCTCTTCACAAATCTCATCCCCCAACTCGTCATCACGGACCGCGCCGGCAGCGTCATCATCGACAGCGCACGGACCGGCGGCCCCGACAACGCGCTCCGGCAATTCGCGGCGCTCCTGAAAAAGTAGGCGCAGCTTAGAACAAACTCCGCCCGCCAGCCTGCGGCGGCGCGAGCACGCCGAGGATGCGCGCGAGCGTGGGAGCGATGTCGTCCACGCCGACGGGCTGCGAGTAACTGCCCGGCTTCACGCCGCGGCCCAGCCACAGGAGCGGCACATGCGTATCGTAGTTGTAGGGCGTGCCGTGGTTCGTGCCCGTCCGGCGCTCCACCCAGAAGGGTTTGGCGCGATAAAAGACATCGCCGCTGCGCTCGCGGTGGAAGCTGCGCAAGGTCGGCAGGGCATAGGCGTCGGCGATGACGCCAGCCTCGAGCTCGCTGCGCGTGAAGGCGGCATCAACAAACTCAAGCGTGAGGAGCGCATCGCGCACGATTTTTTCGGCGGCGGCGGGCGCGATATTTTTCTCCCGCAGCACATCCTGGAAGAACAAGAGCTGACTCGCATCGACGGCGAGCCAGCGCCGCCCCGCGGCGAGCGCACCAAACGCCCGGTCGAGCGCGGCCTCGCAGGTTTTGAGCACACGCGTGTTGTCGATGCGGCCGGCGCTCGTGGCAGGATTGAGCGCTTTGATCCGTTCCGGCAGCGGTGCGACACCATGATCCGCCGTCAGGACAATGGTGCAGTTCGCCAGTCCGACTTGGGCGTCCAGAAATTTGAGAAAGTCCGCCAACTGCCGGTCCGTGCGCAGCGTGATATCCATGACTTCGTGGCTGTCAGGCCCGTAGTTGTGGCCCACGGTGTCGTTGGTTGAGAAGCTGAGGCAGAGGATGTCAGTGAAGCCGCGGCGGCCGAGTTTCTCCTGCTCCACAAGCGTGCGCGCAAAGTCGATCAGCACTTCGTTTTTAAACGGCGAGCCCTCGAATGCATCGTAGAACGCGGGGGTGATTTGCTTCGCGCCGCCATCGACGCGTTTCGGCAGAGTGCGGCCCATACCGGCTTCGCCGGCCTCGCCCGGAGCGTCGTCCGGGCCTTGGAGCGCGTCGTAAGCCGCGACGGGCAGCAGTCGCTCCCATGAACGGCCGAAGGCCGCCTCGACACGGCCGGAGTCATTGAACGCCTGCACCCACGCAGGCAGCTCCTTCACGTAGGCGGTGGAGGAGACGATGCGGCCTTTGTCCATCCAGTAGGCGGCGTCCGCGAACTTGCCCGCGAGCAGGATGGCCGAGCGATCCTTGCTGGAGACGCCGATGACCTTGGGGCCGGGGCCGCGCGACAACTTGAATTCGTCGCCCACGGTCGGCGCGAGCAGACGGCGCGCAGAGGCGCCGAGCGCGGGATTGCGCGTGGGCACGCGCACGCCACCCCGCGTCTCGGGCAGGCCCACAATCTGCACGGTGTCGTCGTCCACGCAGTTGACGCGCAGCATCGTCGCGCGGTCGATCCAGTCGTTGGCGATGATGCCGTGGGTATCCGCGTGGACGCCCGTGAGCACCACCGCGTGGCCCGAGGCCGTTTTGGCGACGGCGTGGCGGTAGTGGCAGTCTGAAAAACTGGCCCCCTGTTCCAGCATTAGGCGGAAACCGCCCGGGCCGAAGTGCGGTCCGAAGCGCGCGAGATAGTCGGCGCGGAACTGGTCGATCGTGATGACGACGACGAGGGCGGGCAACGGGGCTGGATCGGCCGCCCGCGCGCTCGGCAGCGCGACGAGCAAACCGGCGCAGGCGGCAAATAAACGGTGGCGGCGCATGAAGGACATGATCGGGGTGGCCTTACTCTCGCCGGTGCAGGTCGGTCCCGGCAATGTCTTCCCACGCGTAGTAGTGGAAAGTCCGGTCCGTGCTCATCGCCACGAAGAGGCCGTGCGGAAACTTGGGGCCCAGCGCCATAGCCGTCACCTCGCTGCCATCGCTCTCGATCGCGGAGACGGGCACGGTCTTGATCAGCACGTGCTCGTGCGGGCGGCCGGGCTCGCCTTCCCGGCGGTAAATGCGGAACCGGTTCGCCTGCTGGTCGGACACGAGGAGGTAGCCCGTGCCATCCGGCCTCTTGTAGATCGAGATGCCCTCGTGATCGCTCACGTAGCCGCTGGTGCCAAACACCGCGAGTTCGCGGCCCGCGTCGGGGGCGTCGGGATCGGCGGCGTATTTGCGGACGCCGAACGTCTCGTCGGAATAGTAAACGCAGCCCAATTCGGCATCGACCGCGATGGCCTCGATCTCCTTCTTGCCGGAATAGGCGCCGAACTCGCGCACGAGCGTCATCGCCACGCGCCCAGCTCCGTCGTCGGCAAGCCGGTATTGCGCGAGGTAACCCTGCGCGGGGCCCGACTTGCCGCCCACGATCGCAAACACCGCGCCGTCGCGCGGACGCTTGTAGAGGGCGATCCCCATGGGAGCGCGGGTTATATCGCCGCCGAAGACGACGAGGTCGCCCTTGTCCACGCCCGTCATGTCCGGCACCGAGAACACGCGCAGGCGTTTCATCTCGCGCTCCGTCGTCACCACGATGTCGGTGGGCTTGCCGCCGAGCATGAAGCCGTAGGCAAGATCGACGTTGTTCGGCCGCTTGAGGTCGCCGACCCGCTGCACGATCTTGCCTTCGAGATCGAAGACATAGAGCGCGCCGTCCGTGTCCTTGTCGGTGCCAATGACGAGGCTCTTCGCCGGATCGGCCGCGTTGATCCAGATCGCGGGGTCGTCCGTGTCGTGCCGCGTAGGCTCGGTGACGACGCGGGGCCGGATCGCATCGGGAGCCGGACCGGCCGCACCGGTGCAACCGGCGATGAGGACGGCGGCGAACAAAGGGAGCAGGCGAAGGCACATCATGGCGTGGATCGATCAGGAGGTCCCGGCGCGATGAGGCAAGCCGTCCGGGTTACGTTCGCACAACGTTCGCCGGCCGTCGCGGATCACAGCGCCGATAACAGGCCGCCATCGACCACCAGAATCTGGCCGTTGACGAAGTCCGAGGCGCGGGAGGCGAGGAACACCGCCGCGCCGACCAGTTCGTGCGGTTCGCCCCAGCGCCCCGCCGGCGTGCGCGCGCAAATCGCGCGATCAAACACCGGATCAATCGTGAGGGTGCCCGTCATGTCGGTGCGCATGTAACCGGGGCTGATCCCGTTGGCCTGCACGTTGCGGCCGCCCCACTCCACCGCCATCGCGCGCGTGAGCATCTTAAGGCCGCCCTTGGCGGCGGAATAGTTCGCGATGGTCGGGCGCGATATCTCGGCGTTCAGCGAACAGATGTTGATGATTTTTCCGCCTCCGCGCCGCAACATCCCGGGCACGACCACTTGGGTGACGAGAAAGGCGCTGGTGAGATTCGTGTCGATCACGGCGCGCCACGTTTCGAGCGGCATCGACTCGAGCGGCGCGCGCCGGTGGATGCCGGCGTTGTTGATCAGGATGTCGATCTCGCCCGCGACGTCGGCGAGCGCGCCCTCGATCTCGGCGGGCTGGGTTACATCGAATCGCCGGCCGCTCGCGACCGCACCCTCTCCACGCAGCAGGGCGACCGCGGCCTCCAGCCGTGCCGCGTCGACATCGTTCACGATGACTTCGGCCCCGGCGGCCGCCAGGCCCCGCGCGATCGTAAGCCCGATCCCTTGTCCCGCCCCGGTGATCAGGGCGCGTTTCCCGCGCAGGGAAAAAAGTTCGCTCGTCGTCACGCGTCATCCCGAACCGAACGACCCGGCGGGCGCAAGCCCGGGCCGGCGAATTCTTCTTTGCACTCGCGGAGGTTCGCACCCGGAATCACGCCACCCCTCCCCCGCATGAAAAACACTATCCGTCTCAGCATGGCCGCCGCGCTCGTGCGCTTTCTCCAGCGCCAATATATCCGCCGCGATGGTGTCGAGCACCGCCTGATCCACGGCATGTGGGGCATCTTCGGGCACGGCAACGTCACCGGCTTCGGCCAGGCACTGGAGGAAGAGGGCTCGTTCGCCGGAAAAAACGCCCTCCCCTACCTCCAAGCCAAGAACGAGCAGGCGATGGTGCATGCCGCCGTCGCGTTCGCGAAGACCCGCCAGCGCCTCGGCACCTACGCCTGCACGAGTTCCATCGGCCCGGGCGCGACCAACATGATCACGGGCGCGGGCGTCGCGACCGTCAACCGGCTCCCGGTGCTCCTGCTGCCGGGTGATATTTTTTCCAACCGCATCCCCGGCCCGGTGCTGCAACAGCTTGAGTTTCCCGCGAGTCAGGACGTGAGCGTCAACGACTGCTTCCGCCCCGTCTCGAAATACTGGGACCGCCTCAACCGCCCCGAGCAGCTGCTCGCGGCGCTGCCCGAGGCGATGCGCGTGCTCGCTGATCCGGTGGAGACCGGCGCCGTCACGATCGCGATGCCCGAGGATGTGCAGGCGGAGAGCTACGCTTACCCACGGCATTTTTTCGAAAAACGTGTTTACACCGTCGATCGCCCGGGCTGCTCCGTGGATAATCTCCGCGCCGCTGCAGCCCTCATCCGCGCCGCCAAGCGCCCGCTCATCGTCGCGGGCGGTGGCGTGCATTACAGTGATGCCACCGCCGCCCTCGACAAGTTCGCTACGGCCACCGGCATCCCCGTCGGAGTCACACAGGCCGGCAAAGGCGCGCTCCTCGACGCGCATCCGTCGTGCCTCGGCGCCATCGGCGTCACCGGCACGGCTGCCGCCAACGCCCTCGCCCTCGAGGCCGACCTCGTGCTCAACCTCGGCACGCGGCTGAGCGATTTCACGACCGCCTCGAAGACGCAGTTTCAAAATCCGCGTGTCCGCTTTATCGGCGTCAACATCCACTCCGCCGATGCCCGCAAACACGGCGCACTCCCGCTCATCGGCGACGCCCGCGCGGTCCTCGCGCAGCTCACGCGCGCGCTCGCCGGCTGGCGCGTGCCCGCCGCACACCGTGCGAAGGTCGCGCGCGAAAAGGAAAAATGGTCCGCCATCCGCGCCACGCTCGTCGCGCCCAAGCGCGGCGTGCCGCTCACGCAGGCGCAGGTCATCGACGAGCTCAACCGCGCCTGCGGTGCCGACGGCACCGTGATTCATGCCTCCGGCGGCATCCCCGGCGACATCCACAAGCTCTGGCGGTCGCACGCGCCCAACGACTATCACTCCGAATACGGCTACTCTTGCATGGGCTACGAGATCGCCGGCGCACTCGGCCTCAAGCTCGCCGCCCCCGAGCGCGAGGTCTACGCGTTCCTCGGCGACGGCAGCTACCTCATGCTCCACACCGAGATCGTCACCGCCGTGCAGGAGGGGCTGAAGCTCACCATCGTGCTTGTGGACAACCACGGCTTCGGCTGCATCCACGGCCTCCAGCGCGGCAGTGGCGGCAAGAGCTTCGGCAACGAATTCCGCCACCGCACGCGCGCCAACGGCCGTCTCGAAGGCCCGCCCGTCGTCGTCGATTTCGCGAAAAACGCCGAGAGCCTCGGCGCCACTGCGCTCCGAGCCGGCACACCCGCCGAACTGCGTGCCGCGCTCGCGACCGCCAAGAAAACCCGCGGGGTCTCGCTCATCTTCGTGACCACGCCCGCCGATGTCCGCCTCCCTGGCTACTCGTGGTGGGATGTGCCCGTGTCGGCCACGTCGACGCTCCCCGGCGTCCGCGCCGCCCGCGCCCGCTACGACCGCACGGTAAAGACCAAACAGCGTTTCCATTATTGATCATGCCCGCGCGTCTTCATCCCTCCTGCCTCGTCGGCGCCAATCCCATCGTCTGGTCCAACGACGATTTCGCCGACCTCGCCGGCGATGTCCCGCTCGACACCATCCTGCGCGAGATGCGCAAGGCCGGTTTCGCCGGCAGCGAACTGGGCCACGCCTACCCGCGCACGCCCGCTGCACTCGCCGACGCCCTCGGCCGCCACCACCTCCGTCTCGTCACCGGCTGGCACTCGACCTACCTCGCCTCGAAACCATTCGCCGGAGAGGAGAAAGAATTTCGCGCCCACCTGAATCTCCTGAAGACGCTTGGCGCCCGCGTCGTGATCGTCGCCGAGTGCACGCGTTGCATCCATGGCAACCGCGATGCCGCGCTCGGTTTCGGGTCGGGAGACAACCTCTCCCCACGCCTCACCGCCTCAGAGTGGAAGAAATTCACCTCCGGCCTGAAACGCCTCGCCGCCATCGCCGCGCGCGAGGAGATGCGCATCGTCTATCACCACCACATGGGCACGGTGATTCAGGGCGAGGCCGACCTCGATCGTCTGCTCGCCGCCGTGCCGGAAATCTCGCTCCTGCTCGACGCCGGCCACCTCGCCTTCGCCGGCATCGATCCGGTGCGAGTCGCGAAACGCTACGCGTCCCGCATCGCACACGTTCACCTCAAAAGCGTGCGCCCCCAGGTCGCCGAGCGCGTGCGCCGCGAGGGCTGGTCGTTCTACCGCGCCGTGGCGAACGGTGTGTTCACCATCGCCGGCGACGGCAGCGTGGACTATCCTGCCATCTTCGCCACGCTCGCCGCCGCCGACTACCGCGGCTGGCTCGTCGTCGAAGCCGAGGAAGATCCCGTGAAAGTCCCCGCCCTCCCCAAAGCCAAAAAAGCCCGCGCCTACGTGCGCACTCACGCCGGCGTCTGACCCCGTTTCATCTTTCTACGGTTTCCCGCTTTCTTCTTTTCCCATGACCTCCCGCATGACCCAGATGACGGCGCTCGGCGCCGATTGGTGGAACGACTCCGGCGTCCCCGCCGAACTCGGCGAAGCCGTCGCCCTCGGTGCCGTCGGCGGCACCTCCAACCCCGTCATCGTCTCCCAAGCCGTCAAAGCCCAGCCCGCGCTGTGCAATTCAATCATCGACCGGCTGGTGGCGGAGAACCCCTCCGACACCGAGGACGACATCGCGTGGAAACTCATCCACACGCTCGCACTCGACGCCGCCTCGCGGCTCAAGCCGGTGTTCGACGCCACGCGGGGGGTGAAGGGTTACCTCTCCGTGCAGGTGAACCCGAAGTTCTGCCCAAACAAGGAGCTGATGGTCGAACAGGCCACGCGTCTCGCCGCACTCGCGCCCAACATCGCGATCAAGGCGCCCGCCACCGAGGTCGGCCTCGCCGCGCTCGAAGAGATGACCGCCCGCGGCATCCGCATCAACGCCACCGTCAGCTTCACGGTCGCGCAGGCCGTCGCAGTCGCCGGCGCGCTGGAGCGCGGCCTTAAGCGCGCACGCACGGCCGGTCGCGACGCCGACGCCATCCGCCCCTACATCACGCTCATGATCGGACGCGTGGACGACCAGTTGAAGCGCGTCGTCGAGAAGGAAAAAATCACCACGACACCCGGCGCGATCGACTGGGCGGGCATCGCTGTGTTCAAAAACGCGCACCAGATTTTCCAGCAGCGCGGCCTGCCCGGCACGCTCCTCGCCGCCGCGTATCGGCACGAGGGCCACTGGTCGCAGATCATCGGGCGTGAGGTGCTCCAGACCGTGCCCTACTCGTGGTGGACGAAGTTCAACGTCTCCGCCACCGAGCCCAAGCTCACGCTCCACCAGCCCGTCGATCCCGCGATCGTCGCCGAGCTGCGCGCCAAGTTCCCCGACTTCCTCCGCGCCCACGACGAGCGCGGCATGAACCCCGCCGACTTCCTCACCTACGGCGCCACGCAGCACACGTTGAAACAATTCCTTGGCGGCTACGATGATCTCATCGCGTCCGTCCGAGCGCGGATGCTGCCGTAAAAAATCTCGCGGGATTTCATGCCCTCAAACGCACTGGAATTGTTCCAGGGACACCCCTTGACAGTGTAGCAGCCGGCACGTGACATCCCGTGCAAGGGGCTACCTTGATGTTTTCGCCACCCTGACTTCATCCCATCCGGCCCCACCTTCCTAACAGTCCAGTTTCCTCGCAGTTCACACGTGGGTCAGATTTCTCAGCCATGAATCATGCAATGAAGCGCCGGGATTTTGTCGCTGGCATCGGTGTCCTTGCCAGTTCCTCGCTTCTGCAGTGTGCGACGGCACAGTCCGCAACGACTGAAATCCTCATCCGCGGCGGCCGAATAGTGAACGCCGACGGCGTCCGCGCGGCCGACGTGCGGATTGTCGGGGAAACGATTGCCGAGGTCGGATTGAGCCTCGTTCCCGGTGCAGACGCCCGCATCATTGAGGCGAAAGGCCGCTTGGTTATGCCGGGCGGAATCGATCCGCACACCCATTTCGGCGGACGCTTCGTCGACGACATCACGGATGGATCGAGGGCGGCGCTGGCCGGCGGGATTACCACGCTAGGGACCTTCGCCACCACGCAGCCAAGCGAGCAAATTAAGGACGCCATCGAACGCCATTCCGGTTACGCGCGCCAGCAGGCCATCGCGGATATTTTTCTGCACGGCCAGACTTGGCCGCCGAATCCGGCAGCGATGCCGGTGCTGGCGGAGCTGGGCCAGCCCAGCTTTAAGATTTTTCCCCGGCTGGATTTTGAAATGCACATCGGTGCGCTCCTCCAGATGCTTGAATCCGCGCGGGCAGCGGGCGTCGTCTCGCTAATCCATTGCGAGGATGGCCAGCTCGTGGCCGCCGCCACGCGGCGGTTGCAGGCGGCGGGCCGGACCTCGCTGCAGGCGTTCGCCGAGAGCCGCCCCGCGATTGCGGAACTGGCCGCGACGCAGCGGGCCGCGGCATTCTGCGAAAGCACCGGGGCTCCCATGTATGTCGTGCATCTTTCGCTGGCTCGTGCGTTGGACGCCTGCCGCGCGGCCCGCGCCGCGGGACTGCCGTTGTTCGTCGAAACGAGGCCGCTCTACCTGTTTCTCACAGAGCAGCGCCTGCTTGGGCCGGAAGGACCGTTGCATGTCGGCATGCCACCGCTCCGCTCAGCCTCCGATGTGGCGGCGCTGTGGGGCGGGCTGATCGACGGCAGCATCGACGTGCTCGCCACCGATCACGCCCCGTCGACGCGAGCGATGAAGTTGGATCCCGCTCTGTCGATCACGAATTCCCGCGCCGGCGTGAGCGATCTTCAGTTCATGCTGCCGATGTATTTTTCCGAAGGCACGGGGAAACGGGGACTGTCGTTGGAACGTTTTGTGGCCACGACCTCGACCAACGCCGCCAGGATCTTCGGGCTTTACCCGCGCAAGGGCGTCCTTCAGGCGGGCTCCGATGCCGACCTTGCGATTTGGGATCCGGCGGCCGTCGCGAAAGTCACCGCCAGCGGAGGATTCTCGAAGTCTGACTACACGGTTTACGAAGGCACGAACGTGACTGGATGGCCGGTGATGACCATGCGGCGCGGGCAAGTCGTTTTCGAAAACGGTTGTGTGACAGGCCAACCCGGGAGTGGCAGATTGCTCGCTCGAGAACAATGGCGCCCGCAAGACAGGCGGTAGAGGCCGACTCCGGACGGACGCATACGATCAACCTGTCCCCCACGCCCGGCGCTACGTCTCGCATCTTGCCACCATCCGGGCTTCCCGCTCCACCCCCACCCTTGCGCGCACCGTGAAACCGCCCCGTTGTCTCGCAGCCGCATTGATTGTCGCCGCCGCCGCGTCGCCCTCCGCCCAGTCGGTGGCACAGAATCCCGTCGAGACAGTCACGATGGAGGCCTGCGCCAGCATCAAGCGTCTCGACTTGGAAAAGTCGCTGCCCGCAAGGATCGTTTCCGTCAACGAACGCCAGCGTCGCGCTGCGCAGCCGGTGTCCGCCCGCGAATACTCGCCGCCTGACGCAGATTTGTTTTCCCTACGCGCATGACTTCCACGCTCACCCCCTGCCCGCATCTCATCGGCGGCGAATGGCTGCCGGCCACCGGCGCCACCACGCCCGTCTTCAATCCCTCCACCGGCGACACCATCGCGCAGTGCCCGGTCGGAGGCGCGGCCGAGGTCAATGCCGCGGTCGAGGCGGCGCACGCGGCGTTTCCCGCGTGGCGCGAGACCCCGGCGGTCGAGCGGGCTCGCGTATTTTTTCGCTACCGCCAGCTCATCGAGCAAAACTACGACACGCTCTGCGCCACCGTCTCGCGCGAGCACGGCAAGACGCTCTCCGAGGCGCGCGGCGACGTCCACCGCGGGCTGGAGAACATCGAATACGCCTGCGGCGTCCCCACCCTGCTCTTCGGCGACACGCTCGAGAACCTCGCCCGCGGCGTGGATTGCGAGACAATCAACCAGCCGCTCGGCGTGTGCGTGGGCATCACGCCGTTCAATTTCCCCGCGATGGTGCCGCTGTGGATGTTCCCCCTGGCGCTCGCGTGCGGCAACACGTTCGTCTTGAAACCGAGCGAAAAGGTCCCGCTCACCGCCGTCCTCCTCGGCGAATTGATCGAAAAAGCCGGGCTGCCCAAGGGCGTGTTCAACATCGTCCACGGCGGCCGTGAGGCGGTGGACACGCTGCTCACTCATCCCAAGGTGCGCGCCGTTTCCTTCGTCGGCTCGACGCCCATCGCGAAATACATCTACGAGACCGGCACGCGCCACGGGAAGCGCGTCCAAGCGAACGGCGGCGCGAAGAACTACATCGTCATCATGCCCGATGCCGACATCGGAAAAACCGTCGAGGCACTCTCGACCGCCGCCTTCGGCTGCGCGGGCGAACGCTGCATGGCCGGCTCCACCGCTCTCACGGTCGGCGCCGCGGCCGAACGCCTCCTCCCCGACCTCGTCACCGCCGCGCGCGCGATCAAGATCGGGCGCACGGATCAGCCGGCGCCTGCGGCCCAGCCCGACATGGGACCGGTCATCACGAGTCAGCACCGCGATCGCGTGCTGAGCCTGGTCGCGAGCGGCGAGCAGGAAGGCGCCAAGGTCATCGCCGATGGGCGCGGGCTCAAAGTCGCGGACGCGCCGCGTGGGTTTTACCTCGGCGCCACCATCGTCGATGGCGTGCAGGCCAACATGACGCTCGCCCGCGAGGAAGTCTTCGGCCCCGTGCTCAATGTCATGCGCATGGACGATCTCGACGCCGCGATCGCGCAGGCGAATGCGTCGGCGTTCGGCAATGGCGCCGCGATTTTCACGGCCAACGGCCGCGCCGCCCGCGAGTTCAAGCACCGCGTGAAGGCCGGCATGGTGGGCATCAACGTCGGCGTGCCCGCGACGATGGCGATGTTCCCCTTCACCGGCTGGGACGATTCCTTCTACGGCGATCTCCACATCCAGGGGAAGGAGGCCGTGCAGTTCTACACGCAGCAAAAAGTCGTCACGACCCGCTGGTTTGGCGGCGACGTCGGCGACGTGTGGAAAAAGTAGCTGGCCGCGCGCGGTTTCGTTGTCGCAGAGTGGGCGTTTCATGAGCCGCACCGCCTCCCCCACCGCCCATCCTGCCGAACGCATCCTCCTCGGGCCTGGCCCGAGCCCCGTGCCCCAGCGCGTGCTCCGCGCCCTCGGCGCGCCCACGCTCGGCCACCTCGATCCGCAATACCTCGCGATCATGGACGAGACCTGCGCCATGTTGCGCGAGGTCTTCCAGACGAAGAACGCCCTCACGTTCCCCGTCAGCGGCACCGGCATGGCGGGCATGGAGTGCTGCGCCACCAACCTCGTCGAGCCCAGCGACGAAGTGCTCGTGTGCGTCAACGGCGTCTTCGGCCTGCGCATGAAGGACGTGATCGAGCGCTGCGGCGCGACCGTCCACACCGTCGAGGCGCCGTGGGGCGACGTGTTTTCCAATGAGCAGATCGCGGACGCCTTGGAAAAGCACCCGAAGGTGAAACTCGTCGGCATCGTCCACGCTGAGACCAGCACGGGCGCGCACCAGCCGCTCGAAGGCCTCGCCGAAATCGTTCACGCGCGCGGGGCGCTGCTGCTCGTCGATGCGGTCACGAGCCTCGGCGGCCACGAGCTGCGCGTGGACGACTGGGGCATCGATGCGATCTACAGTGGCACGCAAAAGTGCCTGAGCTGCCCGCCCGGCCTCTCGCCCGTGAGCTTCGGCGACCGCGCGCTGGCCAAGATGGATGCGCGCAAGACCAAGCCGCAGTCCTGGTATCTCGATGTCTCGATGCTGCGGAAATATTACACCGGCGGCGGTGGCGGCGGGCGGGTCTATCATCATACGGCGCCCATCAACATGACCTACGCGCTGCGCGAAGCGCTGACCATCGTGCTCGAGGAAGGACTCGAAGCCCGCATCGCGCGCCACGCCGCGATGCACCAGCGGCTGCGCACTGGCCTCGCCGAGCTGGGGCTGGGCTACATCCCCACCCGTTCCCTGCACTCGCTGAACTGCATCCGCATCCCCGATGGCGCCAATGATGCCGCCGTGCGCACCCGCCTCCTCACCGACTACGGCATCGAAATCGGCGGCGGCCTCGGCGTCATGGCCGGCAAGGCCTGGCGCATCGGCCTCATGGGCCACGGCGCCAGCGTGCGGAATGTCGACCTCGTGCTCGCCGCGCTGCGGGCTTGCCTACGCTGATGCCTCCCGCGCCCCGCAGGCGCGGTTCGTGGGGGTAGAAAAAAAGGCCGGCTCATCGAGCCGGCCTTTTTAGGAGCCTCTGAAAAACTCCGCCTGACAAAGGAACCGATGAAACCGCGAGGGATCACAAGGCCGCGATGAGCCAACAAACGACGTTTCTTTCCCTCGGTTGCCTGACCAAGCGCACGCGGG
>JAUYAK010000117.1 GCA_030693515.1 Opitutaceae bacterium
GCTCGCCGCTTTGACTCCAGCTTCTTTCCCACGAGGCCTCGCGGCCCCGCAGTTGCCTTCGTCTAATGCTTTCGTTTTCACTTTGGTATCTTGCATCAGGGACTTTCACCCCGTCAGTTCACTCCCATGCCGGGCACACACAAGCGCACTACAGACAACTCCGGGGCTGCGCCCCTCCGTGTCTGATTGCGGACGTTCGGCAAAAAACAATCGCCATGTTCACCCGCGAAGAAATGCACAAGATTCACGAAGACCTCTTTGAGCGGATGCTCGTCGCGGGTTGGCTGAAAAAAATTTACGTTTACTGAGGGAAAAGGTTGGCATCTGGGGTGGACCGAGAAGGGCACTGAAGCCGCGCTCGATTTGAAGAAGATGCGGAATGACCTTGAGCTAGGCGCGGCGGACGAGCGCCCCGTTATTGCGAGCATACTTGCGCACGGCTTCACTCCTGACCCGCGAAGTGTGGCCGAAACGGTAAATGCGGCGTTCCGACCGTTTTTGAAGAAGAAGTTGGCTTGGCGTGCTGTTTTTATTCATGGGAAGAGTTCGGAGATCGATTGGACGAAAGAAGGAGAAGAATTTTGCGAGCGGCTTGTCGGTCTGCTCGCGGAGTTGAAGATCGAGATGGATGATGGGGATCGATTGATTGCCTTGTTCAGTGCCGCAGATGGCTGGGCGCCGGATGTGGATACGAAGATCGTTATCGAATGAAGAAGAGCCGAACCAGAGCACTACAGCGCAACGCCGGGGCTTGGCCCATGAGGCGATGCCGGGCGCTGTCCTCCCGGCGTGGCTGACTGCGGATCGATCGGCGCAGCCCAACCCTTGCGACCCAAGAAAGAGGCGGTGAACAAAAGCGCGTCGGATGCCGAATCCCGGCTGGACGCCAGGGGCCGCGTTTAAGCGGTTTTGCCCCGCGCACACTTTCGCTTGGCGCGCGCGGGCGTTTCGCCGACAACGGCGCGCCCTTGAATCCGCCGCCCCCGCCCTCCGCCGTCCCCGCCGCCGCGCATGAAATCGCCGGATGGCGGCGCGCGCTGCTCTGGCCGTTCGGGCTGCTGCTGCGGCTGTGGGGGCGCTCGCTGCGGTTCGACGCCACGCCGGAGGACCTGTGCGCCTACGGCAAGCGGGACGAGCCCGTGGCGATGGTGCTATGGCACAACCGCCTCTTTCTCGCCGCCGAAATCGTGCGGCGCTACCGCGGCGGGCGCCCGGCCTATGCGCTCGTGAGCGCGAGCCAGGACGGGGCGTGGCTGAGCGCGTTCTTCTCCCTCGCCGGCGTGGGCACCGTGCGCGGGTCGAGCAGCCGGCTTGGCCGCGAGGCGGCGACGACGCTCATCGAAACGCTGCGCGCCGGCCACGACATCGGCCTCACGCCCGACGGGCCGCGCGGCCCGTGCTACGAACTGAAGCCCGGCGGCCTCATCGTGGCCCGGCGCACGCGCGCCCCGCTGCTGCTCATCGGCGCGGAGTTTGAGTCCGCGTGGCGGCTGCGGAGCTGGGATCGGTTCTACCTGCCCAAGCCGTTTTCGCGCGTGCGCATGCGGGCAGAGATCGTGCCGGCCGGGGAACTCGCCGACCGCGACGCCGCAGCGGCGCACGTGCAGGCCCGGCTCCGGGCGATGAACCGGGATTGAAGCAGGGCGGGTCTGTGCCCCGCCCTTTCACGCGTCGAGTCGGCGCACCGAGAGCGGGTCACAGACCCGCCCTGCTCAGAATTCCGGCGTCAGCGTCACCTCCGCGCCGCCCGGCACGGTGTAATCCGGGCCGGTGCTCCACGAGAGATCGTTGACGAGAAACTTGAAGGTGTGGCCGTGCGCCGATTCCGGCAGCGTGATGCGCCAGAGGTCGGCCTCGATGCACTCCAGCATGAGGCCGCGGTCCCAGCTCAGGCCGGCGCCTTCGCCGCGGAGATAGAGGGCATTGCCGAAGCCCACATCGGCGCGCGCGCTGATGATCGTGAGGACGGGCTTGCGGGCGACCGGCTTGACGGCCACCGGGGCGGGCCGGGCGGCCGGGGCCACCGGCACGGCAGCCTTGGCGGGTTTGGCGGGCACGACAGCCTTGGCGGGAGCGGCGGCCTTGGCCGGCACGGCCGCTTTCGCTTTCGCGGCGGGCTTGGCCGGCGCGGGTTTGGTCGCAGGGGCGGGCGACTTGGCAGGTGTGGACTTGGTCTTTTTGGATGCGCTCATGTGTGGTGAACGGAGTTATTCTAACCCCATAATCGAAGAGAGCCCTAGCAAATGCGAAGCCAGCGCGCCAGCCGGGACTCAGGAAGCCGCGGAAACGTCACCCAAACGCGCCCTCAGCGGCGGCTTACGGGCAAAACCGATCCAGCATAACAGGCGATTTTTCGCGCCCAGGGGGGAAATTGGTGGACCGGATCGGGATCAAACCGACGACCTCGTCGTTGCGAACGACGCGCTCTATCAACTGAGCTACCGGCCCGTGAGGGGGGTGAGGTATTGGGAAAACGCGGCGGGCAAGTAAACACCTATTTTTTGCCGCGAAACCGAGGCGGGAGCGCGCTCAATCCGCCCGCGTGGGGCCCGGCAGGCGCGCGAAGATCATCTTGCCCCCCGCCGTCGGCAGCACGCTCACAATCTCGGCCTCGACCCGCTGGCCGAGATGGTGGCGGCCGCCGTGCACGACCACCATCGCGCCATCCTCCAGGAAGCCCACGGCCTGGCCGTCCTCCTTGCCGGGCTTGACCAGCTCGATCTCGATGCGCTCGCCGATCATCAGCTCGGGGCGCAGCGAACGCGCGAGGGAGTTGAGGTTCAGCCAGGGCACGCCGTGAAACTCGGCCAGCTTGGCCAGATTGTAGTCCGTGGTCAGCAGCTTGGCGCCCATCGACTGCGCGAGGAAGACGAGCTTGGCGTCGAAGTCCCCGGGCTTGGTCACATCGCTCTCGGTGATGCGGATGTCGGCGTGCTTGAGGCGGCGCAGCTCGTTCAACACCTCAAGGCCGCGGCGACCGCGCGCCTGCTTGTGCGGGTCCGGCGAATCGGCGATGGCGCTCAGCTCGTTGAGCACAAAGCGCGGAATGATGAGCGCTGAACTCAGGAAGCCCGCCTCACACACACGCGCGATGCGCCCGTCGATCAGCACGCTCGTGTCCACCACCGCCAGCGGCACATCCACCTCGTGCGGCACGAAGCGCACGTAGGGAATCACGAGGTTGAACTCATCCTTGCCCCGCAGCGCGATCACGATGGCGAGATACGGGCAGACGAGAAAGAGCCCCAGCCGCGCGAGGTAGACCACGCTCTTGTCGCCGTGCTCCAGCAGCGGTGAAGAGCCGATGAGGTGCGCCACGATCACGCCAACCGCGATGCCGAAGGTGACCGCCGAGAGGCCGCGGAGGGAGAAGCCCTTGAGCAACACGTCCACGAGCACGACGAGCAGCCCGAGGCAGAGGCCCACCGCAACCGCGGCGACGCGATAGCGATCCCAGTCCGCGATGGCGTAGCACACGAGCCAGCCGGCCGCCGCGCACAGCGCCACAAACACGATCCGGATCGGCAGGAGGGTCTGGTTCATGAGGTGGGCGGGCGCGTCCCTGCGCCCGCATGGCGTGCCCTCGTTGCGGGAAAAAATGCGGGCACGGGGACGTGCCCGCCCACCGTTTCGAAAACCAGATCGACGTGTTGGATTGTCATCATCGCCACGAGCGCAGGAAGAAGATCACCGTCGGAATCCCGATCATCAGCGCCATCATCCAGTAGAGGAGAAGCTGCACGCGGCGGGCTTTTAGCTTTTCAGCCTCGGACGGTTCCATTTCGGTGCAGCGCACCAAACCGCCCCCCGCATGACAACGCAATACTGGCTCGTGAAGTCGGAACCCGAAACCTACGCGTGGGCCGACTTCGTCCGCGACGGCAAGACCGCCTGGACCGGCGTGCGCAACTACGCCGCCCGCATCCACCTCAACGCCATGCGACCCGGCGACCGCGTGCTCTACTACCACAGCGGCGGCGAGCGCGCGGTCGTCGGCACCGCCGAGGTCACCAAGGCCGCCTTTCCCGATACCACCGCCGACGAACCCGGCTGGGTAGCGGTCGAGCTGAAGGCCGGCGCGGCGTTCGCCCTGCCCGTCACGCTCGCCGCCATCAAGACCGAGCCGGCGCTCGCGAAGATGACGCTGCTGCGCATCTCGCGCCTGTCCGTGCAGCCGGTCGCGCGCGCGGAGTTCGACCGCATCGTAAAGCTGGGGAAGTGAAGCCGGTCGAGGATCGCTCGGAAAGTAGGGCGGGGTCTGTGACCCGCCCTCGGTGCGGACGCTAAGTGCGCGAAAGGGCGGGTCACAGTGTGACCCGCCCTACTTCAAGGTGAACGCCGCGTCAGTGGGGCGCGCCCATCCGTGGCGGGTAAGACTCGACGCCTCTCCGTTTTTCCACGGCTTCCCCGCTCGACACCGCACGGCGATTTTGCGTGCCTGCGCCCGTGCCTCCCCTCCCCCAACTCACGATCCTCGCCCCCGGCCTGCTCGGCGGCTCCGTCGCCCGCGCCGTCCGCACGCACGGCGTCGCGCAGCGCATCGTGATCTGGGCGCGCCGGCCCGAGACGCGCCTCGCGCTCCGCGAGCAGCCCTGGTGCGACGCCGTCGCCGACACACCGGAGGCAGCCGTGCGCGAAGCGAGCCTCGTGGTCATCGCCGCCCCCGTCGATCGCATCGTGCCGCTCGCGCAACAGATCGCGAAAGCCCTCCCGGCGGGCGCGATCGTGACCGATGTCGGCAGCGTCAAAGGCGAGATCGCGCGGCTCGGCGCCGCCGCCGTCGCGCCGCGCGCGCACTTCATCGGCGCGCACCCCATGGCCGGCTCCGAGAAAACCGGCTGGGAGCACGGCACGGCCGAGTTGTTCGCGCATCGCACCTGTTTCATCACCCCGCTGCCCGACAGCGATCCGCGCGCGGTGGAAAGCGTCGCGGCCTTCTGGCGCGCCCTCGGCGCCGAAGTCGTGAGCGTGGGCGCCGACGAGCACGACGAGATCGTCGCGCACATCAGCCATCTGCCGCAGGTCATCGCGTCGAGCCTCTGCGCCTTTCTCGCGGCCCAGCACCCGGCCTGGCGCAATCACGCCGGCGGCGGCCTGCGCGACACGACGCGCATCGCCGGCAGCGACCCGCACCTCTGGCGCACGATCCTGGAGCAGAACCGCGACGAAGTGCTGCGCGCCCTGCGCGGCTTTGAGGAAGAGCTGCACGCCTTCCAAATCGCCCTCTCCAACCGCGACTACGTCGAAATCGCCGCCCGCATGGAACGCGGCAAGGCCTACCGCGATCAGTTCCGCCCGCGGCCGTGAATCCCGAGAAACGCGCGCACTACATTGAGCGTGCGGCCGTGCGCGCGGCGCAGAGTTACATTCGTCGCCACGACGGAAGCCCGTTGTCGCGGGATCAATTGCTGGAGTTGAAGATCCAGTCCGTTGAGCCATGGAAAAGAATTCTGCTATGTGTGCTCGGCGGAGTTCCCTTGGTTGTAGGTGGTATTGCTCTGACCCGAACAGATGGAGGTGAGTTCGTCGTCTCCCTTGGATTCGCTCTTCTCGGACTGGTCGTTTTTGGCACCGGTCTTTTCGGACGGCATCGCACTGTCAATGAGTGCCTGAGCCAGCTCGCTGAACACCTCGCTGAAGGGGTGCTTCGATTGATCGTGGCCGCGCTCGACTGAGTCACGCTACCCGCACACCCGCCGATACAGCGCCTCGTAGCGCGGCACGATCGCCTCGGCCGAGAATAACTCGCGCGCGCGGCGCTGCGCCGCCTGGCCCAAGGCCGCGCGTTTTTCCGGATCGCGGAGCAGCGATTCCACGCCTCGCACCAGCGCCTCGGCGTCACCCGTCGGCGCGAGCAGGCCGCTCACGCCGGACTCGATCACCTCGGGAATCCCGCCGACCGAGGTCGAGACGCTGGGGCAGCCAAACCACATGCACTCCAGCAGGCTCAGGCAAAAACTCTCGGCCGACGACGCGAACAAACCCAGGTCCGCCGCCTGCAGGTAGTCCTCAATCTCCAGCACATTCTCGCGCACGATGACCCGGTCGCCGAGGCCCAGGGAGCGGACCTGCTCCGCAAACGGCGCGAAGTCGCCCCCGGCGAGAATCACGAGCTTGAACGCCGCGCGCGGCTGCACGCGCGCGACCGCGTCGAGCAGCAGGTCGATGCGTTTCACGGGGCGCAAATTCGAGAGGTGCAAGATCATCGCCTCGTCGTCGCGCAGGCCGAGTTCGCGGCGCACGTCCTCGCGCGAGCGGCGCGGAGTTTTCGGCGCGTAGAAATTGTGGATCACATCGATGGGCCGATCGACCGCGAGCAACCGGTGCGTTTCGTCGCGCAGCCAGGCCGAGACAGCCGTGACCGCATCCGACTGCATCAGCGCATGCCGGATCGCGGGGCCGTAGCCGGCGTCGCGGCCGAGCAGCGTGGTGTCGGTGCCGTGCAGGGTGGTGACCACGCGCGGACGTTTTCCTTCGGGGAGCATCGAGCGCGCAAGGATCGCCGCGGTCGCGTGCGGCACGGCGTAATGCACGTGCAGCACATCCAGCGCGTGGTCGCGCGCGACCTCCGCCATCTTCACTGAAAGCGGCAGCGTATAGTCGGGATACTTGAAGAGCTCGTAGTCGTTGATCACGACCGGGTGGAAATGCAGCCGCGGCGCATCCACTGGCAGACGGAACGGGCGGCCGTAGCTGATGAAGTGGACCTCGTGCCCGCGCTGCGCCAGCTCCTCGCCGAGCGCGGTCGCCAAGATGCCGCTGCCGCCCACCGACGGATAGCAGGTGATGCCGATCTTGAGCGCGCGCACGGCCGCCATGGTCAGAACCGCCGCGCCGCGCGCCCGAGCGTGGCGAGCGAATCGACCACGAGCGCATCAGCCGGAAACAGCGGGATGGCGTGCGCAAGGCCGGCGCGCAGGCCGTTGAGCCGCGCACGCGTGAGCACGAGTTCGGCGTAGTTGCGGGTCCGCATCTGCGAAGCGTGCGCTTCCATCGCCGCCGTCCAGGCCGCGACCACCGCTGGATCTGAAACATCCACGAGCACGCGGCCCAGGTCGACCGGCTCGGCATCCGGCGAAACGGCGTAGAAAAACATCTGCCCAATCGCGTGCGGCTTCAGCCGCAGCAGTTCCTTCAGTCCGCCGAACCGCGCGAGCCGTGCGGCGTCGCGCACCATGCGGCCGAGCTTAACGTGGTCGGGGTGCTGGTTTTCCACCGTGCTCGTCGCCAGCACCGTCCCGGGCCGGTGACGACGGATGAGGCCCGCGAGCCTGATGACGTGCCCCGCGCGTTCCTCGAAGTGCGCATCACCGCCGAGGTCGATGAACTCGATGCTCGCCCCCAGCAGCGCCGCGGCGCGCTTGGCCTCGCGCGTGCGGAGGACCGGCGTGCCGTTGGTCCCGGCCTCGCCGCGCGAACAGACGACGAGGTGAACCTTCCGCCCGGCTTTCGCTTCCGCCGCGATCACGCCGCCGCAGCCGAACTCGATGTCGTCCGGGTGCGCGCCGAAGGCGAGGAGCGGGCCAGCGTCAGTGGTAGGCTTCATCGGAGCGGTCGATTTCGTCACGGCGGACAAAGGTAATCTCAGGCGCGTCCTCCGGGCGCAAGTAGGCTTGTTCGCCCGCCCCGGCGATGTAGTGCGTGCAGCGCACGACGGTCTGCATCCAGCGGAGGCGCGTGTCGCGCGTGGGCGAGATCTGCGCCTTGGTCACGGCGCACGGCGGCAGGGTCACGTAGGTGTCGCCGCCCTCGTGCAGCTTGAGCGACCCGTCCATGCAGCGCGCCCGCACGATCTCGCCGGCGTGGGGCACATCGGCGAAATAGTCCGCCACGTCGCACGCCGCCGCGCGCACGGCGGGATCACCGGAGCGCACGACCCGGACGCCGTCGAGCAGGCCCATGCGCCGATACAGATCGAGGCAGAAGTCGGCGACGTTCGTCGCCGTCACCTGCTTGAAAGCCTCGACGCGCTCCGGCGCGACGTAGGCGCCGAGCTGCCGCGCGGTGGTGGCCTGCCAACCCGGTGCGAGGCGCTTAAGGAAGAGCGGCGACCACTTGCGCTGCACTTTGTTTTCGATCGTGAAGTTCAGCGTGGCGGGCTCATCGGACTTGCGATGGCGCAGGATGGTCTGCGTCTCGCGCGCATCGTGGTCGCTGTCGTGGTAGAAAAACACGATCTCGCCGCCGATCTCGGCCTGGAGGCGGCGCGCGGTCTCAAACTTGGCGAAGAGAAACCGCCGGGGGAAAAACCCGCACGGCTGCTGGCCGAAACAGATGACGGGAGTGCTCATGCCAAGTAGGGCGGGTCTTCGACCCGCCCTCGGAAAAAGGACGAGACCTCACGACGGATTCCCTCGATAGCACGGATAAGATTTCCGCCGGTGAGTGCCTTCATCCGTTTTATCCGTGGAATCCGTGGTTAAAAATTATTTCCGCTCCGAGAGCGGGTCGGAGACCCGCCCTACTCCGATCGCCTGCAGCACGACGGCGAACCCGACGCATGTCGCGCAGCCGATCGGGTTGAGCCAGAGGTAGGCGATGCTGCCGTAAAAGTAGATCGCGATCACCACGAGTTGCGCGGCGATGGCGGCCCAGAAGACCGCGGTGCCCTGCACCCACTTCAGGAAGAACGCCACGACGAACACGCCGAGCAGCGCCGGGTAGAAGATCGAGGCCACGATGTTCAGCGCCTCGATCAGGTTTTCGGCGAAGCTCACGAAGAGCGCGAAGCCTATGGCGAAAAGACCCCACACGGCGGTGAAGAACTTCGCGTTTTTCACATTGCGCGGCTCGTCGCGCTCGGCGAGCGGACGCACGCTGCGCCACAGATCGATGGTGGTCGTGGTGCCGAGGGCGTTGAGTTCGCCGGCCTTCGACGAAAGCGCGGAGGCGAACATCACCGCGAGCAGCAGCCCAATCACACCGTGCGGGAGCTGGGTCAAAATGAACGTGATGAAGACATAGTCGGAATCCTTCGTGCGCTTGGCCGAGGGATCGGCGGTCTGGAGGGCGGCGCGCGCCTCGTTGCGCACGGCGGTGGCTTCGTTTTGCGCGGCGCGCAGCGCGGCGCGCGCGGCGGTCTCGGCCGCGGCGTCGCCAGCCTTGTCCGCGGCGAGCCAAGCGCGGATTTTCGCCTGCTTGTCGGCGTGGAGGACGGCGTGTTTTTCCTCAAGGGCGAGAAACTTCGCCCCCTCGGCGCCGGCCACCTGACGCTGCCACTGCGTCTGATTGAAGATGACGGGCGTGCCGGGCTGGAACTGGTAGAAGACGAAGAGCAGCGCGCCGAGCATCACGATGCCGAACTGCATCGGGATCTTGAAGAGCGCATTGAACATCAGGCCGAGCCGGCCCTCGCGCAGGTGCGCGCCGCCGAGGTAGCGCTGCACCTGCGACTGGTCGGTGCCGAAATAGGAGAGCGAGAGAAAGAACCCGCCGAGGATGCCCGTCCAGATGGTGTAGCGCTGCTTGAGATCGGGCGTGTAGCTCACGGCCTCGAGCTTGCCCATCGCGCCGGCGATCTGGGCGGCGTCGGGCGGGAGCTTCACGAGCAAGACGACAAACGCCGTGATCATCCCGCCAAAGATGACGCCCATCTGGAGCCGCTGTGTGAGGTTCACCGCCGCACTGCCGCCCGTGACCGTATAAACGATCGCAAGCAGCCCGGTGAAGATGATCGTGAGGTCGAGCCGCCAGCCGAGCACCGTCGCGAGAATGATCGCGGGAGCGTAGATGGTGATGCCGGCCTGCAAGCCGCGCTGGAGGAGAAACAACCCCGCGCCGAGCAGCCGGGTCTTTTGATCGAAGCGCTGGCCGAGGTATTCGTAGGCGGTGTAGACGCCGAGCTTCCGGTAGATCGGCAAAAAGACCGCGCAGACCACGATGAGCGCGAGCGGCAGGCCAAAATAATTTTGGATGAACGCGATGCCGTTCTCGTAGGCCACGCCCGGCAACGAGAGGTAGGTGATCGTGCTGGCCTGCGTGGCCATGACCGAGATGCCGATGGTGCCCCACTTGGTGGTGGCGCCGCCCTTGAGGTAGGTGTCGAGCTTGTCGGTGTGGCGCGTGCGCCAGGTGCCGTAGGCGGCGATGCCGACGATCGCGCCGAGGAGCACGAGCCAGTCGAGGGCGTTCATCCGTAGTGGCGGGCGAAGAAAGTGAGCGCGATCACCATGGCGACGAAGCAGGCGAAAACGAAAAGATACACGCCGCCCCAGGAGCGGAAGCCGGGCACGCCGGGGGACTCGGCGTCATCGGGATCGGGCGGGGGCGTCGCGGTCATGGGGCTGAAGGTGCGGCCTCCTGCGACGATGCCGCCCGGCAAAGCGGCACCCGCAGGGCTGGGCCGCGGCGCGGCGTTGAGGTGGGAAGGCTCGTCATGAACGCGAAACCGTGAACGGGTTCGATTGAGAAATCCAATCCAGAACTTAATTCCGCCCACCGTCCCCACAGAAATCGAGGGTCACGTTTCGCCATTCGACACGTCCGGCGTCGTCGCTCATGAGATCGCGACTTCCGCGAGTCTCACCTCCCCCTCCCATGCGCCGCATCCTCCTCCTCGCCCTGCCCTTCGCCGCCCCCACGTTTGCCGCCAATGCCCCCGGACCCGGCCCCGCGCCCGCTGGACCCGGCGGCCCGTCGATCTCGATCGAGGAATTCGATCCGAAGTCCACGCTCCGCGTCCCCGAGCACAAGCCCACGCGCGCCAAGTTCCCGTTCATCGACGTCCACACGCACCACCGCGACGTGACGCCCGCGCGCCTCGACCAGCTCATCAAGGACATGGACAGCCTCAACATGGGCCTGATGATCAACTCGCCCGTCGGCGGCGGGCAGGGCAAGTGGGTGGCCGACGCCGCCGCGGCCTCGAAGGCTCACTCTCCCGCGCGCTTCCGCGTGATGACCAACATGGACCAGTCTAAACTCGAGGAACCCGACTACGGCGCGCGCGCCGCCGCCCAACTCGAGACCGACATCAAGGCCGGCGCCATCGGCCTCAAGGTCTGGAAGGGCTTTGGCATGACACTCCAGGACAGCCAGGGCCGCATCAAGGTGGACGACCCGCGCTTCGACCCCGTGTGGGCCATGGCCGGCAAGCACAAGATCCCCGTGCTCATCCACACCGCCGATCCGTGGGGCCTGTTTCAGCCGATGGACAAAAACAACGAGCGCTGGCTCGAGCTGAAGATCCAGGCGCGCCGCAACCAGTCCGCACAGACCAACTACACGTGGGAGCAACTGATCGACGAGCAGCACCGGCTCTTCGCGCGTCACCCGCAGACGACCTTCATCGCCGCGCACCTTGGCTGGCTCGGCCACGACCTCGGCAAGCTCGGCGCCCTGCTCGACCGCCTCCCCAACGTCCACGTCGAGATCGGCGCCATCACCAGCGAACTCGGCCGAGCGCCGCGCGCCGCGCACCGCTTCTTCGTCAAATACCAGGACCGGGTCCTCTTCGGGAAGGACGCCTACAACGTCGCCGAATATCACGTCTACTTCCGCCTCCTGGAGACCGACGATGAATACTTCGATCCGATCCGGAAGTATCACGGCATCTGGAAACTCTACGGCCTCGCGCTGCCGGACGACGTGTTGAAAAAACTCTACTACAAGAACGCGCTGAAGCTCTTCCCCGGGCTGCCGTCCGCCGGATTTCCGCAATGACCGCCGCCCGTGCCGCGCGTGGCACGGGTGAGGTTAATCATTTCAGGCTCGCGAGGAGCTCGGTGTTGAGGCGCACGTATTCGTCCTTGAGCGCGCCCTGCGCCTGCTTGGCGCCGGCGAGCGAGAGTTCGGCGGCGGCGCGGGCGCCGGCCTTGTCGCCGGCGGCGGCGAGGATGCGCGCCTTGCGGTAGGTGAAGGGGAACCGAAAATTCTCCGGCTGCTCCGCGATGCCGAGGTCCATCCACTCCGCGGCCTTTTTCAGGTCGAGCTTGTGATCGAGGTAGAACATCGCAGCGGCGACGTAGGGTTTCTTCGCGGCGTTGGACGCCATCACGGCCTCGATTTGCGCGCGGACCTTGGGCACGACGTCGAACTGGAGCGGGACGGAGACGACGGTGTTTTCCCACACGAGGTTGAGCACTGCGGAGTCGTCGCGGATCTGGTTGATGTCGATCAGGAAGGTCTCGACGAGCACATCGCCGAGCGAGTTCGCCTTCACGGTGACGCGCGCGACATCGTCCTTCGGGTCGTAGCGGTAGGAGCCCCACTGCTGGTTGGCGGAGCTGAGGATGACGGTCCACTCCTCGCGGCCGAGCTGCGCGAAGAGCGCGTATTTGCCGGCAGGCACGTCCTTGCCGCCAAACTTCACCGGCGTGCTGAACGAGATGGTCGTGGCGTTGTTGGCGCCCACGCGCCAGATGGAGCCGAAGGGTTCGAGGCCGCCGAAAATCTTGCGGCCTTTCACACCGGGGCGGGCATAGACGATCTCGATATCGGTGAGGCCGACGCGCTGCTTGAGCGTCGAGGCGGGGCTCGGCGCGGGAATATCGACGGCGGGCGCCTGGGCCAGCGCGGCAGAAGTGAGAAACGCGCCGAGCACCAAGGCGCGGCAACCGGAAGACAGGGGGAGCAACATGGAAGGAAGGGAAAGGGGAAACGTGAACGCGGAACGGGAGCACCGACAATCACGAAGCGACAGGATTTCGCAACCGGCAGGACGCAACGAAGGGGAGGAGGATGCGATGAGGGACGATGCCGATCAAAGTCGCGTCAAATCGCGCTTGAGCCGCGAAGCATCGCGTTCAACTTAAACAACCCAGATAAACGTTTCTGCGCGCTCGCTCTAGACCAAAGTATGGGCCTTGATTGGAATCCCGGACCAAAAGCCAAACCCGGCTACGAAGCCGAGTTTGAGGAACTTTGGCGCAAGCTCCAATCCCAGTGGTGCTGGCGTCGTGACGCCAAGGTTCGTCGGTTTGGCGAGATTACTCTCGTGGCATTTGACACGCTCGGCGCGCCTACTGTTGGCATAGATGCAGCCGCCAACGAGTGGGCACGTCTCCAATTCGACAAGCGCGCGGATAAGGCACTCACCGAGGAAAAGTTTCTTAATGATATGAGCGGCTTTCGCGTGCTTGATTTAGTCGCGCCCTCTCATGGCCTGCCTCGCTACACTAACGGCAGCCCCGGCGGCTACGTGGAAGCTTACGCTTTCCGCGGGAAATTTCTGGAGGACTGCACCGCGATCATTGGCCCGGAACTGCTCAACTCAGCTTGGAACCCCAAGCTTCCTTCCGATACCATTGCCTACGGTCGCGACCTCCTTCAACGCGCCTCCAATTTCGCGACGGCGCATAAGATTGATTTGGCTACCACTCATCTCGCAGAAGACCCGGAAACGAACGAATTTCATCTCGACGTGGTTCAATCAGCGGGACGTTGGTGCGTGTTTTGGGGCGAGCGCGGACACTGGCTCGAAGCATATTTCTAATGCAGAATTACCGAGCATCAAAAGTGAACTTGTTCAGCAAAACCTTCTAGGCCCACACTCTGAGGACAACTTTCGTGCTGTCACGCTTCTCACGAAGCGGGCTACGAAGTGGAAACATTGAGGCGAGACACCCCAGCCACGGACTCTACAAATCAAATTTCACCGACGCGATGTAGAGCGCGGGGTCGATGATGCGGTAGGCGAGCGGGACGCCGTTGGGGAAGGCGCCGACCGGCTGGAGGCGGCCGTTTTCGCCGAGGTTGCGGGCGTTGAGCTGAAAGGTCGCGCCGACTTTGCCGCCGAAGAGTTTCGTGCGGTAGCTCACGAAGGCGTCCACGTAATAGTGGGACTTGTCGTAGATGGGGCGGTTGGGATCGAGGTCGGTGATCGAGGCGGGGAATTGTTGCACGCCGTAGTAGCCGATGCCGCCCTTGTCTTCCCAGCGCACGGCACCGCCGACGCCGACGTGGCGCAAGATACGGTGCTGCGTGAGGCCGGAGAGCTGGAGGCTCTGCGCCATCTTGAAACGGTATTTGCGGATCTGGGGGTTGGCCTTGCCCTGCTGCTGGAGGATGATCTTGAGCGGGATGTCGACGTTGTTGGTGAAGGCCTGGCGCGGGCTGTTGCCGCCGTAGGTCGCCTCCCACCAGAGGCGGTTGGGATTGGCCGCGGTGGGCGCGAGGCGGGGATCGACGATGGTTGTCCAGATGGGCAGGCGGCGCGCGATCCAGTCGGTCGTGGTGCGGGAGACGTTGGTGTTGGTCGTCTCGGTCTCGGAGAGCGAGGCCTGCAGCGTCCAGAATTTCGCGGGATTGAAATTCAGCTCGATCTCGGTGCCGCGGGACTCGACGTCCTGGGTGGCGGAGATGCCGGGATCAGGGAGCACGAGGTCGTGCTGCTCCTCGACGGAGAGGCCGGTCTGGCGCGCGATCTCGGCCTCGACCTGCGCGGGCGTGAAGGCGGGGTTGAGCTGCGTGATCCACGCGCGGGCGTTGTTCACGAGCTGCCATGCGTCGCTCTGGAACACGTCGATCCGCAACGTGCGCTGCGCGATGGTGGCAGCGTCGCCGTTGCGGGTCTTGATGCGCTTGGTCTCGAAACGGTTTACGCGGAGGACGAATTTTCCGTCGTTCAAGTTGAGCCAGAAACCCCAGTCCTTGCCCTCGCCGCTGGAGTTGGGGAGCTGGTTGCGAAACACATCCTGCTGGGGGCCCTGCGGGATGAAGCTGTCGCTCTGATTATAGGTGAGCGTGAGGCCCGCGAGCAGGCGCGCGCCGAGGCCGGCGACGCCATCGCCCTGCGCGGCGCGCGAGACGAAGCCCAGATCGCGGAACGGCCGCAGCACGCCGCCGGCGGTCTTAGTGCGGCCGCCGTTGGTCGCGTAGTCGCCCGCGGCCCAGCGGTTGATGACGGCGTAATTGAAATCGCTGCCGTCGGGCAGGAGCGCGCGGGGCTCGAGGCCGCGCTTGTCGTAGGTCTTGTCGTCGCGCACGCCGAAGGTCGTGACGAGCCGGCCGCCGAGGAGCATGCTCTGGATCACGCCGCCGGTGGTCTTGGTGCGCGTGAGGGAATTGCTGCCGCCGCCGGCACTGTCGAGCGTGGGGCGCTGATCGAGGCGCGCGGGCTCGCGCTGGAAGACGCCGGTGGCGGCGTTGCCCCAGACGTAGGTCGCAGGGCCATAGTTGAACGTGCTCGGCGCGTAGTCGACGTTGGTGCCGGTGGCATCGCCGACGTAGTAACGAAAATAGCCGCGGAAGCGCGTATTCGCGGAGGTCTGCCCGCCGGCGATGTTGCCGTTGAGCGCGGGGAGCGTGCCGGGCGGCACCCACGCGTGATTGGAGGCGAGCACGTCGCGGTAGCTGTAGCGGCGCGTGATGGCGGAGGAAAACTCGTCGTAGCCGGTGAGCTGATGGAGGCCGAGCCAGCGGAGCGCGTTTTTCTCCTGCGTGAGGTCGAGGCGGTAGGCGAGCTGACCGCGGGTCGTCTCACTGCGGCCCGGGATCCACTGCGTGAGCGGTTGATCGAGGCCGAGGTAGGGGCGGCCGAAAAACGGATTCGGCGAGCCGTCGAGCAGGCGGGCATTCACATCGACGAGCAGGTAATTGGTCGCGGCGGTGCCGAAGATATTCCGCTGGTAGCGCAGTGAGTCCTCGCGCGCCCAGTCGCCCTGAGCGACGAGCGTGTGCCGCGGGGTGTTGAGCAGCACCTGCAAGAGCTGCACGCGCGACGTGAGCGTGCGATCCATCAGGCGATTCATCGCGCCGAGGTTCACCTCCGACCAGTCGTAGTAGGTGCGGTCGCTGAGCGAGGGCGTGGTGGTGAAGAGCGGCTGGCTCGCGAAGCGGCCCGAGGCGACGCCCGCCGCGGGGCTCGCGGCCATGTAACGATTGCTGGAGTTGTTGAGCAGCGGCGAGACAGAGGCGTTGTTGTTGCCGGTGGGGGCGGTCCAGTAGGCGACGGCGCCGCCGTCGATGAAGACGTAGCTCTTGTCCGCGCCGGAAAACGTGCGCTGGAAAACATCGGGGAGGTTGTTGTCGCTCGTGATCGCCGTGCGCGTGGCCTGCGGGCCAGGGCCGTTGAGACCGTAGGCGACGCCATTGAGCGTGTAAGTCTGCGTGACGGGGTCCCAGGCGGGCTTGCCCTGCTGGATCCAATACGAGACGCCGTCGCGTGGCATGATCGAGTTGGGACGGTTGCCGTTCATCCGGTAGTAGGCGTAGGAGGCGTTGAGCGTCGTCCACTTGAAGGGCTGGTATCTCACCATGCCGTTGTAGCGGAGCGAATCGGTGCCGGACGGCTTGCGCTGATAGCCGTCGTGCTGGAACGCTGCGCTCACGCGCACGCCGAGGCGGTTTTTTAAGAGCACGCGGTTGGCATCGAGATCGAAACGGTAGCCGCCGACACTGTCGCCGCGCACGCCCGTCTGCGTGCGGTCCTTGGTGAAATTCGCGGTCGCGGGAATCATGTTGAGCGTGCCGCCGGGCGAACCGAGACCGAAGACATTGGCATTGGGCCCGCGGCTGATTTCCACGCCGTCGATATTGAGCGGATCGACCGGCGAGAGGCCGGAGGTCGCGATGTTGCCGTAGGCGACGTTGGCCGAGCCGATGCCGCGCACGCGGTTCGCACCGCGGGGGTTGTTCATCACGTTGTCGGCGACGCTGCCGGCATTGTTCACCGCAAAATCAGTGTAGTCGCCGCTGCCCTCGGTGCCGACGGAGTAGAGGAAGATGTCGTTGATATCGAGGAGAGCGAAGTCAGCCATCTGCTCCTTGGTCATCACCGTGATGGCGGCGCCGAGGTCCTCGAGCTTCGAGTTGAGCCGCGTGCCGGACATGGTGTTGCCGGCAAAGTAGCCCTTGGTGTTCTCGACGACCTCGAAGGGGCTGAGCTGCACGGGGGGCTTGGCGTCCTCGGCGACTGCGGCCGCAGGCGAAGGCGGGGCGGGCGCGATCGTTTGCGCGGAGGAAAGCGCCGCGCAGAGGATGAAGAGCGAAACGAGGGGTAGTTTCATCGGGGTAAAAATATGCAGGCGGGGTGCCCTCACCCCGCTTTTCGAGATCGACCACCGCCGCGGGGTGAGGGCACCCCGCCTACATCAGACAGAGTTCACACCAGCTTCGGCACTTCGAAGCCGGCGCGATACTCGCGCGTGAGGTGCTGGTTCATCTCGGCGTCCTTGAACCGCTCTGTCTTCGGATCAAAGGCGAGCGAGCGACCGGCGCGGAACGCGATGTTGCCGAGGTGGCAGTGGACGCACGAGTGGTGGGCGTCGAGCGGTGACACGGGGAGATCGGCGGGATTGCGCGAGCGGATGGCGGCGAACCAGCGCTGAAACTTGTCGGCCTTGGACGCAGGCGGCGTGTTCTCCGGAATCGGGATCTGCTCGCGCTCGCCGCCCTTGTTTTCCTTGTAGCTGAAAAAGCCCTTCGTGCGGACGTAGTAGCCCTTGGTGCCAAAGAAACTGTTGCCGCAATTGCCACCCATCGCCTCCTCGAACGAACCGAGGTTGCGCACCTCAAAGGTCATGATCGAGCCGTCGGCGTAGGCGAAGGTCGTCGCCTGCGTGTTGGGCGTCTGGCCGTCGTCGTCGAGGCCGAAGCGACCGCCGGCGCTGTGCACACTGGTGGGCAGGCCGCGGTTGTGGCCCCAAAACGCGATGTCCATCTCGTGCACGCCTTGGTTGCCGATCTCGCCGTTGCCGTAGGGCCAGAAGTAGTGCCAGTCGTAGTGGACGTGGAGGCCCGGCTTCTTGCGCGCGGTGTTGACCATGAAGCCAGTCGCCTGCGCAGGGCCCTGCCAGAGATTCCAGTCGAGGGTGTCGGGCGCGTTGCCCGGTGCACCGCGGCCGATGGGACCGCGGTTGCCGTTCTTGTAAACGTAGCCGCGCGACTCGACGATCTTCCCGATGAAGCCGTCGTGGATGAGCTTCAGGTCGCGAATGAGTGTGGCGTTGGAGCGGCTCTGGGTGCCGTGCAGCACGATGCGTTGGTATTTCTCCGCCGCGGCCACGACCTGCCGGCCCTCGAAGATATTGTGCGAGATCGGCTTCTCGACATAGACGTCCTTCCCCGCCTGGCAGGCCCAGATCGCGGCGAGTGAGTGCCAGTGGTTGGGGGTCGCGATGGTGACGGCATCGACCGCCGGGTCGCGCAGCGCGTCGCGCATATCGGCATAGAGCTTGGGTGCCTTGCCCTGCGCATCGCTCACGAGCTTCGCGCCCTTGGCGCGGACATTGGCGTCCACATCGCAGAGGGCGACGTATTCCGCGTCACGCTTGTGCCCGAGGATGTCCTTGATGTGAGAACTGCCCTGGCCGTTGAAGCCGATGGTGCAGACGCGGATGCGGTTGTTGGCGCCGATGACGGTGCCTTGGGCCTTGAGGCCCGCGACAATGACCGCCGTAGCGGACGTGCCGAGGAAGACGCGGCGGGTGATGGGGGTATTCATGAGGTAGGAAAAAAAGGTAAAGATCCTCAGAATCGAACCGAACAGGGCAGATGAAAGATATTAGGGGAACACCTACCACAAGTAACAGTCGCTTGGACGCATGATTTTTGCTAGGCGACGCCCACCTGCGGAAGTAAAAGCCCTCGGATCCCAGTCTCCGAGATGGGCGGCTTCGTGCTCGCCTATCGCCATCCGTTGTCGCCGATCGCGTGCCCCAATTTCTACTAACTGACCGTCCGGGCTGTAAAAACATTTTCATCCGGGTGATAGATACAATATGAAGGTTTCCCCCTATGCTGCGAACCATTTGGCCGAATTTCGGCCCGCTACTGCCATGCCTATTTTTCTTCATCGCCGCCACCGCGACCACCCCGCTAAAGGCCCAGCCGAGCCTAAGTCTCGGACTCTCGGCCGCAGCTAAGGGTAACGCGGCGGTCACCGCGCTAGGCCCGAACATTGCCGAAGTAGCACAGTCCTACGGGATCGATTCACAGCGCCTCGCGACCTTGTTGCGGACGCAGCCGTCCCTCGGCATCGACCTTCGGGGCGCGCTTTTCTACGCGTGCGCCGCTCCCACCGCCACTGCGCCGGCCAACACGCTGCTGCCAGGCTCCTCCACCGTGCAATTGGCCAACGGCAACGCCGTGGATGCCTTCCAGCTCCACAGCCTGCCCGGTGCATCCAAGGTCATTTATCTCGATTTCAACGGCCACACGACATCCGGCACAATCTGGAACTCGAGCTTCACCGGCGGCAACGCGATCAACTCCGGCGCGTTCGATCTGGATGGAGATCCGCAGACCTTCAACGCGACCGAGCGCGCCGTAATCACGGCGATTTGGAAACGGGTGACCGAAGACTTCGCCCCGTTCGCCGTCGATGTCACCACCCAGGATCCGGGCATCGAGGCGTTGCGCAAGACGAGCAACGGCGACCAGTCCTTCGGCATCCGTGTCGTGATCAGCCCGAGCAACTGGTATAATGGCGGAGCCGGCGGAGTGGGCTACGTCGGCTCGTTCAGCTGGAATTCCGACACGCCGGTCTTCGTGTTCACGCAACAACTCGCAAACGCGGAGAAATACATCGCCGAAGCTATTTCACACGAGGTGGGCCATTCCACCGGCCTCAACCACGACGGGCTGACGGGCCCCAACGCCACCGAATACTACGCCGGCCAAAGCAACTGGGCGCCCATCATGGGCCTGGGCTACTACGCCAGCGTCACCCAATTCAGCCGCGGCGAGTATCAAAACGCCAACAACACCGAGGATGACCTCGCGATTATCTCAACCTTCATTCCCTACGCCACCGACGATCACGGCAACACCACCGCCACGGCCTCGACCTTGGCCGTCAACAGCCTAGGGGTAGTCGCCGACGGCGGCACGATCGAGCGCAGCACGGATGTGGATGTTTTTCGTTTCGGATCCAGCACCGGCCCCCTTGCCCTGACGATCCAGAGCCCTTCCCCCGAAGCCAATTTGAAACTGCGGGTCGAACTCCTCGACGCCGGCGGAAGCACCCTCCAAACTTCCAACGCCCCAGGCATGAGCGCGGCAATTTCGCGCGCGATGACATCGGGCACCTATTACCTGCGCGTGCGCGGTGAAGGTGCAGGAGATCCGTTCACGAATGGATACTCGGCCTATGGCAGCATCGGAAATTTCCTGATTACCGGCACAGTCACACTCAATGCGCCTCCCGTCGCCATCATTGGCGCATCGCAGACCTCCGGCACCGCCCCCCTGACGGTCAACTTCTCCAGCGCCGGTTCCAACGACCCGGACGGCACGATCGTTTCCTACGCCTGGACCTTCGGCAACGGCGCGACTGCATCCACCGCCAACCCGAGCTACACCTACAACACCGCCGGATCGTTTACCGCCACAGTCACAGTGACGGATAATGGCGGAGCCACCCATTCCGCTAATGTCGGCATATCAGTCTCCGGATCGGTCGTCGCGCCGCAGATCACGACGCAGCCGCTCAGCCAGACCGTGACCTCCGGCGCCAATGTCACCTTCACCGCCGCGGCCTTAGGCTCGCCCGCGCCCACCTTCCAGTGGCGCAAGAACGGCACCGGGATCGCCGGCGCTACCAACGCCACCCTCACCCTCCCCGCCGTCACCACCGCCGACGCCGCCAGCTACACCTTGGTCGCCACCAACGCCGCCGGCTCCGCCACCAGCAACACCGCCACCCTCACCGTCAACACCGCGCCCCAGATCACGACGCAGCCCGCGAGCCAGACCGTGAACGTCGGCGCCAGCGTCACCTTCACCGCGGCCGCCTCGGGCACGCCCGCGCCCACCCTCCAGTGGCGCAAGAACGGCACCGCGATCGCCGGCGCCACCACCGCCGCGCTCACCCTCCCCGCCGTCACCGCCGCCGACGCCGCCAGCTACACCCTGGTCGCCACCAACGCCGCCGGCGCCGCCACCTCCAACCCCGCCACCCTCACCGTGACCACCAGCGGAGACCTCACCACCGCCCTGCTCAACCATTGGCGGATGGACGAGGGTGCGGGCACCCTCGCGGCGGATAGCGCCGGCTCCGCCCACGGCACGATCGTGAATGGCCCGACGTGGACGTCCGGCAAGATTGGCCCATTCGCCCTCGGGCTATCCGCGGCCACCGGCAGCCACGTCGTCGCCTCCCAGCCCTCCGATGCCCCCTACGTCGGAGCGCTCACCATCGCGGCTTGGATTAACGTCACACCCGGAGCCGGCGACGCCGTCGTCGCCTCCAAGGTCAGCGCCAACGGCGCCCAGAACAATCCCTTTGACTTCATCGTGCTCGGCTCCGGCGCGCTGTATTTTGTCCGGGCCAACGGCTCCTATTGCGCCTGGGCCAGCACCGCGACGCTCGGCAGTGGCTGGCACCATGTCGCCGTCGTCGCCCCCGATGCCAACGTGAACTCCGCCCCGACCTTCTATGTCAACGGCGTCGCGGTCGGCACCTCGAATCTGGCGCTCTTCAGCGGCGGTCCGGCCACGGGCGACGGCTCGCCCATCCGCGTCGGCCGCCGCGCCGACGGCGCCGGCCAGCTCACCGGCGCCATCGACGACGTCCGCATCTACGGCCGCGCCCTCCCCGCCTCCGACCTCGCCGCCCTCTGCGCCTTAGCGGCTCCGTAGAAATGCCTGCGGCCCCGACCACACCGGCCGCTCAGTGCGTCATCACGTAGCAGATGATATTTATCGCGAGGGGATAGGCGATTTTCTCGGCGTAGTTTTCGAAATACTCGTGGTTCTCGCCTTCCCGCTCCCAGCCGTCGCTGTCGTCGGAATTGTGCAGCACCATCACCACGATGCGGCCCTTGGCGTCGAAGATCACGCGGTGCTGAATCTGCGTGCCGGCGACTTTGATCCCGATGTGGATATTGGGCACCTGGGCTTTTTCCCGGATGTTCACGACGATGCGGTAGAGCGGATGCGTGATGGGCAGCTCCTCGAAGTTCAGCCCGGGCAGCACCGTGCGGAAGAGCCGCTCGATGTTGGCCCAGTCCTCGTCGCCCCATGAATCCGTCGTGAGCAGGAATCCGCCGTTCAGCAGATGATGCCGCAGCGCCAGGGTCTCCGCCTCCGTGAGGCCCATCGAGCCGGGAGCCGTGGCCAGGAGAAACGGATACTGGGAAAAATCCGGATCGGTCGGCCGCACCAGCCGGCCGTTGGGATCGACGCGCAGCGCGGTGAGCTGCTGCAGCCGATACGAGAGGTTGAGATCCGCATCCGGAAAATCCGTCGTCCAGCCACCGCGTCTCCGGCCCGGTGGACGCGGCGCCGCATCGTAGCGCAGCCGCGCGAGCGTGAACACATCCGCGCCAAACCCCCGCGGATTCTCCCATTCCGGCGTGCCCGTGCTGCGCGAGCCGATCTCCCGCGCGGTGCGCACGCCAGGCGGGACATTGACCTGGCCGCCGCCGAGAAACCCACCCCCTCGCTGGGCGAAGAGCGCCGCACCGACGCCAAGGCCGCAAAGCACCCAGACCATCGGTCGCGCCCAATACCCTGAGGGGAAAGCCCGCATCGTGGACGTGAGTTGGCCGAACCAGCGCACCGGCGCAAACTGAATGCGGCATCGCCCCGCAGGGCCCGATGCCCTGCCAGGGAAGAACGCTGGACCCACGCGATCCCGCGCACCCGCTCGTTCCAAGTGGGACAAGTCAGCCGCTCCCCTCGTTGGGCGTCAGCCAGGCTCCGCGGAAACCCGCGACGACGCGAAGACACAACGCACTCCCGCGCGCAAAGTCGCGGCACACCCGCGGCCGCCGCTCATAAATCGTGCAGAGTCCCGTGACCCGATCGAGGGCGACGCACGCGCCGTCGCCCTGCTGGTCCATGCAGCGCACACCTTCGTGCTCGACGACGAGCGCCTCCGGCACGTCGTCCCACAAGGGCGAAAGCTCCACCACCAAGTGGCAGCACTGGCCGCAGCCGGCGCAAGGCGGGAGGTTTTCAACGGCGAACGGCATGCGAAGAAGCGGCAGCATGCATAGGCGACACCACTCAGCCATCACGGAAACGCACGGTCGTTTCCCGCGGAATCTTTCGACCCGTTGCACGCCGCTCAACACAGGCTGGCCCGCTGAACCGCAGGAACCGAAACGAAGCTGTTGTCGGGCTGGGCAGTATCGCCCGCTACAGGTCTAGGATTGGCCGCGCCGGCCTGCCGCCAACCCAACGAGACACCCTCATCTGGGTTGGCGGCAGAGCCGGTCGCTGCGCGGCGCTTGCAATCGCCCCCAGCCCACGCATGGTCTGCGGCTCGTTCTTTGATTGGTTCGCACGTTCTAATCCTCGGATGTCGGAGCTGTCTTCCAGCCTCGGCCTCTGTCCTCTTTTTTGGGGGTGTTCTGGATTCTACCCTTGGTTGGAGTGCGCCGCTGCCTGTCGAGAGTTGTGGGTCTCTCGTTAAATCCCCTGCAAAACAAACAAACGGCAAAACTGAAGAAATGCCCCTGGCTGCCTAAGTGCAGCCTCGTTGGTCCCGCGACACCTGCTAGCGGGAACTGACGTCGATAGCAGGCATAGCGCGTGGAGCCGTCCGCGGACTGCGCGCCGTAACTTCATCCGGGGACTGGCTGGGGTCTCAGCGCGTGCGATGGCGTGACCCCGGCGAGATTAAAGTCGCACTACTACAGGTAGACGCGGTGCACAAAGGCCTGGGGCACGTGGGTTCAACTCCCACCACCTCCATTTTTTCAAACCCCGCCACCTCACGCCGAGTTGGCGGGGTTTTTCTTTGGCCTGTGGGCTCGGCCCTGTAGCCGTGTCGCGACCCCATCAGCCGTCGCTGCCGATCGACTCCGACGGACACCCGTCGCGCGCCTCCTCGGCCAAGGCAATTTCGGCCAGTGTCACGGGTTGGTGCTGCACGACGGAGAAACCGATTTCATCGTCACGACGGAAGAATTCGGGCGCTGTGGCACGGCACAGATCGCAGTCGATGCAGCTTGCATCGACGTAGAAGCGGCCGGGTATGTTTTGCGGGAGGCGTTCGGATAGGTTGGGCATGACGGGGCCGACGATAACAGCCGTAGGAATTATCGTGAAATTCATTAGTCTCATGCTTTGATGCGCTCTGTGCATGATTTTCTGAAGACCGCACCGTTCGACATCTACGAACTGCATCTCTTCCACCTCGTCGCGGAGCATCGCAGCTTCACCAAAGCCGCCGAGATTGCCGGGCTCACGCAGAGCGCAGTCACGCGACAGGTGCAGGGGGTGGAGGCGAGTCTGGGCGTGGAGCTGTTCGAACGCACCACGCGGAGCGTGCGACTGACCCCGGCGGGGGCGATGCTGCTTGCCGAGTCGACCCTGCTGCTCGGCAGCGTAGATCAGGCGTTAAGGCGCATCCGCGAAGAATTCACTGAGGCCCGCAAAATAGTGCGCGTCGGCGTGTCGCGTTCCGTCGGGCTCGCCTACCTGCCGGGATTTTTTCACGCAAATCTCCGCCGCGCGCCGGAGGTCGGGTGCGATGTGCGCTACACGTCGAGCAGCGAAATACTCTCCGCCTTGGAAGCCAACGACCTCGAGCTCGGCGTCCTCTGCCCTCCGCCGCGTCTACCGAAGACAGTGCGCATTACGCACCGTTTCGCAGATGCTTTCACGCTCATCGCTCATCCCGAGGCGGCGGCGCGATTCAAGGCCACGTCGCGCCGCCAACGCTCAGCGTGGTCCGACCGTGAGCGCTGGCTCCTGCTCGACGACGCGACCAACACCGGTCGCCGGTTGCGAGCATGGATGAAACGGCAAGGCATCGCGGTCGATCCAACAATGAGCCTCGATAGCTTCGACCTGATCATCAACCTCGTGGCTCTCGGCATGGGCGTCAGCTTCGTGCCGATTCGCGCACTCGCGCTCTACCCGAGCAAACGCACGATCCGACGTCTTGCATGGCCAGATCGCTTCACGCGAGAACTCGTCGTCGCAATGCGGCGAAATCGGAAACCTGCGCCCCATATTACAGCGTTTGTCGAAGGCGTGCTTTTCTAATCCGGGATCGAACTAGTTTACGTCGTCAGCTTCGGCCTCCCCCTCCCTCCGCTCCGCCTTGTGCCGCGCCTTTTTCTCGCGGCGGGCGCGCTGCCAATACGGCTCGGGTTGCTCGCCCGCCATGATGCAGCCTTGCGGTTGGATTTCTCCCACCACGGTCGCGAGGTTGAAGCGCGCGATCTGGGCCTTCACTTTTGTCGCATCCTTGTAGGCGATCGGGCTCTCGCTGAGGTCGGGGGCGCCGCCGAACCAGCGGATGTCGAGGCCGGCGGTCGTCTCGGCGATCATCTGTTGCACGCGGGCGGGGTCGAGCTCGCCGTCGGTGTCCTTGTAGGGCGCGAGCATGGCGGTGCGCGAAAGGTTGCGGCCGGCGCCGTGCGGGGCGAAGGCGAGGTAGTCAGCGTTGTCGGCGCCAAGCACGAGAAGGATCTCGCGCGCCATGTTGAGCGGGATGAGGCCGAGGAGCGGGCGGCCTTCGGCGTCGCACCACGCGGGCGTGGCGCCCTTGCCGTGGAGAAACGTGTCGCCGCGGCGCCAGACGAAGTTGTGCTCGTTGCCGACCTGCGCGAGGGCGCGCGCACCGAGGCGGCGCAGGAGCGCATCGTGAATCACGGCGTGGTTCTCACGCGTCCAGCGCGAGACGTATTGGAGCGCGGCCCAGTAGTCGCGGCCCTGCGGCGTGTCGGCGGGGAGCCAGACGGCGGCGTCGGGGATGTCCTTCGTGTTCTTGCGACACCATTGGGCGGCGGCGTGCTGGCCGCGCTTGTAGACATCCGCGCCGAGTCCGCGCGAGCCGTGGTGAGTGACGAGCACGCTGAACACGCCGTCGTCCGTGCGCGCGATCGCTTCCGCGAGCGCAGTGTGGCCGGCGGCGGCGAGCGCGGCGCGCTGCGGCTCGGTGAACGCGATGCGGCCGAGGTAGGCGAAGTGGTTGCCGTCGCCCTGCGTGCCGAGGAAGTCCTGCGCGCGGCTGCGCAGGTGCGCGAGGAACGGGTTGTCCCACACGGGCTCGTCGAGCACGGCCGAGGCAAACTGCGCACCGCGGGCGCGGCCGCCGGCGCCGAAGTGCGTGGCCTTGTGCAGATGATCCATCACCTCGCCGACCGGGTGGTTGGGCGCGAAGAAAGTGGCGAACATCGAGCAGCAGATGTCGGCCGAGTGCGCGCCGGGGATGAGGGCGTTTTCGACGGCGATGGCGCCGCCGACCGGAATCGTGGCGCGCGCGTGGCCCGAGGGGCACACGTCGGGCATGATCGCGCCGCGTGACACGACGGGCAGGTGCAGCAGCTCGACCATGCGCGCGCGGGCGGAGGCGAGGTTGGCCGCTTCCTGCGCGGTCTCCGCCACGACCGCCTCCGCGAGCGGCGCGGGGCCGGGGCGCGGGAGGATCACGGGCTGCGCCGGTGGAAATTCCGCCGCGAGCTGCGCGAGCAGATCGGGGCGCGCGAGGCCGATGGCATCGAGCTCGCGCGCGCGACGGAGGACCGCGCCGAGCCGCTCGCCCTCCGGCCAGCCGGCGGCGAGGAGGTCACGGGCCTTGATTTCCATGGGCATGGGCGAAAAACGAAAGCCGCTCAGCCGAGGAACCGCCGCGCCCATTCCGGTTCCGGCAGCGGCGTCGGCCGATACTCGCCGAACAACGCGTAGCGGAACCGCGCGATGATTTTGTAGAACGGATCGCGCAGCGCCGCCGGCAGCACGCGCAGCCACGAAATCACACGCCATACACCGCCGATTTCATCGGCCGCCGCCAGCGCCCCATCGGTGCGCAGCCGTGGCGCTCCGGCCGCCGGGCGCTCCCAGTCGGGCGCGAAGACGAGGCTGTCGAAATCCTCGGTCGGCAGCCCCGCGGCGCGGAGATAAGCCTGCGCCGGAGCGCCCTGGAGCGGCGCGAAGCGCATCCGCCCGCCCGCGTCCTCGCGCAGCAAAAATCGCACGACCGCGTTGCACAGACCGCATTCGCCATCGTAGAGCAGCACCGGTCTGCGCGCATCGCTCCGCGCCGGCAGCCAGTCGGGGTCGAAGGTGAAAAGGTGCAATAGCACCAAGCCGAAGGCCGGCCCCTCGAATCCCGTCAACCCCACTGCCACCAACTGCAGGACTAACATCAGGGTCCACACCACCGGTCGCGTCCGCGCCCAGAAAACCAGCGGGAGGAAAACCAACAGACCAGCGGTTTCGATAATCGCGATGGGTCCGGCCAACCCAGGTGACCATGCGACGAAGGCATCAATCAGATAAGACCGCCCCGCGTCATCGCCGATTCTATCCGCAAAAAAAGCCGCCACGCCTTTCATCACATAGCTGATCCCAAGCAGCCCCCACGCACCCCAAAAAATCGGCGCGGGGAAACACCAAGCTCCCGGCCGCCGGCTACGCGCACCCGTCATGCTCAACGGCTCGCCTTCCGGCACGAAAACGCAGGCCGCCAGCAAACCCGGCACCGCCAGATCCCAAGGCCACAACAGGCCCCACCGCCCCACGAGCAACCCCACGCTGCCCGCGAACAACCCGATCGCCACGCCACGCCGCCAGAGCCCGGCTGCCAGCCCTGCGCTCAGCGCGATCATCGTGCCGGCCACCGCCCACCCGCCCTTGAAATACTCCGCCCCTGACGCACCGAGCCACACCCACCTCGCCGCCAGCACCGTGCCGAGCGTGATCCGAAAGAGCGCAAACTGCCCGGGACTAATCGCGCCTGCCTGCACGGAGGAGAAGGAAATGCTCATCGTTTTTTCGCCAGCGAAGGCCGCCTGGCGCTCATTCACCCTGGCCCAGCGCCCAGGACGCGCGAAGCGTTGAACACTAAGCCACAGTTTACTCAGCCCTGCTTCTCCTTCGCCAGATGCACCGTCTGCGTCGGAAACGCAAACGACAACCCACGCGCCGCGACCGCCCGCATGATCGCCAGGTTCACCTGTTGCTTCACGGCCAGCGCCCGGGGCATATCCGAGGTGAGCACTTCGTAAACGAGCCAGAGGTCGAGCGACGAGGGGCCAAAATCCCGAAAAAACAGCAGCACGCCCTTCGCATCCACCTCCGGCTGCGCGGTGACAATCCCGCGGATCTCGCCGAGGATGGCCTCCAGCTCCGCGGGCGGCGTGTCGTAGGTCAGCCCCAGCACCTGCTCGAACCGCCGCCGCGTGAAGCGCGAGAGATTCGTGATCGTCTCCGCCGCGACGGTCTTGTTCGGGATCGTCATCAGCGACTTGTCGAGCAGCCGGATGCGCGTGGAGCGCAGGCCGATGTCCTCGACTGCGCCCACGTTGGACCCGATGCGCACCGACTCCCCGACGCGAAACGGCTGGTCCACCGCCACCACGATGGCGCCGAAGATGTTCGCCAGCGTGTCCTGCGCCGCCAGCGCAAACGCCAGCCCGCCGATGCCGAGGCCCGCCAGAATCGCCTTCACGTCGTAGCCCAACCCCTGGATGGTCAGCAGCACGCCCACCACCACGAACACCGTGAGCAACGCCTTCTTGATCCAAGGCATGAAGGCCGCCAGGCCCGAGCCTTTTTTCTGCGTCACCTCCGAGGCGTGATCCAGCAGCGTCGCCAAGGCGCGCCATAGCCCCCAAAAAACCACCAGTGAAAAGGCCACCTGGGAGCCGTGCCCGATGTAGGTGTCCGACTCAGGCGAGAGCTTCAGGACCCGCAGCGCCGTAAAAAGCCCAACCATCATCACGAACGCCGCCACTGGCCCTTCCAGCGCAGGGAAGAGCTTGTCGTCGAGGGTCGTCTCCGTCTTGGCCGCCAGCCGCTTCAGCAAGGGAAACAGCAGCGCGGTCACGATCCGACGGGCCAGCAGCGCCACCACCAGCAGCACCACACAAATCACGTAGTGCGTCGCCGTGTTGCCACTCGCCCGCACGTCGAACGCCAGCAGCACGCTGTCCACCAGGTGCTCCATGAAATCCGGCGTTTGCACCGGTGGGCGCACGGTCACGGCGGCGGCGGCGGCCGTCTTCAGGTCCGCCGCGGAAGTCGAGGCCGCGGCCTCGGCCTCCGCGGCCCGAAGGACGGCTGAACCCAAGGAAAGCGCCACCAGCGCGCACAAAAGTCGTTTCATAGGGGTCGATTCAACGGCTGCGGGCCGGTCGCTGTCAAAAAATTTGCCCGCGGGTCGCTCCGGCCAATCGCTCCTGCAAATCCCCGCTTGCCTGCCGCCCGGGTCCCTGACGGCCTTTTCGACCATGTCTCCCCCGCTAGCCGCGCTCGACGTCCTGCCCCCTTGGGCCTGGATCGGCTTCTTTGCGTTCATCGCCGCCATGCTGGCGATCGATCTCGGTGTTTTCCGACGCGATTCGCACGAGGTGAAGATGAAGGAGGCCCTCATCTGGTGCGGCGTGTGGTTCACGCTCGCGATGGGTTTCAACGCCATTGTGTGGCACTGGCGCGGGCCCGAGCTCGGGCAGCAATTCCTCGCCTCCTACCTCATCGAGCTGTGCCTGAGCGTCGACAACGTGTTCGTCTTCATCCTCGTTTTCGCCTACTTCCGGGTGCCCGCGATCTGGCAGCACCGCGTCCTCTTCTGGGGCATCATCGGCGCGGTCGTCATGCGCACCGTGTTCATCTTGGTCGGCGTGAGCGTCGTCCAGCGTTTCCACTGGGTGCTCTATCTCTTCGGCGCGTTCCTCGTCTACACCGGCATCAAGATGGCCCTCCCCGGCAAGGCGGAGGAGGTCCACCCTGACCAAAACCCGGTCGTGCGGCTTTTTCGCCGCTTCTACCCCGTCGCACCCCACAACGATCAGGGCCGTTTCTTCACGCGCCACGAGGGTCGCCGCATGGCCACGCCGCTCTTCATCGTGCTGATTGTCATCGAGACGACCGATGTAATCTTCGCCCTCGACTCCATCCCCGCGGTGCTCGCGATCACGAGCGACGGCTTTGTCGCGCTCACCTCGAACATCTTCGCCATCCTCGGGCTGCGCTCACTCTATTTTGCCCTCAACGGCATCATGCAGCTCTTCCGCTTCCTGAAGGTCGGCCTCGCCTTCATCCTCGTCTTCATCGGCGTCAAGATGCTCGTCGTGGAATGGGTGAAGGTGGACACCACCACCTCCCTCGCCGTGATCGCCAGCGTGCTCACCGTCTCGGTCCTCATGTCGATTCTCATCAGGATGCCCGAGAGCAGGAAGTGACGCCGCCGCCCCGGCGTCTGGGCCGGCCAGCGAGAAAAGGAAAACGCCGGGTCATCGCTCACGCGATCACCCGGCGGTTGCAGGCGGGCCGGCGCCAAGCGCTGGGACCCGCGGTGGTGGACAGGAAACTGTATCCGATCAGTTCACCGCGATGCGGCGCGGCTTGATGGCCTCGGGCTTGGGCAGCGAGAGGCGCAGGACGCCATCGCGCAATTCGGCGGCGACCTTGTCGGTCTCCACCGCATGCTCGTGCTCGAAGATGATCTCGAAGGGCTCAGCGGCGGACTCACGGTGCAGCGCGGTCCAGCCCTCGGGCTGTTTCCACGCCCGGCGGCCGAGGATGCGGAGCTGGCCCGACTCGGCGGTGACTTCGAGACCATCCTTGGCGACGCCGGGCAGATGCACGGTCACGCCGAAGGCCTCGGGCGTCTCCTTGATTTCATAGGCCGGCTTCACGGTATGCACGAGGTCGGCGGAACGTTGCTCGTCGCGCAGGGACGAGGGGCGGGGGGACGAGGGAATGAGGGTGTTGAACAGGGACATGGCGGTTTTCTCCAATAAGGTTGAGGGTGGGTTGATGACCGGCGTCGCCTACTTGACGGCGACGGCGATCTTCTTCGGCTGGGCCTGCTCGCGCTTGGGCAGGGTGACGGTGAGCACGCCATTTTCGTAGGCGGCGGCGACTTTGTCGGACTGCACATCCTCGCCGAGGCTGAGCACGCGGTTAATTGCGACGGACTGCTCGCCCTCACCGTGGCCAGCGGGCACTTTGCGGGTCGCGGCGATGGTGAGCGCACCATCGGTGACCTCGACATTGATGTCGTCGCGGTTCACCCCGGGGAGCTCGGCCCGCACGTAGGTGTTGGCCTTGTCCTCGTAGATATCCACTGGGAAACGGGTGGGTGGGACCGCGGCGCTGTAATCGCTGACCACGTTTTCAAACAGGCGGGAGATTTCACTCTCCAAGCCCGCCCACGGCGAACGGGGCAGCGCGGACGAGGCGAGGCGGTAGTGCGGATAGGAATAGCGAATAAGGTTCATGGTGATGTTGGTGGGTTGAAGGTTTGCGCCCTCTCCTTTGCATCCCGCGCACCAATGCCGCGATGCCATCAACTTGCGGGCGCATCGGAATTTGCGCGCAGGGCTGCAAACTGCACCGCGCAGAACCGTCACAGGCTGTGCAGGCCGGCTGGGAAAAATCGTCGCGCTGCGCGGGCGATTCGGGTGGGCTCGGGTTTTCATGAGCACTTTCGACTTTGACCACGGGCCTGAGCGCCGCGGCACCGACTCCCAAAAATGGCAGAAATACGCCGGCCGCGATGTGCTGCCCCTCTGGGTGGCCGACATGGATTTCACCTCGTCGCCCGCGATCATCGAGGCCTTGCGCCGCCGCGTGGGTCACGGCGTGTTTGGCTACGCGCGGCCCGTCCCGTCCACGACCGAAGCGATCGTCGAGGCCATGGCGAAGCGCTACGGCTGGACAATCGATCCCGCCTGGATCGTGTGGCTGCCGGGGCTCGTGGTGGGGCTCAACGTGGTCGCGCAGGCCTTTGCCCAGCCAGGCGAGGAAGTGCTCACGCTCTCGCCCGTCTATGCACCGTTCATGTCGGCGCCGAAAAACAGCGCGCGCGCCAGCGTGAGCGTGCCGTGGGCGCACGACGGCCAGGGCTGGGCGATTGACTGGGACGCGCTGGAGCGCGCCGTCACGCCGAAGACCAGGCTCTTCTACCTCTGCAATCCCCACAATCCCCTCGCCCGCGTCTGGCGCCGTGCCGAACTCGTGCGCCTCGCGGAGTTCTGCGAGCGCCACAACCTCGTCCTCTGCTCCGACGAGATCCACTGCGACCTCATCCTTGATCCGGCGCTGCCGCACATCCCCACGAGCGTGCTCTCGCCGGAAATCGCCGCGCGCACCATCACGCTCATGGCGCCGAGCAAAACCTACAACGTCCCCGGTCTCGGCACCTCGTTTGCCATCGTCCCCGATGCGATGCGCCGCGCGCGTTTCCTCCGCGCCACCGCCGGCATCGTCGCCGAGGTCACATGCCTCGGCTTCACCGCCTGCGAGGCCGCGTATCGCGACGGCGAGCCGTGGCGGCAGGCCCTCCTCGCCTATTTGCGCGGCAACCGCGACTACCTGCTCGATGTGATCGCGCGCGAGCTGCCCGGCGTGCGCGTCGAGGCGCCGGTCGAGGCCACCTATCTGCTGTGGATGAACGTGTCCGCGCTCGGGCTGGATAATCCCACGGCGCATTTTGAAAAACACGGCGTGGGCCTCAGCGACGGCGCGATGTTCGGCGCCGCCAAAGGCTCGCACGTGCGCCTCAACTTCGGGTGCCCGCGCGCCACGCTCGTCGAGGCGATGCAGCGGATGAAGGCGGCGCTGCCGTCCTGACTGCCTCTCGCCTTACCCGTGCGCCTCGGTCCCTACGAGCTTTCGTCAAATCTCTTTCTCTCGCCGCTCGCGGGCTACACCAACCTACCCATGCGGCTCACCGTCCGCGAAATCGGCGGGCTCGGCTGAGCCACCACCGGCCTCGTCAACGCCCGCTCGGTGCTCGAGCGCAACCCCACCGCGCTCAAGCTTGTCGCCTCGTCGCCCGAGGACCGACCGCTGGCGATTCAGCTTTTCGGCAGCGTGCCGGAGGAGATGCGCGACGCCGCCGTGATGTGCCAGGAACTCGGCGCCTAATCCGTCGATATCAACATGGGCTGCCCCGTCCGCAAGGTGACGAAGATCGGCGGTGGCTCCTCCATGATGACCGAGTTCGATATGACCGCCGCGCTCGTCCGGGGCATGATTGCTGCGGGGAAAATACCCATCACGGCGAAGATGCGGCTCGGCTGGGACGACGACAACCTCACCGCGCCCGACCTCTCGCGCGTGCTGGAAGACGCAGGCGCCAACCCCAGCCCGCGCCCGGCCTGCTGCACCACTCCGACCGTGGCGTCCAATACGCCAGCGGCGAGTATCGCGCCTGCCCGCAAGCCAACCGCTGCGTGGCCTCGATGAGCCGCAAGACCAACTGCTATGACAACGCCGCGATGGAGGCCTTCTGGAGCACGCTCAAAAACGAGCTGGTCCACCGCCGCCGCTTCGCCCCGCGCGCCACGCTCGTCGAGGCCATCCGCCGCATGAAAGCCGCCCTCGCGGCGCGTTGACCGCCCTCCGCGCCTCGACAACGCACCTCCGGCCCGCGAGCTTCGTCTTTCCTCCGCCCATGAAATCCCTCCGCCCCACCCTCACCGCCCTCGTTCTCGCCGCGCTGCTGCCGGCTCTTTTCGCCCAGGCGCCCGCCGCCAAGGTCGACGCCTCCGCGCCCATCGCGAAGACCGGCCCCGACGGCCAGCCCAACGCCGCCTTCCTCAAGGCCCACGAGTCCTTCCTCGCCCGTGGCAAGTCCGGCCCGATCGGCGTGCTCTTCCTCGGCGATTCCATCACCGCCGGCTGGACCAAGGCCCCGCACGTCTGGGAAAGCTACTACGGCAAGCTGCAGCCCGCCAACTTCGGCATCGGCGGCGACCAGACCCAGCACGTCATCTGGCGCATCGCCCACGGTGAGCTCGACGGCATCGCACCCAAGGTCGCCGTCCTCATGCTCGGCACCAACAATTCCGGCGGCCACAGCGCCGACGAGATCGCCGCCGCCGACAAAAAGATCGTCGGCCTCATCCGCCAAAAACTCCCCAACACCAAGGTGCTCGTCCTCGCCGTCTTCCCCCGCGGCGCGCGCAAGAATCAGCAAGGCGTCATCACGCCCGAGGCCGTGGCCGACGCCGCGAAGCGCATGGCCGTGATCGACGGCGTCAACGCCCAGCTCGCCAAACTCGACGACGGAAAAAACGTCCGCTTCCTCGATATCAATCACGTCTTCCTCGGCCAGGACGGGAAAATCCCCTTTTCCATCATGCCCGACCAGCTGCACCCCAACGCCGCCGGCTACCAGCTCTGGGCCGACGCGATGAAGCCGCTGCTGACCGAGATGATGAAGTAAGCCCGACCGGTGGGGCCGGCTCTCCGAGCCGGCTTAGGTTGCGGGGTTATCCGCCATTGTGAGTGGAACCCAGGCCGCTTCGGAGAAGCGGCCTTACCCTCAGTCCTTCCCAAAACTGATCAGCTCCATCTCGAAGACCAGGGTCGCATTGCGCCCGATCTTCGGGGGCTGGCCGCGCGTGCCGTAGCCGAGTTCGGGCGGGATGATGACGAGCCACTTGTCGCCCTTGCGCATGTGCTGGAGAATCTGGTCCCAGCCCTCGATCACCATGTCGCGGCGCACGCGGAAACTGAAGGGCTGCGCCGGGTCCTTGGCGGCATCGAACACCTTGCCGTCCAGCAGACGGCCCTCGTAGAGCACGTTGACCTTGTCGCCGGGCTTGGGCTTCTCGCCGCTGCCCTCCTGCAGCACCACGTAGCGGATGCCGGTCTGCGTCTTCTTCGCGGCCGGCCACGTCTTCTCCACCTGCTCGAGATCGGCGGGCGGGAGTTTCTCGCGCTGCGCCAGGGCCGCGGCTGGTGCCAGCGCGACGATGAGAAGAAGGAATCGGAACAGGGATTTAACGGGAGACACGGATAAGCCTTTCCCGCATCCGTGGCATCCCCCTAATCGACGGTCAAAACCTTTTATGCCCGCCCGCCCCTCCGTCGTCATCATCTGCCCCAAGGAATTCAAGTTCACCGACCAGGAGGCGAGCGTGGAGCGCCCGCACCTCGCCGACGTCGCGGACCTCACCACGGTGATGCTCGACTTCGGCGCGCCCCTCCCCGCCGCCGCGCTCGACGCCCACGCGCACATCCTCTGGCACGGCCCGCTCATGGACGCCGCCGTGATCGCGCAGTTGAAAAACTGCCGCGTGATCATCCGCAACGGCGTGGGCTTCGACACCGTGGACACCGCCGCCGCCGCGCGCGCCAGCATCCCGGTCTGCAACGTGCCCGACTACGGCACCGAGGAAGTCGCCGACCACGCCATCGCGCTCATTCTCGCGCTCTACCGCCAGCTCTTCCCGCTCGACGCCGAGGCCAAGCGCCTCGGCTGGAAAATCGAAGTCGCACCCAAGATGCGCCGCCTGCGCACGCAGACGCTCGGCCTGGTGGGCCTCGGCCGCATCGGCATCGCGACGGCGCTGCGGGCGAAGGCCTTCGGCTTCCGCGTCGTCTTCTTCGATCCCTACGCGCCCGCCGGCACGCGCAAGGCCGTCGGCCTGGAACAGGTCGGATCACTCGATGAGCTGCTGAAGCTGTCCGACACGATTTCCATTCATTGCCCGCTGAGTGCCGAGACGCGCGGCATGTTCGGCGCCCGCGAGATCGGGCTGATGCGGCCCGGCGCCTTCCTGGTGAACACCGCGCGGGGCGACATCGTGCAGAAAGCGGCCGCCTTCGCCGCGCTGCACTCAGGCCACCTCGGCGGCGCCGGCCTCGACGTGGTCGAAAACGAGCCCCTGCGCACCCCCGAGGAAGCCGCCACGCCCAACCTAATCTGCACGTGCCACGGGGCCTTCTGCTCGCCCGAGGGGATGATCGAGATGCGCACGACCTCCGCCCGCATCGCACGCGCCGCCCTCACCGGCCAGCCCGTCTGGAACCGGGTGAATTGAAGCTCGAAGTAGGGCGGGGTCTGTGACCCGCCCTCCGTGCGAACACCCCACGCCCGAAAAGGCGCGTCACAGACCCGCCCTACCCCAGACACGCCTGTAGCAACCGATCTCGCACCGCCGTCGCCGCGATCGGCGTGGGGCTCGCACCGGTGCCGATGATCACGGGCCACTCGTCAGAATTTTTCGGACACGTGCCGTGTGAACCCTTCACGAGCGAAGCATCAAGCGGGATCACGTCCATGAGGCCGCGGAACCCGAGTTTCTTTTTCAACAGCTTGCCCGCGAGCGTGAGCTTCGGCACCGCGATCGCCGGATCGAGAAACAGCTCCACGGGATCGTAGCCATACTTGCGGTGGATATCGACGCAGCGCGCGAAGTCCGGGGCCTTGGCGTCGTCATCCCAATAGTAGTAGTTGAACCAAGCATCCTCCGCCGAAAATGCCACGAGATCGCCCGAGCGCGCGTGGTCGAGACCGGCGGCGCGTTGCTCCTCTGCCCCGAGCACGCGCGCCACTCCGTCGATCGATTCCACCGCGGCGCGCACGGCACCGAGCAGCGCGGGGTCGTTCACGTAGATGTGCGCGATCTGGTGATCGGCGATGGCAAACACCCGGCTCGCACCGCAGTCGAGCAGCTCGCGCCCCAGCTCGTCCTTGATCGTGAGCCAACCCTTGGCGCGGAAGACACGGTTGAGCGCGATCGAGCGGCGCACCGCCGTGATGCCGTATTCCGAAAGCACCACCGTGCGCACGCCGCGCTGCGCGTAGAAATCCATCAGCCCGCCCGCCACGCGATCGATCGCGCGGCAATCCTCCGCGATGCGTGGATCATCAGGCCCGAGGCGCTGCAGGTTGTAATCGAGGTGTGGCAGGTAAACGAGCGACAGCTCCGGCCGGTGCTTCTCCTCAATCCACTCGGCCGACTTCGCGATCCACTCCGACGAGGCGATGCCGGCCATCGGTCCCCAAAACGCCGGAAACGGAAACGGCCCGATATCGCGCTTGATCGCATCGCGGATGGAGAGCGGGTGCGTGGCGACATCGAAGACCTTGCGCCCATCGGCGGGATACATCGGCCGTGGCGTGATCGACCAGTCGGCAGTCGAATGCATGTTATACCACCAAAAAAGTTTTGCGCAGGTGAAGCCGGGCCGCGCGGCGCGGCACGTCTCCCAAAGTTTCTCGCCGCGCACGAGGCGGTTGGACTGTTTCCAGAAATGGTGCTCCGCCAGCTCGCGGTCGAACCAGCCGTTGGCCACCGCGCCGTGGCCGGACGGCGGCAGTCCGGTGAGATAGGTGCTCTGCGCCGTGCAGGTGACGGCGGGCAGCACCGGCTGCACCCGAATCATCCCGCCGTCCTGCGCCGCGCGCGCGAGCCGCGGCGTGTGCGGCCCGATGAGTCGCGGCGTGAGGCCGACGACATTGAGAATCGCGGTGCGTTTCATGCCAATGCCTCCGAGGTGGGCGGGCACGTCCCTGTGCCCGCATTGACGCGCGCACCGAAATGCAGGCACAGGGACGTGCCTGCCCACCCGCAGACCACGCGTGCCAAAGTCTCACCCATAGCGTTGCCTCAGCTCCTCGAACGAGGCCCGCACCACGGGCCCGTCCATCTCATGCACATCCAGCCGGTCGCCCGGCGCGCGGATCATCGGGATGGTCAGGCGGCCGCCTAGGTGTTCGCGAAACTCCTCCAGCCCGTCGAGCATGTCCTGCCGGCCGCTCGGCCCGCGGATCTGTTTGATGGGTTCAAACAACTCGAAACCCAGCCGCTGGATCAGCGCGAGGATGCGCTCGGCGATCGGCTCCGGCAGCAACCCGACGCGACGCGCATAAATAAGATCGATCGCCATGCCTACGGCCACGGCCTCGCCGTGACTGACGCGAAATTCCGAGAGCTGCTCCAGCTTGTGCGCCGCCCAGTGGCCGAAATCGAGCGGCCGCGCCGAGCCACGCTCAAACGGATCGCCGCCGGTGGCGATGTGCTCCATGTGCTGCCGCGCGCTTTCGCGGATGACCGCCTCATAGGGCTCGGGCTCGAACTTCGCCAGCGCCTCGACGCGCACCGCGATGAACTCGAAGAAAGCCGAATCGCGGATCAGCGCGACCTTCACCGCCTCAATCAGGCCCGCCCGGCGGTCGCGCGGCGGCAGGCCGTGAAGGAAGTTCAAATCGTTCACGACGGCGTGCGGCACGGCGAAGGAGCCGAGCCAGTTCTTCTTCGTAAAGAGATTCACGCCGTTCTTCACGCCGAGGCCGCCGTCGGCCTGGCTCAGGCTCGTCGTGGGCAGGCGGATGAGCGGGATACCGCGGTGCGCCGTCGCCGCGCCGAAGCCCACGAGGTCGAGCACTGCCCCGCCGCCGATCGCGATGACGAAGGAGTGACGGCAAATCTTCGCCGCATTGATCGCAGCCCACACGCGCTCAAGCTGGCCGAAATCGTTTTTCACCGGCTCGCCGCCGGGCAGCGCGACGGGCGCCGCCTCAAGGACGATCCGGTGGGCGCGGGCGGCGAACCATTGCGTCATCTTTTCCGCGATTCCGGGAAAAGCCGAGGCGAGTCCCGCGTCCCAAAACACGACCGCGCGCGCCGTGCCGCCCGGCTCGCGCGGCGTGAGGAGGTCCGCGAGTATGTCGTTGCCCGGCGCGAAGACATCGCGCGTGAAGATCAGGCGGTGCTCATGCCGGAGCGTGATGGGAAATGAGACGAGATCAGTGGGGGCGGACATGCACAGTTCAGGTGGAGGCGGCGAGACGTTGCGCCCAGCGTCCGAGCGGAACCGCCGCGGCGCAAGCCAGCGCTGGCACCCACGCGCCCACAAGTAGCAGCGCGACCGCATCAATGAGCGGAATGAAAGCGAGCAACCGGCCCACCGAGCGGCCGATCTTCGCGGCAGGCGCACCGGGCGCGTATTCCCAACGCGCGATGAGACTGAGCGTGACGATGTAAACGAAGAGCGCGCCGACCCACCCGAGCAGCGACGACGTGAAGCCGTGTCCCGGCAACGTTGCAATCGTGAGCGCGAGCAGCACGCGGCAGCCAGCCATGAGCACGACGGAGCCGATCCAGCGTTTGTGCAGCCAGTCGTAGGCGAGGATGCACGCCGCCAGCGCCGCCGCCCAAGCCACAGAGGCGCCCGTGAAAATAATCAGCACGGCCAGCCCGAGCGCCATCTCGATGCTGCCGAGCCACGCGGCGCCCGCCCGCGAGATGAGACCGCGCGGGATGGCACGCTCGGGCCGGCGCGCACGGTCGAAAGCCGCGTCGAAAACGTCGTTGAGCGTCGCTCCGCCCGCATACACGAGACAGCCGGCGAGGATCGTAAGCGCGAGCAGGCCGGGCGCCGGGAAGGCGTTGGCCGGCCCAGCCGAGGCGGAGAGCACGAGCGCCGCGAGGACGTTGCTCGCGACGGACGGAAAATTTCCCGCGCGCGCGAGGTCGAGGGCGGCGCGGAACAGCGAACGTCGAGACAGCTCTCCGTGGTTTGTCATTCTGAGCGAAGCGAAGAATCCAGCAGAAGATACGAAGCCGGCACGCGGCGCGAAGATCAAAGTGGATTCTTCGCTTCGCTCAGAATGACAACCATTGAACCTCGACTCCTGGTCGTAACTTTACGCCAGCCCGCGCGCGGCGAGCGCCGCGAGGGTCCACTCGTATTCGCGCACGAGTTGCTCCTCGATCGGCAGGCGCAGCGCGGGCGGGAGCACTTCCCACGTGTAGGTCTCCATCTCGAGGTGCGTGCAGGCGCCGCGGTGCGCGGCGAGCCAGTCGAGCGCCTCGGCGAGGTGGTCGCGGGTGTCGGAGAAGGGCGCGCCGGGCGACGCATGCAACGGCACGTGAAAATGCACGCGCCACTCGTCGTCGGGCCGCGAGGGCTCCGCGTCCGCGAGCGCATCAGGCAAATCCGTGAAACGCCGCCGCACTTCCGCCGTGCCTTCGCGGCCGACGACCACCTGATGCAGGTAGGTCGGCTCGACAAAGGCCGCGAGCGCCGCGCGGCCCGCGGCGTCGGGCTTCACGCGCAGGGCGGAGCTGAGGTGCAGCTTGCTGAGGCGCAGCCCGGCGCCCGCGATCCGATCGAGCGCGGCGGCGGCCGACTCGAACTCAATCGCGAGGTGGCAGCAGTCGTAGTTCACGCCGACATGGCGGAGCAGCCCCTCGCCCTCGACCGCGCGATCGCTGGCGCGCCACTCGGCGAAAAAATCCACCGTCTCCGCACTCGTCTCGATGAGACAGCACGGCTCGGGCTCCAGCCCGAGGTGCAGATCGCGACCGGACTTTTTGGCGAGGGCGGCGATGCGCCGGCCGCAGTCGGTGAGGTTCGCGAAGATCGCTTTTTTCCGCGCGGGCTCGGCGGCGACGAAGGCCTTGAACGACGCGGGCACGGTGCTGACGCTCGCCGAGGCGCCGGGCGGCGTCAGCTGCACGAGCAGTTCGAACAACTGCAGCGTGTAGGCCACGCGCTCCGGCGTGGACCAGTCGGGCGCATAGACCTGCTCCTTCACCCGCGTGCCGTGGAAGCTGCCGTAGGGAAATCCGTTGATCGTGAAAACCGTGCAGTCGTGCGTCGCGAGCCAGCGTTGGAACGTGAGCAGGTTGGCCGGCTGCGCAAGCTCAGCGGCGGCGCGCTGGCCGAGGCGCAAACCGATGGCGTAGCTGCGGCCGGGGGCGACGCGGCGGCGGACCGGCAGCGTGTGCTTTTCGAGCGCGGCGAACGTCTCGGCCCACGTCTCCCCGCGATGGACGTTGGTGCAGTAGGCGAGCTCGAGGCCGCTGCGAAGTTTCATGGCGTGCAGAGTTGAGTCACACAGGACACAGAGCGCGGCCCACCGAGGGCACGGAGCAAGGCAATTGTGTCAGCCCGCGCGGCCCGCTCTGTGACCTCCCTGCCCTTTCCCTCTGTGCTCTCTGTGTCCAAAATTGAGGGGAACGAATCAGGCGACGGAATCGCCGCCGATCTTGAACTTCGGGCACTGCGACAGGAAGCGGTGCGGATTCCGAAAGAGCACCGAGTCGACGAAATCGGCGCTGTGCCCGCGGCGGCGCATCTCGAGCGCGGTCTTCGGCACGGCGAGGGGATCGCTCACGCCCCAGTCGCAGGCGGAGTTCATCCAAATGCGTTCGCGGCCGCAGATCTCCAGCATGTCCACGGCGCGCGGCGGCGAGGATTTTGAATCGGGATAAAGCGTGATGCCGGCCCAAAACCCGCGGTCGAGCACGCGCTGGATCGTGTGCTCTTCGACGTGGTCGATGATCACGCGCCCGGGCTTCACGCCGCGGTGCGACGAGAGGAGATCGAGGATGAGATTCGTGCCCTTCAGCTTGTCCTCAAGGTGCGGCGTGTGGACGAGAATCAGCTGGTCGTGCTGCACGGCGAGTTCCACGTGGCGCTCAAGCACGGTCATTTCGTTGCGCGTATTCCGGTTCAGGCCGATTTCGCCGATGCCGAGGACGTTGGGCCGGTCGAGAAACTCGGGGATCATCGCGAGCACATCGCGGGCAAGCGCGAGGTCCTCGGACTCCTTGGGGTTGAGGCAGAGCCAGGAAAAATGCGGGAGGAGAAACTTGGCCGCGCGCGCCGGCTCATACTCGGTGAGCTGCCGGTAATAGTCGCGAAACCCGGAAGCCGATCCGCGATCGAAGCCGGCCCAGAAGGCGGGCTCGCACACGGCGACGCAGCCGGCGGTGACCATCGCCTGATAGTCGTCGGTCGTGCGGCTGACCATGTGGCCGTGTGGCTCGATGTAGCGCATGGGAGATTATTTTTTCAGCGCCACCGCGTCAGGCCGCCACGCACCGAGCGCGGCTTTCCCGGAGGAAACAACCTCAGGCTCCCTCGTGGGGTCGCTGAGTTTTTCGAGGATGCGCCGGGCGCGCTCGGGTCGGCCATCCACGAGCAGCTCCGCCGCCTCGCGCAGCGCCGCGCAGCGAAAATCACCGGCCGTGCCATGCCGTTCGACCCGATCAAGAAAGGCCGCGACCTCGATCAGCTTGGCGCGCACCGGGATGAACCCGTGATCCACGACCGCGCGAGCCGCCGCGGTGGGGACGGGCACACGGGTCGGGGAAGATTTGGCGCGGAGCTTGGGCACGGGAATGGGTGAAAACTCAAATTGACGATGACCGGCCAAAGCAAACAAACATCGCTCCGCGTGAAAATCAACGAGCCAGAGCAGCCCACGGCATGAGCGAAGATTTGATCCTCGTGGACGAGCGGGACCGTGCGATCGGTCGCGGGGAGAAAATGGCGGTCCACGCCGAGGGGCGGCTGCATCGTGCGTTCTCGATTTTCCTCGTCGATCGTCGGGGCCGCCTCCTGCTCCAGCGACGCAGCCGCGCGAAATACCACTCCCCCGGCCTCTGGGCCAACTCGTGCTGCGGCCACCCGCGGCCCGGGGAGCGCACGCTCGCCGCGGCGCGCCGCCGGCTCGGGGAGGAACTCGGCGCGAGCGCGCCGCTGCGGTTCGGCTTCAAGGCCCGCTACCGCACCGCCCTGCCCAACGGCCTGGTCGAAAACGAACTCGTGCAGGTGTGTTTCGGCCCCGCGCCGAGCGACGTATCGCTCGCGCTCAATCCCGCCGAGGCTTCCGCCGTCGCCTACCTCACGCTACCGGCGCTGCGTCGCGACATCGCACGCCGACCACGCCGCTACGCCTACTGGCTGCGGCATTACTTGGAGAATCACTACGCGGCGCTGCGGAAGGCGATCGCGGGCACGCGGCGCAGGAACCGCAAAGGCGAGGGTTGAAACGCGCCACAGCTTCCGCACACTGCCGGCCATGAGCGAAATCATCTTCGATGTCCGGGAAGACGAAGTGGACGGCGGCTACAACGCGTCCGCGCTCGGTGTCGGCATTCATACTCAAGGCGAGACGCTCGAAGAACTGCGCGCCAACGTGAAGGAAGCCGTCGATTGCTACTTCGACGAGACAATGGTGGCGCCGAAGGTGATCCGGCTGCACTTTGTGCGGGACGAGATCCTCGCGCGATGAAGCTGCCCCGGGACGTGTCGGGGCCGGAGCTGGTGAAGGCTTTGCGTGCCCTAGGCTACGCCGTGGATCGGCAGAAGGGTTCGCACGTGCGCGTGACCACCCGGCGCAATGGCGAGCACCACGAGGCGATCCCGAACCACCATCCGATCAAAACCGGCACGCTCTCGGGCATCCTCAAGAGTGTCGCCACCCACCACGGAGTCTCGGTCGAGGAACTCATTCGTCTGCTTGAGTTGTAACCGCAGCCTGATTCAAGTTCAGCCGTCGAGGCCATAGCATTGCCATCCATCAATACCATGAATCAAAAATCCATCGGCACGATGCCGACCAAGGCGGTCATACTGTTGCTACTGCTTGCATCATGCGTCTCGGGATTTGCTCAACTCAGCCCGTCTGGCACATATCTCGGTAGACTTGCACGAATGACATTGTCGTTGGAATCGCACGCCGCGACACGCTCGCCTTTTATCATTTTGATCGGACAAGTCGTCGCACGGAGGTGGGTTTAGGGACCATAAGCGCCGAAGGAAGGTCGCTCGTTACTGTCAATACAGGTCGGTTCGTTAATCTAACCTTGAGCGGCAACACCGTCACAGGAACTCTTGCGGGAGCTTCCTTCACGGCTTCGCTTCAGTCCGCACTCGGACCTTTCGCGAGCAAGGCGGCTGGTTACAGTGGCACGATGAGCAATCCGGTTGCCGATTTGAACACACTTTCGTTCATTGTGCTACCGGACGGAAAGGCCGTGTTTGTCTCCAGCAATCCCGTCGAAGGCATTCACGGAGGCATCGGCACCATCAACGCAGCGGGAGCGGTTGCAGTCACTATGACGAACGGTGACACATGGCGGATGACCTTTGCCCCGCTCGAAGGTGTTTCCACCGGCCTAATCAGTTCCAACACCTTCTCCAATCGGCAAAGTATACTGACCCAAATCCAGCGACCGCCGATCATCAACGTGGCAACGCGCGGAACCGTGGGAGGCGGCTCGGTCCTCACGGCTGGATTCGTTCCCACTACTTCCGGGAAGGTTCTCTGATCCGCGCGGTTGGACCAACTCTCGGCACGTTTGGCGTGGCGGGTGCCCAGACGGACCCCGTCCTCACGCTTTTTTCGGGCAGCACCGTAATCGCATCCAACGACAACTGGAGCACTGCGCCCAATGCCACCGATATTCCCGCCGCATCGCTCCAAGCAGGCGCTTTTGCGCTACCGACTGGAAGTCGCGATGCGGTGCTTCTCGTCACGCTCGAACCCGGAGCCTACACCGCACAAGTAACCGGAGCCGGACCAGCGGGAGATGCACTGGTCGAGGTTTACGAGATTCGTTGAGCCTCTGGCTCAGAGCCTGAGTTACCTTCACCACGTGTCCACCGGCCCCTTGGGCACGGGAATCGAATCGCGCTCGAAAACGCCGGCCTCGCCCGGTTCGCGCATGAACGACGCGACCAGCGGTGCGGGGCGAAATTTTTCCTGCAATTCGCCGTGCTCGTCGCAGAACTGCGCGCGCCACGCGAGATACTCTGCGATCGCGGCCTCAAAGTCCGCCGCCGACGTGATCGTGATGATGCTGCGCTTGAAGGGCTTCGAGGGACCGAACCGTTTCGCATACCACGGCGCGACCTTGCGGAAGAGCCGCGCGCCGTGCGCCTCGCCGTAAAACTCCACGTAGCGCGCGAAGTGCCGGCGCAGCACGCGCAGCCGCTCCGTGAAATCCGGCTCCGGCAGCAGCTCGCCCGTGCGCAGCAAGTGATCCGTGCGGCGGAAAATCCACGGATCGTAGAACGCGCCGCGGCCGATGCTGACGCCCGCGCAGCCCGTCTCGGCGATCATGTGCTGCGCAGCGGCGGGCGTAGTCACGTCGCCATTGCCGATCACGGGGATGCGTTGCACCGCCTCCACGACGGCGCGGATGCCCGCGAGATTCACCCCGCCCGAGAAACCCTGTGCTCGCGTCCGCCCATGCACGAAGATCGCGGCGACGCCTGTGTCCTCCAGCACGCGCGCGAGGTCGGGCGCGGTGAGATTGTCGTCGTCCCAACCGAGGCGCATCTTGGCGGTGACCGGAATTTTCACCGCCGCGATCATGCCGCGCACGAGAGCGGCGGTTTTGTCGAGCTCGGTCATCATCGCGGAGCCGCCGCCGATGTTGACGACCTTGCGGACGGGACAGCCCATGTTGATGTCCACGGCCTGTGCGCCGAGCTGCTCGCAGATCACGGCGGCATCGCGCATCTCCTCCGGCACGCTGCCAAAGAGCTGGATCGCCATGGGCCGGTCCTCCGGAGCCGTGGCAGCAAGCTTCAGGGCGACAGGGTTGCGCTCGATGAGGGAGCGGGCGTTGACAAGATCGGTCGTCACCCAGCCTAGCCCGCCCAGCTCCCGCAGCGTCAGGCGCATGGGCAGGTTAGTGTAGCCGGCGAGCGGCGAGAGGAAGAGATTCGACGAGAGCTCGTATGGTCCGAGACGCATAATTTCGCGCAGCCGGGCTCGAAATGGTCGGGGCGACAGGATTCGAACCTGCGACCTCCTGGTCCCAAACCAGGCGCTCTACCAGGCTAAGCTACACCCCGGGCCAATCGAGGGGTGAACCGTTGGCCCTGGGCCCGTGGTGTCAATGGCGCTCTCCCGCCGATCTCGGGACGAACTTTTTTTGCTGGTGAAAATCGCCAAGGCACCGCTCCGGGCGTCAGGGGACAATCTCTTCTTGCATCGCTCCGCGATTCCCTCTGATGTCCGGCCTTCTCCCTCTCTTCATGGATACCATTTCGCGCGAAAACAACAGCATGCTCCCGGTGGCGGCCGTCATTCTGGGCGGCGTCGCCCTTCTGCTCGGCGGCTACGCCGTCATTTCCCTTTCCAAGGTCAATAAATCGCTCGAGGCGCATGACACGAAGCTCGCACGCGTCGAGGCGGTCGAGTCTACCGCGAACTCCGCCGCCGCCGCCGCCGACAAGGCCGCGAGGGATGTGCAGGGCCTCACGCGATCGACGCAGGATGCCGTGACGCAACTCGCCAACGAGCTCAGCAACCAGCGCACCTCGCTCACCAAGCTCGAAGACGCGGCGAAGAAGCCCGTCGCCGTCGCCGACAAGGGCGGCAAAAAGGGCGGCGAGCCGGCGGTCGCTGGCGCCAACGAATACCTCGTCAAAGCGGGCGACACCGGAACCAAGATCGCCAAGGCGACCGGTGCCTCGGTCGCGGACATTGAGGCCGTAAACCCCGGCCTCGACTGGCGGAAGCTCAAGCCCGGCCAGAAGCTCAAGCTGCCGGCGAAGAAGTAAGCCGCCCGGCTGAAATAATTTCAAAGTGCCTCTCGCGCCTCCGGCCGGGAGGCATTTTTATTTTTCGATGAATCCACGCGACCTTGGTCCCGCTCGCTGGGAGAAACTCGGTGAGGAGACGCGGCTGACGACACGCGTGTTTGACGTGCTCGGGGCGCGTTACCGGCACCCGGTGCGGGGCACGGAGCGCGACTTTGTCGTCATGCAGGCGCCAGACTGGGTCAATGTCGTCGCCGTCACACCCGATGATCGCATCGTGCTCGTGCGGCAGTTCCGCTACGGCATCGACGGCTTCTCGCTGGAGATTCCCGGCGGCGTGATGGACCACGCCGGCGAGGACCCGGTGGCGGCGGGGTTGCGCGAATTGCGCGAGGAGACCGGCTACGCCGGCGCCGGCGCCAGGCTGATCGGCACCGTGCGGCCCAATCCCGCGATCCAGTCGAACCGGTGCCACTTCGTCCTGCTCGAAGGCGCGATCCAGGCGCACGGCTGCGAGTGGGATGCGGACGAGGAGATCGCGGTGACGGCGGAACCCGTCGAGGACGTGCTCGCGCTCGCACACTCCGGCGGGATTTTCCACAGCCTCGTGCTGAACGCGTTGATGCTCTTCGAGCCGCACTGGCGCGCGCGACGGCGGTAAAAGGGGGCCGCGTTTGACTTCGCCGCCCCCTGCGCTTTCCTACCGCCTCCCACTGATGTCCGCGCCCACGTTTGCCAATCCTCCCGCCTCGCTGGGCGCCACGACCAACGGGACCGTGCCACCCCTGCTGGAGCGCGAAGTGCGGAAAATCTACGCCCGCAGCCCGCTCTACGGACGGCGTTTCCCGCTGCACCCCGAGCCGCTGCAATGGTCGTGCTACCGCGAGATCCCGGCGCTCTCGAAGCAGGAAATTGTGGCGGAAGGCCACCAAGCGTTCTTCGCCGACTACGCCGTGATCGAACGCGGGCTGGCGGAGAAAAAATACGAATACGAGAGCACGGGCGGCACCACGCAGTCGCCCATGACGGTGATCATGGAAGAAGGCTGGTGGAACGCCCAGACCGCGCGCGCCTATCGCGCGTCGCCGATTCTGCGCGAGTTTGCGGACCGGCCCTATCGCAAGTGCGTCCTCGCGCCCGTGGGCTGCTCGAGCAACCTCTGCCCCTACGAGGACCATCCTTTTCCGCACCGCTATTTTGACGGTGTGGTTTACCTGAATCTTTCGAGTGATCCGTTCGCTTTTCCCGAGGGCGAGTGGGACCGCATCGTGCGCGAGTTGCAGGCGACCCAGCCCGAGGTGATCGAGGGCGAACCCGTCTATCTCTCGCTGCTCGCGCGCGCGGCCCAGCGGCGCGGCGTCACCGTGCCGAGCGTGAAGGCGGTTATCCTCACCTACGGCAAGCCGAGCACGCAGCACGGTCGGCGCATCGCGGAGGTCTTTCCCGCCGCGCAGGTCGATCTCTACGGCTCGACAGAGGCGGGCTACCTCTTCGTCGGCGAGGCGTTCAAGGACAACTCCCAGGCCATCGACGCCAACGCGTTCATCGAACTCGTCCCCTGGCGGCCAGAGCTGCCGGACGTGTTTCAAATCTACGTGACCACGCGCGACCGCGAGGCGATGCCCCTGCTGCGCTATCACACGGGCGACATCGTGCAAAAATTCCCGAGCGGCTTCCGGCTGCTGGGCCGTGAGGGCAACCTGTATTTCCGCCCGGATGGCCCGCTCATGTCGCCCACGGACATCGACGCGGCGCTGCCCGAGTCATTCGCCTGCTGGCACTATTCGCTCGTGCAGACAGGGCCGACCCGTTGGGACTTCCACTACGTGGCCGACGAGACGGCGGACCACGCCAACGTGGAGGCCGTGCTGTCGCAACTGATCGGCAGCGGCGCGCGGGTGGTGGCTTTCCGCCGCAAGTTCATCGCGCCGGCGGCCAGCGGGAAGTTTGCGCTGCTGAAACCGCTGGCGAAGTGAGGCGCGGCGCGGTGAAGCCACCGCACGCCACCTTCTGAAAAAGGTAAGGCTCGCTAATTGTGCGCGGTGCGCGACGCGCGCCCTTTACTTCGGCGGCCCGGTGGGCGAATTTTTCCGCGCCTTGCGCTCCCACCCCTCCAGCGATCTTTTGCGATGAACCTCGTCGGCTCACTCTTTGGCTCCTCCATCGGCCGCAAAATCCTCATGGCCGTCACCGGCGTGATCCTGATCGGCTTTGTCGTCGGCCACCTCGTCGGCAACCTCCAGGTCTTCCAGCATCCGGACAAGCTCAACGGCTACGCGCAGTTCCTCCACAACCTCGGGCCGCTCCTGTGGGTCGCGCGCATCGGCCTCATCGTCGCTGTGCTGGTCCACATTTGGGCCGCGACCGCGCTCACACTGGAAAACAACCGCGCGCGGGGCAGCGCCTACGGGGTCAAGCACACCATCCGCGCCACGCTCGCCTCGCGGGCGATGCGCTGGACGGGCCTCGTCGTGCTGGTGTTTCTCCTCTATCATCTCGCGCACTTCACGTTTGGCGGCGTCCAAGCCGCGACGTTCAAGGCCAGTCTCGCGCCCCACACCATGACCGCCGACTACAGCGTGGCCGGATTCCCCGTCATCAAGGCCGGGGCCACCGTGCCCGACGTCCACGCGATGGTCGTGCTCGGTTTCCAAAACACCGCGGTCGCGCTGTTCTACATCATCGCCGTCGGTCTCCTAAGCCTGCATCTGCTGCACGGCATCGAGAGCCTCTTCCAGAGCCTCGGCCTGCGCAGCGAGAAATGGTCCGTCCTGCTGCGCCGCGCCGCCGCGGTGTTCTGCCTGCTCTATTTCCTCGGCAACCTCGCCATCCCCGGCGCGGTGCTCGCCGGCAAACTCCCGCCGCCCGCCAAGGCCGCCTCCGCCCAACGCTAAAACGCCCCCGCCATGGCCACGCTCGATCCCAAGATTCCCTCCGGCCCGCTCGCCGACAAGTGGCGCAAGCACAAGACGGACATCAAGCTCGTCAACCCCGCCAACAAGCGGAAATACGAGATCATCGTCGTCGGCGCCGGCCTCGCCGGCTCCTCGGCCGCCTCTTCGCTCGCCGACATGGGCTACAAGGTGAAGTGCTTCGTGTTCCACGACAGCCCGCGCCGCGCCCACTCCATCGCCGCGCAGGGCGGCATCAACGCCGCCAAGAACTACCAGAACGACGGCGACAGCGTCCACCGCCTCTTCTACGACACGCTCAAGGGCGGCGACTACCGCGCCCGCGAAGCCAACGTCCACCGCCTCGCCGAGGTCTCCGTCAACATCATCGACCAGTGCGTCGCCCAAGGCGTGCCCTTCGCGCGCGAATACGGCGGGCTCCTCGCCAACCGCTCGTTCGGCGGCGCGCAGGTCTCGCGCACCTTCTACGCCCGCGGCCAGACCGGCCAGCAGCTCCTCCTCGGCGCCTACTCCGCGCTCTCCCGAACCGTCGGCGCCGGGCTCGTCGAACTGCACACCCATTCCGAGATGCTCGATCTCGTCATCGTGGGCGGCCACGCCAAGGGCGTCATCATCCGCCATCTCGTCACCGGCGCGATCACGCGCCACAGCGCCGACGCCGTCATCCTCGCGACCGGCGGCTACGGCAACGTCTTCAATCTCTCCACTTACGCCCGCCAGTCCAACGCGACCGCCATCTGGCGCGCCTACAAGCGCGGCGCGTGCATGGCCAACCCCTGCTACACGCAGATTCATCCGACGTGCATCCCCGTGAGCGGCGACTACCAGTCGAAGCTCACCCTCATGTCCGAGTCGCTCCGCAACGACGGCCGCATCTGGGCGCCGAAGAAAAAGGAGGACGCGAAGAAAGCCCCCGCCGATATCCCCGAGGCCGACCGCGATTATTTCCTCGAGCGGATTTATCCGAGCTTCGGCAACCTCTGCCCGCGCGACGTCGCCTCCCGCGCCGCCAAGCGTATGTGCGACGAGGGCCGCGGCGTCGGTGAGACCGGCCTCGGCGTTTATCTCGATTTCTCCGATGCCATCAAACGCCTCGGCGAAGCCGGCGTGCGCGAGCGCTACGGCAACCTCTTCGACATCTACCACGAGATCACCGCGGAGAGCGCCTACCAGCAGCCGATGCGCATCTATCCCGCCGTGCATTACACCATGGGCGGCCTCTGGGTGGACTATAACCTGATGTCGAACGTCCCCGGCCTCTTCGTCCTGGGCGAGGCGAACTTCTCCGATCACGGCGCCAACCGCCTCGGTGCGAGCGCACTCATGCAGGGCCTCGCGGACGGCTACTTCGTCATCCCCTACACGATCGGCGACTATCTCGCGGGGCAGAAACCCGGAGCGCGTCCGAGCATCGACAGCGCGGAGTTCAAAGCTGCCGCCGACGGCCTCGCGTCTGCCACCAAGCGTTTCCTCGACACCAAGGGCAAACAGCCCGTCAGCCATTTCCACAAGCGCCTCGGCAAGATCATGTGGGACCACTGCGGCATGGCCCGCACAAAGGAGGGCCTCGAGGCCGCGTTGCAAAAACTCCCCGCGCTCCGTGAGGAATTCCACGCGACCGTCAACGTCCCCGGCTCCGCCGACACGCTCAACCAATCCCTCGAGCAGGCCGGCCGTGTGGCCGACTTCATCGAGTTGGGCGAACTCCTGTGCCGCGACGCGCTCACGCGCGAGGAGAGCTGCGGCGGCCATTTCCGCGAGGAATACCAATACCCCGACGGCGAGTGCAAACGCGACGACGAGAAGTTCGGCCACGTCGCCGCGTGGGAATTCCAAGGAGAAGGCAAGGCCCCGCTCCGCAACACCGAGCCGCTCAACTACGAGTTCACCAAGATGAGCGTCCGCAACTACAAGTAAGCCACCCCTACCCACCATGGTCGCTTCCGCCAATTCTACTCAATCCATCTCAATTACGCTCCGCGTCTGGCGGCAGGCCGGGCCGAAGGCGCCGGGCAAGTTCGTCGACTACCAGTCGGCCAACCTCAATCCCAACATGTCCTTCCTCGAGATGCTCGACGTCGTGAACGACGAGCTGACGCTGAAGGGCGAGGAGCCCATCGCGTTTGCGCACGACTGCCGCGAGGGCATCTGCGGCACCTGCTCCTGCACGATCAACGGCAAGCCGCACGGCCCCGGCAAGGGCGTCGCGACGTGCCAGGTTTACATGCGGGCGTTCCGCGACGGCGACGTGATCACCGTCGAGCCCTTCCGCGCCGAGGCGTTTCCGATCATCAAGGACCTCGTCGTCGATCGCAGCGCGTTTGACCGCATCCAGCAGGCGGGCGGCTTCATCACCGCGCGCGCCGGCTCCGCCCCCGAGGCCAACGCCCTCCCCGTGCCGAAGCCCGACGCCGATCTCGCGATGGACGCCGCCACGTGCATCGGCTGCGGTGCCTGCGTCGCCGCGTGCAAGAACGCCAGCGCGATGCTCTTCGTCGCCGCCAAGGTCGGGCACCTCGGCCTCCTCCCGCAGGGCCAGGCGGAGCGCGACAAGCGCGTGCTCGCGATGGTCTCCACGATGGATGCCGAGGGCTTCGGCAACTGCACCAACCAATACGAATGCAGCGCCGCGTGCCCCAAGCTCATCTCGCACGATTTCATCGCGCGCATGAATCGCGACTACCTCGGCGCCACCGTCCGCGCCGCCTTCAAGCCGGAGTCGATGGCCTCCGGCGGCGGCGCCTGAACGCCACGCTACTTCGCGAGGAACAGCGGCGCGCCCGGGCCCATGGGCCAGCCTGCCGCAATCCACAGGATCAGCAGCGCCGTCCACGCGATCAGAAACGCGATCGAATAAGGCAGCATCGTCGCGACCAAAGTGCCGATGCCGGCCTTGGGATCGTAGCGGTTCACAAACGTCAGAATCAGCGGAAAGTAGCTCAGCAGCGGGGTGATGATGTTGGTGCAGCTGTCGCCCACGCGGAACGCCCCCTGCACGAGCTCCGGCGAAAACCCGATGAGCATGAACATCGGGACAAAGACCGGCGCGAGCAGCGCCCATTTGGCCGAGGCGCTCGAGATGAGGATGTTCACCAGTGCCGCGAAAATCACCAGCGCCACCATGAGCAGCGTCGGCTGGTTCTGGAGGTTCAGGTGTTGGATAAATTCAGCGCCCTTCACCGCTGTGATCACGCCGAGGTTGGTCCAGTTGAAATAGGAGATGAACTGCGCCGCGAAGAACGCCAGGACGATGAACGAGGCCATCGTCTTCATCGTCGCCGTCATGCCGTTCATCACATCGTGGTCGTTCTTGAACGTCCCGGCCGCGAAACCATAGGCCAGTCCCGGCAGCAGGCCGTAGAGAAAGATAAACGTCACCAAGCCTTGCATGAACGCCGTCTTCGCAAACGAACCGTCCGCCGGATTGACGAGAAACCCTTTTTCCGGAAGCACCCCCCAAAGCACGGCGCCGGTGAGCGCGAGCGTCACGCACCCCGCCAGCCACAGGCCGCGGCGCTCGCGCGCGGCGAGCGGGGATAGCGGCTCGCGTTTGGCATCGCCCGTGTAGTCGCCGAGTCGCGGCGCCACGATTTTTTCCGTCACCCACGTGCCCACGATGGTGATCATGAACGTGGAGACCGCCATGAAGTAGTAGTTAGCCGTCGCCGCCACCGCATACTGCGGGTTGATCAGCTGCGCCGCCGCCTGCGTCAGGCCCGCGAGCAGCGCATCGACGGAACCGAGCAGGAGATTCGCGCTGTAGCCGCCCGAGACGCCGGCAAACGCCGCCGCGAGCCCCAGCACCGGATGCCGCCCAATCGCGTGGTAGAGGGCGGCGGCGAGCGGCGTGAGCATCACGTAGCCCACCTCGCTCCCGGCATTCGACATCACGCCCGCAAACACCACCATCGGCGTGATCCACCGGCGCGGCGCCGCGAGCACAAACAGCCGCAGGCACGCCCCGATCAGGCCCGACACCTCCGCGATGCCCAGGCCCAGCAGACACATCAGCGAGATGCCGAGCGGCGGGTAACCGAGGAAGTTCTTCACCGCGTCGGTGATCATCCGCTGCACGCCCTCGATCGAAAGGAGGTTGACGACGTTCACGACCTTGCCGGACGCCGGATTCGTCACACTCACCCCGGCCCCGTGCAGCACCCACGACAGCACCACCACGATCAGCCCGAGCCCGACAAAAAGCGTGGCGGGATGAGGCAGGGCGTTGCCCGCCCGTTCGACTTGGCCGAGGAAACGCTGGAACCAGGAGCGCGGTGCGGCGGGGGAAGCTGGAATCATGGGGAAAATCTCCGGATTCACCGCGCGATGGTCAGGCCGGCGCCCGGGCCCATCGGCAGGCCGAGCGCAATCCACCCGATCAGCATCGCGGTCCAGGCGACAATGAACGCCAGCGAATAGGGCAGCATCGTCGCGATCATTGTGCCGATGCCCGTGTGCTTCGCGTAGCGGCCGGCAAAGGTGAGAACGAGCGGGAAATACGGCATGAGCGGCGTGATGATGTTCGTGCAGCTGTCGCCTACGCGGTAGGAGCCTTGCACGAGTTCCGGCGACTAACCGAGCAGCATGAACATCGGCACGAAGATTGGCGCCATCAATGTCCACTTCGCCGAGGCGCTGCCGATCACGAGGTTGACGAACGCGGTCAGCAGCACGAGGGCGACCATGAGCAGCACCGGGCTGTCCTGGAGGCCGAGGGATTTGATGCCCTCGGCTCCTTTGATCGCGAGCACGGTGCCGAGGTTGGACCAGTTGAAATACGCGAGGAATTGCGCCGCGAAGAACGCCATCACGATGTAGGAGGCCATCGTGGCCATCGAGGCATCCATCCCGCGAATCACATCGTGGTCGTTCCGGATGGTGCGCGCGCCGAGGCCGTAGCCGAGGCCGGCCATCAGCCCCGCCAGGAAGATGAAGAAGATCATCCCCCGCATGAAATAAGAGCCGAGGAACGTGGGATTCTTGGGATCGAGCAGAAAGCCGTCCTTGGGCAAAACGCCGGCGAGCACCACGGCGGCGACCGCCAGGACAGCGGTCAGCGACCACCACAGGCCCCGCTGTTCGAGCGCGGTGAGCGGCGCGAGTTCCTCCCGCGGCGCATCCCCCGTGTAGGCGCCGAGCCGCGGCTCGACGATTCGCTCCGTCACCCAGGTGCCCACCGCCACGAGCAGGAACGTCGCGACGACGAGAAAATAATAGTTGGCCGTCGGATGGACCACGACGCCGGGCTTCACCACCGCGGCCGAGGCCTGCGTGATGCCCGCGAGCAACGGGTCGATGGTGCCGAGCAGGAGGTTGGCGCTGAAACCGCCGGACACCCCGGCAAAGGCCGCCGCGAGCCCCGCCATCGGGTGCCGCCCGACAGTGTGGAAAATCGCCGCGCCCAGCGGAATCATCAGGACGTAGCCCACGTCGCCACCCGAGTGCGACATGATGCCGCCGAAGATCACGATCGGCGCCAGCAGCCGCCGCGGCGCCGCCAGCACGATCAGGCGCAGGAGCGCCGCGATCAGGCCCGTGCGCTCGGCCACGGCGATGCCGATGAGCGTCGTGAGCACGGTGCCGAGCGGCGGAAAGCCCACGAAGTTGGGCACCACGTTGACCAGCATCCGGTGCAGGCCGTCGATGGTGAACAGATTCACGATCGCGATGGCCTGGCCGTTGGCCGGATGCACGACCGCGACGCCGGCGGAGCCCAGCCAGGCCGAGAGCAGCACGATCACGAGCGCGAGGCCGGCGAAAAGCGTGGCGGGATTCGGCAGGATATTGCCGACGCGTTCGATCAGATTCAGGAAACGCTGGAACAACGAAGTGCGGGGCGGGGCTTCGGCCATGCCCCGACTACCACCGCAGCCACCCACCGGCGTCAATGCCGGGCGTCAAAACACGGAAAGCGCCCGGGCGCTCTCAACCGCCACCCAAGCTCCGCCTGCGAGCAGCGCTGCTCGCAAGAGATTCTTAACCGTCCGGCGGCCTTGGAGCACGGCGTCGCGGAGATCGGTGTTGAACCGGCGGCGGTTGTGCCCGGCCATGAAGCTGGATAGACGCGCGGCCTTGAGTGACTCGGAAGACACACGTCGGCGGCCCCTTGGCAGGGGCAGAAGACGGCAGAGGTTGGCGAGCACGCGCAGCACAATCCATAAACGACACTTTGAGGTGGTTTTCTCAATGAGAAAGCCGCTACCGTCGCACCTTTCACGCCAGTTTATCGGCCGCATTATTTCCCGACCCTCATGCATCACTTCCACTACTCCGGTTCCAGCCTGCACTGCGAATCCGTCGACCTCGCGGGCGTCGCCAAGCTCTACGGCACGCCCACCTACGTTTACAGCGCGGCGACGATGGCCGACAACTACTCGCGCCTCCAGCGCGGGCTCGCCGGGCTCGACGCGCAGCCCTGCTACGCGATGAAGGCCAACTCCAATATCGCGATCCTCCGCCACTTCGCGAACCTCGGCGCGGGCTTCGACCTCGTGAGCGGCGGCGAGATTCGCCGCGTGCTCGCCGCCGGTGCCCATGTGAAGACGAGCGTCTTTGCCGGCGTCGGCAAGACCGAGGCCGAGATCAAGCTGGCGCTGGAAAACGGCATCTTCTCCTTCCACGTCGAGAGCGAGCCCGAGCTGGCCCGCATCAACCACGTCGCCGGCAAGCTCGGCGTGAAAGCCCCCATCGCCATCCGCGTGAATCCTGACGTGGACGCCCACACCCACGCCAAGATCACCACCGGCAAGAGCGACAACAAGTTCGGCATCCCGCTCAAGCACGCCGCCGCCGCCTACGAGGCCGCCGCGAAATACCCCCACCTTCAGATCAAGGGCGTGCAGATGCACATCGGCTCGCAGCTCACCTCCGTCGCGCCGTTCGTCGAGGCGGTGGAGAAAGTCGGCCCATTTGCCGCCGAGCTGAAGGCGAAATACGGCATCACCTACTTCTCCATCGGCGGCGGCATGGGCATCATCTACAAGGACGCCCTCGCCAGCGGCCAGCAGGCTTGGTGGGACGCCCAGCCCGCCGACCAGCGCCCACTCACTCCCGAGACCTACGGCGCGGCCCTCGTGCCGCGGCTCAAGCCCCTCGGCCTGAAAATCCTCCTCGAGCACGGCCGCTTCATGGTCGGCAACTCCGGCGTGCTCGTCGCCCGCGTCGAGCACCTCAAGCGCGGCGCCGGGAAAAACTTCCTCGTCGTCGATGCCGCGATGAACGACCTCGTGCGCCCCGCCATGTATGACAGCTACCACGAGATCGTGCCGCTGCACCGCGACTCCTCGCGCCGCGCGCTGGTGGCCGACATCGTCGGCCCCATCTGCGAGAGCGGCGACTGCTTCGCCAAGGACCGCCAGCTCCAGGAACTGGGCGAGGGCGAGCTTCTCGCCTTCATGAGCGCCGGCGCCTACGGCTACACGATGGCCAGCCGCTACAACACCCGCGGCATGGCCGCCGAGGTGCTGGTCAACGGCGGCAAGTTCGAACTCATCAACACCCGCGAAACCTTCGAGCAGATGATCGCCGGTGAGAAGGTGCCGGCGTTTCTGAAGTAGGAGACTTTGTCCGCGAGACCCGCGGAATACAGGAAGCACGAGCGGTCAGCGTCTTTTTCCGTGTATTCCGTGTGTTCCGTGGGCAAATAGTTCTCCATGAATTTCGCCGTCATCGGTGCGGGCGCGTGGGGCACGGCGTTTGCCCTGCACTTGGCGCGCCTCGGCCGGGGCGTCACCCTCGTGCCGCGCCGCGAGGCCCACGCCACCGAGCTGATCGCCCGGCGTGAAAATGCCGACTACCTCCCTGGGATCCCGCTGCCACCCGCGATCCGCATCACCGCCGATCTCGCGGCGGCAACCGCGGCGGCCGATGTCATCTTGCTCGCCTGCCCCGCGCAGGCCCTGCGCGAGACCTGCGCGCGCGTGGGCGCCGCCAAAATGGTCGTAAGCCTGGCCAAGGGTCTCGAAGTCGGCACGCACCTGCGTCCCTCCGAGGTGATTGCGGCCACGCTGCCGGACGCCGCCGCGGGCGCACTCACGGGGCCGACCAACGCCCTCGGTGTCGCCCGCGGCGACCCTTCCGCCATGGTGCTCGCGACGGCCGGGACCGGCGCGGAGGCCCTGCAGGCCGCGCTCAGCGGGCCGGCCCTGCGCATCTACACCAGCGACGATCTCGCCGGCGTGGAATTCGGCGGCTGCCTGAAAAACATCTACGCGATCGCGGCCGGCTGCAGCGACGGCCTCAAGCTCGGCGACAACACCAAGGCCGCCCTCCTCACCCGCGCGCTCGCCGAGATGGTGCGCGTGGGCGCGGCGCTCGGCGCGCGCGCGGAGACGTTCTACGGCCTCAGCGGCTTCGGCGATCTCGTTGCCACCTGCTACGGCGGCTGGAGTCGCAACCGGGAGTTCGGCCAGCACATTGGCGAAGGCCGGAGCGTGGCCGAGCTGCTCGCCGGTCGTCGCACGGTCGTCGAAGGCTACAAGACCGCCGAATCCTTCGCCGAGCTGTGCGCGCAGCGCCAAATCGACGCCCCGATTCTGCGCGAGGTGCGCGCCATCCTCGTCGAAGGCAAGAAACCCGCCTCCGCCCTCGCCGCCCTGATGTCGCGCGAGCTGAAGCGCGAGCACGCCACCGCCCCGCGATGAGCCCGGCCGCGGGAGGCGTCGCCGTCTTCGGCAGCCTCAACCTTGATCTCTGCCTGGAGGTGCCGGCGCTGCCGCGCCCGGGACACACCGTGATCGCCACCCGCGCGCAACGGCAGTTTGGCGGCAAGGGCGCCAATCAAGCCGTGGCGGCCGCCCGCCAAGGCGCGCGTGTGACGATGGTCGGCGCGATCGGCGACGACGCCGCGGGTCAGGCCTACCGGGCGCACCTCGCGCGCGAAGGTATCACCCTTGATGCCCTCGCGACCGTGGGCGGCGCGGCCACGGGCACCGCGCACATCTGCGTCGATCCCCAGGGCGAAAACCAAATCGCGGTCGATCCGGGAGCCAACGCCCGTCTCACGACCGCGGCCCTCGTCCACGCCCTGTCCGGCGCCGCGGTGCTGCTCACCCAGCTCGAGTGCCCGTTGGCGGAGACCGTGCGAGCGCTCCAGCTCGCAAGCGCCGCGGGCGTTCGCACCCTGCTCAACGCCGCCCCCGCCGCGGCCGATTTCCCGTGGGGCACCCTGGCGATCGACACCATGATCGTAAACGAGCACGAGTGCCGTGAGTGCTTTGCCCACCCGCCGGCCGCGATGTCGAGCTGGTCGGCCCCGCAACGCCGCGCATTTTTCACCACCCACCGAATCAGCCATCTGATCGTGACCCAGGGCGCGGAGCCAACGCTCTTCTTCCGTCCGGAGACCGTGACATCGGTGCCGACCCATCCCGTGCAACCACGCGACACCGTCGGCGCAGGCGACACCTTCTGCGGCGCGCTCGCGGCGGAACTCGCCGCGGGCCGCGACTGGCCGGCCGCATTGCGCTACGCCAACATCGCCGCCGCGCTCTCCACGCTCGCGGTCGGCGCGCAGACCGCGATGCCGCTCCGCGCCGAGGTCGACGCCGTGCTGCGGTAGGGCGCGGACCGTTCCGCGCCCCTCGATTCCCCGATCCGGCGGCGAGCGGAGTCGCCGCCCTGCCTCAGTGCCCGGCGCCCGCCTGGTGCTCTTGGATGTATTCCTGTTTCAATCCCAGCTTCTCGGGCGCGTGGAGCACGAGCATCTTCATGCGGATATCGGCCGGCACCTGCGCAGCCGTCGCCTTGGAGACGACGATCATCAAGCCGATCGCAAGCGGCACGGTCCAGATGGCGGGCTGTTCGCAGAGGATACGGAGCAACGGATGCTCGGCCCAGAAGGCGTTGAGGGGCGCGAAGCCGGCGAACACTTTCCCCATCGGGCCCTTGTCGAGCGCCAGCGTGCCGAGGTTGGTCAGCGCGGCGGCGCCAAGGGCGCACAGGCCACCGGTCAGCATGCCGATCGCGGCGCCCTTCATCGTCATACCCCGCCACCAGACGCTCATGAAGAGCAGCGGGAAATAACTCGCCGCCGCAATCGCGAAGGCCTGCCCGACCATGAAGTTGATTTCCAGCGGTTCGACGAAGCACCCGAGCCCGATCGCGACGCCTCCGATGATCACCGCCGCGATCTTGAAGGCCGCGAGCCGCTCCTGCGGCGACGATTTCGGTCGCAGCATCCGGCCATAGACATCGTGGGCGAGCGCGCCCGTCATGGAGACGAGCAGGCCGCTGAACGTGCTCATGAACGCCGCAAACGCCCCCGCGCAAGTGATGCCGCTGAGGATCGAGCCCAGCACGCCGGCATTGCCGGTGAGCAGGGTGGGCAGCTCCAACACGACCTTGTCGGTGCCCTTGGCGCCGACACCCGAGTAGAGCTCGGGCATGAGATTGCGCCCGATCGCGCCGAAGACCGGCGGGAAAACGTAGAACACACCGATCAAAATCATCACCCACATTGTGGTGCGCTTGGCGGCGACACCATCGGGATTGGTGTAGAACCGCACCAGGATGTGCGGCAGGCCGGCGGTCCCGCAGACGAGCGCGATGATCAGCGAGTAGGTATAGAGTAGCGAATAAGGCTTCTGGTGCTCGGCGAGGTAGGCGGCGCGCTGCTCGACGGGGAGCGCGGCGGCGGCGGCGTTGACGGCCTTGGTGGTGAGCGGCCCGAACGGCGCGACCCAGACCTCGTCCTTCGGGGCTTTTTCGACGAGCGGCTTGCGAACGGTGTTGTCGGCGAGCGTCGTGACGGGCGCGGCGGTTTCGCCGGGGGCCTTGTTGGCCCCGATGTGGCCGTTGTAGAAGCCGACCACCGACATCAGCACAAAAACCGGCACACTGATCGCGAACATCTTGATCCAATACTGGAACGCCTGCACGAGCGTGATGCCCTTCATGCCGCCGAGCGACACATTGAAGGTGATGACGGCTCCGACCACCACGACGCCGACCCAATAGGGCATGCCGGGGAAAATGTAGGACAGCGTCACACCCGCGCCCTTCATCTGCGGCATCGTGTAGAAAAACCCGATGAACAGCACGAAACACACGGCGATCTTGCGGAACAGCGGCGAGTCAAACCGGCCCTCGGCGAAATCCGGAATCGTGTAGGCCCCGAAGCGCCGCAGCGGCCCCGCGATAAATAGCAGCAGGAACAGGTAGCCGCAGGCGTAACAGACCGGATACCACAGCGCGTCGTAGCCGCTCGACATCACCATGCCGGCGACGCCCATGAACGACGCCGCCGAAAGATATTCGCCGGAGATCGCGGAGGCGTTCCAGCCCACCGACACGGAGCGGCCTGCGACGAAGAAGTCGCTCGCCGTCTTCGAGGTCTTCGCGGAGCGGAAGCCCATCCAGATCGTGACGGCCACGGTGACGAGCGAGAAGGCCAGGATCCACGGATCGACCCGCTCGAGCGCAGCGAGCGGCATGGCGGCACTGGAAAAGAGAGCGGTCTTCATGGATCAGCCCGCTCCTTTCCGCGACGCGCCTGCTCGGCTTGGGCGACCTCATCCTCCTCGAGCGCGATCGAGCGCTTGATGAAGGCATAGGAGATGATCCAGACGAACGGAAAAAACAGCACGCCCAGGATGAGCCAGCTCAGTGTGAAACCCGCGACGCGGGTCGCCATCAGTGCGGGCGCAAAGTAGTTCAGGAGCGGCAGACCGATGAGCGCGACGAGGAAGGTCGCCGCGCAGGCGATCGAGAGGCCGAGTTGCCGGCGCATAAGCGAACGCAGAAACGACTCGCTGTGCACCACATCGTCGTGGGCGGGGGGCGTTGGGGGCATGAGAACGCCGAGATTGGGAACGAGGTCCGCCCGCGCAAGCCCGCCGACAGGGAAAGTGCGACGGCCGATCGGGTGCGAGCCGCGACTTGCACCTGCCGCGGAATGCGCGAATCATAGCCTTTCCTATTGCCATGCCGTCCGCCGCCGCGCCGATCCTCTACGAGATGCACTCGCACACTCCGCTGTGCAAACACGCGCGCGGCGAACCCGAGGCCTACGCCGCCGTCGCCGAGGCCCGCGGATTGAAGGGCATCGTCATCACCTGCCATTGCCCTCTGCCCGACGGCATCTCCCACGCCGTGCGCATGAGCCCGGAGCAATACGGGGACTACGTCGATCTGGTCGCCCGGGCGCGGGACAAGTTTGCCGGACGGGTCGATGTGCGGCTCGGGCTCGAGAGCGACTTCTACCCCGGCGTCGAGCCGTGGCTGGAAAAACTCCACGCCCGCGTGCCACTGCATCATGTGCTCGGCTCCGTTCACACCCAAGTGCCGGATTACCGCGGACGCTACTTCAACGGGGACTACTTCGCCTACCAGCAGACCTATTTCGATCACCTCGCGCAGTCGGCGGAGACGGGGCTCTTCGACACCCTCGCCCATCCCGATCTCGTGAAGAACGAGGCCCCTGAGGAGTGGCACTTTGCGCGCATCGAGCCCTTCATCCTGCGCGCGCTCGATCGCATCGCCAAGACCGGCGTCGCGATGGAACTCAACACCTCCGGCGTGAACAAGGCGCTCCCCGAGATGAACCCCGGCGACCGCATCCTCGCGCACATCCGCGAGCGCGGCATCCCGGTGGTGATCGGAGCCGATGCTCACCGGCCCGAGCGCGTCGGTGATGGCTACGCGGTCGCGTTGCGCCGGCTCGAAGCCGTCGGCTTTCGCGAGGTGAGCTTCTTCCTTGATCGCCAGCGGCAGACCGCGCCCATCGCGGCGGCGCTGGCCTCGCTGAGGTAGGCCACGCGTTCTGCGGCTCGCAACTTAACCATCCCGTCACCTCCCCGCCACGGAGTCGTCACGACCGTGGCAAGGATCGGGCGATGATCCAAAACGCCATCGACACGCGCTGCGCTCACCGGGTAGTTACTTCCCGCGCGATATCCCCCGCGCCCGAACCTCGCCTCACCATGCGTCTTCCCGTCCGCCTGTTCGCCTCTGGCCTTGCGGTGCTCGCGCTGGGCCACCTCGCCCCCGCGGCGACCGTCACCGGTCGCGTCCGCGACGCCGGCACCAGCTCCTACCTGCTCGGTGCCACCGTCAACCTGCGCGAACTCAGCCGCGACACGACCACCGGGCCGGACGGCAGCTTCGTTTTTAACGACGTGCCCGCCGGCACCTACACGCTCACGGCGGGCTTCCTCGGCTACGCCGACAAATCGGAGGCCCTGAGCGTCACCGCGGGCGGCGCGCGGCCCGTCGAATTCGCCCTCGCCTCCGAGATCACGAAGCTCGGCGCCTTTGTCGTCGAGGGCAACCGCGAGGGCCAGGCGCGTGCCCTCCAGCAGAAACGCACGGAGAACATGATCATGGACGCCGTCGCCGCCGATGCCGTCGGCAAGTTTCCCGATGGCAACGCCGCCGAGGCGCTGCGCCGCGTGCCCGGCGTCTCCCTCGAGATCGATCAAAGCGAGGGCCGCTTCGTCGTCATCCGCGGCATCGATGCTTCGCTGAACAACGTCACGCTCAACGGCCAGCAAGTGGGCTCGCCCGCCGAGCAGGGCCGCCGCGGCATGTCGATGGACTCGGTGCCCGCCGATCTCATCTCGCGCCTCGAGGTGATCAAGGCCGTCACTCCCGACCGCGACCACAACGCCATCGGCGGCACCGTGAACATCGTCACGCAGAGCGCGTTTGATCGGGCGGAGTCGTTCGCCTTCGGCTCGTTCAGCGCGGGCTACAATGACTTCAGCGGCGAGTGGGGCTGGCGCGCCGCCAGCGCCACCTTTGGTCGCGTGCTCGATGCGAAACGCACCTTGGGGATCGTCGCCGGCGTGAGCTACTCGCGCCGTGAATACGCTTCGCAGACCTCCGACGCCGTCGACTACTCGATCGTCAACGGCTTCTCCCGGCCAAAACGCAGGAATCGTTCGACTACGCGATCGAGCGCACGCGGCTCGGCGCCAACGTCGCGCTCGAATACCGCCCGCAGGAAGGGCAGCAGTTCTACGTCCGCGCCAATTTCAACGAATTCACCGACGAGGAAGGCCGGCAAAAGACCGGCTACAACTTCGCCCTCGGCACCCTCACGGCGCAGACCGCGACGAGCGGCACCTACAGCCAGGGCCGGGCGACCAAGGAATTCCGCGACTACAAGCAGAAGCACTTGATCGACGCGATCTCCATGGGCGGAAAGCACGACCTCCCCGGCGACTTCCAGCTTGAGTGGAAGGCCGGCGATTCGACTGGCGAGCGCGACACGCCGCGCCGCGTCGATTGGGAATTTCGCTCCGCGGCCGGCGCGTTTCCCAACAGCTACGTGCTCGGCGGCGACTACCCGATCATCACGCCCAATGCCGCGTTCTACAACCCCGCCAACTATCCCTTCCGCCGCGTGCGCTTCCGCACCGATCTCGAACGTGAGGAGATCTTCTCCGGCCAGGTCGATCTGCGGCGCCCGGTGAGCTTCGGCAACGTGAACGGCTTTCTCAAGGCCGGTGGCAAGCAAGTGCGCAGCCAGAAGATCCAGGACCGCACCAATGTGAACTACAACCTCGCCGCCGGCGCCGCCAATGCGTTCACGCTTGCCGATGGCGGCATGGCGGGCCCGGAACCCGCTGACTACATGCGTGGGCGCTACCGCCTCGGCCCGACCCTCAACCTCGCCGCCGCGCAAGCCTACTACCGCGCCAATCCCGGTCGTTTCGCCTTCGACGCCGCGACCACGCTCAACAACTCCCTCTCCGCCGACTTCGACGCCGAGGAGGAAGTCACCTCGGCCTACGGCATGGCCAGCCTCAACCTCACGCCGCAGCTCAACTTCCTCGGCGGCCTGCGGATCGAACGCACCGAGGCCTATTATGCCGGCAACGAACTACTCTCGCGCGCCGGTGTATTCACCGGTTTTAACCGTGTCGTCATCCCGCGCAGCTACAACAAGGCATTGCCGGGCCTGCACCTGAACTGGCGCCCCAACAAGCAAGTCGCCCTCCGCGCCGCCTGGACCAACACCTACGGCCGCACCAACTACACCGACCTCGCGCCGCGAAACGTGCTCGACGACATCGACCTCGGCGGCGGGATCTTCGAGGGCTCGCTCTCCTCGGGGAACCCGCAACTGAAGCCCTTCGAGTCGCGCAACCTCGATGTCGCCGCGGAGTATTACCTGCCGTCCGCCGGCATCATCTCGGTCGGCCTCTTCCGCAAGGACATCGAAAACCCCGTTTACCGCCGCGCGTTCACGCTCAACAACACCGTTTATAACGGCCGCACCTACCAGCGCCTCGGCATCTCGCGGCCCGAGAATGCCGGCGACGCGCGCGTGTCGGGCATCGAGTTCAACTACCAGCAGTTCTTCACCAAGCTACCCGGGGCGCTCGGCGGCCTGGGCGTGAGCTTCAATTACACCAGGACGGATTCCTCCGTCACCGTCTTCGGTCGCACCGATACCCTGCCCTTCTTCAAGCAGTCCGACGAGATCGGCAACATCGCGCTCCTCTACGAGAAATACGGCCTCGAAGCCCGGGTCGCCCTCTCGTTCAACAGCGCCTACCTTGAGTCCGTCGGCACCACGCGGGCCAGCGACGAATACACCGACCGCCGCCGCCCGATCGACGTGAAGCTCAGCTACCGCATCAACCGGCAGCTGCGGGTCTTCGTGGACTGCCTCAATGTCGGCAAGGAACCACTGCGCACCTTTACCGGCGAACCCGGCCGCAACAGCGGCTACGAAATCTACTCGTGGAACGCCAACGTCGGTGTGAACTGGCGGCTCTAATTCCAAGTAGGGCGGGTCTGTGACCCGCCCTTTCACGCCCAAAGTGTTCGACCAAGGCGGGTCACAGACCCGCCTTACTTCATAAAAATGCCTCCTACCCTCTTCCCCCTCCCCGGCGCCACCTCACCTCTGAACCGCCGCACGTTCCTCGCCGGCAGCGCTTCCTTCGTCGCCGCCGCGCTGCTCTCCACCCGCGCGCGCGGCGCCACGGGCGCCGCGCCGAAGTTCACCGCCTACCCGTTTTCGCTCGGCGTCGCCTCCGGCGATCCGTTGCCGGATGGGATCGTGCTCTGGACGCGCCTCGCCCCCAAGCCGCGCGAACCCGGCGGCGGCCTCGCCCCCGAGCCGATCGAAGTCGCGTGGCAGATCGCGGAGGACGAGGCCATGACGCGCGTCGTCCAGCGTGGGACTGCCACGGCGAACCCTGCGTGGGCGCACGCCATCCATGTCGAGGTCTCCGGCCTCCAGCCGGCGCGCTGGTATTGGTATCAGTTCAAGGCCGGCAGCGAAGTCAGCCCCAAGGGCCGCACGCGCACCGCACCGGCGGCCGATACCTCGCCGGACCGCCTGCGCTTCGCCTTCGCCTCCTGCCAGAATTACGGGATCGGCTATTACACCGCCTACGAGCACATGGCGCGGGAGGACCTCGACCTCGTCGTGCATCTCGGCGACTACATCTACGAAAAAGGCGACAACGCCGGGTCGGTGCGCCCGCACGGCCAGAAGGAGATCTTCACGCTCGACGACTACCGCGAGCGCTACGCCATCTACAAATCCGATCCCGCGCTGCAAGCCATGCATGCGCAGGTCCCGTGGATCATGACGTGGGACGACCACGAGGTGAGCAACGATTATGCGGCCGCGATCGCCGAGAACCCTAAGCAGCAACCACGGGCGGAGTTCCTGAAGCGTCGCGCCGCCGCCTATCAGGTCTATTTCGAGCACATGCCCCTGCGCCGTTCTGCGCTGCCGAAGGGTCCCGACATGCTGCTCTACCGCCGCCTCGGCTTCGGCCGCCTCGCGCAATTTCACGTGCTCGACACCCGGCAATACCGCTCTGCCCAACTCAAGCCGCTCCGCCAGCCGCCCAGCGCCGCCCAGCTCGACCCGCAGCGCACCATCATGGGCGATCGCCAGCGCGAGTGGCTCTTCGACGGCCTCGCGCGCTCCGGCACCGCTTGGAATGTCCTCGCCCAGCAGGTCCCCGTCGGCCGCATCGATCGCGCGCCCGGCCCCGAAGTCGGCCTGAACATGGATAAGTGGCCCGGCTACGAATTCGAGCGCCGCCGCCTGCTGCGCCACCTGCACGATCGGAAAATCGCCAACCCCGTCGTCATCACCGGCGACGTGCATTGCAACTGGGCCACCGAACTCCCCGCTGATTTCGATCAGCTCGACGGTCGCAGCGTGGGCGTCGAGTTCGTCGGCACTTCGATCACCTCGAAGGGCGACGGCACGGAGGCTCTGAAGGAAGCGGAAACGTTTCGCGGGAAGAATCCGTCCGCAAAATTCTTCAACGACGAACGCGGCTACGTGAGCTGCGAGGTCACGCGCCAGGCGTGGCACACGCACTATCGCACCGTGCCCTTCGTCTCGCGGCGCGGCGCGCCGCTGCACACGCGCGCGAGCTTTGTCGTCGAGGCCGGCCGGTCGCAGCTCCAGCAAGCCTGACCGCCATGAAACTCTCCGCCCTCCTGCTGGCCTGCACCGCCACCGTCTTTGCCGCGGAGGAAAAGCTCTCCCCGCCGATCGGCCAGCTCACGACGCCCGGCTGGACCTACACGGAGGTCCGTCGCTTCAAGGCCCCCGAGGCCGGCCAAGGCGTGGCCGTCGATCGCGAATTTTTCTACGCGATCAACAACCACACCATCGGCAAATACCGCAAGGCGACGGGCGAGCGGGTCGCAGGCTGGGAAGGCGGCGCGGGCGGAGAAATCATTCACCTCAACGCCGGCCAGATCGTGGACGGGAAATTGTTCGCCGTGCATTCCAACTACCCCGGCGTGCCGATGCTCAGCTCGCTGGAGATCTTCGATCCGGCGACGCTCAAGCCCATCGGCTCGCACAGTTTCGGCCGCATGGACGGTTCGCTCACCTGGCTCGACCGCGCGCCGCGCACCGCGCCGGGCGGGGCGGCGGGCCGCTGGATCGCGTGCTTCGTCCACTATGGGAACCGCGGCGCCGAACCCAACCGCGACGCCGCGTGGACGCAGATCCTCGCGCTCGACGACGAGTGGCGGCGCACCGGCGGGTGGGCGCTGCCAGCGACGCTCATGGCGCGGTTCGGCGGCCGCGGCTACAGCGCATCGGGCGGCGGGTTTGGCCCCGGCGGGTTTCTCTACCTCACCGGCCACGACAACACCGAACTCTACGTCGTCGATTTTCCCCAGGCCGGCTCGGTCATGAAATGGATCGCGACGATCCCTTTTCCCTCGGAGGGCCAGGCCTTCTGCTGGGACCCGCATGAACCCGGCACCCTCTGGTCGATCATCAAGAAGACCAGGGAAGTGATCGTCGGCCGCGTGACGATTCAGTCGAAGAACTGACCCCTGCGCTCGCTCAAGCTTTCACCGGCCGGACAAAGTGGTAGGCGGCGACGTGCATGCGCTCGCGAAAATAAACCGGTGCGCCTCGGCGCGCTGCACGCCGGAATCGAGCTCGAAGTTGTCGCAGCCGTGCGCCTGCGCCTCCGCGTAGAGCCAGCCGAGCAACGCCCGACCGTAGCCGCGGGATCGGCCGCTTTCATCCGTCACGAGATCGTCGACGTAGAGATTTTCCCCGAGAACAATTTTTCCTGGTAGCGGTAGCCCGCGACGGCGCGCACGGTGCCCACGTCGTCGGCGAGGGCGGCGAGGAGAAAGTCCTACCGCTGTATACGCCGCACCCGGGCGACGAATTCAGCCTCGACCAAGTGCGGTCGGAGCTGGTGCATGACGGAAAAGCAGCGGGCGATGGCCGCTTCCGTGGTGGCCGGCGCGATGTTCATGCAGCGGAAAGTTATGGGCGGGGACGGGTTTCGGATTCAGCCCGGGTGGGCCGATGCTTTTGCACCGTGATGATGGCGACAGCCCCGATGATGATGGCCGCCGCGAGGGCGATGTGCGGCGTCAGCGGCTCGTCGAGGATGGCCCAGCCGAGCAGGACCGCGACGATCGGGTTGACGTAGGAGTAGGTCGAGACTTTGGCCGGCGTGCTGTTTTGCAGCAGCCAGGCATAGACCGGAAACGCGACCAGCGAGCCCGCGACCACGAGGTAGGACCACGCCAGCCAGGATCGTCCGGAGATGGCCGCGACGTCCACGCGCGGCGCCTCGCCCGCGACCAATCCAATCAGCAACATCAACCCACCGCCGCAGAGCATCTGGAGCGTGGCGGCCATCATCGGCGGCGCGCCGCTCTTGGTGTATTTCGCGAACAGCGATCCGCCCCACCAGCTGATGCTCGCGAAGAAAAGCGCCAGGAGGCTCGCCACCGGCGGCCGCACGCCGGCCGGCAACGCCCCGGGCCCGAGCAACACCAGCAACCCGGACAGACCCACCGCGAAGCCGAGCCATAACATCGGCGTCGGGCGCACGCCGCCAGGCCGCAGCCACTCCATCAGCACCATGATAAGCGGCGAGGCGCCGAGGATGAGCGTCGTCAACCCCGAGGGCACGGTCTGCTCGGCCCAGGCGACGACGCCATTGCCGCCCGCGAGCAGGCACGCGCCGATGATCGTCTGGTCGCGCCACTGCGCGCGCGTGGGCCACGCCGTGCCGCGGAGCTTCAGAAACGCGAGCAGCCCGGCGCCCGCGAGGAGGAAGCGCACGCCCGACATCAGGAAAGGCGGCATCGTCTCCACCGCGACACGAATGCCGAGGTAGGTGCTGCCCCAGATCAGGTAGATGGCGGAAAAAGCGAGGACCAAAGCCACGCGCGAGGGCGAGGCGCTCATGGCAGAGGAGCGGCGGGCGAACCGGGGATTTCCTTGTAGAAGATCACGTTGTCGTGAAGTGAGCCGTCGGGATCGGCGGCGTAGCGCGGGATGCCGCCGGCGCGCGTGTAGCCGCAGCGTTCGTAAAGGCCGAGGGCGTTGCCGTTGCAGCTCGTGTCGAGGAACAGGAGCGTGCGCCGCGCCTCGCGCGCGATCTCCTCGACCGCGCCCATCAGCGTGAAGCCGAGCCCGCGACCGCGGTGCGTGCGGAGCACAAGGAGCTTCTGCACCTCGGCGCGGTGGCGCCCGTTGGGCCGCTGGGCGAACTCGATCTGGACAGTGCCGACGATGCGGCTGCCCGCGTCGCGCGCAACGAGCAGCACCCGCGAACCGGAGGCGACGCTCGCGAGCACACCGCGCCAGAACGCCGCGACTTCCGTCTCCGGCAGCGGCAGGACATAACCGACCGACGCGCCACCCTCGACCGCATCGCGCAGCAAGGCCTGCAGCGCGGCGAGATCGGCGGCGGCGGGCGTGGCGGGCAGACGTTCGATGGAGGTCATGCCGGAGCTCACAGCTGTTTCTTCGCCAGCTCGCCGAGCGTCCGCACGGCGGCCTCGATGGCGTCCGTCCACGGCACGCCGCAGTTCATGCGGAGGCAGCTCTTGTAGCGGTCCTTCACGGAAAAGAGCGCGCCCGGCGCGGTGGTGATGTGGTGCTTCAGCGCCTCGCGGTGCAGGCGCAGGGTGTCCACGCCCGCCGGCAGCTCGACCCAGAGCACGAAGCCGCCCTCGGGCCGGCTCAGCCGCGTGCCCTCCGGGAAATACCGCAGGATGGCCTGAGAAAACAGGTGGAGCTGGTGGTGGTAGGCCCGCCGGATCGAGCGGAGGTGATGGTCGAAGCCGCCGTTGCGCAGGAAGTCGGATACCGTCTTTTGCAGCACGACGGGCGTGCCGAGGGTATTGGTAAACTTGAGCCGGCGCACGCGCTCAAGGTAGCGGCCCGGCGCGCACCAACCCACGCGCAGCGCGGGCGCAAGGGTCTTGCCAAACGAGCTGCAAAGCAGCACGCGTCCGTCGGTGTCCCAAGCCTTGAGCGGCTTGGGCCGCCGCTCGCCGAAGTGGAGATCGCCGTAGATGTCGTCCTCGATCACCGGTGTGTCGAACTCCGCCAGGATGCGGTAGAGTTTTTCCTTGTTCGCATCGGGCATATTTGAGCCGAGCGGATTGGAGAAGCTCGGCATGACCATGAGGGCCTTGATGTCGTGATTCGCGAGCGCATCACGCGTGGCGTCGAGGCAGATGCCGGTGCGCGGGCCGGTGGGGATTTCGACGACGCGGAGATTGAGGCTCTGGATCGTCTCGAGGAAACCGAAGTAGGCGGGCGTCTCCACGGCCACGGTGTCGCCGGGTTTGGTGACGGCGCGGAGCGAGAGGTTGAGGGCCTCGGTGCAGCCGGTGGTGACGACGAGTTCATCGTGCCCGAGCGGGCAGCCCGCCTGGAGGTAGCGCCGCGCGATCTCGCGCGCGAGCGGATCGTAGGCGAGGCTCATCGCGTAGCGGCCGAGCAGCGAAGGATCGTTGCGGCCGACGGCGGCGAGGATGCGCGCGAGCTTCTTGGTGGGAAACAGGCTCGGGTCCGGGCACGCCGCACCAAACGGCACGTAGCGTGGATCGGTGGCGAGCGAGAGCACCTCGGCGGCGAGGTCGTTGACGCCGACGGCGCTGGGCTTGGCCATGGGCTTGGCCATGCGCGGCTCCGGCGTGTCCATCGGCAGCCGCGGCCGCACGTAGTAGCCCGACTGCGGCCGCGCTTCGATCCAGCCGCGGTTCTCCAGGAGCGTGTAGGCCTGCAGCACGGTCGAGATGCTTACGTCGCGCTGGAGAGCCATCCGCCGCACAGACGGCAACCGGTGGCCCGGGCGCAGCGTGCCCTGCTCGATCAAATGTTCGAGGGAGCGCGCGAGCTCGACGTAGAGCGGCGCAGGCGCGGGAGCGGACAGCGTCTGGATCATGGCGGGATGAGATTAGACGAAACAGACGGTGCGGAGCAGGACTAGCGCCCGTGTTTTGAAACCAGCACAGTTTTCAAAACTCCGCGTCTGTGACCATGACAATTTTGGCGGCCAGGCGGGCGGTTGACAGCATGGCGGCAATCCGGCGGGCTCCGCGACGATGAGCGATGAAGCAGGTGAATTCCCCGGAGTCGTAGTCGCCCTGCTGCGGCGTTTTTTCACTCAGAACGCCCAGATGCCCCCGGCTGAATCCGACCTCGCGGGCGTGGCCGAGCGCCTTCAGGCGCTCGTCGCGGAACGCGGCCTGCCGCGCCCGCTCGCGCCCGGCGAACGCGGAGCGCCGGGCGGCATGAGCGAGGCGGAGTGCGCCCCGCTGGTCGCGCGCGTGGCGGGCGTGGGTGCGCCACCGCTCCTGGCCGAGGCGGTGCGCCAGCTCGTGAAGGCGTGTTTCTACCCCGAGTTCACCGTCTGCCGCGATTCGTATCGCGAGGCGGGCGCCGACGGAGCGTGCCGCCGCCAGGAGCTGGCGCGCGTGCGCAGCCGGATCAGCGGGACGCACTGCGTCGATTGCCCCCACTGGGTGGCACACAAGCCAGAGGCGCACCGAGGCCTGATCCAAGAGGCCTGGCGCGGCGCGCCCTCCGTGTTGGCGGAACACCACGGGGTCTTCCTCCCGGAGGATTTCCGGACCCTCCGCCTCTGGTTGCACCGGGAGGCGCGCCATGGAGCCTAGGGTGGACCCACCCTAGCAAGTGGGCCGAAGGACGGAGAAAACGAGTGTCGCGAGTTTTTTACGAGAAAGGCCGCACGTCAGCCCTACATTTTTACCGCGGAGACCGATACTACTACGTATCCCGCATGCGAAAAATCCGCGCCGTTCTCATCGAAGACGAAACCATGTTTCGTCAGCTCATCCTTCTAACCCTCGGCAAGGTGAAGGATCTGCAGGTCATCGGCGAGTTTGGCCACGGCAAACCCGGCCTTGAGTTTGTCCTGCGCGAAAAGCCCGAGCTCCTCATCGTGGACCTGATGCTGCCGGACATAAACGGCATGGAGATCGCACGCGAAGTGCGCCGCGCCCTGCCGGAAACGAAGATTCTATTCATCACCGCCCATCCCAGCGACCGCCTGCCGGCCGACCTGATGACGATGGGCGTCAACGGCTACGTGGACAAGACCGAGCCCATCGAATTTGTGATCAACGCGGTGGAGACGGTGCGCGACGGCGGCATGTTTTTCGCCAGCCGCGTGCTACCGAAGAGCGGGGTGAACCCCGGCCTGCCCCTCACCCGCCCCATTTTACAGGCTCCGCTGACCGAGCGTGAACAGGAGATCGCCCGGCTCGTCGCCAACGGCCAGATGTCCAAAGAAATCGCGGCCCAGCTCAACTTGAGTGTGCGCACGGTCGAAAAGCACCGCGCCAACATCATGGAGAAGGTCGGCGTGCGCGAAGTCGCGAGTCTCACCCGCTGGTGCATCCAGGCCGGGTTAGTGGACGCCTGAGTGCGTTCGGCTAGGCCCTAGCGATACTGCGCCAGCGCCTCGCTCGTGAGCCGGCAGATTTGCCACTCGCGCATCCGCTTCGCCCCGATCGACTCGTAAAACGCGATCGCGGGGGCGTTCCAGTCGAGCACCGTCCACTCCATGCGGCCGCAGCCGCGGGCGTTGGCGAGCTTCGCGAGATGCAGCAGGAGGGCTTTGCCGATCCCTTGTCCACGCAGGTGGGGCAGCACGAAAAGGTCCTCGAGGTGCAGGCCCGGCTTGGCGAGGAAGGTGGAGTAGTTGGTGAAAAACAACGCGAACCCCGCCGGCTCGCCCCCCCACTCCGCGATCACGCATTCCGCCGCCGGCCGGTCGTGAGCGGGGAAGAGCGTCGCCCGCAGTTTCTCCTCAGTTGCCTCCACCTCGTGCGTGAGTTTTTCGTAGTCCGCGAGGCCGCGGATAAAAGTCAGGATGAGCGGCACGTCGGCCGGGGTCGCGAGGCGGAGGGCAGGAGTCATCCGGCCACGCTACAGCCAGGGCGCGTTGCAACGCACGGCGGATTTTGAATGGCACGCGAAGCAGTGCGCCGTCAGTTTGCCGGCTTATGCTCCGCCGCACTCTCCTGCGAATCTGGCTCGTCCTGGCGCTGCTGGTCTCGGCTGCCGCCGGCGAAGCGCCGCTGCCCGCGAGCAAGCCCGCGGTGAAAGGCGCCATTGTCGCCGTCATCGAGGCGCAGCTCACCGCGTTCCGCGCCGGTGACGTGGCGAAGGCCTACGGCTACGCGGCCGCCGAGCTCCGCGCGCAGAAACCCCAGCCCGCGTTTGCCGTGATCGTCGAGGCGAGCTATCCGGAGATCTGGCGCAGCGAGCGGGCGGAGTTTGGCATCGTCCGCGACGATGGCCGCCGGGCAACCGTGACGGTGCAGGTGTTCGGCAAGGAGAGCGCCGCCGCCTACGATTACACCCTCGCGAAAGAGACCGACGGCTGGCGCATCATCGGCGTCCTGCGGCATACGCCGCGCAAAACCGGCAAGGCGTAAGCCAGGCCCCGCGCTTCACGCGCTGCGCGCGCAGCGAAAGCCGAGATTAGTCGTGGCGCTGTCGGGGCTGTTGCCGCTGCGCGCGTCGGTGCGGTAGCGGTTGCAGTAGCTCGCGTGGCAGAGATACGAACCGCCCCGCATCACCCGGCGGTCACCCGTGGCGGGGCCGGCGGGATTCGCCCGCGGGCTCACCCGATAGTAGCCGGCATCGAACCAATCGGCGCACCACTCCCACACGTTGCCCGTCATCTGATAGAGACCGTAGGCGTTGGGCTTGTAGCTCTGCGCGGGAGCGGTGCCAGAGTGGCCGTCGGCCTCGGTGTTGCGCGACGGGAAGACGCCCTGCCACACGTTCATCGCGTGGCGTCCACCAGGCTCGAGGTCGTCGCCCCATGGAAATTTCTTCTGCGCGAGTCCACCACGCGCCGCGCATTCCCACTCGGCCTCGGTCGGCAGGCGTTTCCCCGCCCACGCCGCATAGGCCGAGGCGTCGCGCCACGAAACCTGCACGACCGGATGCGCCCAGCGTTTTTTGATCGTGGAGCCAGGCCCCTCGGGATGCCGCCAGGTCGCGCCTTCGACGCGGCACCACCATTCGCTGCCCGCGACGCGCACGCGCACACTCTTCGCCCGTTGCGCCGGCGTGAGATGGCCGAAGAAAACAAAGCTCCAGCCGAAGCGCTCCGCCTCGGTGCGGTAGTGCGTGGCGTTCACAAAGTCGTTGAACTGCCCGTTGGTCACGCACGTCGCATCGAGGTGGAACGGCGCCAACTCCACCGCATGCGCCGGGCCCTCGCCATCGGCAGGAAACCCGTAATCGCCATCGGTCCCCATGAGAAACTCACCGCCGGGGATCAGTTTCATGCCTTCAAGCGAGCCGCGTGACGACCCACCGGCAACCGCGGCCACCGGCACGGCCGCGGCCACCGGGCCGGCACCCGGCTCCGCCTCGCGCGCCGGTGCGCAGCAGGATTTTCTCCCAGAAGAGTGCGGCGCCGCATCGTTCATCGTTGCCAGTGCCATGGCCGGTTCGGCCGCAGGCGTCAAAGGCCCCCTGCGGCCGCACGACTCACGCCGCGCTCGGCTCGGGGATGAGCGGGGCGCTCGGTGGCCTCGTGCGAATGCGCGCTAGGAGAATCGCCTCCACAACGAGCCACGCCGACATCACGAAAAGCACGATGACCACGGCAAATTCGATATGATGCACCGCTGCGACGCCCCCCGCCTTCAGGCGCCCGAGATGGGTCTGCACGGCAATCACCAGACTCCACATCGTCACACTCAGCATGAAAATCGTCGGCCCCAGCGTATACCAAACCGACTTGCCCTTCTGGTGCAGCCAGACCGTGACGCCCAACAACGCCAGCGCCGCGAGCAATTGGTTCGAGCTGCCGAAAAGACTCCAGAACGCGCGCCAGAGCGGGACCTCCTGACCGGCCACCAGGGCCGGCGGGAGACTCACCACTACGGCCGGTAACGCCAGGGTCAGCACGGTGGCGGTCACCATACCCGCCCTGCTGGTCCACCCCGTCAGCTCCATCAGCACATAGCGGGCGAGCCGCGTGCACGCATCCAGCGTGTCGAACACAAACGTGGCGAAGCACAACAGGCCGAACTGTCGCGCCATCTCCACTGAGATGAACCCGAACGTCGCTTGGTTCATGAAAATCGCGATGCCGTCCGCATACGTGATGTCGGGCCGCCCGGTGGGCTTGGCGAGGATCATCACCGTCGCGAGGCTGATGCACGCGAGAAACGACTCGAGCAGCATGCCACCGTAAGCGACGGGCTTCGCGTCTGTCTCGCGATCGAGCTGCTTCGAGGTCGTCCCGCTCGCCACGATCGAGTGGAAGCCCGAGCACGCGCCGCACGCGATGGTGATGAATAATATGGGCAGCAGCGGCGGCGTCGTGCCGTTGAAGCTGAAAAGATTGGCGCTCGAAACCGCCGGCGCTGCGATCGTCACATTGCCCGATAACCCACCGACGAGCACTCCGATCACGCCTACGATCACGATCACATAGAGGAAGTAGCCGCCCAGCGCCCCGCGCGGCTGCATGAGCAGCCACATCGGCGACAGCGCGGCGAAAAAACAGTAGATCAGCAGCAGGTGATCCCACAGCACCTGGGGTCGCGCGCTGCCCGTCAATCCCGCCAGATCGAGCGGGATCATGGGCCCTACGATGATCGCCACCACCACGAGCGGCAGAAAGATCAACTGCGCCTTGCCCTCGCCCAGCTTGAACCGCCGCATGCACGCGCCCATGACAATCGCCAGGCCAAGATAGAGAATCGACGAAGTCGCGACCGCCGGTCCCGCCGCAGCGGCATCGGCCGAGGAAGCCTTTTGCACAAAGGTTCCCGCCGTCACGTCCGTGAAGGCGATAATCACATACACGAGCGAAATCCAGATGAAGGACAGAAAGAGCAGGTAGGAGCGCCGATTCATGTAGCGCTTCACCACCTCCGCGATCGACTTGGCGTCGTGGCGCACGGAAGCGACCAACGTAGTCAGGTCATGCACCCCACCGATGAAGATCGCGCCGAAGATGATCCAAATCCAAGCAGGCAGCCATCCGAAGTAGGTCCCCGCCAGGATCGGTCCGACGATCGGACCCGCCGCCGCGATCGCGGAGAAATGCTGTGGCAGCAGCCAGGACCGACTCGCGGGCTCGAAGTCGAGCCCGTCGCGCTTCGTGTGGGCCGGCGTCGCCACGTTTGGGTCCAGCGCGAGGAAATTGGATAGAATCCGGCCATACCAACGGTAGGCCAGAGCGAGCACGATGCCGGAGACGGCGAGGAAGAGGAACAGGGACATGGGGCGAAAAATTACAAGATCGGCCTGACCGCGGTGGGCAGAAAGACGCGCACTCTAGGAACCGAGGCGATTCTGGCTAATAAAAAATGGCGCTCAATAGTGCGGCGGCCGCTCGTGGGGCAGGTCATCCGCGGCACCCGCGGCCTCACCACCCGTGCCCTGGCCGCCGCGCTCGCGCAGCGCCCGCAGTTCGCGCCGCAGCACCGCGATTTCGTCCGCCAACTCGAGCATCGCCTTGTCCTGCTCGGTCACGTGCCGCTCGAGATAGGCGATCTTTTCCTCAAGGCGCTGGAAACGTTCGTTCATGGCACGGATTTCGGGTTGGGTAGCGGCTGCAATTGCTCGATTTCGGGCAGCACCACCCGCTGGTAGCAGTCCGGGCAGACCGAATGGCTGAAATCCGACCCGGTCCGCTCCGTGATGTAACCCTCGATCTGCTGCCAGTAGTTTTGGTCGTCCCGGACTTTTTTGCAGTAGGTGCAGATCGGCATCATCTGCTCAAGCTGCCGCACTTGGCGCGTGTAGCCGAGGATGCGCTCGGCCACGCGCAGGCGCATCCAGAGGTCGGAAACATCCAGCGGCTTGCTCAGAAAATCGTCCACCCCGGCGTCGGCCGCGTCGCTCCGGTTCTGCTCCGAGGCGTCGCGGGCCGTGAGCAGGATGAAGTAAACATACTCCTCGTCGGGCCGCGCACGGATGCGGCGGCAAAGCTCGAGACCATCGCCGCGTGGCATCGTCCAGTCGCTCACCACCACGCGCACGTCGTCGTGCTTGAGAAATGCCGCCCAGCCCGCCTCGCCGTCCGTCGCTTCGACGGCCTCGTGCCCGAGGCGCTGCAGCGCCTGCCGGAGCACGGCGCGGGCGACGGCGTTGTCTTCGACGGCGAGGATTTTCATGCGCGGCTACGATTTGGTCTCGAGCAGCTCGCGCACATGGTAGCGTTGGCGCGCGCGCACGACCTGGTAGCTGCGTCCCACGTATTCGCCGATGAGGCCAATGCCCACCATCGTGACGCTGATCAGGAAAAACAGGATGCCGAAGAGTGTGAACAGCCCGCCCTCCTCCGGACCGATGATCAGGCGCCGGCCCGCGAGGATGAGCACCAGCACGAAGCTCCCCGCCGAGCAGAGGAGCGCGAACATCGTGAAATACTGCAGCGGCGCCAGGGAGAAGCCCGTGATGAGATCGAAGTTAAGGCGGACGAGCTGGTAGAAGGAGTAGTTCGACACGCCCGCGTGCCGCTCCTCGTGCTTCACGCCGACCTCGGCGGGTTTGCCGGAAAAACTGTAGGCCAGCGCGGGGATGAAGGTGTTGATCGCGCCGCTGTGCACAATGGCGTCGACGATCGGGCGGCGATAGGCGCGGAGCATGCAACCCTGGTCGGTCATCTCGATGCTCGTCGTCTTCTCCCGCACAAAGTTGATGAGCTTCGAGGCGTAGGTGCGGAAAAAAGAATCCTGCCGATTCAGCCGGTAGCCGCCCACGTAGTCGTGGCCGGCGGCCATTTTTTCGAGCAGCTTCGGGATTTCCTCGGGAGGATTCTGGAGATCGGCGTCGAGCGTCACAACGATGTCGCCGCGCACGCGCTCAAAGGCCGCCATGATGGCCATGTGCTGGCCGTAGTTGGCGTTGAAATCGATCACCCGCGTCACGTCGGGCCGTGCGGCGTGCTGCGCGCGCAGCAGCTCGATCGAACGGTCGGCGCTGCCGTCATTGGTGAAGATGACCTCGTAGCGGCGGCCGAGGGCGTCGAGCACGGGATAGAGGCGGGCGAAGAGCACGGGGAGGTTGAGTTCCTCGTTGTAAACCGGAATCACGATCGAGAGCTGGGGTGCGGCGCTCATGGCTGGCGATGGGCTTGGAGGATCGCGGCGAGATTCTCAACCACGCGCGCGACGTCGGCCGGTGTCATCGCCGGGAAAAGCGGGAGGGTGAGGATGTCGCGGCCCACGCGCTCGGCGATCGGCAGGTCCCCCGGCTTCCAACCGAGGCGCCGGTAAACGGCAAAGAGATGGATCGGCGGATAGTGCACGCCCGTGCCGATGCCGGCAGCGTGCATCCGCTCCATCACCGCGGCCCGCGGGACCGCAAGCCGGTCGCCGGGCAGCACGACCTGAAACATATGCCAGTTGGTCTGGGAAAAATCGCGCGGCGGCAGGCCGAGGCCGTGCAGCTCAGGCGCCGCATCGATGCGCTCGAAGTAGGCGCGCGCCAGCTCCGTGCGCCGGGCGTTGAAGGCCGCGAGGTGCGGCAGCTGGCCGAGGCCGACGCGGGCGGCGACATCAGTGAGGTTGAATTTTCCGCCGACGACTTCCACCTCCATGCCATCGAAGCCGGTGCGCACCACGCCCTGCAGGCGGTATTGCTCGGCGAGTTTTGCCTCGGCCTCGTCGTTCAGCACGAGCGCCCCGCCCTCGATGGTCGTGATGTTTTTGTTGGGATGAAAACTGAAGGAGACGAAGTCGCCAGTCGTCCCGATGGTGCGTCCGCGCCAGTTGCTGCCCAGCGACTGCGCCGCGTCCTCGATCACGCGGAGCTTGTGGTGCCGCGCGATCGCATGGAGCCGGTCGCGGTCCACGGGCAACCCGGCCAGATCGACGGGGATGATCGCGCGGGTCGCAGGTGTGATCGCGGCCTCGACGCGATCGAGGTCGATGTTTCGCGTCACCGGATCGATGTCGACGAACACGGGGCGCGCGCCGACCTCAAGGATGACATTGCTCGTCGCGACCCAAGAGAGCGGCGTCGTGATCACCTCGTGCCCGGGGCCGACGCCCGCGATGCGCAGCGCGATCTCCATCGTGCAGGTGCCGGAATTGAAAACGCGCACCGGGCGGCCGCCGCAGTGCGCGGAGAGTTTCGCCTCAAGCTCCTTCACCTTCGGGCCCGAGGTGATCCAGCCGGAGCGCAGCACCTCGGCCACGCCGGCGATGGTCTCGTCGTCGATTGTCGGGCGGGTGAGCGGCAGGAAAGGCGCGGGCATCAGGGCTGGTTGCTCAACAGATAGTGCCCGCGGCCCTCCGCGATCAATTGATAAGCGGTTGTCACCTGCTGGCGATAGTGCCCGAGATCGCGCTTGCGCAGGACCACCCACACGCGACCGGACCCGGTCCACTGGCGCCGCAGCTCCGCATCGTCGATGAAGCGCGCGGCGCGCTCCGCCGGATCGAGAAACTGCACCTGCATTTCATCGGTGTAGCTGACAAGCCCCGCCGGCCGGCCCGTGTAGTAAACCCAGTCGTGGAAAAACGCCCAGAAGTGATAGACCCGATCCTGCGGCTGCATCCGCTCGCGGGCGAGAAGCGCGAGTGACTTGGTGTCGGGGCGCTGGAACTCCGGCCCGGCGATCACCGCCCCGAGGAAAAAGACGGCCGCCGTGCCCGCGACCGCGCCGAGGCCGGCCACGGCGCCGCGCACGCGCGCGGCGCACGGCGCCAGCACGCCCCCCGCGATCAGCACCGCCGCCAGCGCGAGCGCGTAGGGCCGGAGCGCCGCGGCCTGCGCCACATCCTTGATCGCATCGGGTTTCAGCGCGAGGACCAGCAAGGCGGCGGCGAGCAGGCCGCAGCCAAGCGAAAAGATGCCCAGCCCCACGCGCAGCCGCCGCGCCTCGCCTGCCTCCCAGCGCCGCGCGAGCCACACGCCGATGAGCACCGCGAGCGCCGGGAACATCGGCAGCAGATACGGGATCAGCTTCGACTGCGATTTGCTGAAGAACAAAAATACGAACACCGCCCACGTGACAAAAAACCACGCGTCGGCATTTTCTCTCCGCCGCCGCCAGCAGGCCCTGAGGCCGTCGAACGGGCCGCCCGCGATCGCCTCGCGCACCGCGCCGCCGAGGAAGCCCACCCAAGGAAAGAGCCCCGCCAGCAGCACCGCCGTGAAAAAAAACCACGGCTCCGTGCGCCCGTGGCCCGGCTCCGTGAAGCGCCGCCAGTGCTCGTTGACGAAGTAGTATTCTGCCCAGCCCGGAAACCGCTGCGCGGCCAGCACGTGCCACGGCGCCGCAATTGCGAGGAAGAGCAGGACACCGCTCGGGAGATGCAGCGGCCGCAGCCGGCTCCACTGGTTGAAAACCAGCAGCCACAGGAACATCACCGCCCCCGGGATCAGGAATCCGATCAACCCTTTGGTGAGCGTCGCGAGCGCGGCGCTCGCGTAGAGGCCGAGAAACAGCCACCGCCGCCGCGGCCCGGCCGGCTCGCGGACGCCGAGGATGAAGCAAAAGAGCGTCGCGCCCATCAACGTCGCCAGGGCCATGTCGAGCAGCAGCAGACGCGAATGCGCCATGGTCATCAGCGTCGTGCCCAGCACCACCGCGGCCGCGATCCCCGCACGCCGCCCGTGGAGCCTCCGAGTCGCCGCGTAGGTGATCAGCACACCGGCGAGGCCGAACAACACGGGCGTGAGCCGCATCGACCACTCGCCGGGACCGAACACGCGGTGGCACAGGCCCACGGCCCAGTAAACCAACGGCGGTTTCTCCAGATACGGGATGCCGTTGAGCCGGCCGAGCACCCAGTCGTCCGCCGCCAGCATCTCGCTCGGGATCTGCGCGTAGCGCGGCTCGTCGGGATTCGCGAGCGGCAGCCGGCCGAGGAGGAAAAAATTCAGCGCGCCGAAACCGAGCGCGAGCCATAGGAGGTCGCGCCAAGCGGCAGTGCGGCGGGGCGCCGGGGCGGGCGCAGTTTCAGTCATTCGCCGGAGCCGGTAGGCGCTGAACCAGCCCGCGCCCGCCGTGCGTAGGCCGCGTGCTCGTCGGGCGTGAGCGCACGGTAGATCCGGTTGCGGAAGAGGTAGCTCGCAGTCTGGTAGTAGGCGATGGACTCATCGGTGAATGCTGGAGGACGTTCACTGAGCACAAACGTGCCGGGCACACAGTCAAACTCCACCGCACGCTTCACCGGCATGAGAACATTCAGCATCCCGGGCTCGTGCAGGCCCAGTTTCTGGTAGTTGCCGATCAGCACCCGCCGGTCGCCGGTGGCATGGCGGACATCCCAGCCGTAGAAGCGGCTCGCGTAGCTCCAATTCAGCAGGCCGAGCAGCGTGGGCGCGTAATCCACCTGGCTCATCAGGTGGGTCACATGCCCGGGCTTGATGTGCCCGCCGGGCGAAAAAATAATCAGCGGGATGTGGTAGTTTTCGACCGGCAGCGCGGCTTTGCCCGCCACCGAAGCGCAATGATCCGCCACGATCACGAAAACCGTGTCGCGATACCAGGGCTTCGATTCCGCTTCGCGCAGAAATTTCCCGATCGCGTAGTCGGTGTATTTCACGGCGCCAGCGCGACCCGAGGTCTTCGACGGCAGGTCGATGCGGCCCTCCGGGTAGGTGAAGGGCCGATGGTTGGAAGTCGTCATCACGAACTGGTGGAATTTCTTCCCCGCCGCATGAGTGGCGTCAGCTTCACGCATGGCCCAGCGGTAGAGGTCCTCGTCGCAGGCACCCCAGGCATTGGCGAAGGTGATGTCGCTGCCCGCGACAGAGGCGCGGTCGACGACGCGGTAGCCGTTGCCGCCGAAAAAGGCGTTCATGTTGTCGAAATAGCCGTAGCCGCCGTAGATGAAGGCCGTGTCGTAGCCGCGGCTGCGGAAGACCGAGCCGAGCGTGAAGAGATTGTCGTTGTGCGGGCGTTTCACGAGTGAACGGCCGGGGGTCGGCGGCACCGCCAGCGTGAGCGCCTCCATGCCTCGGTCGGTGCGTGTGCCAGTGGCGTAGAACTGATCGAAGACCAGGCTTTCGCGCGCGATCCGCTCCATATTCGGCATGAGACCGGAGGCGCGGTTGAAGATGCTGAGGAAATCCGCGCTCAGGCTCTCGACCGTAATCTGGATCACGTTGGGCGTGAGCTCCGGGCCCTCGCTGCGCACGAAGCGCAAGGTATCGCGCACGCCCGGAGCGATGGGAACGCTGCCATCGAAGGCCAGTTCGGTCCGCAGGTGCCGGAATGCCTCCTCGACCGGCAACGTCGGGTAGAACTGATCGTAGTCCAGTTCGTTGTGGCGAAATGCGGTGCAAAGCGACCACGGACCGTTCTTGGCGAGTTCGCGGTGGTAGTTGTTGGCGAAAGCGGGCAGCTGCTCCGAATCGAGCGCGAAGCCCGCGACCAGTGCCGCCCCCAGCCACGCCCCGCCGCCCACGAGGCGCTGACGCCGCGGCTCCGCCGGCGCGGCCAGCCAGGCCTGCCACCAGGCGCCCCGCACGATCAGCCAGGCCCCCATCACCGCCACGGCCGCGAGACTGCCGAGGATGAGCGGCAGCGGGTAGCTCTCGCGAATATTGCCGATGACTTCCTTGGTGTAGACGAGGTAGTCGACCGCGATGAAGTTGAAGCGCGCGCTGAACTCATCCCAAAAAAGCCACTCCCCCACCACACCGAAACCCAGCGCCCCGACGACGCCCACCAACGCGAGGGCCGCCAGCCATCGCGCCCAACGCCGCAGAAAGAAGCCCGCCGGCAGGACGATCAGCAGGACGGCCAGCGGAGCGGCGAAAAGCAGCGCCGCTCCGAGATCGAAGAGTATGCCCAGTGCAAATGCACCTAGCAGGCTGCCATCCCATGTGATGTTGCCTGCCGATTTGGCGAGGAGCGCGCAACGCGTGGCCGTCGCCACGGCGACAAACAAGGCGACAAAAAGCCAGATACCGCCATGCCGGCGCTGCATCAGGCGTTGAAACCACGAGGCCGCAGGCCGGGAAATCGCAGGTGAGATGGTCAAAGCGCAGCGTAAGACGCCGCATCCCCCCCGACGTTCATCCGCTGCTCCGCGAATCCCTCGGACGGTGGGAGCCAGCCGTCTTTTTTTCGTGCAGTTGCCGGAGGTTCCCCCGCAAATTCGCGGCTGCATGGCGGCCAAGAAATTCACCTTCATCTGCGGCGGCGACGACTTCCTCGTCGGCCGGCTCGGCCAGGAGCGCTTCGCCGCGCTGGCCGCCGAGGTCACGGATGAGTTCTCGCGCGAGGTGCTCAACGGCTTCGCCGGCAACGTCAGCGAAGTCGAGACCGCCGTGAACCGCTTCCGCGAGGCTGTGCAGACCGTCTCGATGTTCGGCGGGCAGCGCGTCGTGTGGCTCAAGGATGTGAACTTCCTCGCCGACACCGTGACGGGCCGCGCCGAGAGCACGCTCAGGCTCGTCGAGGACCTCCAGCAGATCCTCGATTCCGTGAACCCCGCCGAGACCGCCGTGCTCATCACCGCCGCGCCGCTCGACCGGCGGCGGTCGTTTCCCAAATGGTGCGAGAAAAACGCCGACTTCACCCTCGTCGGCGGCGACGGCGACAACGCGAGCGAGGCCCTTGCCGGCGTGGCGCTCGCCGAGGCGAAATCGCTCGACGCCGCGTTTGCGCCGGGCGCGGTCGAGCTGATGCTGGCCAAAATCGGCGCCAACACCCGCCTCATCGTCGAGGAGACGCGCAAGCTCGCCACCTATGCCGGCGAAGGCGCGGTGATCGAGGAGGCGCACGTCGCCGAGCTCACGCCCAACGTGGCCCAGGGCGACTTCTTCGAGGCGGCCGAGGCCTTTTTCAGCGGCGATCTCCCCTGGACGCTGGCGGCGCTGCACCGCCATTTCTTCAGCGGCGGCGACGCGCGGCCGGTGATCAGCGCGCTGCAAAATCGCAACCGCATCCTCCTCCAGGTGCGCGCACTCGTCGATGCCGGCGAAGTGCGCATCGGCCCGCGCGGGCTCGACGGCTTTCCCCGGGCCCAGGCCGCGCACGCCGCAAAGTTCATCGGCGCGACGGAGAAAAGCTCGCACAACCTCTTCACGCAAAACCCGTGGTATCTTGGCAAGCTGGCCGGCAGCGCCAAGCTCCCCACCCTGCGCCGCCTGATCGACAACCAGCAGGAACTCATCGCCGCCTTCGAGGAAATCGTCCGCCGCCCCGCCGAGCAGGAGGAGGTCCTGCGCGAGATGGCGGTGCGGTGCCTGGCGGCGTGAGCCTCGGCGTCAAGCGATGAACGCAAACAATTGGCGCACGGCGGTCCTCGTCACCGCCGCCATCACGTTGATCGCCGCGGGCCTCGCATCGCTGGCCACGAGCCGGTTCGCTTGGGGCGCGCCGGAAAGCCCCAAAGCCCAATGTGAGGCCCTCGACGCCACGACCCTGCCGCCCGCGGTGAAAAACACCTTCATGCGCGCCTACCAGGCGCGCACGGCCGCTGCGATCGTGCGCGAGCCGCAGAACACGTGGAGCAACCTCGCTTTCGTGTTCGTGGGCGCGCTCGTGGCCGCGCATGACCGGCGCGTCTTCGCGCGCCTCCTCGGGGCCGCGCTGATTGCACTCGGGCTCGCCAGCGGGCTCTACCACGCTTCGCTGGTGATGGTGTGGCGCACCGCCGATGTCGCAACGATGGCCTGGGTTTCATTCGCGCTCTGCTGTGTCGGCTACACCGCGGCCCGCCCTAACCGAGAGGAAAATCCACGGCGCGATCTCATCGTTGGGCTCGTCGGCGCGGCCTTGGCGATGACGGCCGCCGTGTTTCGCAACGACGTGCGCGTCGCTGGGGTGAAGCCCTTCGACACGACCTATATGACCATCGCGGGGATCAGCGGAGTTTTGCTCCTCGTCGTTCTTGGGCTGGTGCGCGCCGCGCGCGCCCAGCCCGGCCGACCTCTGCCAATCATTCGGCTCACGCTGCTCGGCGCCATCGTGGCCGGCGCGGTATTCTGTCAGCTCAACGATCGACTGGGTCGCTGCCTGTGCGCGCCAGAAAGCCCCGTGCAAGCCCATGCGGTGTGGCATGGGCTGATGGCCGCGGCCATCGCGCTCGCCTACGATACCTTCGCCCGGATTGCCGGGTGGGCGACGTTGCGGCGATGACGTGACGGAACCGCTTTTCCGTTCGCCAACGTCCGCGCCAGGCGCTTAACCGATGCCTTTGCCGTGAACGAAACGCCCTCCCCCGCCGCCGCGCCCATCCCCAACGTCCTCGCCGAGCGCTACGCCTCCACCGCGATGCGGGACATCTGGTCGCAGCACGGCCGCGTCGCGCTCGAACGCGATTTCTGGATCGCCGTGATGAAGGCCCAGCGCGACCTCGGCGTGCCGATCCCGGCCGAGGCGATCAAGGACTACGAGCGCGTGAAGGGCGACATCGACCTCGCCGCGATTGCCCAGCGCGAGCGCGTGACGCTGCACGACGTGAAGGCGCGCATCGAGGAATTCTCCGATCTGGCCAAACGGCAGTTCATCCACCTCGGCCTCACGAGCCGCGACCTCACGGAGAACGTCGAGCAGCTGCAGCTTTTCCGGGCGCTGAAGCTCGTGCAGTTCAAGGCCGCCGCCGCCCTGCTCGGCCTCGCCCGTCAGGCCGAGGCCCACCGCGATCTGATGATCACGGGCCGCACGCACAACGTCCCCGCGCAGCCGACCACGTTCGGCAAGCGCCTCGCGATGTTCGGGCAGGAACTCCAGATCGCGTTTGCGCGGGTCGATGAGCTGCTCGCGCGCTATCCGGTGCGCGGGCTCAAGGGCGCCGTCGGCACCCAGCTCGACCAGCTCACGCTGCTCGGCGGCGACTCCGGCAAGGTGGACCAGCTCGAGGCGCGCGTGCTGCGGCACCTCGGCTTCCACGCGTCGCTCGGCGCAGTCGGCCAGGTCTATCCGCGTTCGCTCGATTTCGATGTCGTGAGCGCGCTGCATCAGGCCGGCGCCGCGGCCGCCAGCGCCGCGACCACGCTGCGCCTGATGGCCGGCGCCGGGCTGCTCACCGAAGGATTTCAGGACGGGCAGGTCGGCTCCTCCGCGATGCCGCACAAGATGAACGCCCGGAATTGCGAGCGCATCTGCGGCTTCTCCACCATCCTCTCCGGCTATGTGGCGATGACGGGCGCGCTCGCCGGCCACCAGTGGAACGAGGGCGATGTCTCCTGCTCCGTCGTCCGCCGCGTCGCGCTGCCGGACGCCTTCTTCGCGATCGACGGCCTGCTCGAAACCTACCTCACGGTGCTGCGGCAGATGGAGGTCTTCCCCGCGGCCGTGGCGGCGGAGAACGAACGCAACCTGCCCTTCCTCGCCACCACCACGATCCTGATGGAAGCCGTCAAGCGTGGCGCCGGCCGCGAGACCGCGCACGAAGCGATCAAGGGGCACGCGCTCGCCGCAGCCAAGGCGCTGCGCACGGGCGAAGGCGAGGCCGACCTGCTCGCACGTCTCGCCGGCGATCGCCGCATCGGCCTCGGCAAAAAAAACCTCCAGTCGATCCTCGCGGAAAACGCCCGCTTCGTCGGCGCCGCGCCGCATCAGGTCGATGCCTTCATCGCGGAGGTGCGGACGCTCGCGCGGAAGCACAAGGGCGCGGCCGACTACCAGCCGGCCCGCCTGCTCTAGGGCCGTTCAGGGCAGCAGCAGCACCTTGCCCGTCGTGGCCCGGCCTTCGAGCGCGCGGTGCGCCTCGGCCGCCTGGGCCAGCGGAAATGTCGCGCCCATCGTCACGCGCAGGGCGCCCGCCGCCAGCCACCCGAAAAGATCGGCGGCGCGCGCCCGCAGCTCGGCCGGCGTCGCGATATAGTGCGCCAGCGTGGGGCGGGTGAAAAACAGCGAGCCCTTCTGCGACAGCAGGAGGGGCGCAAACGGCGGCACCGCGCCGCTGGCGTTGCCAAAGGAGGCGAGCAGCCCGCGCGGCCGCAGGCTTGCGAGCGATCCCCCGAAAGTCGCCTGGCCCACGCCGTCATAGACCACATCGACGCCCCGCCCGCCGGTGAACGCCCGCGCCGCCGCGGCGAAATCTTCCCGCGTGTAAACGCACACCGCATCCGCGCCGGCCTCGCGCGCGAGCGCGGCCTTGGCGTCCGTGCCGACCGTGGCGAGCACGCGGGCACCGCGCTGCTTCGCGATTTGGACCAGCAGCAGACCGACGCCACCCGCCGCCGCGTGGACGAGCGCGGTGTCGCCGGCCTTCAACGGAAACGTGTCGCAGGCGAGGTAGTGCGCCGTGAGGCCCTGCAACATCACCGCCGCGGCGAGACGCGTCGTCACGCCTGCCGGCACCGCCACGACTTGCGTCACCGGCGCGAACGTCTCCGCCGCGTAGGCGCCGGCCGCGGCCGCGCTTGCCACGCGATCGCCGACGCGAAATTCCGTCACACCTGCGCCAACCGCGGTGACGACCCCCGCCGCCTCCTGCCCGAGCGTGTGCGGCAGCGGCACCGCGTAGAGCCCGCTGCGCTTGTAAGTGTCGATGAAGTTGAGGCCCGCCGCCTCGACGGTGAAGCGCACCTCGCCCGCACCGGGTGCGGGCAACGGGATTTCCTCAGAGCGGAGCTGCTCAACGCCGCCGGTTTCGTGGATGCGGATGGCGAGCATGGCTTTGATTTGCTCAGGCATAGCACGTTGAGGCAAGCCAGCGAAATGAGGGCCGTGAAGGCAGTGAATTACACTCCAGCCGGGCGGCTATGCGACTGCCGTGAAGCCGACACTCAAGGCAGCTCGCTAGAAATTTTCCTGTGTCTGTTCACACTCCAAACAAGGTGCAGCCTCTCAAGCAGACGGATGATCGCTCCATTCACGTCCAGCTCGTAGCCGCGCCAATTATTGTAGGCGGATCGAGGCGCTGCGTGATGATTGTTATGCCAGCCTTCGCCGAACGTGAATGCGGCCAGAACCCAGTTGTTTCGCGATTCGTCGTCTCGGGTTGATGGGCGTGAACCCCATGTATGGCCGATAGAATTGACCGCCCAAATCACATGGTGGAGGGCCGCTGTTCGAACGCATCCGCCCAGCAGTATTGATTGGAACGCAACCTCGCTGCCACCCACGAGAAAACCGACACCATAAGGGAGTAGCCAGGAGAGCGCCGTAAGTGCGAAATACCACCGATCTAGCCACACCGCGATCGGATCGCGTAGCAAATCGGGTGCGAATACTCTGGGATCTGTTGTGCTTGCATCGAACATCCAGCCTACGTGGGCATGCCAAAGATTTCTTGCGCGGCTCCAAGATCGGGCAAGCAGTGGGAAGCGATGTGGAGTGTGTGTATCTGGTGGCTGGTCGGTGAAGCGATGGTGCCGACGTTGATCGGCGATCCATCGCACCACTGAGCCTTGGAATGCCAATGAGCCAGCGATTCCGAGCAGCAATTTGATGGCTGGATAGGTCTGAAAGCTTTTGTGGGAAAAAAGACGGTGGAATCCGATTCCAATTCCGACGCCGCTGATGACATACCACCCGGCAAACTGAATGAGAGCGATGCCGGAAACTGCGTTCGACCGAAAATAATGGCAGGCATACAGCGTCCCGACCAGCGGCGCACCTATGAGCAGGGCATTCACGAAACGTTTCTCCCACGCGGCGGGTCCGCCCAGGATGATGCCGCGTGGTTGGACGTCGGAGGCGATGTCGCTCATGGTCGAATGTGCAGAAAGAGGTTCACGCCCTCGGGTTCGGCACCCACGCTAACGCTGTCCAACTGCGCACCTGCTTCGCTGGCAAGTCGCTGGAGGGTTTGGGCGTTCCGATGGTGCAATCGCCATTCACCCATGACTTCCATGTAAGCCCGACTTGGGTTGTTTTCGGAAAAATTGCCGATGACGATTTCGCCATCGCTGGCAACCGCCGAAAACAACCTGCGCAGCAACGATCGGAATGTCGTGTCCGTGAAATAGTCGAACAGACCCGAGGCCCAAATCAGGTCGAATTGTTCGACGGGCCGAAATCTGAGCACGTTCGCTTCGACGAACCGAATGCTACCGAGATACGCCTCATTGAGACGCCTAGCATGAGCGATTGCTTTCGAATCGATTTCTACACAACAGAACGAAGCTCGGGGGGGGGGGGGGGGGGCGAGAAAACCACTCGAACATGCAACGCCCCGGACCGCTAGCGAGGTTTAGCACGCGAAGCGGCTGACGACGGGCGTGATGTCGGTCGAGAACTTGGTGAAAGTAAGCCTTGCGATTTCGAACCGCCTTGGGTGCCGCGTGCCGGTGATAGTAGAGGTCCCATTTGGCGAACTGCGGTTCTGCCGCGACGTGTTCGCGATAAATCTTGTCGATGATCTCGAAGTCCCCGGCATAACCGTGTGGTTTGCAAAAGGCCAAGCCCTGCATCGTCGCGGGAGAGAGTGCCGGTCCAAAAGCAGCGCGAAGGTCCGCGAGTTCAGAGGCAGATATTTCCCCGGTTCCTACCTTTGAGTGAACCTGAAGGACCCAAGCATCCAAGGTTGGGTAGTCACTTTCTTCCGGGCCGGATTTGGAGACTAGGTGCTCCACGTATTGGCGATGGGTCTGCATATTTCCGGTGCTGGCAAGGAACGTCATACAACCAAGGTGTCGCCTCAAGAACTATGTTCCGGCGACCGTTAATTCCATCGGCAAACCGCGCGCAATTTGGTTTGTCATTGCGGGCCCCGCGCAGCCGGGCGCGGCAATCCAGCTAGAATTCGATTGGGAATTTCGGATGGATTGCTTCGTCGCTGCGCTCCTCGCAATGACAAGAATCGTTCACCCGACGACGTTCACGTTGCCGCGATACTGCTGGATCGGTTTCACGCCGACGTGTTTTTCCTTAAGCGCCTTGATGCCTTCGACCGCGGCGGCGGCACCGGTGATCGTGGTCATGATGCAGACGTTGTGGGCGTAGGCGGCGGAGCGGATCTGGTTTTCGTCGCGGCGTGGGATCATGCCGCCGGGCGTGTTGATCACCATTTGGATCTGACCGTTCTTGATCAGGTCCACGGTGTTGGGCCGGCCCTCGGCAATCTTGGCGATCCGTTTCACGGCGACACCGGCCTCGGCGAGCGTCTTCGCGGTGCCGCTCGTCGAGTAGATCACGAAGCCGAGCTGCTCAAGATCGCGCGCGATTTTCACGGCGCGCTGCTTGTCGCCGTCCTTCACGGAGAGGAACACGTTGCCCTTGGTCGGCAGACCCGGCTTCGCGGCGGCCTGCGCCTTGGCAAAGGCCACGCCGAGATCCTCGTCGAGGCCCATGACTTCGCCGGTCGAACGCATCTCGGGCCCGAGCGCGATGGTCGCGCCGGGGAAGCGCACGAAGGGAAACACGGCTTCCTTCACGCACCAGTGCTTCGGCGTCAGCTCCTTGGTAAAGCCGAGGTCCTTGAGCTTCGCGCCCGTCATCACTTTGGCGGCGAGTTTCGCAAGCGGCACGCCGATGGCCTTGGCGACGAAGGGCACGGTGCGCGACGCGCGCGGGTTCACCTCAAGCACGAAGAGCACGTTGTCCTTGATCGCGAACTGCACGTTCATCAGGCCGATCACCTTGAGTTCGCGCGCGAGTTCGTAGGTGGCTTTGCGCACGGTGTTGAGCATCTCCTTCGAGAGGGTGTGCGGCGGCATCACCATCGCGGCATCACCGGAGTGCACGCCGGCATACTCGATGTGCTCGAGCATGCCGCCGATGACGGAGGTCTCGCCGTCGCTGATGCAGTCGACGTCGAGTTCGATCGCGTCTTCGAGGAACTTGTCGATGAGCACGGGCTTGTCGGGCATCACGTCGAACGCCTGGCGCACGACCGCTTTGAACTCGTCCTCGCTGTAAACGATGAACATGCCGCGGCCGCCGAGCACGAACGACGGGCGGAGCAACACGGGGAAACCGATCTCGTGGGCGGCCTTGAGCGCGTCGGCCTCGTTCATCGCCGTGCGGTTCGCGGGCGACTTGAGGCCGGCCTTGTCGAGAATCGCGGAGAACTGTTTCCGATCCTCAGCCATCTCGATGCTTTCGGGTGACGTGCCGATCACGTGGACGCCGTTTTTCTTCAGCGCCGTCGCGAGATTCAGCGGCGTCTGCCCGCCGAACTGCACGATCACGCCGTCGCATTTTTCCTGCTGATAAATCTCCAGCACATCCTCGAGAGTGAGCGGTTCGAAGTAGAGGCGGTCGCTGGTGTCGTAGTCGGTCGAGACGGTCTCGGGATTCGAGTTCACCATCACGCTCTCGTAGCCGATCTCGCGCAGCGCGAAGCTGGCGTGGACGCAGCAGTAATCGAACTCGATGCCCTGCCCGATGCGGTTGGGACCGCCGCCGAGGATCATGATCTTCTTCTTGCCCGAGGGCTTCATGACCTCGTTCTCGTCGCCGTAGCTCGAGTAGTAATAGGGCGTGAAGGCCTCGAACTCCGCCGCGCAGGTGTCGACGAGGCGGTAGGTGGTGTTGATGCCGCGCTTCTTTCGGTCGGCGCGCACCGTCGCGAGGTCGCTTTTCAGGATGTGAGCGAGCTGGGCGTCGGAGAAACCAAACTGCTTCGCGCGGCGGAGCGCGAGCGTGTCCACGGTGGCGAGCGTCTGCTTCGCCAGCGCCTGCTCCATTTCGAAAATTTCGTGGAGCTGCGTCAGGAACCACGGATCGATCTTCGTGAGCTCGAAGATGCGCTCGACGGTGTAGCCGGCGCGGAAGGCGTGGCGGATGTAGAAAATCCGCTCGGCGTTGGGCGTGCCGAGCTTGGCGTTGAGGGTCTTCTCATCGACGGGCTCGTCGCCGCCGTGTTTGCCACCGCCGCCGAAGCCGCGCGCACCGATTTCGAGCGAGCGCAGGCATTTCTGCATCGATTCCTTGAAGGTGCGGCCGATGGCCATCGCCTCGCCGACGGACTTCATCGCGGAGGTGAGCGTCGCGTCCGCGTCGGGAAATTTCTCGAAGGTGAAGCGCGGGATCTTCGTGACGACGTAGTCGATCGTGGGCTCGAAGCTCGCGGGCGTGAGGCGGGTGATGTCGTTGCGCAGCTCGTCGAGCGTGTAGCCAACGGCGAGCTTGGCCGCGATTTTCGCGATGGGGAAGCCGGTGGCCTTGGATGCGAGCGCGGAAGAGCGCGACACGCGCGGATTCATCTCGATCACGACCTGGCGGCCGGTCTGGGGATCGATGGAGAACTGGATGTTGGAGCCGCCCGTCTCGACGCCGATCTCGCGGATGACGGCGAAGGATGCGTCGCGCATCGTCTGATATTCCTTATCCGAAAGCGTCATCGCCGGCGCGACGGTGATCGAATCGCCGGTGTGGACGCCCATCGGATCGAAATTCTCGATCGAGCAGATGACCACGCACTGGTCCTTGTGGTCGCGCATGACCTCCATCTCGTATTCCTTCCAACCGAGCAGGCATTCCTCGACGAGCACCTCGTGGACGGGCGAGAGGTCGAGGCCATTGGCGCAGATGTGTTCGAACTCCTCCTTGTTGTAGGCGATGCCGCCGCCCGAGCCGCCGAGCGTGAACGACGGGCGGATGATGAGCGGAAACACGCCAAGGAACTCGGCCGCCTCGCGCGCCTCGTTCATCGATTTCACGGTGCGCGACTTCGCCACATCGAGACCGATCTTGAGCATGCACTGCTTGAAGATCTCGCGGTCCTCGCCCTTCGTGATCGCCTCGGGCTTGGCGCCGATCATCTCGACGCCGTATTTTTGGAGGATACCCTTCTTATCGAGCTCCATCGAAAGGTTCAGCGCCGTCTGGCCGCCGAGCGTGGGGAGAAGCGCCGAGGGCTTCTCTGCGGCGATGATTTTTTCGAGAAACTCAACCGTGAGAGGCTCGATGTAGGTCACATCGGCGAACTCCGGATCCGTCATGATCGTGGCGGGGTTCGAGTTCACGAGGATGACGCGGTAGCCCTCCTCCTTGAGCGCCTTGCACGCCTGGGTGCCGGAATAGTCAAATTCGCAGGCCTGGCCGATCACGATGGGACCGGCACCAATGATGAGGATGGACTTCAGGTCGGAGCGCTTGGGCATGAGCGTAGATTTCGGCGAGGGTTGGGAACGCCGAAACGCGCGGCAAGCGGGAAAGCAGGCGGCGGACGAAACGCGGGGGAAATTATACCGTCCGCTCCCCGTGCGCGTAGCACTGCCAACCGAACGAAGCCGCTCCCTACGCCGCGTCGCACCAGCGCCGGGACAAACGGGACGGCTTGGGGTTCGTCGAGCGGGCCGCGGAGGCCGAGGGCAACGAAGTCAATCGCGTGGGACTCTCGATCCCAGCCCAAGCGGCTTGGAGGCGGCCGAATTCCTGGCGGCTGAAATTGAGGCGGCCATAGATGGCAGGGCGGAGGGTGATTTTCACGGCGCCACCCTAGCCGGAGCCGTGGGACATCCGCTGTCCCAGCCTAAAATAATCCCCCACTCGCGCGCCGCACCGGCGGTGCCTGTCGTCTAAGCCACCTTGGCCTGCTCGACCCCGAGGACTTTGGCGGCGAGTTCCTTGTCACCACGGCAGGCATGCAGCACTTGGTCGACGTATTGCTTTTCCTGGCCGGTGAGGAATTCCGTGAGCGTGGGCCAACGGCGCACGTCACGCAGGCGCAGCGGCAGCTGTTGCGAGGTGATGACGCGGGTCTCGGTCGTCGCCGCGACTTGGGAGATGACTTGGCCCAGCTCCGTCAGGTTGCCGGGCCACGGATAGGCCGAAAGCACACTGAGAGCGTCGTCCGTAAACTCGAGCAGGCTGGCGTCGAACTGCGGATTGGCGGCCTCCGCCGCGTAGCGTTTCACGAGCAGCGCGATGTCTTCCGTCCGATCGCGGAGCGGCGGGACATGCACCGGCAGCGAAGCGACCCGATAGAAAAGCTCATCGTGGAACTTGCCCTCATCCACGAGCTGCTCGAGATCGTGGTTGGCCGTGCAGACGAGACGGAAGCCGTGCGCGGTGTTGCGCAGCACGCTGACGAGCTCCTTTTGCACGGACTCGGCGAGACATTCGAGGCGCTGGAGGAAAAGAGTGCCGCCCTTGGCCTGCTTCACCCACGTGCCGCCTTCGCCATTCTGACCAAGCAGGCCGCTGCGGAAGCTGTCCTCAGTGCTGAGCGCACAGTCGATGCGGACAAAGGCCGACTCCGGCGCGCCGCTCGCGGCGTGGAGGATGGCCGCGATGGAGGATTTGCCGGTGCCGTTTTCTCCGATGAGCAGCACGGGGCTGCGCACCGTGGCGAGCTTGCGGACTTGGGCGAGGAGCTTGGTGAAACGCGGGCTCGCGCCGACGAAACGGGCTTCGAGATCAATTTTCTGCACCCCGGCTCCGGAACCGGCGGACGCCCGTTCAAACTGGAACTTCCGGAACTCGAGCCCCCGGCGCAGCGTGGCGAGCAGTTCGTCCACGCGAAAAGGTTTCTGCAGGTAGTCGAACGCCCCGAACTTCAGCGCCTGCACCGCACTCTCCGTCGAGGCATACGCGGTCATGATGATGACGACGGCAGACGGGTCCGAGGCTTTGATCTGCTTGAGTAGCGAGATGCCGTCCATCGGTTTCATGTCGATGTCGGCCAGCACGAGGTCGAACTTCTCCGTCTTGCATTTCGCGAGGGCTTTTTCGCCGTCAGTCGCAAACGCCGTGGTGAATCCCGTCGGCGCGATCACAGCCTCCAGCATCTCGTGAATCGAGACGAGATCGTCGACAATGAGGACGGAAGGCATGGCGCGGAGGAGACGGCGGAGAATGGGCGGCGGTGACGCTGGGCCTATTCAGCGGCGCAAAGCCTGCTTAGTTTAGCCCGCCCGCGACCGCACCCAGCTGGAAAATGGGGAGGAACATGGCCATCACGATGCCACCCACCACGATACCAAGGAAAACGATAAGCATCGGCTCGATCAGCGAAGTGAGCGCGGCGACCGTGGCCTCGCATTCAACGTCGTAGAAGTCGGCGGTCTTGTTGAGCATGCCGTCAACGTTACCGGTGGATTCGCCGGCCTTGACCATGTGCCTCATCATCGGCGGGAAAAACGCATTGGCCCCCAGCACCTCGGAGACTTGGCCGCCTTGGCTGACATGCTTGGAGATCTCCTCGCAGGCGTCCTCGATCTGGACCTTGCCGCTCGCGGCGGAGACGATCTCAAGGGTGCGGAGGATAGGCACACCGGAACGGATAAGCGTCGCGTAGGTGCGACAGAAGCGGGACAGCGCGATCTTGTGGACGAGGTTGCCGAAGATCGGAGCGCGCACGAGATAGTGGTCGCGCATACGACGGCCATTGGGCGTGGCGGTGAACTTGCCGTAGCCCCACCATGCGCCGTAGGCGCAGAGACCGACGGCCCACCAGTAGGCCTTCATGAAATCGGACACATTGATCAGGAATTGCGTGGGCGCAGGCAGCTGGGCGCCGAAATCCTTGAACATGTCGGCAAACACCGGGATGACGAAGATCAGCAGCACGTTCACCAGCGCCACGGCGAGGCCGATGACCGCGATCGGGTAGGTCATCGCGGACTTCACCTTCTTCTGGAGCTTTACCGTGGACTCGAAATAGCTCGCGACCTTCGCGAGGATCTCGGCGAGGCCGCCGCTCGCCTCACCCGCCTCTACCATCGAGATGAAGAGCGAGGGGAAAGTCTTGGGGAATTTCCGCACCGCCGAGGAAAACGAATTACCCTGTGAGATGTCCGCGCGCACATCGCGAATCACGATGCGGAAGCACGCGTCCTCGGTCTGATCCTGCAATGCCTCCAGGCACTGCACCAGCGGCAGGCCGGCCGCGAGCAGCGATGCGAGCTGCTGGGTGAAGATCGCGAGCTCGCCGAGCGGGAGGTTGTATTTCTTGGCCTTTTTCTCGAGGGACTTCTGCTTCGCAAGTGCTTGGGCGGTCTTCACATTGCTGGGCTTGCGGAAAGCGCCCTGGCGCGACGCCTGAAAAGGGCTGGTAGTAACCGAAGAGATCGATGCCATAGATAACTAGAAAACGGCACGCCTCGACGCCCCGCAACTGGCATTGCCCGGAATGGGCGTTAGAAACCCGTCAAATTCGGCCTCAGCACTCCCCGCCGGACGATGCGGCCGTCGCTCATGAGCGGGCTTGACCCGATCGGCTCCCCCGCGAAGCTCACCGCCCTGCGACGCGCGGGCGTAGTTTAATGGTAAAACTCCAGTTTTCCAAACTGGCCTCGGGGGTTCGATTCCCCCCGCCCGCTCCAAACCGCGCGACGTTCGCTCAATCGGTTTTCCACGGCCAACGCACGCAGCCATCGATGTCGCGAATCAGCGCGAAATCCGTCTTACCCTTCAGCACAAACGGCAGCACCTCGGTGGCACGAGGCAAGAGATCGCGCGCGACGTGCCAGCTCCGGCCGCTCACATAGACATCATCGACCAGCAGCACCCGCCGCCACGCGCCCAGATCGGGCACCGCGGAGAGCAGGCGCGGCGCGGCGAAACGCGGCTCGTTGGCCTCGTCGCGGTAGTTGAGGGCGATCACCTTCAGCCCCACGCCGAGGCGCTGGGCGACGAGCGCCGCCGGCACCACGCCGCCGCTCGCGATCCCGACCACGCCGTCGATTCCGGCGGGAAACGCCCAGCGGGCGAGACGGGCGGTGATATCGGCAAAATCGATCGGCGTCATGCGCGCGAGAAGTTGCCTCGGCATCCTGCGGCGCGCAATGACTCTCGCGCCCGTGAACCTCGTCCTCCTCGAACCCGCCGAACTCGGCCGGCCAATGCCGGTCGCCGACCGCCGCACCCGGCATCTCCTCGACGTGCTGCGCCGCGCGCCTGGCGACACCTTCGACGCCGGCGTGATCGACGGTCCGCGGGGCAAAGGCACCCTCATCGCGGTCACGGCGGACGCGATCACGTTTTCGTTTCAGCCCCTCGTCCCCCCGGCCGCACCCGAGCCGATCACCCTCATCGTCGGGCTGCCGCGGCCCCAGACGGCACGCGACATCCTGCGTGATGCGACCACGCTCGGCGCGAGCGCCCTGCACTTTGTCCGCACGGAAAAGGGCGACGCCAACTACGCGTCGAGCACACTCTGGTCCTCCGGCGAATGGCGGCGGCATGCCATCGCGGGCGCGGAGCAGGCGTTCTCCACGCTCCTGCCCTCCGTCACGCATGGCCATGCGCTCGCCGCCGCCGTGGCCGCTCTCCCCGCCTCCACGATCCGCGTGGCGCTCGACAATTACGAGGGCGCCGCGCCGCTGAGCGCGACCACCCTGCCACTAGGCGCACACGTGACGATCGCGGCCGGTGGCGAGCGCGGCTGGTCGGCCGCGGAGCGCGATTTCCTCCGCGCCCAGGGCTTTGCCCTCGCGCACCTGGGCCCGCGGGTGCTGCGCACCGAGACGGCGTGCCTGGCCGCCCTCGCCATCGCGCGCGCGCGCCTCGGGCTGATGTGACTGCGCGGCCACCATGGCCGGCGGCCTAACTCCGCACAAAAAACGCCACCGTCGGCTGGCGCGCGCCTTTGCCGAGGCGCTTGAGCAGGGTCCAGCCCGCCGGTGCGAGGTCGATCTCACCTGGCAGCTCAAAGACCACGATCGCATCGGGCTTCGGGGCGAGGGCGACGCCGAGTTTCTCAAACAATCCCGGCGCGACCTCCCCAATGATTTCGTAGGGCGGGTCGATGAAGACGAGATCGGGTGCCGCGCCGACGACGGCCGCGGTCCGCGCGTCCGCCTGCACGACGGTGAGATCGGTGGTGCCGCGCCCGAGGCTTTTGCAGACGGCCTCGATGTTTTTTCTCACGCAGGCGGCGGCCTTGGCATTCTGCTCGACGAACAGGCCGCCGACGGCACCGCGACTCAGCGCCTCCAGGCCATACGCGCCACTGCCGGCGAACAAATCGAGAAACCGCGCCCCCGCCACTCGCGCACCCAAGCTCGAAAACACCGCCTGCCTCATGCCATCCGTCGCCGGCCGCACCGCATCGCCCTTGGGGGCGAGGAGGGTGATGCCGCGGGCCACTCCACCGGAGATACGCATGGCCCCGACGCAAAAGCCCGCCGCGCGGTTTGCAAACGCGAACACCCCCGGCCGCCGCATGCCACCGCCAATCGCGCATCCCGAAACCGATCACACAGCGCAACATGCCAGCCGCGCCGGGGCCATTCGCCATGGAACCGACCGCCATTAAACCACTCCTATCGTGGCAACATATCGTTTGCACCGTGGAACTTCCGCCCCACTGTCCTGACCCTTTACCGATCCGCGCCCTGACCACCCGCGGCGCCGTCCGATGACCGCCACACCTGCCCAACTGTTCTGCGCCGCCGCGGTGACCGCCTTCGCTGTCGCCGCCGGGCCGCTGCGCGCGCAGCCCGCTGAGCACGAGGATAACCGCTGGCCTGTGTCCGTGCGCTACGCCGAGGCACCAGGCGCGACACCGTCGTGGGCCGGGGCCGGCCCGTTTCTTTTTCGCCAGCCGGCCCGGGAGCCCGCCGGCGGCACGGCCCGGGGCGTGCGACCGTTTTGGGTCCAGGTGGACAACGCCCACGGCGAACTCAGGGCCGGCTACGTGCTTTATCCCTTGTTGAGCTACCGCACGGACGGCGTGTCGTTCCACTGGACCTTTTTCGAACTCATCCGCCGCTGGGGCCGCCACGCAGACGCGCCCCCCGCGGCGAGCAATTTCGAGCAGAACGAGGAGTTCGAGGTGTTTCCTTTCTGGTTCTCGCGCACCACCGCGGACGCGGAGCGCAACTACCGGGCGCTTTTCCCCATCGCCGGCACGGTGAAGAACAAGCTCACGTTCGAGCGCCTCTCCTGGGTGCTGTTTCCCCTCTACGTCGAAAACGAAAAGCGCGGTGCAACCACCCGCTATTTCCCCTGGCCGTTCCTGCGGGTGACCGAGGGCACCGCTCAAGGCTGGGGCGTGTGGCCGCTCTACACGCAGGTGGAGCGGCCGGGCGTCTCGCGGCTCCAGACGTGGCTGTGGCCGCTGGGCTACCACTCGGTGCGCCAGCCCACTCCGGATGATCCGGCGGGCACGCCCCCGCGCCACGACGTGGGCATGCTGCCATTCTACGCACGCAGCACGGGGCCGGGTCTCATCAGCGAAGATTACCTCTGGCCGTTTTTCGGCTACACGAAACGCACGCGGCCCGTGCCCTACCGTGAGACGCGCTATCTCTGGCCGCTCTTCGTCCAAGGCCGCGGCGACGACGGCAAACTGATCAACCGCTGGGCGCCGTTCTACACCCACTCGCGTTCGCAGGGCGTCGAGAAGCACTGGTATGCATGGCCACTCCTCCGCCATGCGACGTGGACCGATCGCAACATCGACCGCGAGCGCACGCAGTTTCTCTACTTCCTCTATTGGCACGAAGCGCAGCGCCTCGGCCGCCGGGCTGATGCGCCCACGGCTCATCTCACGCACCTGTGGCCGCTCGTGAGCGCGTGGAACGACGGTGCCGGCCGCCGCCAATGGCAGTTCCCCAGCCCGCTCGAGGTGTTTTTCCCGGGCAATGAAAAGGTGCGCCTCGCCTGGTCGCCCTTCTTCTCGCTCGTCCGCCACGACCAGCGCGCCCCAGGCGACCGCCGCACCGCCCTCCTGTGGAACGCCGTCACGTGGGAAAAACGCGCCACCGAGGAGCGCAGCGAATTCCACCTCGGCCCGTTGCTCGGCATCACCCGCCAGGGCCCCGCCAAACAGGTCTCGATTGGCCGCGGGCTCCTCGGCTGGCGCCGCGCGGCCGACGGCGGCTGGCGGATGTTCGCGTTTGATTTTCCCGCGAAACGGGAGCCCCCTTCCCCCGCGGCGCGCTGACATGAACCAACTTATCAAAATTCTCGAAGGCATCGGGAGCACGCTGCAGCTGCTGGTGCGCAGTGCGTCCTACCTGCCCAGCCTGCCGCGGCAGTTCGGCCGTTTCGTCGAGCAATGCTACCTCATCGGCTACACCACGCTCCCGATCGTCGCCATCCTGAGCTTTTTCATCGGCAGCGTGCTCGCGCTCCAAGCCGGCTACTCGATGCAAAACTTCGGCGCCAAGCAGCTCATCGGCGCGCTCGTTGGCCTCTCGATGGCCCGCGAACTCGGCCCGGTGATGGTCGCCATTTTGCTCGCCGGCCGCGTCGGCTCCGCGATCGCGGCGGAACTCGCGTCGATGAAGGTCTATCAGGAGATCGATGCGCTCGTGACGATGAACATCCCCCCGGCGCGCATGCTGGTCATGCCCCGCCTCGTGGCCGTGTTGGTCATGGTCCCCGTGCTGGCCATCATCGCCAACCTCGTCGGCTGGTTTGGCGGCGCCATCATCTGCAGCTCGACCTCCTTTATTGGCATCGAGCCCACCACCTATTTCGCCACCATGCGGCAGAACATGGAGTTCAAGGATGTCCTTAACGGCCTCATCAAGGCCGAGATCTTCGGCTTCTTCGTCGTGCTCGTCTGCTGCAACATCGGCCTCAACACTCGCGGCGGCCCTCGCGAGATCGGCGCCGCCGTCACCCGCGCGGTCGTCGTCTCCCTCATCCTCATCCTCGTGCTCGATTACTTCGTCACGAAGGCCCTGATGTAATTCCCATGCCGACGCCCGAAGCCCATCCTGCCAGCAGCTCCGACCCCGCGGCCGCCGCCCCGGCCGCGGCCCAAGCCGTGGGCGTCTCGATCGAAAATTTGTCGAAGCAATTCGGCACCTTCGAGGTGCTGAAAAACGTCACCTTCGCCGTCGAGCCCGAGGAGATTTTCGTGCTGATGGGCCCCAGCGGCTCCGGCAAGAGCGTGCTCCTGAAACACATCGTCGGCCTCGAGCTGCCCACCTCGGGCTGCGTGACCGTGGACGGCCGCGACGCCGCCGCCGAAGACACGCGCGAACACGTGCGCATGGCCCTCGTGTTTCAATCCGGCGCGCTCTTCAACTCCCTCAGCGTTTTCGACAACCTCGCGCTCTACCCGCGCGAACACCGCGTCGCCAACGCCGCCGGCATCCGCGAGAAAGTCATGCGCGCCCTGCAGATCCTCTCGCTCGAAAACGCCGCGCAAAAATTCCCCTCCGAACTCTCCGGCGGCATGAAAAAACGCGTCGCCATCGCCCGCGCCCTCGTGATGGAGCCGCAGCTCATGCTCTACGACGAGCCCACCAGCGAGCTCGACCCCGTGATGTCCGCCACCATCTCCGAGATCATCGCCACGCTGAAGGACGAGTATCACGTCACTTCCCTCGTCGTGTCGCACGACCGCGAACTCGCCCTCAACATCGCCCACCGCGTCGGCATCTTGATGGGCGGCAGCCTCGTCGTGGTCGGCACGCCCTCCGAACTGAAGGCCAGCAAAGATCCCCGCGTGGCCGAATTCCTGAATCCCAAAATCGACCTGAAGAATCCCCGTTTCAAAAAACTGGAGACCTGAATTATGAACAACCTGCAACAGACCGCCCGTGTCGGGCTTTTCTTTCTTCTCGGCCTCGCGCTCATCTGGGTGACCTTCGAGACCCTGAACGGCGGCAAGATTCTCAAGGACGAGGGCTACGCCATCACCGCCGGCTTCGAGAGCCTCAAGGAGCTCAAGCAGGGCGACGAAGTGCGCATGGCCGGCGTCCGCATCGGCGAGGTGCAATCGACGCGCCTCGCCGGCCGCCGCGCCGAGGCGATCCTGCGCATCGACCCCATGGTCACGATCAAGAGCGACGCCACCGCCAGCATCGTCACCGCCGGCCTGATCGGCACCAACTACATCGGGATCGATCTCGGCACCGCCGGTGTGCCCGATCTCGTGCCCCGGGAGAAAACCCGGTCCCCGCGCGGCTTTTTCTCGCGCATCCTGCCGTTTCTGCAGCCCGAGCCCGAGCCCATCGCTGAGATCCAGACCAAGACCGCCGCCGACCTCAACTCCATCATGGCCCAGATTGGCGCGCTCGGCGAGAAGCTCGAAAGTTCGCTCGGCAGCCTCGGCACCGCCTTCGCCGGCGACGGCAAGAACCCCGGCCTCATCCAGAAAATCGACGGCCTCGTGACCGACAACCGCGAGAAACTCACCGCCACGATGACCAACATCCGGGAGATCACCGACAAGGTGAACAAGGGCGAGGGCACCCTCGGCCGCCTGATCTCTGATCCCAAGCTGCACGACGAACTCGTCGCCACCCTCAACGAGATCAAGGCCGGCGCCACCGAGGCCAAGGGTTTCATCGCCAACGCCCAGTCGATCATCGACCACGTGAAGCAAGGCAAAGGCGCGATCGGCACGCTCGTCTTCGATGAGAAGATCGGCGACGACATCCGCTCCAGTGTCGCCACCCTCCGCACCATCTCGGACAAGATTTCCCGCGGCGAAGGCACGCTCGGCAAGCTGCTGAACGACGACAGCCTCTTCCGCGACACGCAGGCGATCATGAAGAAGGCCGACCGCGCCCTCGACGGCTTCGACGACACCGGCCCCATCACCGCCGTCGGCGTGGTGTATCGCGGACTGTTCTGAGCTGCGGCGCGACGTCGCGCCGCCTCACTCCAGTTCGCCCTGCAGGCGCTCGATCGCGCTTAGCAGCCGAAGAAATTTCCGCCCAAACGGCGTGAAGCGGTATTCCACGTGGGGCGGGGAGACGGGAAACACTTTCCGCTCGAAGATCCCGTAGCGGATCATTTTTCGCAGGCGCTCGTTGAGCACCTTGGCCGTGAGCCCCGGGACCGCGCGCTCCATCGCGCCGGGGCGGTTCACGCCCTGCCGCACGAGCTGCAGCACGATGAGCGACCATTTGCAGCCCACGATGGACTCGACCATCGCGGCCACCCCATCGGTGCGCACGCGCGGGAGCGGGGGAGATTTTTTCATGCTGAGTTTCGCCATGTTAGACCGGAAAGTGCCCATCCCACCAAAAGGTGCCCGCTGGGCGGCGGACCGGAATTGCGGCAGAGTGTCAGCGCGGCCGGCGCGTTTGCCAGGCCGCGCGAACCCTCAGCGAAAGAAAAATGAAATCCAAAGCTGTCTTCTATCACGCCGGTTGTCCCGTGTGCCTCGATACCGAGCAACAGATCGCCACCGCCATCGACCGCAACCGCTACGACGTCGAGATCGTGCATCTCGGCGAAGCCAAGGGACGCGTCGCCGAGGCGGAACGCGCCGGCGTGAAGTCCGTGCCCGCGCTCGTGCTCGGCGGCACCCCGCTGCATCTGAACTTCGGCGCGCCGCTCTCGGCGCTCAAGTAGGCACCCTCGGCTTCGCGCCCGCCACCGCACCGGCGGCTGGCCAAACGCCCGCGCGGCGGGCAGCGTTCGCTCCCGATGAACGCTCTCCCCCGCTTTCTGATGTTCGGCGCCTCGCTGGCGATTGCACTCCCGGGCTGGGCGCAGCCTGCCGAACCCGCGGCCTATCTCGCGCCCGTCGTCGCCGAATTGGTGCGCGAGTGGCCAAAGAACCGCACCGTCACGATCGTCTGCCACGGCCACAGCGTGCCGGCGGGTTATTTCAAGACACCCGTCGTGGACCCCTTCGGCTCCTACCCGCACCTGCTGCACCGCGCGCTCAAGGAGCGTTTCCCGTTCGCCGTGATCAACGTGATCGTGACGGCCATCGGCGGGGAAAACTCGGTGAAGGGCGCCGCGCGCTTTGAGCGCGACGTGCTACCGTTGCGGCCCGACGTCGTGCTGATCGACTACGCGCTCAACGACCGCGGCCCCGGCCTCGCCGCCGCGCGCACCGCGTGGGTTTCGATGATCGAAAAAGCGCAGGCCGCCGGCGCAAAAGTGATCCTCCTCACCCCCACGCCCGATATGCGCGTGAAACTCGCCGGCCCGGCCGACCCGCTCCGCCAGCACGCCGCGCAAGTCCGCCAGCTCGCGCACGATCATCGCACGGCTCTCGTGGATTCGCTCGCGTGCTTCGACGCCGAGGTGCAGCGCGGCGCGCGGCCCGACGATCTGATGTCGCAGGGCAACCACCCCAACGCCCGCGGCCACGCCCTCGTCGCCACGGCTTTGGCGGAGTGGTTTCCCGCTACGCCCGCCAACCGCTGAGCATTCGCGCCCCACTCCCATTTTCATGCCGAAGATCATCCTTCAAGAAGTCAGCGCGATGGCGCCGCTGGTGGAGCGGCTGCTGGCCCGATTGCGGCCGCAACTCCGGCACTTGCTGCCCACAGCCGAGATCGAGCACATCGGCGCTACTGCGATTCCCGGTGCGATCACCAAGGGCGATGTGGACGTGATGGTGCGCGTCACACCTGCGGAATTTCGCGCGGCAGCAGACGTGCTGAGTGCACACTTTGCCATCAAGCAGCCGGAGAACTGGACCCCCGACTTCGCCAGCTTCGGGGACGACGACAGCTACGATTTACCCTTGGGCGTTCAACTCGTCGCCAAAAACACCGACGCCGACCAGTTTAGTTTTCTCCGCGACCATTTCATCACGAATCCCGCGGCGCTCGCTGACTACAACCGCCTGAAGCAGCGGCACGCCGGCGATGGAGCCGAGGCCTATTGGAAGGCGAAAAACGCGTTATTCGAAAGCATACTGTCCACGCGGGAGCGCTGAACAGAAGCCCCCCCAGCCTTTCAGCGACATTTTCGCCGCCCGTCTCAGCGGCGATGCCGCAGCAGCCACGCGTAGAGTTCGGGATTGGCGTAGCTCTCCGTCCACGAGTCGTGCTTGGCCTCGGGATAGATCGTGAATTGCACATCGGGCACGCCGGCCTTCTTGAGCGCGTCGACCATCTGCTGCGATTCATCGAGCAGCACGGTCGGATCCTTGGCGCCGTGGAAGACCCAGACACCGAGCGTCGTGAGTTCGTTTTTCCGCAGGCGCGCCATGCGGCGCACCATGCCCGGCTCGCCGCCGCCGCAGATCGGGACGATCGCGGCGAAGCGGCCGGGATGCTTGATCGCGTAGCTCCACGTGCCGAAGCCGCCCATGCTGAGGCCGGTGAGGTAAATCCGCTTGGCGTCCACGCGATGCTTGGCCGCGATCTCATCGAGCAGGGCGCCGATGGCGTCGTCGTCCCACCACGTGTTGGCCGGGCACTGGGGCGAGACGACGATGAAGTTCTCCGCGAGCGCCCGGCCGGCCGGCGAGAGCGGCGATTCGCGCAGGAGTTTTGCCGGGCCGTGTTTCGCGACGAGCCACGGATCGCTGCCGCGCTCGCCGGAACCGTGGAGGAACACGAGCAGCGGCCATGCCTTGTCCTTCGACGCCTCGTAGCCCGCGGGCAGCGCGAGGAGATACTGGTAGCCGACTTTCTTGGTGATGGTGCGTTCGAATGACGCGACGGTCTGCGACTCGGCTCCGTGCGCCACGAACGCGCCAGCGAGCCCGATCAGGGCGAGGGCAAGGAAAGTTTTCATGAAGATAATAAAGGAAGCTTAGTTTTTGGCCGGCGCGTTCAGGCCGTAGTCGATGACGTGGGACGGCGGCGTGCCGCCGGGGCCGGTGAGGTAATGCTCCATCCATTGCATGAGGCGGAGGTTGTAGTCGAGCCGCGCGCCGGCCTTGCGATTACCGTGTTCCTCGCCGGGGTAGAGCACGAGGCGCACGGGCGCCTGCCCGCGGATCTTAAGGTGGCGGTGCAGCTCGCGCGACTGGCCGACGTTTACCCGCGGGTCGTCTTTGCCGTGCAGAATAAGCAGCGGCGTGCGGGCGTTGGCCGTGTGGTAGATCGGGCTGCGCTCGAGGAGAAACTTCCAGTCCTCCCACGGGCGCTTGCGGGCGTGGACGTAGAATTCCTCGTCGGCGATGTCGGTCGTGCCGACCTTCGAAACCTTGTCGCTGATGCCGACAAACATCACGCCCGCCGCAAAGCGCTCCGAGAAGCGCGTGCTGCACCACGCGGTCGCGTAGCCGCCGTAGGACCCGCCGGTCACGCCGATTTTTTTTGCGTCCACGAGCCCGGTGCCGATCAGGTGATCGACGGCGTCGATGAGGTCGTCGAACTCCTTCCCCGCCGCGTCACCCTGGCCGAGCTTGGAAAACGCCACGCCGCGGCCCGTGCTGCCGCGGTAGTTGGGATAAAAGACCGCGAAGCCGCGCGCCGCGCCGAGCTGGCCGGGGTTGGAGTAACTCGTCACCCAGCCGTGGGCGACGTGCGCTTCCGGCCCGCCGTGGACCGCGAGGATGAGCGGATGGCGCGAGCCGGGCTTCTCGTCGAGCGGGCGCACGAGCACGCCGGTGAGCGCGAGCCCATCGCGGGCCTTGTGCCGCACGATTTCCTGGCGCGCGAGGCGCAGGCCGCCGAGCCACGGGTTGCTGTCGGTGCGGCGCTGCGCGACGCTGCCCGTCGTCCACGTGAAGAGTTCCGCCGGGTGCTGCGGCGTCGAGGCGACGAAGGCCAAGGTGCGCGTCGCACGCGCGAGCGAGATCGTGGTGATGGCCGCGGTGCCTTTGGGCAGGAGCAGCTCGGGCGACGCGCCCTTGGCGTCGGCGCGCACGCGGGCGAGCGTGCTTTCCACGCCATCCTCGGCGACAAACGCGATCGTGTCGGCATCGAGCCACGCGAGATCGCTGGCGTCGCCTTCCCAATTGGGCGCGAGCACCGGGCCAAAGGCGCCGCTCGCCGCGTCGGCCACCATGAGCCGGCCGGCGTGCGGATCGTGGATGTCTTCTCCGGACACGAAGGCGATGCGCTGGCCGTCGGGGCTCCACTCGTAGGCGCCGAGCTTGCCGGGATTCTCGATGCGCGCACGCACGGTGCCGTCGGCGGCGTCGATCACGCGGAGGCGCTGGCGCATCAGGCTGTCGTCCACCGAGGGCGTGGGCGTCGCGACGACGAGCAGGCGATCGGCGGCCGGCGACCAGCGCACCGCGCGGGCATGGCCCTCGATCTTGAGCGCGGCGGGTTTGTCCGCGGAAAACAATTTCGCCGTCCACACCCGCGCCGCGGTCCAGTCCTCCTCGTAAACTTCCTGCCGGAACCCTTGGTCGCGGGATTTTTTCAGCGCCGGTTCCTCGGCCTCGCGCGCCACGAACGCGACGCGCTGCCCGTCGGGCGCGAGGCTGTAATCCGCGATATCGGCCACGTGAGTGAGCGCGCGCTGCGCCTCGCCGCCCGCGAGCGGGATATGGTAGAGCGAGCGGAACTTGTCGTCGCCGCGCTTGGCGAGAAACGCGATCTGCCGGCCATCGGGCGTCCAGCGCACGGCGCTCACGTTGACCTTGCCAGCGACAAACGCCCGTGGCTTCGCGCCCGCCTCCGCACCGACGATCCACAGCTCGGCCCAGGCCTCGCCGTCGTCATCCACGCCGGGTTTGCGCGGCACGGAGAGCGTATAGGCCGTGTGCTGGCCGTCGGGCGAAATCGCCGCGGCGGTGACACTGCGCAGCTCGGCAATGCGCTGCGGCGTGAAGACCGCATCGGCCGCACGGACGTGAATGACGAAACTGGCCAACGCCGCAGCCAGGAGGGGAACGAAGCGCGAGGGGTGCATGCCGGGAGCAAAGGGAAAGACTGGACGCGGCCAAGGAAACAAGCGGCTTGGCGACGGCGAAAGCGGCTTGCCGCCTCCCGGAATTTTCGGCGAGGTCGCGCGCGTGGCGTCGTATCCCGGAAAACTCGGCATTCCCGCGACTCCCGGCCTCTCCCCGGACGAGGCCGAGGTCGAGCGCCGGTTCGCAGCCAAGGTGGAGGCCGAACTCGAAGATTTGATCGCCGAGTATGAGGCGCAGCACGGCCCCATCATCGATCCGGATCGGGCGCGAGAATTTTGCGCGGACTACGCGGCCTCGATCGAGGCACGGGGAAAATACTCGCAGGCCACCTACGCGCCCGCGAAGGCGCTCACGGATGCGATCTTCCACCGCCGCATCGCCCAAGGACCTCCGGGGCTGGTGCGATTTCTTTCCGGCGGAGCAGGCTCGGGCAAATCCACGGTGCTCGCCGCTCTCGGTGACAAGCTACCGGAAGCGATTATAGTCGTGGACGGCACGCTCTCGCGGCTCGCACCAGCCCGCGAGAAGATCGACTTCTGTCTCGCGCAGGGCTGCGAAGTGGAGGTGCTGCATTTGCACCGGCCGTTCGAGGAGGCGGTGCGGGCCATCCTCGCCCGGGCGTCCAGCGCCGGCCGCCGCGTCGAACCGGAAGCCGCGGCGGCCACGCATCACGGCGCCCAAACGGTGCTGCTCGCGTTGGCCGATCTCTATGGCGCGAGCATCGAGATTCGCGCGGTGTTTTTCTCGCAAGACTCGGGCGCTGAAATCATCGACCTCGAAAGCCTGCGCTCGCGTTACGCCCACCCACCGCTTGACCAAATGACCGCCACGGCCAAGGGTATCTTTGAAAATGCAGGCGGTTAAAACCAAGTCTCTGGCCATCGCGCCGACGAAGCACCCGGTGAAATCTGCGAAAAAAACGGCGCAGCGCCGGGCGGACGATTTTGCCGCTGCTGCGGTCAAAGCGCTTAACCGCATTCGCGAAACCGGCGAGCGGCCCAAGGTCTGGTAAGGGCAGCGAACCGCGGCAAACGCCGCCCCGCTCAGGTCCCGTAGAGCCGGTCGCCAAAATCGCCGAGACCGGGCAGAATGTATTTCCGCGCGTTGAGGCCACGGTCGAGCGCAGCCGTGTGGATAATGGTGCCGGGGTGGTGCTTTTCCACTTCGGCCACGCCCTCGGGCGAGCTGACGATGCACACGAGGCGCACATCCTTCGGGCCTTTTTCCTTCACGATGTTCAGTGCCTGCACCGCCGAGCCGCCAGTCGCGAGCATCGGATCGACTACGAAGGCGTGCCGGCCGGCGAGCGGTGGGAGCTTGCAATAGTAGCTGCGGGCTTTGGCCGTCTCGTGGTCGCGCTCAAGGCCGATGTAGCCCACGGCCACATCGGGAAAAATATCCGTGAACGGCTGCACCATGCCGAGCCCGGCGCGCAAAATCGGCACGACCACGAGCGGCTGGTGCGCGAGCACGCGAGCGGTGAGTGGTTCAAGCGGGGTCTCGATGGCCTTGGCCTCCGTCTCGACTTCGCGCGTCGCTTCGATCGCGAGGAGCAGGCTGAGCTGGTAGGAGAGCGTGCGGAAGGTCGCGGGCTTCGTGGTCTGATCGCGCAGGTGCGTGAGGATGTGCGCGGCGAGCGGATGGGCGAGGACACGGAGGGGCATGGGGAGGGGATTTTCGATTTGCGATTTTAGATTTACGATGGCCCAAACCGCCGCGGCTCAGAGCCAGCGGTCGAACCAGTCGAAGGTTTCCTCCTGCAACGCGGGCGGGAACGAGTGCACGACGTCGTGGAAGCTGCCGCGGAATTTTTCCGGGATGCCTGCCTTGGCGTAGATTTGGGTGAGCTTCTCGACGGAAGCCTGCAGCCCCTCGGGCGGGTAGAGGGTGTCGCGGAGGCATTGTTGCACGAGGAGCGCGCCCGGAGCATGCAGCGCGGCGGCGTCGGGCAGATCGAGCGACGAGTAGAGGCCCGGCGTAAACGCCATCCAAGTGTGGCGGATATGCCGGGGGAGCTGGTGGGCAAACGCCGTCATCCAGCCGGTGATCGACGCGGCCTTGATGCGCGCATCGGCGGCGATGAGGTGCGCGGTGCGCAGGCCGCCGCCGGACAGGCCCGCGGCGCCGATGCGCGCGGGGTCCACATCGGGGCGGCTCGCGAGGTAGTCGACCGTGCGCATGTCGTCCCACGCCAGCAGGCCGGGCCAGGTGGCGCCGGCGGCGATGAGCGTCTTGGAAGTGAGGTGCTCGTAGAAACTGCAGATCGCATTGACGGCGGTGAGCCACTCGGGCGAACCGGGGGCGGACGCCAGCAGCGCGCGGTGCCGATCGCGGACCTCGGAAAACACGCGCGACGGCTCAAGCGACTCGGCCCGGAGGCGTCGTTCGCCAAAATAGAAAGCGTCCGCGACAATCACGATGTAGCCGCGTTTCACGAGGTGCTCGGCCCAGGGGCGGCCGTCGCGCGCGCGGAACTCGGTGAGCACCGCCGGCTCGCCGGGCGACGACAGGACTTTTTCATGGCCCCACACGTAGCGGCCGCTGTGGCAGTGCATCGCGACGACGGCCGGGAGGCGGCCCCGGCGGCCGGCGGGGATGAGGACGCGCGCCGGGATGTCGTAGGCGTCCGTCGCGCGGATCCTAATCACCTCGATCGAGAACCCTTCGCGCTCTTCGCGACGGATGAGCTCGGCGCCGAGCGGGACGGGCTTGGGATCGTAGCTGTGGCAGCGGCGGAGGACGGGGCGCACCGCGGCCTTCCACGCGTCGAGCTCGGTCCACTGCGGTTCGAGAAACGAGAGGCGCGGGCCGTGCTCCCGCGCGATCCACGCCATGAGGTCGTGGAGGTTCACGAGGTCGGGCGTGAGTGGGTTGGGCGGTCTCACTGGCGCGGCGGGCGCGGGCTCGGCGGCCCTGGCGCTGGCGGTGAGCAGCGCGTCGAGCGGAAGCGCGAGGGCGCCGAGCAGGCCAATCGCCTCGCGCCGCGTGACGGGGGCGGGGGAATCTTTCACGGTTTCAGGGTGAGCGTGTGCTGGGTTTTTCCGGGGAGAAACGGCGTCGGCTCGCCGCGCAGCCACGCGTCGTGGCCCGCGCGGTAAAAAGGCGACAGCGGATGCGCGCTCTGGCCGCCAGGCATGTGAAAAATGCCTTCCTCCTCGCGGCCAGGCGAGACGACGATGCGCTCGCTGATGCCGTGGCCGGAGACCTGCGCGCGCGGCATGTCGGCATCACCGGCCAGCGGGTCGGCCGGGAGGTCGAGCCAGCGGCTCAGCCAGGGGTAGGCGCGCCCAAACGGATGCTTCATTTGCAGCCGGTTGACGCGGCCCCACGTGGCTTGCGCGAGCGGGCCGCCGGCTTTTTCGACGGCGGCGATGGTATCATCGACCGCGGCGGCGAGCAGGTCTTCCCACGTGGTGAACTGCGAATCGAGCAAGTGCGCGGGTTTCTCGCGGAGGATTTGCCAGCACGCGCCGTCGAGCTGGAGCGCGCGCCGCACGTTGAACTCGGGGTAGGCTTCGACGCACGACGCGAAGATCGGCGTGAACACCCGCGTGTGGACCGCCGAGCGAAACGCGCGCACGAGCCGGTAGCTCACGGCCTCGGGGCTCGCGCGGCCTTCCCATTTCTCAGCGGCGGCGCGGAGTTCGGCGCGGGACTTCTTCTGCGCGACGACGGCCGGCGTCAGCGTCTCCATCAGCAGCGCGTGCCATGGCTGGAGAAACAGCGCGCGATCATCGAGCTGCACGGCCAGCAGATCCTTCGGCATGGCTTTCGGGAGCGGGGCGAGGCCATCGCGGATCTGCGCGGCGCGCGGCGCGCGGTGGATTTCGCCGTCGCCGATCTTCGCGAGGCCCTCGCCGCCGACGTGGCGCTGGTTGCCGGACCAGATGCGGCCCGGCAGCGCGGAATCCTCGCCGCGGATCACCGGCACCTCCTCCGGCGGCAGCAGGCCCTCCCAGCGGCGATCGCCAAAGCTCCAGGGCACGGGCAGGCGGCCGTCATGGCCCACGCGCTTGGGCAGGCGGCCGGCGATGGTCCACGCGATCGCGCCGGCACGGTCGGCGATGACGATGTTCTGCGCCGGGATGCCGCAGCGCTGCGCCAGCCCGACGGCCTCGGCCGTGGTGCCCGCGTTTTCCAGATCGAGCAGACCGAGGTTGGTGGCCTCCGGTTCGTGCGCGATCCAGCGGAGCGCGAGCGGGCGCTGGCGGTAATCCTTGGCGTCAATGATCGGGCCCCAGATCGTGCGCCGGTATTCGGCTGTCACAGGCTCGGCGCCTTTCACGAGGATGGTCTCCTGGCGCGTCTCGATGGCCATGGACTCGGAGGCGCCAGGCACGGTGTAGAGCGAGGGCGCGATGCTGTTGGTCTCGACGACGACGAGGTCGCTCGCATCGACGTAGCCGCTGGTGAAGCCCCACGCGACGCGGCCGTTGCTGCCGGCGACCATGACCGGCGCGCCGGGCAAGGTCACGCCCGCGAGCCTGCGGCCCCCAAACTGGAGCACGGCGCGATACCACGTGTTGGGCACGCCGTGGTCGAGGTGCATGTCATTCGCGAGCAGCGCCGCCCCACTGGCCGTGTGCGCGCCGGCCAGGGCGAAGGCGTTGGAGCCCGTCACCGCCTCGGGATCGCGGGCGAAGAACGGAAAAGGATCCACCGTCGAAGCCGGGCCGGGACGCAACGAGACGGATTTCTTGCCGCGCAGATCCAGCAGCTTGGGGCCGGGGATGGGCGCGAGCGGCGCGGTCGAACCGTCGAGCGCGGCATCCATGGGCGTGAGCATCGGGGCGAAGAAGGCGAGCGCGTCGTGCCCGAGCTGGTCGCGCAGGGTCATCAGGGTGAGTTCGTGGCCGATCTGTTTTTCCTGAAGCTCCATCGTCATCGCAAAGGCGACGAGAAACGTGTCCTCCGCGCGCCACGGTCGCGGCGTCGTGCGCAGCACGAGATGCTCGAACGGCGGGGCGCCGAGTGCGCCGAGGCCGGCGTTGACGCCCGCCGTGTAGGCGGTGAGCACGGCCCGGTGCTCCGGATCGAGGCGCGCGAGCACCTCCTGCGCGATGCGGCGGAAACCATGCTGGCGCGCCGCGCGATCGCGCGGGACGGCTTTCGCGCCGAAGACCTCGGCCAGTTCGCCGGCGGCGACGCGCCGGAGCAGGTCCATCTGGAAAAACCGATCCTGCGCGTGGAGCCAGCCTAGGGCGTGCGCGACATCGGCTCGCGTCTCCCCGCGGATCGTGGGGACGCCGAGGTCGTCGCGCTCGATCGTCACCGCGGCGCCGATCCCGGCGGTGGTCGCCGTGCCATCGAGCTGCGGCCGGCTCGCGCGGAGGCGGAGGTAAAACCATCCGGCCGCGATCACAGCCACGAGCAGCAGCACGCTCACGGCACTCGCGAGCAGACGGAGACGTTTGGCGACTTCGGAGTGCATGGGGAAGCGTAGCGGTGGCGGACGGCGGTTTGCTTACGCCTCCCACCGGCGCGCGGCGACAGGGTCGCGCCCCTCGTCGAAGTCGAGGTAGTCGAACATCGTCATAATCGGCGCCCCGTGCAGCGCGCTCTCGGCGATTCGTTTGACGAGGATCTCGGCGGCGGGATCGCGCCAGCCGCGCTTCATCATGAAACCGTTCCAGATTTCGCAATCCTCGTCGCTCCGGGCTCCGCCGCGCGCCTCGACCCAGGCGAGGACGCTGGTGTCGTCCGGCATGGGCGTGGAGAGGACGCAGGTCTTGAGTTCGTCGTAGGAGACGCGAAGGAAATTGCAGCAGCGGCCGTCGAACGCCTTGCCCAGATTGGTGTGGTAGTCGGCAGGCAAGGCACCCCGCGCGTAGAGGCGGATCTTGTCGAGCATGCGGCCGAAATACATCAGGCGACCGACTTTGTCGTAAGGTGAACGCAGGCCGGGGACGGAAGGCATGGGTGCAACGTGAAGGGAAATGAGGGAAAACCGGAAACAAAATATCCGGCGCATCCTCGGTCTGGCACGGCAGCAGAATAATTCTGGCGGTCGCCGACCATTCGGCTACTGCCATCCCCTCCATGAACTACGGCCTGAACCTCCGTCCCGCTGCCCCCGCCGCGCTCGATTTCGTGTCGCTCGGCGCGCTCATCAATCGCCTCGATCCCGGCGTGATTCCCTTCCGCAAGGCGACGTCCTGCGAAATCCACGTGAGCGGGGGCGAGTTCAACGTCGCCGCCAACCTCGCGGATTGCTTCCGGCTCCGCACCGGCGTGGCGACGGCGATGGTGGACTATCCCGTGGGCGAGCTGATCGCGGAGCGGGTGCGCGCGATGGGCGTCACGCCCTTCTACAAACGCTTCAAGCACGACGGTGTGCACGGGCCCAACATGGCGACGGTTTACAGCGACCGCGGGCACGGTGTGCGCGCCCCGGTGGTGTTCTACAACCGCAGCAACGAGGCGGCGGCGCAGCTCAAGCCGGGCGACTTCAACTGGCAGGAGATCTTTGCGGGTGGCGTGCGCTGGTTCCACAGCGGCGGGATCTTCGCGGCGCTCTCGCCGACGACGGCCGAGCTGATCGTCGAGGCCATGCAGGCAGCCAAGGCGGCGGGCGCGGTGACGTCCTTCGATCTCAACTATCGCGCGAAGCTCTGGAACATCGCAGGCGGCCACGAGCGCGCCGTCGCCGTGCTCGATCGCATCATCCGCCACGTCGATGTGCTGGTGGGCAACGAGGAGGATCTCCAGCTCGGCCTCGGCATCCCCGGGCCGGAGGTCGCGGCGAAGTCGAAATTGGATCCGAGCGCGTTCTTCAGCATGATGGGCAACGTCACGCGGAAGCACCCGCACATCAAAATCGTGGCGACGACGCTGCGTGAGGTCCACTCGACCAACCGCCACTCTTGGGGCGCGGTGGCGTGGATCGACGGCCGGACCTATGTCTCACCCACGTGCGAACTCGACGTGGTGGATCGCGTGGGCGGCGGCGACGGCTACGCGGCGGGCTTTTTCTCCGGCTTGCTCGCCGGCGAATCGCCGCAGGACGCCGTCAACCTCGGCTGGGCGCACGGCGCGCTGCTCACGACCTTCCCCGGCGACACCACGATGGCGACCGTCGAGCAGGTGCGGGCGTTGGCGCAAGGCGGCTCCGCGCGCATCCAGCGCTGAGGCTGGCGGCGCTTTCAACGTTTGGGCCACGCCCGCGTGCGCGCGAAGTAGATCCAGGTCGCGAGCACGCCGAGCAGCCAAGTCGGGAAATTGACCCAGAGCTGATGAAACGGCGTCGCGTAGTTTTCGCACGCCCAGATCACGAGGACATGCTTCACGGCGATCAGAACCCAGCAGATGAGGATAAAACGCAGGGTCCGCGGGTCGCGCCGCATCGTGCCGTCGTGGATGCGCACTTCCTCCACGAACAGGTTGTGCTCGTTTTCCGGCCGTGGCCGGCCCGCGATCAGGCGGATGAGGGTGGCGAACATGGCGCAGGCTGCACCATGGGGCGCGCGCAACGAAATGCAAAAAGATGCTGTAGCGGATCACTTTTCCCCTTTGGATCAGCGGGTGGCAGGAATAGGCTTCAACGCAGAGCCTACCAGTCCTGGCACAGGTTGGTCCAATACCCCTCAAACTCCCTAGAAAGGATTGTCCATGCATGCGATCACAGTTCGTTGGTTCCTCGGGCTGGCGCTCATCGCGGCGCCGGCCAGTTTCGTTTCCGGAGCGGATCAGGCTCCGATGGCGCGGGAACTCCCGCTGCTCGATGGCCTTGGCGCCCACACGCGGCCGATCGCGACCAAGTCGCGGCGCGCCCAGCTCTACTTCGATCAGGGTTTTAAGCTGCTCTTCGGCTTCAGCCACGGCGCGGCGATCCGGTCGTTCCAGGAGGCGGCGCGCCTCGATCCGGAATGCGCGATGGCGCACTGGGGCGTCGCACTCGCCTGCGGCCCGCACATCAACTTCCCGATGGTGCCGCCGCCACTGGCCGAGCAAGCTTGGGCCGCGCTGAAGCTCGCGCAGCGCCACGTCGCGACCGCCAAGCCCGCCGATCGCGCGCTCATCGAGGCCCTGGCCAAACGTTACGCCCTGCCCCAGCCCGAGGACCGCGGCCCGCTGGATCGCGCCTATGCCGAGGCCATGCGCGCGGTGTGGCAGGCGCACCCCAAGGACGCCGACATCGGCGCGCTGTATGCGGAGGCCATGATGGATTTGCGTCCCTGGGACCAGTGGACCCCCGAGGGCGAGGCGCAACCCGGCACGGCGGAAATCATCGCGACGCTCGACGCCACGATCGCGCTAAACCCGCAGCATCCGCTGGCCAACCATCTCTACATCCATGCGGTCGAGGCCTCGCCCCATCCGGAGCGGGCGATTCCCGCGGCCGACCGCCTGCGGGATTTGCAGCCGGGCCTGGCGCACAATGTCCACATGCCCTCGCACATCGACATCCGCGTGGGCCGCTGGCACGAGGCCATCACCGCCAACCTCAAGGCCGTCGAGGCCGATCGCCGCCACCGTGCGATCGTGGGGCCGCCGCAGGACATGCTCGTGGTCTATGCCGCGCACAACCAGCACATGCTGGCCTACGCCGCCATGATGACCGGGCAGCGTGAGCTCGCGCTGAAGCACATCCGCGCCATGGTGACGGAGGCGCCGGCGGAGTTTGTGAAAGAAAACGCGCCCATGATCGAAGGCATGGTGGGAATGCCGTATGAAGTGATGATCCGCTTCGGGCTGTGGGACCAGATCCTGGCGGAGCCCGATCACCCGGACTACATGCCGTTCACCCGGGCATTGCGTCTGGCGGCGCGCGGAGTGGCGCTGGCCGCGAAGGGCGATGCCAAGGCGGCACGCGCCGAGCAGGCGGCCTACCTCGAGGCGGCGAAACGCGTGCCCGCCGAGGAGACACTCGGCAACAACACGGCGCAGGGAATTCTCGCGGTCGCCACGCCCATGCTCGAAGGTGAAATTCTCGTGCGCGAGGGAAAGATCGACGCGGCCGTGGCCAGGCTGCGCGAGGCGGTGAAAGCGGAAGACGCGCTCAAATACGACGAGCCGCCCGGCTGGATTCTGCCCGTGCGTCACGCGCTCGGTGCGACGCTGCTGAACACCGGTCGCTTCGGCGCGGCCGAGGAGGTGTATCGCGAGGATTTGAAACGCCTGCCGAACAACGGCTGGTCGCTCTATGGCCTCGCGCGCAGCCTGAGGTTGCAGAACAAGCCAGCCGAGGCCGCCCAGGTTGAAGTCCAGTTCAAGCAGGCTTGGGCGAAGGCAGACACCCAAATCACATCGTCCTGCCTGTGCCAGCCCGGCGCCTGAGCACCGGGCGGCGAAGGCGGCATTGAACAACGCGCCGCCCTTGCCACGCTCCGGCCCATGGCCCCGAATCCCCACCCTGCCGCCCAACCTCCGCCCGAGTCGCAACCGGCGCGGCTCGGCCCGTCGAGCACAGCGGCGGCCGGGCTGAAGGCCGTCGGCGTGACGGCCCGGCTTGTCGGCGAAATGGGCCTGGCGCGCGGGGTGCGCGCATTGCTCGCGGTGAACCAGGCCGACGGGTTCGACTGCCAGTCCTGCGCGTGGCCGAGCCCGGATGGCGACCGGCACATGTTCGAGTTCTGCGAAAACGGGGCCAAGGCGGTCGCCGACGAGGCGACGCCGAAGCGGATCGGGCGTGAGTTTTTCTCCGCCCATTCCGTCGCCGAGCTCGCGGCGCATAGCGACCATTGGCTCAACGCCCAGGGCCGGCTTGCGGAGCCGATGGTGCTGCGGCCCGGCGCCACGCATTATGCGCCGATGGCGTGGGAGGAGGCGTTTGCCCTGATCGCCGCGGAGCTGCGGGCATTGCCGACGCCGGATGCGGCGGCGTTCTACACTTCGGGCCGCACCAGCAACGAAGCGGCGTTTCTCTGGCAGCTCCTGGCGCGGCAGTTCGGAACCAACAATCTCCCCGACTGCTCCAACATGTGCCACGAATCGAGCGGCGTCGCCCTCGGCGAGAGCATCGGCATCGGCAAAGGCACGGTCACGCTCGAGGATTTCGAGCACGCGGGGGCCATCTTCGTGATTGGGCAAAATCCGGGCACCAATCATCCCCGGATGCTGGCCGCACTGGCATCGGCGAAGGCGCGCGGTGCGAAGATCGTCTCGATCAACCCGCTGCCCGAAATCGGCACGGAGCGGTTCAAGAACCCGCAGGATTTTCTGCATCCGCTGAAGGCGTTGGCCACGCTCGCGGGCGAAGGCGCGCGGCTCTCCGATCTTTGGCTGCAGCCACGCATCGCGGGCGATCTCGCGGTGTTCAAAGGCCTGATGAAGGCGATGCTGGAAGCCGACTCAGCCCGCGACGGCGGCGTGCTCGATCGCGCATTCATTGCGGCGCACACGGCCGGTTTCGAAGCGCTCGCCGCCGACCTCGGACGGACAACGTGGGACGAGATCACCGCGGCCGGCGGAGTCGACCGCGAGGCGATCCTCGCAGCGGCGGAGATTGCAATGCAATCGAAGGCCACGATCTGCTGCTGGGCGATGGGCCTGACCCAGCAGCCTGAAGCGGTGGCGACGATCCAGCAGGTCGTGAACTTCCTCCTGCTGCGCGGCGACATCGGACGGCGCGGGGCCGGCGTGTGCCCGGTGCGCGGCCACTCGAATGTGCAGGGCGATCGCACGATGGGGATCTGCGAAAAGATGCCTGAGGCCTGGCTGGCGCGGCTCGACGCGGAGTTCGGCTTCGTCTCACCGCGCGCGCACGGGCACGACACGGTGGGGACGATTCGCGCGATGCACGAAGGCCGCGTGGGCGTGCTGATCGCAATGGGTGGAAATTTCCTCTCGGCTACGCCCGACACGGAGTTCACCGCCGCGGCGCTGCGGCGCTGCGCGCTCACCGCGCACATCTCCACCAAGCTCAACCGATCCCACCTCGTCACCGCCCGCACCGCGCTCATATTGCCGTGTCTCGGCCGCAGCGAGCGCGACGCGCAGGCGGGCGGCGAACAGTTTGTGACGACCGAGGACTCGATGGGCATCATCAACGCCTCGCGCGGCAAGCTCGCGCCCGCCTCGCCGCACCTGCGGAGCGAGGTGGCGATTGTGTGCGGGATCGCGCGCGCGGTGTTTGAAGTAGGGCGGGTCTCTGACCCGCCCTCAAATGAGATCGTCACGAAAGGACAGGTCAAAGACCTGCCTTACTGGGAGGACTTCACTGCCAACTACGACCTCATCCGCGACCGGATCGCGCGCGTGGTCCCGGGCTTCGAAGACTACAATCGCCGCGTGCGCACGGGGGCGTTTTACCTATCCAATGCGCCACGTGATCGCCGCGAATGGCGCACGGCCACGGGGCGCGCGAACTTCGTCGTCGCACCGATTCCCCATCACGCGGTGGCCGCGGGCGAGTTCGTGATGATGACGATCCGCACGCACGATCAGTTCAACACGACCATCTATGGGCTCGACGACCGCTACCGCGGCGTCTTCGGCGGGCGGCGCGTGGTGTTCATGCACCCGGACGACATTGGCGCGCTCGGGCTCATGCAGGGGCAGCCCGTCGACCTGACCAACCGCCACGGCGGCGGCAAGCGCGTGGCGCGCGGCTGCGTGGCGACGTATTTCCCGGAGGCGAATGTGCTCGTGCCCATCGGCAGCACCGCGGCCCGGAGCAATACGCCGACGAGCAAATATGTGGTCGTCACGATCGCGGCGGCCGCCTGAAGCACCCGTTTCGCACGCTGGCCAGGGAACAATTTTGTGCTACATTACGTCATGACAACCACCATGAAAACCTCGCATCTCCTCTTGGTCGGATTTCTCGCCGCGGGCCCTGCGCTCGCGTTGCAACCGCCGGGCGCCCGCACGGTGGCACGCGCCGAGGTGGTGTTCTTCGAACCGGAAAAATTCACCGATGTGCGCGACAACCAGATGGGCGACTACAAGCGCACTACCTACCTCGATCAGATCCGCGACCACCTGCTTGAGCAGGCCAAATACTTCGTGCCCGACGGCCACAAGCTGACGGTGACGTTCAACGACATCGACATGGCCGGCGACTTCGAGCCGTGGCGCGGCCCGACGTGGGATGGCATTCGCGTGGTGAAAGACATCTACGTGCCGAGCATCAAACTTACCTTCCGCCTGACCGACGCCGACGGCAAAGTCGTCAAGGAAGGCACCCGCGAGCTGCGCGACCTCGCATTCATGATGAAGATCACGATGGGATTCCGCGACGACCCGGTGCGCCACGAAAAGGCGCTGCTCGACGACTGGCTGCGCGCCGATTTCCCGCGCGTCCGGAAAAACTGAGCCGACCACCGGCGGCGGATTGACTTCGCCGCCGGCGGTTTTTCCTTCGCGGCATTGAGCACGCCTCCTTCCGCCACCGCCGACCGCCTCGACAAATGGCTGTGGGCGATGCGTGTCTTCAAGACCCGCGCGCTCGCGACCGATGCCTGCCGCGCCGGCAGCGTGGCCGTGAACGACCTCGTGGCGAAGCCGGCCCGCACGGTGCAGACGGGTGAAACCGTGTCGGTGAGGCAGGGGTTGTTCACTCGCACCTTGCGCGTGGTGGGCGTGCCCCGGTCCCGAGTGGGGGCGAAACTGCTCCAGACCTATTGCACCGACCTCACGCCACCGGAGGAATACGAACAGCTAGCTGCGCGAGCGCAGCGTGCAGCAGGTGCTCGCCCGCGAAAAGGGCAGCGGCCGACCCACCAAACGCGACCGCCGCCTGCTCGATTCTTTGCTCGGATGAACGTCTTTTCCAAATTCGAGACCGAACTCGCGGTGCGGCCGGACGACATCGACCTCTACCAGCACGTCCATTCGACGCGCTACCTCGACTACGTGCTGGCGGCGCGCTTCGAGCAGATGGAAAAGCACTATGGCATGTCGATGCAGGCCTTCGCCGAACGCGGGCTCGGCTGGTGGATGACCTCCGCGCACATCGACTACAAGCGCCCGCTCGGCTGGGGCGACCGCATGACCGTGCGCTGCTGGATCGTGCATTTCACCGAGAACGGCTGCCGCGTGGCCTTCGAGATCGACAAGCGGCCGGCGGGCAAACGCGTGTGCGAAGGCCACACCGATTACGTGCTCGTCACCCTCTCCACCGGCCGCGCCACCGCGCTTCCGCAAGACGTGCGGGCCAAATACTCGATTTAGGCCTCTACGAAGGGCCGGCCCGAATTCCCTTGCGTCATAAGGCCGCCCATGCACCTTGCCCCAGTTCGTTAGAGACAACGTTAGATGACAGTATCTGGTGAGTCGTTGGCTGAGCGTTTGGCTTAAGTGATGATTTCGAAACCCAATAGTGGGAACGGACTGGCAGCGGACGGTCGATCTACGAGACATCACAGATGAGTAATTCCAAGTTATACGTCGGCAACCTGTCGTTCAAGACCACTGAGGACGAGCTCCGCTCTTCCTTCGGCCAATTCGGCAGCGTGACCGACGTTTACGTCGCCATGGATAAGATGACCGGCCGCCCCCGCGGCTTCGCGTTCGTCACCATGGGCACGGCCGAAGAGGCCAAAGTCGCGGCAGAAAAGATGAACGGCGTCGACCTCGGTGGTCGCCAGCTCACGGTCAATGAGGCCCGTCCCAAGGAAGAGCGCCCAGGTGGCGGCTTCGGCGGCGGCGGCGGCGGCGGTCGCGGCTTCGGCGGCGGCGGCGGCGGTGGCTACGGCGGCGGTGGCGGTGGCC
>JAUYAK010000057.1 GCA_030693515.1 Opitutaceae bacterium
ACAGAAGGAAAATATGAACCAGAAAGATCGGAATGGATCCGGGGCCACGCCCCGGCGCAAGTTCGACGAAACCTACAAGCGCCATGCCGTGGAACTCACGTTGCACGGTGATCGCACGGTGAAGACCGTGGCCAAAGAACTGGGGATCCCCGCTTGGGCCTTGTATGAGTGGCGCAAGCTGTATGCGCCACGACCGGGCGACAGCGGCCCTGCGCCGCAAACGCTCGCGGAGGCGGAAAAGGAAATTAGCCGGCTGCGCGGCGAGTTGATCCGCATGCGCGAGCGGGAGATCGTGCTAAAAAAATCGGTCGGCATACTCTCCGAAACGTCCGAGAGCGGTATGCCGAGATTGAAGCGATGAAGGACGCGCACGCGATCCGCTGGCTGTGCCAACTGTGGGGCGTGGCGCCCAGCGGCTATTACCGCTGGCGGCACGGTCGGCCGAGCGCCCGCCAGCGCGCCGATGGGGCCCTCGCCGTGCAAATCACCGCCGCCCACGAAGCCAGCCGCGGCACCTACGGGGCGCCGCGCATCGTCGAGGATCTGCGCGAGGCGGGCACGCGCACGAGCAAACGCCGCTGCGCTCGGTTGATGCGGGACCAGGGTTTGCGCGGTCGCAAAAAGCACCGCCGGCGACCACGCACGACGGACAGTCGGCACGCCCAGCCGGTCGCCGCCAACCTCCTCGCCCAGCGTCCGGCGCCGACTGGACCCAATCAATGCTGGCTGACCGACATCACGTATCTGCAAACGGCCGAAGGCTGGCTTTACCTCGCCGCGATTCTCGACCGCTGGAGCCGTCGCATCGTTGGCTGGGCGTGTGGTCCGACGTTGCATACGTGTCTCGTGCTGGCGGCCCTCGCCGACGCGTTAAAACGCCGGCGGCCGCCCACAGGGCTCCTGCATCACTCGGATCGCGGCAGCCAATACGTGGACGAAGATTACGTCACGGCCCTGGCGGCCGCCGGGATCGAACGCAGTATGAGCCGGGCCGGGAATTGCTACGACAACGCCGCCATGGAATCGTTTTGGAGCACCCTGAAGACGGACACCGGGCTCGATACCGCGATTCCTGCCAGCCGCCGCCACGCTGAGCTTGCCGTCTTCGATTACATCGAGACGTTCTACAACCCGACGAGGCGCCACAGCTCGCTCGGTTATGTTTCCCCTGTGGTCTTCGAAAAACAACAAACACTAAACATCAAAGCCGCCTGAATTAGTGTCCATTTTTTCGAGGCAAGCCCAGGGAGGACAGCTTGCGCGCGAGCGTTGAGGCCAAAGTTGCCGCCAACAGGGCATAATCATGCCACACGGCCATGGCTGAACTTCTTTCAATTGCGCGGCCATCCTTGCTGAAAGAATGGGATTTTGAAAAAAATATCGGCATCTCGGTTGAGGCGGTCCGCATCAATGCCGGCAGCAAGGTTTCGTGGCGCTGCCAGACCGACAATCGGCACCGCTGGGAGGCACGGATTAGAAACCGCGCAATCGATGGAAACGGTTGTCCGTATTGTTCGGGGAGGAAAACGCTGAGGGAGGAATCGTTCGGCGTTCTCCACCCCGAGATCGCGAACGAGCTGCACGCGACCAAGAATCCGCATTTTAATCGGTTCGCAGTCTCTCCGGGCAGCAACAAAATTGCCCGTTGGATTTGCTCCAACGGGCACGAATGGAAGAGCGAAATCGCGCGGCGGGTAAGGACCAAGTCGGAATGCCCGAAATGCGCGTATGTAAAGGGAAGGCCGATGCTCGCGCAGTCGCCGCTCGCGAGTGAGTTTCACTCAACCAAGAATGGAAAACTTAAACTGGAAATGCTGACGCTGGGAACGCGCAGGCGCGTTTGGTGGCAGTGCGCCACCGACCCGACGCACGCCTGGCCGGAAGCGGTAAACTATCGTCATAAGACAGGGAATCGATGTCCGGAGTGCTACCCGAGAGGTTCGGGACGGCGGGAGACCTTGGACCAATTCCCAGGGGATCTTTGTCGGGAATGGCACTCGAACCTGAACGGCTCACTGACGCCGAGAGATGTCACGATCGGTTCAAGCACCAAGGTTTGGTGGCAGTGTGTAAAAAACCCAACCCACCCAGCATGGCTATCGGTCGTTCGCAATCGCACGATCAACAAGCAGGGTTGTCCGAAATGCGCGGCGCGGGCCTTTGACGAAAAGCATTCGATCGCAGTGATGTTTCCCGAGCTCGCCAAGGAGTGGGATCTCACGAAGAACGAACCGTGGACACCCGCCAATGTCACTTTTGGCAGTTCTCGGAAAGTTTGGTGGCGCTGCGGGAAGGACCCAGCGCATGAATGGCAGAGCGTCGTCAACGTCCGCACCAAGCGAAACAGGGGCTGTCCGCTATGCTCAGGCCAGATGGTGACGCCGGAACGCAGCCTCGCAGGCTTGTTCCCAAGCATCGCCGCCGAATGGCATCCGACGAAGAACGGCGCGCTGACTTCGGAAACCGTCAAAGGAAAGAGCGGGAAAAAGGTGTTCTGGCAGTGTGCAACCAACGCGACTCACGAGTGGCGGGCGCAAATCAAGAACCGAACTATCAACGAATCTGGCTGCCCGGAGTGCGCGCGGGAAAACAACATCCTCAGATCCAGCAGGAGCTAAACAAGGCGGCCTTTAATACCACCGAGGTTTATCGAACATTTCTATTCAGCATTCGCAATTTGGAGAGCCTCTCGAAAATTCCACCCGGAAAGCCCATGCTACGGGCGCTTTTCCTTCGGATGCTGTATGCACAAACCATCACCGCGCTGGAGGCCTATCTCTCAGATTCTTTCCTCAAGCTCGTGATCCGAAACTCCGCGTTTAAAAAACGCCTCGTTGGTGAAGCTGCCGGATTCAGGGAGAAGAAATACACGCTGGCCGAGATCCTTGAGCAAAACCCAACGAGTGATGAAGCAATCGCGGCAGCTTTGAGCGAGATTTCGTGGCACAGCATAGCCAGAGCCAAAACGCTGTTTTCAGTTGTCTGTGGAATCGAGTTTAAGGCCGACATCCTCCCCCTCATAAAGGCAGTGACCAACCGCCATGACATTGTTCATCGTAACGGGAGAACGACAAAAGGAACGGTAGTAGCGGTCAGAGAGGAGGAGGTTCGTGATTTGTTTTCGATGGTGAGAGACTTCGCTGGAGACGTCGAAAGCAAGTTGTCGGCGATCACTGGATAGCCAGGATGGCGGCACGGAGTCAGGCGCGGGTAATCAGCCAGGGCAGAGGCGCGCCGTTCACGTCGAGGTCCGGCTTCGTTGTCGAGGTCGGGCGTGGTGTGCCGCGCGGGTAGACACCAATCCAGCGGGAGCTGGCGACGATCGAGGAACACGAGGTCGCCGGACGAACGATTTGCTGCACCGTCGTGCCGCTGGCTCCGCCCCGCCTGTTCGCCGAAGCACTTCAGCAACCGCCCGCGCAACGAACTGTCCGGCCGATTGCTTCGTTGTCCCTGACCTGTTCCTATCCGTGCTTCCCACTATGCGTGTGCCCCACTGCCTGCTCGCCTCGCTGGTCGCGTCTTTCTGCGCGCTGGTGACTGTTCCATCTGCTCTCGCCGCCGATTCCGCCTCCGCGCTCGCCTGGCCCGCGCTCACCAAGGAAAACAAACCGTGGACCCGCTGGTGGTGGCCCGGCAGCGCCGTGGACAAGGCCAGCCTCACCTGGCAGCTCGAAAAACTCGCGGCCGCCGGTATCGGCGGCGTCGAAATCACGCCCATCTACGGCGCCAAGGGCGCCGAGGCGCGCTACATCGATTTCCTTTCGCCGAAGTGGATGGAGATGCTCGAGCACGTGGGTCGCGAGGCCCAGCGCCTCGGCCTCGGCGTCGATATGGCGACCGGCACCGGCTGGCCCTTCGGCGGCCCGTGGATCGATGAGGCCAACGCCCTCAAGCGCGCTGTGCTCAAGGATGGCAAGATTGTCGGCGAAGCGTCGCGCATGATGGTCAAGCGCGCCGCGCCCGGCGGCGAGGGCCTCGTTGTCGATCCGTTTTCGGTCGAAGCGCTCCGCGGCTACCTCGCGCCGTTCGACCAGGCGTTCGCCAATTTTCCGCGCGGACTCGTGCGCGGCCAGTTCCACGACTCGTTTGAGTATTTCAACGCCAGTTGGACGGCCAAACTCCCCGAGGTCTTTCGCGCGATGCACGGCTACGACATCCAGCAGTTCGCCGCGGAGCTTACCACGCGCAACTCCGCCGATGTGAAGACCATCGACCGCGACACCCTCGCGCGCATCAAGAGCGACTACCGCGACACCCTCGCCGCCCTGCACCTCGACTACCTCAAGACCTGGGTGAAATGGTCGCACGACAAAGGCTGGCTCGTCCGCAACCAGTCGCACGGCGCCCCCGCCAACCTCCTCGACCTCTACGGCGCGGTGGACATTCCCGAGACGGAGACCTTCGGCTCCACGCCGTTTCCCATCCCCGGCCTCCGTCGCAATGCCGACGAGATTCGCACCGGCAACGAGCAGGACCTGCCCGAGCCGCTCGTCATGCGCATGGCCTCCTCCGCCGCGCATGTCATGGGCCGCAAACTCGCCTCGAGCGAGAGCGCCACCTGGCTCCGCGACCACTGGAAGGTCTCGCTCGCCTACGTGAAGCCGGAGCTCGACAGCATCCTCGTCAGCGGGATCAACCACATTTTCTACCACGGCACCGTCTTCTCGCCGCAGGACGCCGCGTGGCCCGGCTGGCTCTTCTACGCCTCCACGCAGTTCAACCCCAACAACACGTGGTGGGACGACTTCGGTGCGCTCAACCGCTACATCGCCCGCGTGCAGTCCGTGCTCCAGGCCGGCCAGCCCGACAACGACATCCTCCTCTACTGGCCCCTCGCCGACGTGTGGGACAACGCCGACGGCCTCGCGAAAATGCTCACCGTCCACGACGTGAAATTCCTGACCGATCAACCCGTCGGCAAACTTGCGCGAGCGCTGAGCGAGCGCGGCTACCAATTCGACTACATCTCGGATGCGCAGCTCCAGCAGGCAACTTCAAGCTGGGCGACAATCAAAACTGCCGGTGGCGACTATCGTGCGATCATCGTTCCTAAAACGAGGAAAATGCCGCTCGAAACCCTGCAGTGCCTTCTCGATTTGGCAGACAAAGGCGGAACCGTGATTTTCATGGAGGATTTCCCTACCGACGTCCCGGGATACGGCCGGCTCGCCGAGCGCCGTGCAAAATTCAAGGAATTGCTGGCGAGTTGGGAAGATTTTGGTTCGCCAGTGATCGCGCGCGAGACTGGCTGGCGCTCGATGCTGCCCAAGTCACGCCAAAGAGAAATTCTCGGCATGAATTGCGTAACGATCGTAGATTCCGAAAAGACCTTGCTCACCTTGTTCGAGGAAGATCTGGCAAAGCCATTCGCTCGCGAAGCTGCCGCGGACTTTGGGCTGTCAGCGATTCGCCGCCGGACTGACCAAGGCCATGATTATTTTCTGACCAATCTGACCGCCAAGTCATTTTCGGGCTGGGTTAAGCTAGGCCGCCCAGCGAGCAGTGTAGTGGTTCGTGATCCACTCACTCGCAAAAGCGGACTCGGCATTCGTCGAAACGTTTTTCTTCGGCCCGCGCGACCTGAGACAGAAGCATTCCTTCAAATCGAGGCGGGCCAAAGCTTGTTGCTGAACACGCTCTCAAATGTCGATTTGGACGGTCCACGCTGGTCATACCAGCAGCCCGCCGCCCCACCGGCCGCCGTCACCGGCCGGTGGTCCATCTCCTTCACCCAAGGCGGCCCCGAACTCCCGCCCGCGCTCACCACGGCCGAGCTGAAATCGTGGACCGAGCTCGGCGGCGATCCAGCCAAGCTTTTCGGCGGCACCGCGCGCTACCGCCTCGAATTCGACGCGCCCGCCACCAAGGCCGACGCTTGGCTCCTCGACCTCGGCGAGGTGCGCGAGAGCGCGCGCGTGCGGCTCAACGGCCACGACCTCGGCACCGCGTGGAGCATCCCCTTCCAGCTCCGCTTCGAAGGCGCGTTGCTCAAGCCCACCGGCAACGTGCTCGAGCTCGACGTCACCAACCTCGCCGCCAACCGCATCCGCGACCTGGACCAGCGCAAGGTGGACTGGAAAATCATGCGCGAGATCAATTTCGTGAACATCAACTACCGGCCCTTCGACGCGAGTGGCTGGCCGCTCACGCCCTCCGGCCTGCTTGGTCCCGTCACACTCACGCCGCTGAGAGCGCTTGCTCCGTAGGTCGGGCTTTACGCCCGACGCCCCGCGCTGGTCCGCCTGTGGGAGCGAGCTTGCTCGCGACATGGCCGGACGGTCGCACGCAAGCTCGCTCCCACCTGGCAGACGCGCCAGCCGCACTCCCAGCGCAGTTTTTGCCATTGAGCGCCGCGCCTTCACCCCACGCCATCGGCCCAAGAATCGCCGCGCCGCGCAGGAAATTTCCCATTGAGCATCGCGTGACCGGGCCCACGATAGGTGCCATGACATTGCCATCGCTGGAGGCCGCCCGCTGATGCCCGAGTCCCTGCGCATCGCCGCCGAGATTGCCCTCGTGCTTGGGCTCGTGCTGGCCAACGGCTTCTTCGTCGCGGCCGAGTTTGCCCTCGTGAAGATCCGGGCGAGCCAGTTGCGCCCCATGGCCAAGCAAGGCGGCTGGCGCATCAAGTTTGCCCTCCAGGCCACCGAACAGCTCGACGCCGTCCTCTCGGCGACGCAGCTCGGCATCACACTTACCAGCCTCGGCCTCGGCTGGGTCGGCGAGCCGATTATCGGCCATCGCATCGCGCCGCTGCTGCGGCAGATGGGCGTGCAGGACCCCGGCACCATCACGTCCATCTCGTTCGCGGTCGCGTTTGGCCTGATCACGTTTTTCCACATCGTGCTGGGCGAACTCGCGCCCAAGTCCCTCGCCATCCAGCGGCCCAAGCGCGTCTCGCTCAACGTCGCCGCGCCGCTCATTTTCTTCTACCGGCTCTTTTTCCCGTTCATCTGGGTGCTCAATGGCTCGGCCAATCTGCTCCTGCGCCAATTCGGCCTGCGCCCCGCCTCGGAAACCGATCACGGTTTCAGCGCGGAGGAGCTGGAGTATGTCTTCAGCCACGCGCACCACACGCACCCCGGCGATGCGCTCATCAACCGCCTCATGGTGCGCTCCGTGCGCCTGCGCGCTGTCACCGCCCAGCAGGTGATGCGCCCGGCCGAGCAAATCGTCGCGCTGTGGCTGGAGAAGCCCCTCGAGGAAAATCTGCGCATCGCCCAGACCGCGCACTACAGCCGCTTCCCCGTCTGCGAAGGCACGCTCGACAACGTGAAAGGCATCCTGCTCGTGCGCGAATGGCTCTGGCAAATCACGGCGCTTGGGCCCGAGGCGTCATTCGCGCCCCTCGTGCGCCCCGCCCTCACCTTTACGCTGAAGACGCCGATCCACTCGATGATCGAGCTTTTCCGCAGCTCGCGCGTCCATCTCGCCATCGTGCTCGATCAGGAGCTGAAGACGGTGGGCATCGTGAGCTTCGAGGATGTGATCGAGGAAATCGTCGGCGACATCCGCGACGAGTTCGACCTGGGCACCGGGCCCGTCTTTGAGCACACGGAAAACGCGATCGTCGTGAGCGGCCTCTTCACGATGCGGGAGCTGCAGGCCGAGACCGGCTGGGCGCTCGAATGGCAGCCGCGCGAGACCGTAGCCGCCTGGGCCGAACGCAACCACGGCCGCGCGCTCCGGCGCGGCGACGCGTTTTCCATTGGCGATTTCCGCGTGACCGCCACCGATGTCACGGCGGAGCGGGTGCGGCGGGTGCGCGTCGAGCGGCCGCCGCCGTCTGTGCCGGCCGATCGGGCCTAGCCCAGGCTTCCGCCCGCGCGCGAGCCGCCGCTTGATTTTTCTCAGAGCCTGCTACACTGGCCGGCTCTCCACCTAACTCTCATCCATCATGTCCACCGCCACACCACAGAAGTTCGAGTTCCAAGCCGAGATCAAGCAGCTCCTGGATATCGTCATCCACTCGCTCTACACGGAAAAGGAAATCTTCGTGCGCGAGCTGGTCTCCAACGCCTCCGACGCCCTGGAGAAGCTCCGCCACACGCAGCTCACGGAAAAGGAGATTTTCGACGACAAGCTCGATCTCGAGATCAACGTCACCACCGACGACAAGGCGAAGACCATCACGATTCAGGACTTCGGCGTCGGCATGTCGCGCGAAGAGCTGGTGAAGAACCTCGGCACCATCGCGCACTCGGGCTCGAAGCAGTTTCTCAAGGCCCTCGGCGAGGGCGGCGCCAAGAACTCCAGCCTCATCGGCCAGTTTGGCGTCGGGTTCTATTCGGCCTTCATGGTCGCGAAGTCGGTAAAGGTTTACTCGCACTCGTGGCGCGCCGGCGAACCCGGCCACGTCTGGTCAAGCGACGGCTCCGGCAGCTACGAAGTCGAGGAAAGCGACGGCGAACGCCGCGGCGCCAAGATCGTGATCGAGCTGAAGGACGATTGCGCGGAGTTTGCGCAGGACTCGACCATCAAGGACATCCTTGAGCGCTACAGCGCGTTCGTGTCGTTTCCGATCAATCTCAACGGCAAACGCGTCAACACCGTCCAGGCCCTCTGGCTGCGCTCGAAGAACGAGGTCAAGGACGAGGAATACACCGAGTTCTACAAATTCCAGGCCCACGCCTACGACGATCCGCGCCTGCGGCTGCACTTCAGCGCCGATGCCCCGCTGTCGATCAACGCCCTGCTCTTCGTGCCGAAGGATAACACCGAGAAGCTCGGCCTCTCACGCCTCGAACCGTCCGTCTCGCTCTACTGCCGCAAGGTCCTCATCGACGCCAAGCCCAAGGACCTCCTGCCGGAGTGGCTGCGTTTCCTCAAGGGCGTGGTCGATAGCGAGGACCTGCCGCTCAACATCTCGCGCGAGACGATGCAGGACAAATCCCTCATCGAGAAACTGAACAAGGTCATCGCAAAACGCTTCCTGAAGTTCCTCGAGGAGGAGGCGAAGAACCGGCCCGACGCCTACGCGGAGTTCTACAAGGAGTTTGGCATCTTCCTGAAAGAAGGCGCCGCGCTCGATTATACGCACAAGGACGCGCTGGTGAAACTGCTGCGCTTCGAGTCCTCCCTCACCGAAAAGGGCAAGACGACCTCCCTCGCCGACTACGTCTCGCGCCTAGGCACGGAGCAAAAGGAGATTTTCTACCTGATCGGCCCCAATCGCGCCGCGATCGAAAGCGGCCCCTATCTGGAAGGCTTCAAGGCCCGCAACCTCGAGGTGCTCTTCTGCTACGAGCCGGTGGACGAATACGTGATGAACAACGTCCGCGAATTCGACGGCAAGAAGCTCACCGCCGCCGACCACGCCGATGTGAAGCTCGCCGATCTGCCCAAGCCCGAAGGCGCACTCAGCGAAGAGGACACCAAGACCCTCGCCGCCTGGATCAAGGCCACCCTCGGCGACCGCGTCGCGGAGGTGAAATCCAGCGACCGCCTCGTCGATTCACCCGTGCTTGCGCTTAATGCCGACAAATTTATGTCGCCCCACATGCGCCGCATGATGAAGGCCATGAACAAGGAGGGCGCCGACTCGCCGGTGCGCGTAAACCTCGAGATCAACCCGCGCCATGCCGTCATCAAGCGGCTCTTCGAGACGCACACCGCCCACGCCGAACGCGCGAAACTCGTCGCCGAGCAGCTCCTCGACAACGCCCTCATCAGCGCGGGCTTGTTGGACGACGCCACCGCCATGGTCGCGCGTTTGAACAAGTTACTCGAAACGATCTAGCTGGCTTGTCGATTGTTAGGGAAAGTATGGCCACATTACCATACTTTCTTATTGCAGTATGGCATTCAGGCCATACCATGCCGGTCATCATGAAAATGACCATGCACATCGACGAGGAAGTCTTGGATCGCGTGATGAAAATCACGGGGGCAAAAAGCAAGACCGCCGCCGTCGAACTCGCCCTCAGCGAAATGGCTCGCCGCCACAAAATGCGCGAACTCTTCAGCGCGGGATTGGGCTTCACGCCGGATGAACTCCGCAATTCCGTCGATCCTGGCTCCTACCCGGAGAGCGCCGGGGAAAATCTAAAGGTTGCCGAGGAAAGCACGCCGTATGGAGCACGTCGTCCTTCCCGATAGCAACATCTACATCGGCGCCCTGCGGGCGGGCCAGGATCCGTTTCGGCAATTCTCCGAGAGTGCGGAGGACCGCGAATTCGTGACATGCGGCATGGTGATGCTCGAGGTCTGCCGCGGGATTCGCGACCCCCACGTCCTGCGTCGTTTCCGGGAGAGGTTCGCCGTGATGCTCTACCAACCCACGACAAATCAAATCTGGGAACGGGCCACCCAACTCACCTGGTCCCTTGATCGGCAGGGCATCGTGCTGCCCGCGCAGGATGTCCTGATCGCGACGTGCGCGTTGCACATCAATGCCACGGTGTTGACCGCTGACGCGCATTTCCGCCACGTGCCCGGCCTCCGCGTCATCGGTTCTCTAGCGGAGAATACAGAGTAGTTCCCCCGCCGGGCCGGCTACTTGCCGGCGGCTTGGGGTAATTTCTCGCGCAGGAATTTCTCCACCGCCTCGGCCCCGAGAATGGTAGCGGCGTCATAGACAAACTTCCACGGCCCGTCCGCCTGCCGCTTCCAGATGATGACGTAGATCCCATAGGGCTTGAACGGGCCCTCCTTCGATGGCCCCGACTCGGCCACGCCCCACGTGTAGCCCAGATCGCCCGAGGCGGCCACATCGGCGCGCAGCGGTTTCCAATTCATCACATTGCCACGCGAACGGCTCGTTTCGCCCTTCATCCGCGCCTCCTGCGCATCGCGGCCGAGAGTCAGGCTGTTGGCGATCATGGCATCGTCTGCCATGAAGGCACGCAGACCGGCGCCGAACCCGTGCTCACGGATATGCTGGAAGAACGCCGACTCGGCACGCACTAGGCTGGCCTTGGGTTCCGCTTGCTCACCGGCCGCGAGCGGAACGAACGCCACCGCAGTGGCGAGAATCATCGCTATTGCATTTTTCATGGTTGGAAAATGTCAACGACGCGGGCCGGCGATCGGAGGCTTCAATCGCCTTTTTCCGGCGGTTGACCAAAGGGCGGCAACGACTCGTCACCCCGGTCCCGACGGACCGGCTTGTCCCGCCATGTGCGCAGGATCACGGCGTAGCCGATCACTCCGCCAATCAAGCCCACGACCACTGCGCCGAGATAGAGCGATATCACAGTATCGGCACTGAGCAGATGCCGCGCATCCTCGGTCAAAAGGCGCCAGGTGGAGTCGGGCTTGCGGCCGCGGACGAGTTCGCCAGCGAAGTAGCAAATCGGCAGCTGCACGGGCGCCGTGAAAGGATTGGAGAGAAACTGCAGCGCGATGCACAGCAGCAGATTGCCCCGGGTCATGAGGCACGCGATGATGGCGAGCACGGACTGCCCCGGGAGAAAAGGCACCATCGTAATCGGGAAACCCACCAGCCAGGCCCGGGCGAGCGAACCACGGGTGGGCAGCCAGAGCGACTTGCTCACCACCCCGTCGCCTAGCCAGCGATGCAGTTTCGTTCCGCGCAGCTTGTTGCGCGAAAATTTCTGGCGGTGCATCCAACGCAGGACAGAATAGGGAAGGCGCACGGGGGAAACTGCGCATTGCGACTGACAGTGCAAGCGGGTCAACACCGACCTGCGCAAATCACGGAAATTAACCGCTTGTGCCAGCCACGGCCATCCGTTGCGCCTGCGCGCGAGCATACCCGCGCCGCGCCGCCTCACTTTTCCGTCATCACATGCGTGCCATCCCACTCGGGGCCCGGCGGCCGGGCCGCCAAGCGCCGGACAAGTTCGCCATAGATGATTGAAGGATTGGCCGCCACCCCTGGATCGCGGTCAGGCTGGTGCGGCTCGAGCGCCGCGCTCGCCGCAACCCCCGACTCCGCCGCGCTCCAGTCGCGCGCATAAAACCGGGCCAGCGCCGCCTCGAACAGTCTGATGCACTCGCGTGTGCCGGCGCTCACCTCGTCCTTCAAGCCGACCACCTCGTGCACGGCCACGGCATTTTCCCGGCCCACGACCCGCACGCGCCCGAGCGCGCGAAACACCACGCGGTCGCCTCCCCGGGCCTCGCAGGCCCGGCGCGTGGCTTCGGTGCAAAGCGTGTAAACGCCCCAGGCTTTCGCCCCTGACTCCATACGGGCGGCGAGGTTCACGTTGTCACCCATCATCGTGTAATTGAACCGCGTGCGGCTACCCATGTTGCCGATGACGCACGGGCCCGTGTTGAGGCCGATGCGCGCGCGCATCTTCGCCACCACATCCGGCCAGCGATCGCCTTCGGCGCCCCATTTCTCCCGCAGCGCCGCCAGCCGACGTTGGACGCGCAGGGCTACGACACACGCACGCAAGGCATGGTCTTCCTGCGCAATCGGGGCGCCAAACATCGCGACCATGGCGTCACCGATGTATTTATCCAGCGTGCCGCCCTCCTCTGTCACGACGTCGGTGCAGGCCGTCAGATACTCGTTCATCAACTCCACGAGTTGCGCCGGCGGCATCTGCTCCGAGAAATGCGAGAACCCTTGGATATCGCTGAAGTAGGCGGTGATGATTTTTTCGTGGCCGCCAAGTCGCGGCGGCTCGCCCGATTTTACCAATTGGCCCACGACCTCAGGTGAAACATACGTGCCGAACATACCTTCGATGGCCTGCCGCTTGCGCTGTTCCTCCAGCACGCGCCGCCCGATCGCATAGGCTTGCAGCGAACCAAAACCCAGCACCGGTGCCACGAGTGGAATCGCGAGGCTCGCCTGCTGCCAGGCGATGAACGTGATTGCGGAGAAAATCACCGGCACGCCGACCAAGAAAATCGCATACGAACGCAGCCGGGTGTCCGCGAGCCACCGCAGGCCCGCGATGCACACCACCAACGCCAGCCCCCAAATCATGAACGGATTCGCCCGGCGCGCATAATCCTCCCCCAGGATGTTGCCGATGATGTTGGCGTGGACAAAGACCAGCGGAGTCTCTGGCGAGAGCGGCGTCGGACCATTGTCGGAGAGCCCCGGCGCAACCAAGCCGACCAGCACGATCTTGCCGCCGAGATCGGGCACCGGCGCGTTTGGGTTCTTGTGCTCCACGTATTTTTGATGAAGGCCAATCGCCACCTGCGCATGTCCGGGAGCCTGCCCCCGGGCCAGGTAGTCCCCGATGACATGACGGTAGTTCACCAGGATTCGCCCCGCCGCATCAATCGGGATTTGCCGTTGCACGGCCTTGCCTTCGATAAAAACGGCCTCGCCCACGCGCACCCGGACATCGGCCACCGTAAGATTCCAGAATCGCAGCACACTTTGCAGTGCGAGACTCGGATAGACCTTATCCTTCACGCGCACAAGCAGCGGCACCGTGCGGCGCACGCCATCCGGCCCCGCCGGAGTATCGACAAAGGCCGTGAGGGCGACGGAGCGCAGCGGCGCCACCGGCAGCAGGGCATACGGGGCGGAAAAGAGCGTCGAAGCGTCGCCCTCGATACGCGTGATCGGCTGGGAAAGATCCGGCGCCAGTTCGTCCACGACCTCCCCGCCCAAGGGTGCATCGTCCGACCCATACGCGGCAAAAATCACGCGGCCCGGCAGCGCCTGGGCGCCATCGACCAGATGATCGTCGTCCCCCGACGGCTCGGGGAACAGCACATCCCAGCCGACGACCGCAGGTTTTTCTGGCGCCGCCGCGAGGGCCCGCAGCAGCAGACCATGGTTGCGCCGCGGCCAGTCCTGCCAGCGCCCGAAGCGCTGGAGGCTGTCGTCATCGACGCCGATGACCGCCACACGCGGATCGGGCGGCGTTTGGTGTGCCGCGCGGAAACGCGTGCGAAAATCCAAGGTCACATCCTCGATGCGCTGCAGCCACTGCGACTGCGCGAGAGCCAGCGCAAGCCCGAGGCAAATCAGGGCGGGGGTCAGCTGGTGGCGGAGGAACGCCGGGCGCGAAGTCATGCGTGACGGCAGCCTGCGCTGGCACCGCCGCAGCACCAAGACGAAATTCGCAACGGGTTCCGCGGGCCGCCTGCCACGACCGGCACCGCCGTTTCACCCTCCGAGCAAATTAACGCACATCCGCGAAGCGACGGGTGCTGTTGCGTTCGAATTCCAACGCCAGATTGGTCGCACGCTCAGCGTAATCGTGGGCCACGCGTGGCGCGCGACCGCGCGTGGCGGCGCCGAGGCCACTGTTCCAAGCGAGAGCGATGTAGTAAGGCGTCGCGGGTCGGCCCGCGTTTTCCAGCCCGCGCTTCAGCCACTCGTAATGCTGCACAGCAATGGCGTCCGACACCGATCGATCCAGCGCGTGAGCAAAGGGCACGCGCGTATGCATCTGCCATGTCGTGCGCTTGAATTGATAAGCCCCCAGTTCGCCCTGCGCGCCAGGGCGGGAGAGGTTGAAGGGATTCTCCAAGTGATGGATGGCTTCCAGCGTGGCCCAGCGACTGGTCGCGTGGGCCGAGGCGACGACGACGAAAAGGGCGAGCCACAGAGCCGACAGGCGGCTCCGCGCGAATCCGAGGGGGTTTAGGGATGTGCTCACAGCCTGCCCAACAACGCACGATCCATGCACGGTTGCGCTTAGGCACGCCTATGTTTTCTCCGGATCGCTGAACTTGGCCGCTACGAACGCTGGAGTCGAAATTTACGCAGCGACGCATTTGCACATTTATTTCATAAACCACCCTACGCGTTCTCCACCTCCGTCCGCCCGGATGGGTGAAAATCCAAAAAAGTGTCTGGATTCCTTACACTTTGAAAGCCCCTGCCCGGCCGGGAAACCCTGTTGCCGGACGCCTGTTTCCCTCTTCCCTCGCTGCCCACCACGATGATTCGACTGCACTTGCCGCCCAATTTTGTCGCCGCCACCGCGCGTGACGCAGTCGCCGTGCGGCTTGAATTCGACGCCACCGCCGCTCCCGTGCCCGCCCAGTTGCCGGTGCTGGCGCTGCTTCAACGCTGGTGCGGCGGGGCGCAGCCCCCTCCGTTTGTGCAGCTCACGCGCGCGCAGTTGCGGGATCTCGCCGCCGCCGCCGGCGCTCAGCCGATCTTCGTGGAGGAGGGGCGCGCGGGCCCGTGGCGCCATGCCGCACTCGTCGCCGCCCCGGCGCCGGCCTCCGGCACCGGGCCCGCTCGCGTATCAGGCAGCGCCTCACGGCGACCGTCCGTCCCCGCGCTCACGGTCGATGGCTCCGAGCACTTTCTCGCCCTCACCCTGCCATCGCGCGAACACCCGCGCTACGCCGACGCCCTCGCAGTGGTGAAGGAAAACGGCTTCATCCTCGAACCTTCCAATCGCAAGTGGTGGCTCCGTGATCGGCACAAGACCCTGGGTTTTCTTGCCGCCCATGGGGCGCGGCTCCGCGATGAATTCGCGGCGGAGTTCACCGCCAACTTCGAGCGCAACACCGCGCACCTTTGCCCGGCCGAGATCCTGGCCACGGTCTCACCCGCGGGTGACGAATTCGCGGTCACACTCGCGCTCGACACCGGCCCCGCCGACGAAGCCGCCGTGCGCACCGCCGTCGCTACCAGCCGCGGCTACATTGAGGCGGCCGGAAAAATCTACCTGCTCGATCGCGCGAAGCTCGACCAGCTTGCAACCGCCCAACGCAAGCTCGCCGGTGATCCCGCCGCGGGCGTCTCGGCCCGGCGCACCCAGCGCGTCTCCGCCGCGCGCGCCGCCGAAGCGCAGGAAATCATCGAGGAACTCTCCCCCGGTTTTCAACCGCCGGACACGTGGCGCGCGCGCAGCGCCGCGCTCCGCGATCTTTCCGCCCTCACGCCCGCGCCGATTCCCGCCGCGTTCGATGCCCAGCTCCGCCCCTACCAGCGTCTCGGCGCCGCGTGGCTCTGGCACCTGCATCGCCACGGGCTCGGCGGGGTGCTGGCCGACGAGATGGGCCTCGGCAAGACACTCCAGGCCCTCGCGCTGCTCACCGCTGCGCGCACCACGAATCCCTCGCCCTCCCTCGTCGTGTGCCCGGCCTCGCTCCTCGAAAACTGGCGGCGCGAGGCCGCGCGCTTTGCCCCGCAGCTCCGGGTCTTCGTCCATCACGCGGACCGCCGTCTCGCCACCGTCGCCGATATCGCCGCCCACGATCTCGTGATCACGAGCTACGGCACGCTCGCGCGCGATCAGCTCCTTTTTGCCGCCATCGAATTCGCGGCCGTCGTCGCCGACGAAGCCCAGCACATCAAGAACCGTCGCTCGCAGAACGCCGCCGCGCTCCGCGCCCTGCGCGCCCACGCCCGCTTCCTCCTCACCGGCACCCCGCTCGAAAATTCGCTCGACGATCTGCGGTCGCTCTTTGAATTCCTGCTGCCTGGCTACCTGCAAAAAGTCCCCGCCGGCCTGCGCGGCGACGAGCGCGCCTGGTTCGACGAGCGGCTCCGGGCCCAGACCGCGCCGTATATTCTCCGGCGCACCAAGCGCGCCGTCGCGCCCGAGCTGCCCGCCAAGCTGGAGCACGTGATCTGGTGCGAACTCACCCCCGCGCAGGCCAAGCTCTACCGCGACACGCAGGAGCGTTCCGAACGCGAGCTCTTCGACCTCGAGGCCGGCGGCGCCAGCGAGTCCCGGCTCCAGTTCGCCGCGCTCACCCAGCTCCTCCGCCTGCGCCAAATCTGCTGCGACCCGCGGCTCGTCGCGCCCGATTCGCCCGCCGCCATCTCGGCCAAGCTCGACAACTTCAGCGAACTCCTTGCCGAGGCCATCGACGACGGCCATCGCGTGCTCGTGTTCTCGCAGTTCACCTCACTGCTCGCGCTGCTCCGCACCGAGCTCGACGCGCAGGCCATCGCCCATTGCTACCTCGACGGCGCGATGCCCACACGCGCCCGCCAAGCTGAGGTCGATCGCTTTCAGGCCTCGGCTGACATCCCGGTTTTCCTGCTCTCGCTCAAGGCCGGCGGCACCGGCCTCAACCTCACCGGCGCCGACACCGTCGTGCACTTCGATCCGTGGTGGAATCCCGCCGCGGAGGCGCAGGCCACCGACCGCGCGCACCGCATCGGCCAGAGCCGCACGGTCACCAGCTACAAACTCATCGCCGCCGGCACCGTCGAGGAGAAGGTCCTCGCCCTACAGGACGAGAAACGCGCCCTGCTCGCCGGCGTGTTCGAGGCCAGCGACGCAACGGCGGCGAAACTTTCGCTCGCCGATCTGAAGGCCCTGCTGCACTAAACGAGTCCCCCCTCTTTCTCCGTCCATGCGTCTCTCTGGCAAAACTGTCCTCGTCACCGGCGCAAGCACCGGCATCGGCCGCACCCTCGCCCTCGGCTGCGCCCACGCCGGCGCCGACATCATCCTCAATTGCCACACCGACCGCGCCGGTGCCGATGCCGCCGCCGCCGAGATCCGCACGCTCGGCCGCCGCGCGCTCGTCCTCCGCGCCGACCTGCGCCGCGTGAAGCAGATCGACCGGATGTTTGCCGCGGCGCGAAAGCAATTCCCGCGGCTCGATGTGTTGATCAACAATGCCGGCCTGACCGGATGGGCCGGGTTTTTCGACACCACCGAGGAGAAGTGGGACACCGTCCTCGACACGAATCTCAAGGGCACATTCTTCTGCTCACTCGCCGCCGCGCGCTGGATGCGCGACACGAAGACCCCCGGCAGCATCGTCAACGTCTCCACCCAGTGCGCGGAGCTGGCGGTGAAGAACCTCGTCGCCTACGGCACCAGCAAGGCCGGCATCCACGGCCTCACCAAGCAGCTCGCCGTCGAGCTCGCTGCGCTCGGCATCCGCGTGAACACCTTTGCCCCCGGCCCCGTCAACGTGGCCCGCAATCTCCGCGACGATCCCGATTACCGCCGCGTCTGGGGCGCGATGATTCCCCTCGGCCGCACCGCCGAGCCCGAGGAGATGATCGGCCCCGCGCTTTTCCTCGCGTCCAATGATTCCAGTTACATCACGGGCCAGACGCTTTTCGTCGATGGCGGCTGGACCGTGCAAGGCATGGTGCCGGCCAGCAACGTCGCCAAGGCCGCCAAGAAAAACAAATAGCCCCGCCCCTGTCTCTTTTCCTTCCAGATTCCGGCTCGCTCCTTCTCCTCCTCGCCCCATCTCTCCGTCTCCCTTCTTCCATCATGCTCCGCCTCTACTCCACCCCCACCGGCATCGTCATCGATAAAAACGGCGTGCACTTCGCGGCGCCGACCTCGTTCACGTTCGATGCGCTCTTCACCTCCGCGCATCCTCTCACCCTCGCGCGCGAGGCCCTCGCCGCGGCGAAGCGCGCGCCCGCACCTGCTCCTGGCTCGCTGCTCGCGCCACTCGGTTCGCAGGAGGTTTGGGCCGCGGGCGTGACCTACCTCCGCAGCAAAACCGCGCGCATGGAGGAGTCGAAGGATGCCGGCGGCGGCACCTTCTACGACAAGGTTTACGACGCCGACCGCCCCGAGTTGTTTTTCAAGGCCACCCCGCATCGCGTCGCGGCGCCCGGCACGCCCGTGCGCATCCGCTCCGACTCGAAGTGGAACGTCCCCGAGCCCGAGCTCACCCTCGCCATCAGCGCCGCCGGCTGGATTTTCGGCTACACCATCGGGAATGACATGAGCTCGCGCGACATCGAGGGCCAGAACCCGCTCTACCTCCCTCAGGCCAAGGTTTACGACCGCAGCGCCGCGCTCGGGCCCTGCCTCGTTGTGACGGAGAAGCTCCCGCCCCGCGACACCGAGATCGCGATCGAGATTCGCCGCCGCGGCAAAAAGGCCTTCGCCGGCAAGACCACCGTTGGCCAAATCAAGCGGCCCCTCCCCTCGCTCGCCGAGTGGCTTTTCCGCGAAAACAGCTTCCCGCGCGGCGCCTACCTCATGACCGGCACCGGCACGGTCCCGCCCGACAGCTTCACCCTCCGCTCCGGCGACGAGATCCGCATCACGCTTGAACCCGTCGGCACGCTCATCAATCCCGTTGCCTGAGTTTCCGCTTCCCGACTCCAACTCGCCCCCATGACCCTCCACGGCCTCTCCCTCATCGCCGGCGCCACCGGCCGCCACAGTGAAAACACCTTCCGCGCCGTCGATCCGGCGTCGAATGCCAAACTCGATCCCGAATTCCACGAAGCCTCCGAAACCGAGGTCGATCAGGCGGTCCACCTCGCCGCCGGTGCCTTCACTGCCTTCCGCGCCCTCTCCGGCACGGAGCGCGCGAAGTTCCTCGAGGCAATCGCCACCGAGATCGAGGGCATCGGCGACCTCCTGATCCAACGCGCGCACCAGGAAACCCGCCTCCCGCTCACCCGCCTCGCCGGTGAGCGCGCCCGCACCTGTGGCCAGCTGCGGCTCTTTGCCTCGGTCGCCCGCGAGGGCTCGTGGGTCGATGCCCGCATCGATCCCGCCCAACCTGATCGCCAGCCGCTGCCTCGCGCCGACCTGCGCCGCATGTTGATCCCCGTCGGCCCCGTCGTCGTGTTCGGCTCGTCCAACTTCCCGCTCGCGTTCTCCGTCGCCGGGGGCGACACGGCCTCGGCGTTTGCCGCCGGCTGCCCCGTCATCGTCAAGGCCCACCGCGCCCACCCCGGCACGTCCGAACTCGTGGGTCGCGCCATTAAGCGCGCCGTCGCCGCCTGCGGCCTGCCCGGCGGCGTCTTTTCGCTGATTCATGGCAGCGGTGTCTCCGCCGGCATCGCGCTGGTGAAGCACCCAGAGACCGCCGCGGTCGGCTTCACCGGTTCGCTCACCGCCGGTCGCGCCCTGACCGAGGCCGCTGCCTCGCGCCCACAGCCGATTCCGGTCTTCGCCGAGATGAGCAGCCTCAATCCGCTCTTCATTTTGCCTGGCGCGCTCAAAGATCGCGCCGCCGAGATCGCGCAGGGGCTCTTTACCTCGTTCACCCTCGGCGTCGGCCAGTTCTGCACCAAGCCCGGCCTGGTCTTCGCCGTGCGCAGCGCCGACACGGATGCCTTCGCCCAAAAGTTGTCCGATGTCGTCCGCCACGCACCCTGCGCCACGATGCTGACCAGCTCCATCCGCGAGGCCTTCGTCACCCACCGCGACCGAATCACCGCCATCGACGGCGTCTCCATCTTGGCCGCTTCGCAGCCGGTCGAGGACATCGAGGACCTCGGCCAAGCCGGCCGGCCAACCGTCGCCGCGACGAGCGCCAAGCAGTTCCTCGAGCACCCCGAACTCGCGACCGAAGCCTTCGGACCTTTCACGCTCCTCGTGCTCGCCGACAATGCCAGCGAACTCGCCGCCTGCGCCGCCGCCCTTGAGGGCCAGCTCACCGCGACGATCCACGGCAATGCCGCCGATCTCGCCGGCGCCCGGCCGCTGCTCGCCACGCTTGAGCGCATCGCGGGCCGCATCGTCGTCAATGCCTTCCCCACCGGCGTCGAAGTCTGCCCCGCGATGAATCACGGCGGGCCCTACCCGGCGACCAGCGACAGCCGCTACACCTCCGTCGGCACCGCCGCGATCCTACGCTTCGCGCGTCCCGTCTGTTATCAGGGTTTCCCCGCCGACCTGTTGCCCGATGCGCTGATGAACGCCAATCCGCTCGGTCTGCTCCGGCTCGTGGACGGCAAACCCACGCGCGACGCCGTCTAGGCGCACAGCCAGACTTCCGGCGGTGGGCCCCGGCCCCGCCGCCGTCCCCTGCCCGGTGCGCGCAAATCGACCCTTTCATTTGCGCGCACAGGGTGTTTCCTCGGCCCATGGAAAACTCCGCCACGCTAAACCACGCCGCCAGCGTCATCTCCACGGTGTCGCCGAAGCTCCGCGCCGACACCGCGCTGCGACGCTATTTCGCCCAGCACGAGGATCTGCACCCGGCGATGCGCCGCGCGGTCAGTCATGCGGTCTTTATCTATTACCGCTGGTTCCAGTGGCTCGATCCCAAGCTATCGACGCAGCGCCGCGTGGAAGCCGCGGTCAAACTCCACCTTCGTTTCAAACAGGAACCCGCCGCGGTGAAGCCTGAAGCGCTTGCCGTCCGCGCGGTGCCTGAGTGGGCGCACACCGAGATGGACCTCTCCATCGACTGCCTGCGCATCCTCCAGCAGGATCCCGCGCTCTGGCTCCGTGCCCGCCCGCACAAGAGCCACGCGCTGGCCGCCAAGCTCGGAACCTGCGAACGCACCGAACGCGCACCCGATGCCCTGCGCTACACCGGCCGCCAGGATCTTTATCTCACGCCGCAGTTCGACGCCGGGGAATTCGAGATTCAGGATCTCGCGTCGCAACTCGTGGGCCTCGCCTGCGCACCCCAGTCCGGCGAGACGTGGTGGGACACCTGCGCCGGCGAGGGCGGGAAGACGCTCCACCTCTGCGATCAGATGATGAACCGCGGCCTCGTCTGGGCCAGCGATCGCCACAGCGGCCGGCTGGCGACCCTGAAGCGTCGCGCCAAGCGCGCGCAGCTCTTCAACTACCGCGCCGAACTCTGGGACGGCGGCACCAAACTCCCCACGCGCGCAAAGTTCGACGGCATCCTCGTGGATGCGCCCTGCAGCGGCGTCGGCACCTGGCAGCGCAACCCGCAGGCCCGCTGGACGACCACGCCCGAGGATGTCCGCGAGCTCGCCGCCGTGCAGCTCGCGCTGCTCAACCAGGTCGCCGGCTCGCTCAAGCCCGGCGGCCGGCTCATCTACGCGGTCTGCACCATGACGCGCAGCGAGACCACCGCCGTCGTCGAGGCGTTCTCCGCCGCGCAGCCCGAGCTCGAGCCCACGCCACTCGCGGGCCTCGGTTCCGCCCTCCCCGCCGTCCAGCTCTGGCCGCATCAGTTAAACGCCAACGGCATGTTTATCGCCGCGTGGACGCGAAAAAAATAACCGCCGCCACCGTCCGCGCCGATTTTAACGACCTGCCTGCGGTCGTCTATTACACGCGCGCCGCGCACGAGCTGGGCCTCTGGGTTTCCGAGCGCGCGCTCATCGAGCGCTTTTTTCCTGATCGAACCGCAGCGTTAGTCGAGGCGGGCTGTGGTGCTGGCCGCGTCACGCTCGGGCTCTGGGCGCTGGGCTACCGCGCCCTCACCGCCTTCGATTTCGCCGAGGAGCTGGTCGATCAGGCCCGCAGCCTCGCGGCCGAGCGCGGAGCCGAGGCGATAACCCTTCTTCACGCCGACGCCACCGACCTCTCGCCTGTCGCCTCGCGCCTCGCGCCTCCCTACGCCGGCGCGCTCTTCCTTTTCAACGGCCTCATGCAAATCCCCGGCCGCGCCCAGCGCCGCGCGGCGCTGGGTGAACTGCACCGCGTCTGCGCGCCCGGCGCGCCGCTGCTCTTCACGACGCACGACCGCGATTCCTCACCCACCGAGCGCGCGCTCTGGCGCCTCGAGACCCTGCGCTGGACCCGCGGCGAACAAGACCCTCGCATCGTCGAGTTCGGCGACCGCTACTTCGAGGACGAAGCCGGCCGCACCTTCATGCACCTCCCCGATCGCCGCGAGATCCTCGAGGACCTCGCCGCCACCGGCTGGCGGCACACCTTCGACGCCATGCGCACCGAAGTCGCCAAAGAGCCGCGTGCCGTGCTGGATTTCTCCGACGAGTGCCGGTTCTGGGTGGTGACGCGCGGCTGAACCCGTGGGAGCGAACTTGCTCGCGACTCAGTGCAGGTGGCCGCAGGCGCGAGCAAGCTCGCTCCCACAGGAATAAGCTAGGGCCGCTCGATCTCAAAACGCTCTGTCGTGCGCACGTAGCCGTCGCCCCCAAGCCGCCCGATGAGATCGAGTTTGGCGGAGTCGGGCAGACCCTCGGCGTCGAGCACCGCGTCGCTCACGTGCGCCACCAAAATGCGGCCAAATACCACGTTGGCCGCCAGCGGCCCCTCGCCGATCTGCACGATGCGATCGAGCGCGCACTCAAACGCCACTGGCGCCGCCGCCACGCGCGGCGGGCGCACACGTTCGCTCGCCGCCGCGACGATGCCGAACTTTTCAAACTCGCTCTCGCCATACGGCAGCAGCGCGGCGCTCGCGTTCATCTGCGCAGCGAGGGCGAACGGCACGAGGTTCACCACAAACTCCGGCACGGCCTCGATGTTGCGCACCGTGTCCTTCTTCGTCCCGTCGCGCGTGTTCACCGGGCAGAACATCAGCGTCGGGGGATTCGCCGTCACACCCTGAAAAAACGAAAACGGTGCGAGGTTGGTCCGCCCTTCCGCCGAAATCGTCGAGACCCAGGCGATGGGCCGTGGCAAAATGGTCGAGATCATCCAGGCGTAGGCGTCGCGTGGGCGGAGGGCCGTGAAATCGAGGAGCATCGCGCCACCACATGCGGATTTCTCCACGTCGCAATTGTCTTCGCCGCTTCGTTCGCCTCTGCTGGCCACGCCCATGATTTTCCCCGGCTACTTCCGCGCCTTGGCCGCCGCACTCGGCGCGCTGCTTATCATCGGCTGCGGCCGGGCCCCGGAGAAATCGGCCACCCTCGCGGCCCAGCCTCCCGCCCTGAAATCCGGCGACTGCCGCGCCTGCCACGAGAATATTTATCAAGCTTGGGCGACCTCGCACCACGCCTTGGCGAACCGCGAGGTCGATCCGCAGCGGGACGCGGATGCGTTCGGCACGGTGCAGGAGTTTTCCGCCCACGGCATCGACTACCGTATCGAGTGGAAAGATGGCCGGCCGAATTTCACCGAACGGCGCACCGACACCTCCGCGATCGAAAGCTACATCGCCGAGTTCGCCCTTGGCCACACGCCGATCCGGCAATACGTCGTGCCGCAGGGCGGCGGCCGGTGGCAGGCCGCCGAGCTCACCTTCGATCCGGGCAAGAAGGAATGGTTCAACGTTTTTGACGACGAACGTCGCCGTCGCGGCGAGTGGGGCCACTGGACCGGCCGCGGCATGAACTGGAATTCCATGTGCGCGCATTGCCACATGACGGACTACAAAAAAAACTACGACCCCGTCGCCGATACCTACGCGACCACGTGGCGCGAGCACGGCATCGGTTGCACGCAGTGCCACGGCGATCTGCCCGCCAGCCATTTCGATCCGGCGCGAAAATCCGCGGCCCCGCGCGCCCCCGTCAATCTCACTGCCGCCGATCTCAAGCGCGCGCAGGAGACCTGCGCGCCGTGCCACGCACGCAACGAACTGCTCACCGGCAGCCTCGTCCCCGGCGCGCCTTACCACGACCACTACCGGCTCACGCTGCCGACCGAGGCCAGCGTGTTCTACCCCGATGGCCAGATGCGCGACGAAGTGTTCAACTACACCGGATTCCTCACCAGCCGCATGGGCGGCAAGGCCGGCGTCACCTGCCTCGATTGCCACGACCCGCACAGCGCCAAGACCAAGCTCCCCGTCGCCAACAACGCCCTCTGCCTCCAGTGCCACGGCCCCTCGCCGCGCCTCAACGCCACCGTCATCGATCCGCTCACGCACTCGCGCCACGCCGCCGGCAGCACGGGCAACCAGTGCGTCTCGTGCCACATGCCGACGACGACCTACATGCAGCGCGACCCCCGCCACGACCACGGCTTCACCAAACCCGATCCGCTGCTCACCAAGGAGCTCGGCATCCCCAACGCCTGCAACCGCTGCCACACCGACAAGGCCACGGACTGGGCCATCACGCACGCGGATCAGTGGTATGGCGCGAAGATGGATTCCCGCCAGCGCGCCCGCGCCCGCGCCTCCGCCGCCGCCCAAGCCGGCGCTCCGGGAGCCTCCGACAAACTCCTCGAACTGATCGCCACCGAAGATGTGCCCGCCTGGCGCGCCACACTGCTGCTCCTCACGCGCAACTACGCCACAAACCATCCGAACGTCCTCGCCGCCGCGCGCACCGCCGCCGGCGACGCCGATCCGCTCGTGCGCTCGGCCGCGGCGCAGGTGCTCGCCGCCTCCCCCGATGGCGCCGCCGCCCTGCGCCCGTTGCTCCACGACGCCACCCGCCTCGTGCGCCTCGACGCCGCGTGGCCCCTTTCCGCCGAACTGCCGCCGGACTCGCCGCTGCGCCGCGAACTCGACGCCTACCTCGCCGTCTCCGCCGACCAGCCCTCCGGCCGGCTCCGCCTCGGCCAGGATCTCTTCAACCGCGGCCGCGCCGCCGAAGCCGAAGCGCAGCTCCGCAAAGCCGCCGCCTGGGACCCAAATTCCCCTGGCATCCACGAAACCCTCGGCCTCATTCTCAACGAAACCGGCAAACCCGCCGAGGCCGCCGCCTCGCTCTGGCGCGCCGCGCAACTCGCGCCGACCGATCCGGTGCAGTCGTTCAACGCCGCCCTCGCCTTCGCCGCCGCCCGCAAGCTCCCCGATGCCGAGCTCGCCCTGCGCGAAACCGTGCGGCGCGCGCCCGCGCACGACCGCGCGTGGTATAACCTCGGCCTGCTCCTCGCCCAAACCAACCGCCCGGCCGATGCGATCGCCGCGCTGCTCCGCGCCGAGGAGATCGCGCCGCGCGTCGCCGACTACCCTTACGCCCGCGCCACGATCCTCTGGCAGACCGGCGATCGTCCCGGCGCCCAGGCCGCCGCTCAGCGCGCCCTCGCGATTGATCCGAACCACGGACCCTCGCGGGCGTTTTTGCAGCAGACCGGAAGGTAGCGAACCTGTAGGGGCGCAGTCTTGCTGCGCCCTAGGTTTGCACGCGGATCAGAGAAAGCGCGGCAAGACTGCGCCCCTACGGCGATTTACCTCGGCGGAGCTGAAGAGCCTCGTTACTATCGCAGCAACGTCGCACCGCCGTCGATATCGTAGGCTGTGCCCGTGATAAACGAAGCCTCGTCCGAGCAGAGAAACGCCACCAGGGCCGCAATCTCGTGCGGCTCGCCCATGCGGCCGATGGGTTGAGCGGCCGACAGCTTGGCAAACATTTCCTTCTCCTTCCCCGGATAATTTTTCGCAATGAAGCCGTCCACGAACGGCGTATGCACGCGCGCCGGGCAGACGCAGTTGCAGCGGATTTTTTTGTCCACGAAGTCGCGTGCGACCGAAAGCGTCATCGTAAGCACCGCGCCCTTGCTCATCCCGTAGGCAAACCGATCCGCGAGGCCGACCTTCGAGGCGAGCGACGCGAGATTCACGATCGCTCCGCCGCCGGCTGCGAGCAGACGCGGCACGCCAAAGTGGAGGCCGTGATAGACGCCCTTCACATTCACCGCATAAATCCGATCGAGATCGGCCGGGGTGGTGGTGGTGACGCTGCCGATGTGCGCGATGCCGGCGTTGTTCACGAGCACGTCGAGCTTTTCAAGCAGCGCAAAGACCGCGTGCATCGCCTCCGTGTCCGACACATCCGCCGCGACCACGCGCGCCGCGCCGCCCGCCGCGCGTATTTCTGCGACGGTGGCCTCGCCCTCCGCCGCGCTGCGCTCCAGCACCGTCACATGCGCGCCCTCCGCCGCAAGCCGCACGGAAATCGCGCGGCCGATGCCGGAGCCGCCGCCGGTGACGAGGGCATGCTTCTGCGCCAGACGTTGCGAGGGAGTGCTCATGCTTCGATTGTCATCCGGCCAGGCACGGAAAATCCAGTTGGATTTTTCATCGTGACGGCACGTCAAACTACGCGCGCGGGATCGTGAAAAATATTTCTCGCGAAATTTTTCCACCACACCGCGAACGCAATTCGCGGGTGCGCAAGACCGAAACAAGAATCCCGGCCGTAGGTGCTTTGGTGGGTATCGGAACTTTTTCGGCTTCTCGGGCACAAAGCCGGCGCCCCCTTTAATCAAAGGACCATCCCATGATCAAAAATATGCTGCGAAATGCGTCCCTCCTCTTCACCGCGTTGCTGCTCGGCGGCACAATTGCGTTCGCCCAATTCAGCGCGACGGACTCCGCCTCGGCGGCGCTCGATCGCGACACCACCTTGGCGGCGATTTCGGCCGCCGAATTTGACGCTCGCGAACGCCTTGTTGCCAATGTCGAAGCCAAGGTGAAGAGCGCGAGCGATGCCGTGTCCGCCCTGCAACGCAAGGCCGATACCCTGTCGCCCGACGCGCAGAAGGCGTTCAAGGACGCGCACACGGCAGCCCGGCAAAAAGCGGATCACCTGAAGCAGAGCCTGCGGGCCGCGCAAAACGCCAAGCCGGAAGGCTGGACGGAAGCCCGTTCCGCCCTCGGCGCGCGTTACACCGTCTATGCCGACGCATTGGCCCAGCTCGAGACAACGGCCAACGCCGGAAACTCGAAATAATCCGACTGATTTACGCGGGATCGGACCGCGTATAAAACCAAGGGCCCGGGGATGGCCATTCCCCGGGTCCTTGCAATTCTACCCGTAGCGGCCTTGCCAGCCCAAGCCGCTGCAAACGTCGGGACACGCCCGCGTCAGTATTACCAGCGCGTCTGCTTGAATTTCCAGCCGGGCACTTTCTTTTGCATCTCCGGCTCGTCGTTGCGCTCAGTCAGGCCGCAACGCTTGTAGTTTTCATGGGCGCGCGCGAGGGCGGCGCGGTCCAGCTCGACGCCGAGGCCCGGACCCTTGGGGAGGGTCACGCAGCCGCCTTCGATTTTCATGCGGCCGCCGACGATGAAGTCCTCCCACTGCCACGGGTAATGCGTGTCGAGCGCGTAGGTGAGGTTGGGCATGGCGGCGCCGAGGTGCGTCATCGCCGCGAGCGAAATGCCGCCGTGGTTGTTGGAGTGCATCGATACACCGCGGCCAAATGTGCGGCAGTGCGCTGCCAGCTCCATCGAGGAGTGGAGCCCGCCCCAAAAATGGTGATCCGTGAGGATGATGTCCTCCGAGCCGTGGCGCACGCTGCCAGGCAAATCGTCGAAGGACGTCGTGCACATGTTGGTCGCGAGCGGGAGCTTCACCGCCTTGCGCACCGCCGCCATGCCCTCCTGGGTGCGGCAGGGATCCTCAAGGTATTCGAGCACGCCCTCAAGTTCGCGGCCCCACGTGATCGAGGTATCGACGGTCCAGAGCGCGTTGGGATCGAGGCGGAGTGGGTGGCGGGGAAACGCCTCCTGCAGCGCCTTCATCGCGGCGACTTCCTGCGCGGGCTCGAAGCACCCGCCCTTCAGCTTGATCGATTCGAAGCCGAACTCCTTCACCATCGCCTCGGCCTGCGCGACGACGCCCGCCGGATCGAGCGCCGCCTTTTGCCGCGCGGCGGCCCAGCCGGTGGCCTTGGGATCGGTCCCGAACTCGAGGTCGCCTCCGGCGCCCTCGTATTTGTAGAAGAGATAGGCGGAATACGGCACGCGTTCGCGCGCGATGCCGCCGAGGAGCGTCGCGACGGGCACGCCAAAGGCCTTGCCCTGCAAATCGAGGCACGCGACATCCAGCGCGCTTTCCACCTGCACGAGGGCGCGCTGGTCCCACGGCTTGTCCCCGCGCGCCGCGGCCGAGTCGGTGCCAAAGTGCGCCCGCAGCGCCGCCCGCAGCGCGTGCCAGTTCAGCGGATCGCGGCCCACGACGACGGCGCGCGCCGCCTCGAGTTTGGCGTTGATCGCCGCGCTGCCGGGCACCTCGGCAAGGCCGGTCAGGCCGTTGTCGGCCACGATCTCGACGATGGTGCGTAGGCACCACGGCGCATGCAGGCCGGCGGCGTTGAGCAACGGCGGATCGCCGAGGGCGACCGGTGTGATACGGATTTCGGTGAGACGCATCGCGGAGGAATGGGGCGCGCGCGGTTACTTGCCGCGCAGGGTGTTCAGGATCGATGCGAGGCCGGCGCGGACGCTGCCACCGTCGCTGCCGAGCGCGACAAACGTGTAGCCGAGTTCGCGGCACTTGGCGACAAGCGCCGGGTTGTGCACGAGGATGCCCGCGGCCTTGCCGTGCCGCTTCGCGGCATCGCTGACCTTGACGAGTGCCTCGGTGAAGCGCGGGTGATCGAGTTGATCGCGGATGCCCATGTTGTAGCTGAGATCGGTGGGCCCGACGAAGAGCACGTCCACGCCGTCGATGGCCGCGATCTCGTCGGCGTTGGCCACGGCCTCGGGGGTCTCAATCTGGACGATCGTAAGAAGCCACTTGTGGGCGTTGACGTAGTATTCCTCGAAGCTGCCGCCGAAGCCGGCGGAGCGGTTGATCTTCGCGACGCCGCGGAGCCCGAGCGGCGGGTAGCGCATGGCGGAGACGGCGGCGCGCGCCTCGGCGGCGGTGCTGACCCACGGCGCCATCACGCCGTGAGCGCCCATGTCGAGCGCGCGCTTGAAGCGCGGGGTCTCGTTGGCCGCGATGCGGACGATGGGCGCCGCGCCCGTCGCGCCCACGGCCTGGAGCTGGTGCAACATCGTGTCTTCGCCGCCCGGCCCGTGCTCGTGATCGAGCAGCAGCCAGTCGAAGCCAAGATCGCCGGCCATCTCGGCGGTGACCGAAGAGCCGAGGTTGATGAAGGTGCCGACAACCCATTCGCGGGCGAGGACACGGGCGCGGAATGAGCCGGTGAGTTTCATGGGAATTTCTTGGGAGTGCGTTTCAGAGCGAGGCGTAGAGCCGGTAGAGCGCCTGCGTGCCGCAGTCTTCCCAGCCCTTGGCGGCGACCAGTTCGTAGAGTTTCTTCGCATTCGCGAGGCCGGGGAGATCGAGCTTCAGCTCGGCGGTGCTATCGAGGGCAATCTTCATGTCCTTGATGATGTGCTTCACGTAGAAGCCAGGCGCGAAGTTGTCGCTGAGGGCGCGCGGCGCGAGATTGGTGAGCGCCCAGCTGCCGGCGGCGCCGCCGCTGATGCTCGCGTGGACGGCGGCCGGATCGAGGCCGGCCTTCTTGGCATAGGCGAGGGCCTCGACCCACGCGACCATGCCGACGGCGACGGCGATCTGGTTGGCCATCTTGCAATACTGCCCGGCGCCCGCGGCGCCGAGCAGGGCGATGTTCTTGCCCATGATTTCGAAGAGCGGCTTGGCGCGCGCGAAGGCCGCCGCCTCGCCGCCGACCATGATCACGAGGCGGGCTTCCTTCGCGCCGAGATCGCCGCCGGAGACGGGCGCGTCGAGCGCGGCGAGGTCACGCTTGGCGGCGGCCGCGGCGATATTACGCGCGAGCACGGGGCTCGAAGTCGTCATGTCGATGAGCAGCGCGCCGGGCTTGGCGCGTTCGACGATGCCACCGGCGCCGAGATAAGTCGCGTCCACATCGATCGGAAAACCGAGCATCGTGATCACGACATCGGCGCCGGCGGCGGCGGCTCCGGCGGAGTCATGCCATTGCGCGCCCGCGTCGATGAGCACCTGCGCTTTTTCGCGCGTGCGGTTGTAAACGTGCAGTGCGTGGCCGGCCTTTTGCAGGTGGCCGGCCATGCTGCGGCCCATGACGCCGGTGCCGATGAAAGCGATCGAGAGAGGAACGGACATAGTGCGGGGATCGAGGGTTGATTCGTGGCGAAACGCGCCGCGGATGGAAGGCCCTCGGCCCGGGATGGGCGATAACTTTTTTCGCAGCGTCGCCACGCGACGCTCGTCAGGCCGGGCGAACACCGTTTCTCTCCTTTTCTCCACCCCCCATGAAACTCCCTCGTCGCGATTTCCTCAAAACCTCCCTCGCCGCTTCCGCCGCCGTCGTCACGGCCGGCCGCGTCTCCGCCGCCGCGCCCGCCGCCGCCGCGCGCGAATACTACGAGCTGCGCGCCTACCGCCTGAAACCAGGCGGGTCGGCGGCCGGACTCGATGCCTACCTGAGCGAGGCCTTCATCCCTGCGCTCAACCGCCGCGGCGTGAAAAGCGTCGGCGTGTTCACTGAACTCGACGTGGACAAAGCCGCCGCCACCGCCAAGCCGAAGGCCGATTCGCCCGTCTGGGTGCTCGTCCCGCACGCCTCGCTCGAGTCGTTCGTGAGCGTGAGCGCCGATCTGAACACCGATGCCGCCGTGCTGCAGGCCGGCACCGCCTATCTGAACACGCCCAAGGCCAGCCCGGCCTTCGACCGCATCGACACCTGGCTGCTGCGCGCCTTTGCCAGCATGCCGCGGCTGGCCGTGCCGGCTTTTTCCGCGGCCCGGGTGCCCACGCGAATTTTTGAAATGCGCGACTACGAGAGCCACAGCGAACGCGCCGCTCTGAACAAGATGGCCATGTTTGACGACGGTGAGACCGAAATCATGCGGAGCCTCGGGATGTCGCCGGTGTTTTTCGGCCAGGCGATCGCCGGGCCCAACCTGCCCCATCTGCGCTACATCACCGGCGCAGCCGACCTGAAGACGCACCTCGCCAACTGGAAGAAATTCGGCCCCGACCCCCGCTGGATCGGGATGAAGGATCTCCCGAAATACAAAGACAACATGACGAAGAACACCCCGCGCTTCCTCGCGCCGACGGCGTATTCGCAGCTTTGACGTAGCGGTGGGCGTCCCGGCCCGCCGTGGTTTGCGAATGTCTTGAGCCGGCGGGCAGGGACGCCCGCCGCTTGCGCCTGGGTTGCCCTTCGCAGAAAGTTGAATAACCCTGAGCTGTCGTCCGTCAGAGTCGGCAGTCCCTCATCCCCATGAAAACACTCTGCGCCCTCCTGGCCTTGCTCGCTCTTCATCCCGGGGTAGTCGGTGCGCAGGATGCACGGCTCGCCGCCGCGCCGGGGCCGGTCCGCCGCTCGCCCGAGGAACTCGAAAAACTCCTCGCGCCCATCGCGCTCTATCCGGATGCGTTAATCGCGATGATTTTGCCTGCGGCCACGGCGCCGGCGGATGTCGTGCTCGCCGCGCGCCAGCTCCGCGACCAGCCCGGCGACCGCTCGCAGATCGAACACCGCGCGTGGGACGAGAGCGTGAAATCGCTCACGAACTACCCCGCCGTGGTCGCGTGGATGGACGAGAATCTCGCATGGACCAAACAGGTCGGCGAGGCCTTCATCGATCAGCCGGCCGAGGTCATGCAAGCCATGCAACGTCTCCGTGCCCAAGCCCGCGCCGCCGGCACCCTCGTCGATACACCGCAGCAGCAAGTCATCGCTGAGGCCGACGTGATTCGCATCGTGCCCGCGCAGCCCGACGTGATCTACGTGCCTTATTACCAGCCCGAGGTCGTGTTCGTATCGCAGCCTTATCACGGCTACAGTTATCCGCGGCCCTTCTTCTCCTTCGGCGCAGGTGTGGCCGTGGGGTCGTGGCTCGCCTTCGAGTGCGACTGGCGCCGCCACACCATCTGGGTCGGCAACCGCCACCGCCCTTGGACTGGACATAACTGGACGCGCCCCCTCGTCACCGCTCCGCCCATCGGTGCCGCCTACGCCCGCACGCCCGACGTGCGCAGTTGGCGCCCGTCGCCGCAAGTGGTGCGGGCGAACTTCCATCCTGCGCCGCGCCCGAAACCGACTGTGGTCCAGCCCCAGCCTTTCGCCCGCATTGAGCATAGCGCCGGCCTGCCCGTCCGCCCGGTGCACCTCAGCCCTCCTGCGCCACGCCACGGCGAACCGAGCCCGAATGCAGTCACTCGCCAACCCCGACCGGAGTCCACGCGGCCGCGGATTTCGACACCCACCGTGGTGGCGCCGCCGCTGCCCAACCTCCCCGCCCTCGCCCCGACCGTGCCGCCGTCCACCCGCCCTGCCGCGCCCGTTCGCTCCCACGAATATCGCGAACGCGGTCAGCCCGGCCGCAACACCCCGCCGACCGTGGTGCAAGCACCCGCGCCCGTCGCATCTCCTACGCCGCCTCCCAGCACCCGTTCTCATCGCTCCCCTGACCATAGCCGGCCCGCGCACGCCCCTGTCGGGATACCTGCTCAGCCGGCCGCCGCCGCACCTGGCCGTGGGCCGGCATCACCCCAGGATTACCGTGGCCATTCGCGTTCGGCTCCCGCCATCGCACCCACGCCTCAGCCGAGTGCCCCAGCCACGACGACTACGGCTCCGGCCAACCCGCCGCCCCAGCGCGGCGATCGCTCCGGTGAACGCCGCGATGGACGTCCGGATGATCCGCAACGCTGAGTTGGAGCGCATCAACCCCAACGCGCTTTCAGGAACCACGCCGGAGCCCAAGCGCGTTGAGGTCAACGCGCTCCACCTGAAGCCAGCGCTGCCACCACACGCTAGGTTGACTCAGCCTCACGCATCCCGCCCTTCTAGCGGATGACGTCGCCGTCCGCACCCACCGCCGCCCCGCTCGCGCCGTTCCGCCTCGCGGATGGCCGGGCGCCGGACGCCGACGCGGCGCTGGCGCGCTTCCTCGAAGTCTCAGTTGCGCGCGGACTCGAGCTCTACCCCGAGCAGGAAGAGGCCATCCTCGAGCTGTTCGCGGGGCGCAACGTCGTCCTCAACACGCCCACCGGCTCCGGCAAATCGCTCGTTGCGGCGGCGTTTCACTTCAAGGCCCTCTGCGCCGGCGAGCGCTCCGTTTACACGTGTCCGATCAAGGCGCTCGTGAACGAGAAATTCCTCTCGCTCTGCCGCGACTTCGGGCCGGAAAACGTCGGCATGATGACGGGCGACGCCAGCGTAAACCCGCAGGCGCCCGTCCTCTGCTGCACCGCCGAGATTCTCGCCAACATCGCGCTCCACCGCGGCGCCGAGAGCGACATCCGCGCGGTGATCATGGACGAGTTCCACTACTACTCGGACCCTGAGCGCGGCACAGCGTGGCAGGTGCCGCTCCTCACGATGCCGCGTGCGCGTTTCCTGCTGATGTCGGCGACGCTCGGCGCGACGGAGTTTTTCGAGCGCGAGATGACGCGCGTCACCGGCGCGCCCAGCGTCACCGTGCGCAGCGATCGACGGCCCGTGCCGCTCGAGTTCGAATATTCCGAGGTGCCTCTCGCGGAGCGCATCGCGGACCTGCTCACGCTCAAGCGCGCGCCGATCTACCTCGTGCATTTCACGCAGCGCGCGGCGAGCGAGGCGGCGCAGGCGCTGATGAGCCTCACGGTCTGCTCCAAGGAGGAAAAAGCCGCGCTGCAAATCGAGCTGGAGCGCGCGCGCTTCACCAGTCCCTACGGCAAGGAGATGCGCCGCTGGCTGCGCCACGGCATCGGCGTCCACCACGCCGGCCTCCTCCCGAAATACCGCATCCTCGTCGAGCAGCTCGCGCAAAAGGGCCTCCTCAAAATCATCTGCGGCACCGACACTCTCGGCGTCGGCATCAACGTCCCGATCCGCACCGTCGTCTTCACGCAGCTCTGGAAATACGACGGCAAGAAGGCCGCGATCCTGGCCGTGCGTGATTTCCGCCAGATCTCCGGCCGCGCCGGCCGCAAGGGCTACGACGACAAAGGCTACGTGATCATCCAGGCACCCGAGCACGCGATCGAGAACAAGCGCGCCGAGGAGAAAGCCGCGCGCGATCCCTCGAAGAAAAAGAAACTCGTGAAGCAAAGCGCGCCTGAGGGCTCGGTCGGCTGGGATGCGAAGACCTTCGAACGCCTGCGCACCGCGCCACCCGAGGAGCTGCAGTCGCGGTTCGAGGTTTCCCACGGCATGCTGCTGCTGATGCTCAGCCGCGACGGCGACGGCTGCCGCGCGCTGCAACAGTTGGTCCGCGATTGCCACGAGACCGACCACCGCAAGCGCGCGCACCGCAAGCGCGCCTGGCAGCTCTTCCGCGCGCTCGTTGATCGCAAGATCGTGGAGATCACCCCGCGCGATCCGGCAACCGTAGGGGCGCAGTCTTGCTGCGCCCAGGGGACTGCGGAAGCCGGGCGCAGCGAGACTGCGCCCCTACGACGCAAACTCCGCGTCAACGTCGAGCTGCAGGACGATTTCTCCCTGCACCAGGCGCTCTCGCTCTACCTCATCGACACGCTGCCGCAGCTCAACCGTGAGTCACCCGACTATCCGTTCGATGTGCTCACCCTCTGCGAAGCCATCGTCGAGGACCCGGAGGCGATTTTGCGCCGGCAAGTGGACAAGCTGAAGACCGCCAAGATGGAGGAAATGCGCGCCGCCGGCATCGAGTATGCGGAGCGCATGGAGAAGCTGGAGCAGATCGAGCACCCAAAGCCGCTGCGCGAGTTTCTCTACGACACCTTCAAGGCCTTCGCCGCCGCGCACCCGTGGGTCGGCCAGGAGCACGTCCGCCCCAAGTCGATCGCGCGCGAGATGTTCGAGCGCTACCAGAGCTTCGCCGACTACATCCGCGATTATGGCCTCCAGCGCGTCGAGGGCCTCCTCCTCCGCCACCTCTCGCAGGTCTGGAAAGTGCTCGCGCAAACCGTCCCCGCCGCCGCCAAGACCGAGGAGGTCGCCGAGATGGAGGACTATTTCCGCGAACTGATCCGCGGCATCGACTCGAGCCTGCTTGAGGAATGGGAGCGCCTGAAGAACCCGGATCTGGTCGCGGCCGATCAACCCGACAGCGACAAACCCGCGCGCCCCTCCAGCTACGACCTCACGCGCGACGAGGCGGCGTTTCGCCGGCTCGTGCGCACGACGATCTTCGGCTTCTTGCAAGACGTGACCGCGCGCGATTGGGAAAGCGCCGCCGCGCGTCTCGCGACCGGCGAGGCGGGCAGCACGGCGGAAGGCGCGCCGCTCTCGCCCGAGGCGAAGCGCATCGAGGCCGCCTTCGCGCCCTACTTCGACGCCCGCACGCGCTTCCGCCTCGATCCCGCGGGCCGCGCCGCGGACCACACCCACTGGCTCCACGAACCCACCGATCCCGAGTGGGACATCGCGCAGGTGCTCATCGATCCAGCGGGGCTCGACGATTGGGAAGCGCGGTTCGCGGTGCCGCTCGCCGAGTCCCGCGCGCAACAGCGCGCGGTGGTGCGGTTCGAAACGGTCGCCGCGCTTTGAAGCAGCCTGGGCCGCCCGCCACCTCGACATTTCCAAGCCGCCAGGCCATTCCGACCCCATGGCCACCACTCGCCGCGGTTTTCTCGCCACGCTTGCCACCCTCACGATCGCGCCGCGCCTGTCGGTCGCCCGCGAATCCGATCCGGTCATCGTGGGCGAGGGCCGGCATCGGTATCGGTTCAACGATCGCTGGGCCAAACTGCCGCCGCAGATTCAGTGGGGGCTCACCCACGGCGTCGTCGTCGATCGCAACCGGCACGTGCACGTCTTCCACACCTCGCGCAAGGAGTCGCCGAGCAAGGATTGCGTCGTGGAGTTCGACGCCCAGGGGAATTTCGTCCGCTCCTGGGGCGAACAGTTTTTCGGTGGCGCGCACGGGTTCGACCTCGTCGTGGAGGACGGCCGCGAGATCCTCTACCTCACGGACCTCCAGCGCGGGCTCTTCAAGATGACACTCGACGGCCAGCTGCTCTGGCACGTCGAGAAACCCGACTGGTATAAGGACAAGCCCGACCTCAAATACCGCCCCTCGAATGTCGCCGTCGCCCCCAACGGCGATGTCTATCTCGCCGACGGCTACGGCTCCTACTTCATTCATCACTACACCCGCGACGGCCACTACGTCCGCACGTTTGGCGGCCCCGGCGAAGAGGCCGGCCGCACGCAGCATCCGCACGGCCTCTTTATTGATCACCGCGGCCCGGAGCCCCTGCTCATCGTCGGAGAGAACGATCCCAAGGGCGAGAAACCCGGCCGCCTGCAGGCGCTCAACCTCGATGGGAGCCACCACCGCTTCCTGCCGACGCCAGTCCGCTCGCCCCGCCACTTTGATCAGCAGGGCAAACTCGCCGTGATCCCCGACCTCGATGCGCGCGTGACGCTCGTCGACGAGAACTACCAGACGGTGGCCAACCTGGGCGATGGATGGACAACGAAGACCGAAGTCCGCGCGTTGCGCACGAAGCCGAGCGACCAGTTCACCGCCGGCAAGTTTGTCTGCCCCCACGACGCCGCCTTCGATCACGATGGCAGCATCTTCGTCGCCGAGTGGGTGGCCTATGGGCGGTTGGTGAAGCTGGAAAAAATTCCTATTTAGCCGGACCGAACAAAGCAAGCAGGTCGGGAAACATTGCCCGACCTGTTTTACCACAGCGAACTCCGCCACGTGGCCGTCGCTCGATTCCCTACCCGCCGTATTTCACGCCACAGCCGTAGGGCTGCGTCTTGGGCTTTGCCACCGGCTGGCCGGCCTTCAGCGCGGCCAGCGCCGCTTTCACGTAGTTGTGCGCCGCGGTGGTGTTGGCCTGGCTCGCGGTCGGCTGATCGTCGATGGCGCCCTGATAGGCCAGCACGCCAGCTTTGGAGATGACGTAAACATGCGGGGTGGTTTCCGCCGCGAAGAGCCGACCGATCTCGCCTTTCCGGTCGCGGATGTAGGCTGTCGCCACGACGCCCTGTTTTTTCTGCCACTCCGCCGACTGTGCCGCATCGAGGTCGCCCATCGCGCTGGAATTGATCTGCAACCACACGGCGCCCTCGTCCGCTGCTGCCTTCTGCGTGGCCTGCATGTTGCCGCTGCGGTAGTGCCGGCCCACCACCGGGCAAGTCGGGTTGAGCCACTCCAAGACGACGACCTGACCGCGATACGCGGAGAGCTTGTGCGCTTTGCCCGCAAGGTCGGTAAACGTGAAATCCGGCGCGGGCTGGCCAGATTCCACGGCTGCGGCGGCCGTGGCAACGAAGCCAAGCGCGGCGGCGCACAGGAGGGAGCAAAGGGCGTGACTCATGGCTGCTTCGTCTGCCCGGCCTGTTTGCGGTTATTTTTCTTCGGCGCCTCGAGGGCCGGCGCGGTGCCCTCGCTCGAAGAGAGCTTTTGCTTTTCCTCCTGCGCGCGGAGCCAGGTGTCGTAGCCCTTCGCGCGGGCGCCGACGTATTTGTAGGTGTCGAAAATCGCCCCCTGACCGAGCGCGCGCGGGTCCTGATCCTCGGCGAGCAGTTGCATCATGCGCGCGCGCATCGACGCGACCGTGCCCGCATGGGCGAGGTCGTGCGCGAGGTTGTTCACACCCGCGGGATCGGTGCGGAGATCAAAAAGTTCGTCGGGCAGCCGCTTGCCGAAGGAGAGATCATAGAAGTGGCCGCCGATGGCTTTGATAAATTCCTTCGTCGGGCTCCCGTCGACATTGCCGAAATCGGTCTCGGGATTGCCCGCGGGCCAGCGGTCGGGGTGGAAATTATGGACGTAGAGAAAATCCTTGGTGCGCAGCGCGCGCACCGGATAGCCGAGATCAAAGGGCCGGCCGATGTCATGGCGTTCCTTGCCGACGAGCATCTCGGTGCGGTTCTCGAGCAGGCCCGACTGGGGCGAGCGCAGGATCGCCGCGAGGCTGCGGCCGGTCATTTGCGCATGGGGCGCGAGGCCGGCGAGTTCGAGCCAGGTGGGCGCGAAGTCGCGCCCGTTGATGAAATCCTCCACGACGCGGCCGGGCTTGATGCCCTTGCCCCAGCGCATCGCGAGCGGGAGGCGAAACCCATCCTCGTGAATCTGGCCCTTCACGAAGGGAAACGGCATCCCGTGATCCGAGGTCACGACGACAAGCGTGTTCTCCAGCTCGCCGCGGGCTTCGAGCGCCGCAAGCGCCTGGCCAATGAACGCGTCAGCCCACTCGACCTCGATCGCATAGTCGGCGAGGTCGCCGCGCACGATCGCGGTGTCGGGCAGGTAGGAAGGCACGGTCACGTCGGCGAGCTTCTTGCCGAGGCGGACGCCGGAGTTGAGTTCGTAGCCCCGATGCGGCTCCTGAAAGCCCATCCAGAAGCAGAACGGCTTGTCCTTGGCCTTTTGCGCGAGGAAAGCGTCGAAGTTTTTCCCGTAATCATTGCGCCCGATGCCCGTGGCGGGCGGGTTGCTGCGGTGCGTGTCGAACGACGGCCCGGCCGGATTGCGTGTGCGCTGCGCGAGCGTCTTGAAATCGCCCGGGCCCCAGCCCTTGCCGGTGAGCCCGACTGAGTAGCCCGATTTTTCCAGCAGGTCGGGATAAACCTCGAAGCTCGCGGGGAAATAGCCGCCGTGCGAGACGGCCTCGTTCAGCTGCCAGGTGTTGCGCCCGGTGAGAATGGAGGCGCGGCACGGCGAGCACTTGGGGTTGGAGGTGAAGGCATTCTTGAACAGCACGCCCTCGCGCGCGACGCGGTCAAAGTTCGGCGTCTTCACCCACGTCGAGCCGTAGGCGCCGGCGTGCTGCCAGCCCCAGTCGTCGAAGATGATGAAGAGGATATTAGGCCGCGCGGGGTCGGCCGCGGCGGCGAGCGGCGCGGCGCGGGATGCGATCAACAGCAGCAGTAGCAACGCGAGGCGGCGTAGGAACGAGGTGTGCATAAGAAGGGGAAACGAGGAAATATCAGTGCGATTGTGGCGGGAACTGGGCGCGCAGGAGGACCTCGGCCTCGCTCTGGGCCGACTCCAGCCGCGGTTCGTCGATGCGGTTGCGCGTCTCGGCCGGCTGGTCGGCCTCCTCGTAAAGTTCACGGGCGAGGATGGCGCCGGTCTTCCAGTCGCGCCATTCCGTGTAGCGCGCGCGCGGGGTGCGCACGCTGTAGCCCATCGCGCGCGGCTGCTTGTCCGGCTCCCGATCGTAGTAGGCGGGACGCGGATGCTGGGTAAAAGCCGCCGCCTTCACAATGACCGCCGGATTGGCCAGCACCGGCGCGAGATTCCGGCCTTCGAGCCCGGGTGCCGCGGGCAGGCCGCACAGCGCGGACAAGGTGGGGAAAAAATCGATGAGTTCGACCAGCGCATCAAGGACCTTGCCGAGCTGCGCATCAAAATAGGAGATGTTGGCGAGGTAGCCGTGGCGCATCTCCGCGATCTGCGCCGGCGTGAAGTCCACCTGATGGGGAGGAATCCCGCGGATTTCACGGCTGTCGTGATGCGCAATCTCGGGCGCGCCGACCGCCCGGTCCGGATTGAGCGGCGGCAGGCTGGCGCGATCGTAGAGGTCCCAGTATTTTTTAGGCGCGTTGAACGGCGCATGCGGCTTCCAAAATCCCACCGCCAGAAAGAACGGCCGATCCTTAATCTCCGCGATCACGCGCACGGCCTCGGCCGCGACGCGACCGTCGTAGTAGGCCTCGTCAGGCACGTCGCGGCATTCCCACAGCGGCACGGACGTATAAGCCCGCGGAGACGGCGAGGCGTGGTTGGCCGGCAGCGGGCCGGCCACGCGCGCGTCGTCCTCGCCGTGCGTGGCGTAGTGGAGGAACTCCGGTGCGCTCCACGAACGGGCGTCGCCTTTTTCCTGGGTATGCCAGTTGTGGAAAATTTTCCCGACGCAGCGGGTGTCGTAGCCCTGCTGTTTGAAGTGCTGGGGCAGCGTCGTCACCCCGGGGTTGGGATCGCGGAAATGCGTGCTGTTGTTCCAGACCCGCAAGGTGTCGGGCCGCAGCCCGGTGAGCATCGACGAACGCGAGGGGTTGCACACCGCCTGCTGGCAATACGCGCGATCGAATTGCACGGCGCGCCGGGCCAGCCGATCCAGATTGGGCGTGACCGCCGGCGCGCCGTAGGTCGCGAGATCGGGCCGCAGATCATCGGCCATGATGAAGAGGACGTTGGTCCTGGGCGGCACGGCCGCTAAGCCGCCCAACGGAGCCAGCAGGGCGCACAGGAGGAAGCGGGAACGGCAGAGCATGGGTAAAACAGGTGGTCGAGGATCGGGGTTTTCCAGCTTGGGCTGGACTGATGACGCGTGGCAACCCCGCACGTGGCCTGCCCGAGAGACATTGCCCCGGCCTCGGCAAAGTCTCCAAGCTGGCCGGCATGAATCCCGCCCTCGATTCCCGCCGCGCGCGCGTCGCGGCCGCACTTCCACTCGGTGACGCTCTGCTCGTGATCGACGCTGGCGAACCCATTCCGCTGCCGGAGGGCAGCGACCAGTGCTATTCGTTTCGCGCGCACGCGGAGTATTACTATCTCGCCGGACTCGAGTGCCCCGGCGCCGTGCTCACCTACGATCCGCGCGACGGTGCGGCGGGCTGGGCCTCGTTTGTGCCGGTCGTCACGGAGGGGGAACGCGTATGGGAGGGCCGCGTGCAGCCCCCCGGCCGCCCCTTGGGCGAACTGGCCGCATGGCTCGCCGCCCGCCGTGGCCGGCCCGTGGCGCAGCTGGGCGCTGCGACCACGCACATCGCGGCCGACAGCGAGAACTCCCAGCGTGCACGCGCGGCGCTCACGCACGCGCGGCGAGTGAAGGATGCGGCCGAACTGGATCTCCTGCGCCGGGCGGTGGCCGCGACCGCACGCGGTTTCTCTGAAATCCCGGGCCTGCTTCGGCCCGGCCTCACCGAACGCGCCCTGCAAATCGAGATCGAGGCGGAGTTTTTCCGCGGCGGGAGCACGCGCACCGGCTACCACTCGCTTGTGGGCATCGGCCCCCACTCCGCCGTGCTGCACTGCGAGCCTGGCCCGCGTCCGATGCGGGACGGGGATCTCGTGCTCGTCGATGCCGGCGCCGAGGTCGATCGCTACACGGCGGACGTGACCCGCACCTACGCCTGCGGGCAGCCGTCCGCCTTCCAGCGCGATCTTTATCAAGTGGTGCTCGGCGCCCAGGAGCGGGCCATCGCGCGCTGCATCGCGGGCGCGGAGTGGAAGGCCATCCACCTCGCCACGGCGGTCGATTTGACGGCGGGCTTGGTCGCGATGGGGGTGATGCACGGCGCGCCCGAGTCACTCGTCGCCCAGGATGCGCACACGCTGTTCTTCCCGCATGGTCTCGGTCACATGGTCGGGCTCGGCGTGCGGGATGCGAGCGGGCTCGCGCCCGGCCGGAAGCCGGATCCGCGCGCCAGCCTGCGCACCCTGCGCATGGATCTGCCGCTCGCCCCGGGTTACGTCGTCACCGTCGAACCGGGCCTCTATTTCATCCCGCCGCTCCTGAACGATGCGGTCCGCCGCGAGCGTTACCGTGATGGCATCAACTGGCCCCTCGTCGAGCACCACCTCCAAACCGGGGGAGTGCGCATCGAGGACAACCTCCTGATCACCGCCGGTGCGCCCGAGAACCTGACCGCGGGCATTGCCAAGCAGCTCTGATCTGGCCCGGATTTTTCCATGGACACGGGTCGGGTTGTGCCTCTTTTTCGGGCCATGTCCCAGCCGGTAACGAAGTTCACAACTCCACTCAGCCTCTTGGTCGATGCGGTGCTCGTCGGCGCCTTTTTCATCGGCATCTACACGCTCGTGGCCCCGCACGTCCCGTCGAACGACAAGAAGATGATCATGCTTTGGGGCGCCCTCTGTGCCGCCTGCATGTCGGGCGTATTCTGGCTCGCGGTGCAGATGTTCCGCGTCGTGCTGACCGCCCAGCGCGCCGATCGCCGGAAGTAACGTGATCGGGGGCCGCGCCCCCTGTCGCGGCGCAGGATGGCGGGGATAATTTATCGTTGGAGTTGCACAGGCGGAAACTTCGCTTACGCTCGCGGCCATCCCAATCATGAATGCCGACACCCTTTCGGATTCCGTCCCGGGTCGGCGGCGCGGATTCGCCGCCGGGCTCGTCATCAGCTCCGCCCTCGCCGGACTCTGGCTCTCCGGCTGCGCCACGACCCATACTGTAAAGATCGACTCGCTGGCCAAACCCAACGCCGAGCCGACGATCTCATACGAGATCAAGAACCGCAACCCGCTCGTCGCGGACGATTCGCTCCGCTACAAGGAGGCCGCTGGTTTCGTGAAGACCGCCCTCTCCGGCAAGGGGATGTATGAAGCGCCCCCCAACACGAAGCCCGACATGGTCGTCGATCTCGACTACGGCGTCGGCCCGCCGCAGATGCGCCGCGAACCGGTCTCGGAGCCCGTTTACATCACCCTCCCCGGCCAGATCCGCACCGAGCGCGTGCAGGTCGGCACCGATTCCGCCGGCCGTCCCATCTACCAGACCGTGACCGTGCAGGATCCGCCGCGCACGGAGTTTGCGGGCTTCCGCGAGTATTACATCACCGTCATTGTTTACGAAAAATACCTGAAGCTCTCCGCGCGCGAAACCAAGGAGGTCGCCGAAGGCCACCCGCAGCAGGAACTCTGGACGGTGGATGTGACCAGCGAGGGCGAGAGCCGTGACATCCGCAAAAACCTCCCCGTGCTCGTCGCCGCGACCATCGACTACATCGGCAAAGACACGCAGGGCCAGAAGACGATTCGCATCAAGGACGACAACAAGGACATCGCCTTTGTGAAAAAAGGCATGTGACCCCGCGGCCCGAAACGCGCGCGTTCGCGCACGCTCACCTCGTATGGCAAAGAAGCCCTGCCCTGATGAGCAGGGCTTCTTGCTTTGATCAGGATACGAATAAGACCCGGCCGCCCGCTCAGATTATTAAGCCGCGGTGGCCCGCTCGGCTCGTTTCTTCTCGATGCGCGTGGCGACGAAAATCGCGATCTCGTAGAGCAGGTAGAGCGGCGCCGCCAACAGCGATTGCATGAACGGATCCGGCGTCGGCGTGACGATGGCCGCAATGATGAAGATCACCACGATGGCGTGGCGGCGGTATTTGCGCAGAAACGCCGTGGTGATGATGCCCAGCCACACCAGGAGCACGAGCACGAGGGGAAACTCGAACACCGCCCCCACCCCCACAACAATCCATGTAAGCATCGAAAAATAGCTGCCGGCGGTCCATAGCGGCCGGTAGTTCAGGTCGGTGTTAAGCCAGCCCGCAAAACTGAGCGTGCCGGGCATCAGGATAAAAAACGCAAAGCTCGCCCCGATGAGGAACAGCACCATCGCCGAAGCGCACATGGGCACGATCACCTTCGTCTCTCGCTCCGTCAGGGCCGGAGAGACGAACTGAGCGATGAAAAACAGGATGAACGGCGAAGCGAGCCCGAGGCCGCCAAACACGCACATCTGGATAAGAACATTAAACACCTCCAAGGGAGAGTTCGTGATTAATTCGACCTTTATGTCCGGCGCGCCGGAATTGGCGGAAGTGAGGGGCCAGAGCAGGGCGTCGTGGAATCGTTTGTAGAACGAACCCACCAGCACGGCGAAGATTACAAACACCACCACGCTCTTGATCAGCGTGCCGCGCAGCTCCTCCAGGTGCTCCCAAAAGCCCATCGACTTCTCCCGGAGGCGCGCGAGCGGGCTGAGTGCGGAATCGTCATCGGGAGTGTGGTTGGGTGCGTCGCTCACAGGAAAAGGAGGGCGCATGGTGGGAGGTTTTCGCCAAAACGGAAGCGCGTTTCCGAACTTCGACGTAGCGGCCGGGCGTCCCTTGCCTGCCGGTTCTTGGGATTGGCCATCCTCGGCGGGCAGGGACGCCCGGCCGCTACTCGCCCTCCCCTTTCGGCTCCGACCGCGGCTTTGACTTTGCCCCGGCCCCGGCTTCTTGTCCCGGTCCTTTTCGCCCGCCGATCCTCCCGCCCAAATGCCGCAGCTCCACCCTTACTGGCGCATGGAATACATTGAGGCACCGCGCCTGCCCGCCGGCATGAAGCGACCCTTCACCGAGCTGCCCGCCCTCGGCGACGACCGCGCGGCGCTCATCGTCCACCGCTCCGCGCTCAGCTATCTCGTGCTGAACCGCTTTCCCTACAACCCCGGCCACCTCCTCGCCGTCCCTTTCCGGGAGGTCGACGATTTGCCCGAGCTCACCGTCGCCGAGCGCGCCGATCTGATGGAGGAAATGATCCTCGGCCAGCGGCTCCTCACGGCCGCGCTCCGCCCCGATGGCTTCAACGTGGGCTTCAACCTCGGCGCCGCCATCGCCGGCGGCAGCATCGCCCACCTCCACGGCCACATCGTCCCGCGCTGGAATGGCGACACCAACTTCATGCCCGTGCTCGGCCAAGTCCGCATCCTGCCGCAGGCGCTGGAATCGACGTGGGCGAAACTCACCGCGGCCGTCGCAACACTGAAACCGGAAGGAAACAAAAAACGGAAAGCGAAAAAAAGAAAGCGGAGCTAAGCAGCCATCCCGCTGCCCGGCCTCGCCCGGTTTCCTCTTTCTGCCGTTTCCCGCGTTTCCTCTTTTCCACCTTGCCCTCCAAAACCCTCCATTTTCCCAGCCCGCGCCATGCGAGCTCCCTCTATGGCGCCCGCGAGGAAAACCTCGTCCAGGCCGAGCGCGCGCTGGGCGTGAAACTCGCCACCCGGGAGGACTGGGTGAAGATCGACGGCCCGGCCGACCGCGTCGCCGTGGCCGAGGCGCTCTTTGCCTTCCTCGACCGCGCCCGCACGCAGGGCATGGCCATCCGGACGCCCGATTTCCACCGCATCTCCGATGCCTTCGCCCGCGGCGAGGGCGCGCAGCTCCAGGCGCTGCTCGAGCAGCCCCTCGTCATCGCCACCAACCGCAAAACGATCGTCCCCAAGACGCTCGGGCAAAAACTCTACCTCCAGTCGATGCTCGCTCATCCGGTGGTCTTCGGCATCGGCCCCGCCGGCACCGGCAAGACCTACCTCGCCATGGCCGCCGCCGTGAACGCCCTGCTGAAGAACGAGGTCGAGCGCATCATCCTCACCCGCCCGGCCGTCGAGGCCGGCGAGGCGCTCGGGTTTCTGCCCGGCGACCTCCGCGAAAAAATCCTCCCCTACCTCCGCCCGCTCTACGACGCGCTGCACGACATGCTCGACCCCGAGGACGTCGTCCGCCTCACCGAGAAAGGCGTGATCGAGATCGCGCCCCTCGCCTACATGCGCGGCCGCACGCTCTCGCACGCCTTCATCATCCTCGACGAGGCGCAAAACACCACGCCCGAGCAGATGATGATGTTCCTCACCCGCCTCGGCGAAGAGTCGCGCATGGTCGTGACCGGCGACATCACCCAAATCGATCTCCCCCGCGCCAAGCAAAGCGGCCTCCTCGAAGTCCGCCACATCCTCAGTGGCATCCCCGGCATCGATTTCCACACTTTCAGCGGCGCCGACATCGTGCGTCATCCCCTCGTAGCCAAAATCATCGAGGCGTATGAGGCGTATCGGAATCCGATCGCGAATAGCAATGGGGCGGAGGGGAAGCGGTAAGTCTTCAAAGCCGGTCAACAAAGATCCGACATGAGCTTATTTGAACGCATGGCCAATTGGAGTTGGCCGACGCGCTTGGCCGTCAGCGGGGTTTTTTTGGGAGTTTCAACCTTCCTCCTGATCTTCGCCAACCGCTTTTGGCCGTGGGGCTGGCTCGTGGGAATCGTGATTCTCCTCATCCCCGTCTTTTTCCGGGAAAAGCACTCCGAATATCAAGCAAGCGATGGCGAGGTATGGGCCCACGCCGAGATGGTGCTCGGACGAGCCGCATTTGATCGTTTGCTCGCAGAATTCAGCAAAAAATTCCCGCGTAGCCTCGCCGTTGAACGGCTCAACTCGATCTTAACTCGTGTTAGCGAACTGAAAGACGGCGAATCCGCCGCCTTCAGCCTGCACCTCAAAAACAACGATATCGAATCGCCGTTTGAACTCGCTGTTCGCGCTGGCGAATCCGACCTGCTTATCCGGGTCCGCGGGCGCGATGAGGCCCTCTCGCTTCTGAAAGAGATGACCGCCAAGTTGGGTGCGCATTCCTCCATTTGACGACAGTTACGCATCCCATCATCCTACCACCATGACACTCAACGCCATCCTCACCCCCGCCGCCGAAGGCGGCTTCGTCGCGCTCAATCCGGAGACCGGCACCACGAGCCAAGGCGAAAGCGTCTCGGCCGCCCTTGCCCATCTCCGCGAGGCGACGGAACTCTACTTTGGAGAATTTTCCGCCTAACTTTATCGCCATGCCCGCCCTCAAATCTCCCAAACCCAGCCTGAAATCCCGTGCGATGACGCTTGTCCGCACGCTGCCCAAGAATTCGTCCTGGGATGATCTGATGTATCGCATCTACGTCCGCCAGAAAATCGAGGCCGGGCTGGCCGACATCCACGCCGGCCGGGTTCATTCCCACGCCTCCATCCGTCGCGAGTTCGGCCTTGCCCCGTGAATTTACAATGGTCGGCCGAAGCCCGGCAGGAGCTGCGTGCCATCCGCCGCTTCATCGCACGGGACTCGGAATTCTACGCTGACCGCACCATTGCCCGGATCATCGAACGCGCCGAATCCCTCCTGGCCTCACCGCGACGCGGCCATCCGGTCCATGAGTATCCCGAGGAAGCGTTGAAGGAAATCCACGAACCACCCTACCGGATCATCTACCGGCTGTCTGCCGAGGTTGTGAGCATCGTCACCATCGTCCATTTCAAACAGCACCTGACGCTCCCCCGCGGTTAACCCAGTCGAAAATCCATCCATGTCCGTCCGCAACCAGTTCAAACTCCTCGTCGGCGGCCTCGCGGCCCGGCGCACGCGCACGGTGGCGCCGGTCGCGCAGTCGGCCATGCGGGAGTTTCTGGACCGGTCGCGGCTCATCGCGGCGCTCATCTTCTTTTTCACCGTCGCCGCCATCGTCGTCATCAGCTCGGCCGGCATCAGCACCGTGGACGCCCCGATCGCCGTCGATCAGGTGGCGACGAGCCGCATCACCGCCCTCGCCCCTTTCCGCTACGAGAGCGCGGAGCGGACCCGCGTCGCGCGCGAACAGTATCTGGACGGACTGCCGCCGATTTACCGGCTGGAAGTCGAACCCCTGCGCCGCATCGAGGCGGCGGCCCGCACGCTGCTCGGCCAGTTGGTCGCGTTTGAGACGGCCGGACCGGGCAACGTCTCCCCCCTCATCGGACGCCGCGCCGAACTCGCTCGCATCGCCGACACGTTCAACTCCCACAGCGCCACCTACCACGCCACCCCGGAGGACATCGCCGCCCTCCTCGCCCCGCTCGATCCCAAGGCGCGCGCGGAGCTGTTCGACAGCGGGCTGGCCACGCTGCGCGATCTGTATGCCCAGGGCATCAGCGATGCCGCGCTGGGCGGCATACAGCCCGGCAGCTCGCTCGTCTTCCAAATCGCGCGGCCCGACGGCGAGGTCGCGCAACGGCCCGTGCAGACGCTGGAGGAGGCGCTCACCGCGCTCCGGGTGAGCCTGGCTGTCGGCGCCGCCCCCCGGCCGGCGGTGCAGGCCGTCTTCCGGCTTTTCCGCTTCGGGCTGGTGCCCAATATCGTCTTCGACCGCGAAGTCACCGCCACGCGCCATGCGGCGGCGGCCGAACGGGTGAAGCCCGTCGTCGTGGGCGTCGCCCGCGGCCAGACGATCGTCGAGGCCGGCGCGCGCGTGACGCGCGAACAGCACGAGATGATCACCGCCCACCGCGAGCACCTGCGCACGCATGGCGACGCCGATGTCAGCGAGGGCCTCACGCTTTTCGGCCGCATGCTGCTGGTGCTCGCGATGGTGCTGGCCTCGCTCATCTACATCCGCATCGAGGATCCTGAGACGCTGCGCAGCAACGTCCGCTGCGGGCTCCTCGCCCTCGTCGTCATCGCGAATCTGGCGCTCGTGCGCGCCAACTATTCGCTCGGTGGCGCGGAGTTCTTCCTGCGCGACAGCGCCTGGGCCTCCAGCCTGCCCTACGTGGCGCCCACGGCCTTTGCCCCGCTCATCATCGCCATCCTCATCGACGCCGGCTCGGGCATCTTCATGGCGCTGCTGATCTCGATTTTCACCGGCGTCATCTACGGCAACCGCCTCGATCTGCTCGTGCTCACGTTCCTCGCCTCGCTCGTGACGATCTACTTCGGGCGCGACGTGCGGCGCCGGGCCCTCGTGGTCCGCGCCGCCGGCGCAGGCGGGCTCACGGTAGCCACGTTTGCGGCGCTTATCGGCATCGCGGATCAGACGCCGTTTGACACCCTGGTCCGGCAGATGGCCGCGGGCCTCGGCACCGGTCTGCTCACCGGCATCGGTGTCGTGGGCCTGTTGCCAGTATTAGAGTCGCTGTTCCAGCGCACGACTGACATCACCCTGCTCGAGCTGACCGACTACAACCACCCGCTCCTGCGCCGCATGCAGCTCGAGGCGCCGGGCAGCTACCACCACTCGCTCGTCGTGGCCCAGCTCTCAGAAAACGCCGCCAACGCCGTCGGCGCCAACGCCCTCGTGGCCCGCGCCTGCGCCCTGTTTCACGACATCGGGAAAATCAACGCCCCGCAGTTCTTCGGCGAAAACGCGCGCCATGGCGCCGACGCTCATGCCGGCCTTCCGCCGGAGGAATCCGCCCGCCACATCCGCCAGCACGTGCCCGACGGCGTCGAACTCGCGCGCAAGCACCGCCTCCCCCGCGCCGTCGTGGACGTAATCCAGCAGCACCACGGCACGACGCTCGTCCGCTATTTCTACCAGCGCGCCGTCGAGCACTCGCGCGCGCCCTTCCCGATTCGCGCAGCGGGCGAGCGGAAAAAAACGGCCGCGCCGGACAGCAAACCCGCCGATTCGCCTTCGCCCCCGAGCTCACCCCCGCCTTCGCCGGATGCCGCCGCCTTCCGCTACGACGGACCCCGGCCCCAGACGCGCGAGAGCGCCATCATCTCGCTCGCCGACGGCGTCGAGGCCACCACCCGCTCGCTTCGCCAAATCGACGCCGAGAGCCTCCACGAAGTCATCAATCGCACGTTTGCCGATCGCATCGCCGACGGCCAGCTGGACGATGCACCGCTCACGCTTGAGCAGCTCACGCGCGTCAAGAACAGCTTTCACTTCACGCTGCTCAACATGCTCCACGCCCGCGTCGCCTATCCTGACGCCGGCACGAGCGCGACGCCGCCCGACGCCGGAACCCGGAAGTCCGATGCCCGTTGAGCCCACCGCTCCGCGCGAAGTCGCGATTGCGTGCCACCACCCGCGTCTCCGCCTCGACCGCCGCGCGGTCAAACGCGTCATCCATGTCCTCGACGCAGAGTTTCCGATTGCGGCCGCCGGCCGTCGAAAACCGAAATTTCCGGCCCCGCCACCCGGCGAACTCTCGCTCGTCTTCCTCACCGACGCCGCGCTCGCGCAGCTTCACGCCGATTTTCTCGCCGACCCGACGATCACCGACGTGATCACGTTTGAGGGGAATCCCGCGCTCGGCACCACCGGCGAGATCTGTGTCTCCGCCGACGCCGCTCTGCGGCATGTAGGGCCGCCGCTCGCCGGCGCGCCACGCCGGTCCATGGCACGGCGACTAACCCCGGCCGTTCAATTGAAATTCGCGCGTGAACTCACGCTCTACCTCGTCCACGGCTGGCTCCACCTCGCCGGTTACGATGACCTCGTGCCCGCAAAAAAACGAGCGATGCGCCGGGCCGAGGCACGCGCGATGGAACTCTTGCGCTGCCACCGCAGTCTGCCGCGTTTCACCTTCCGACCATGAACGCATTCCGATCCTTCACCCTTTCCTTTTCCGTCGCCGCCTGCGTCGCCCTGGCCGTTGCGCAGCAGCCCGCCCCCGTCGGCGAGACCTCCCTCACGCTCGACATCGGCCATGGCATCCGCTTCGTGCCGCCCGCGCGCGTCACCGTGCCCGTGGGCGAAATGCTCCGCCTCACCGGCCCGGCGAGCAGCGGCGAACCCGTGCAATGGCTCCGCAACGGCCGTGCCCTGGCCGGCGCCACGACCAATCCCCTCGTGATTCGCTTCGTCACCTCCGCCGACGCCGGCACCTACGCTATGTCCGTGGTAAATCCGGTCGCACTGACCGTGCCCTCGCAAGCGTTGATCCTCGGCGTGGGCCCGACCGAGCGTTTGGTGAATCTCTCTCTCCGCGGTGACCTCGCCGCGGGCGCGGGCCGCAGCTTCACGGCGGGCTTTGTCGTCTCGGGCGGCGCCGGCGCGGCCAAGAAAATGCTCGTGCGCGCCATCGGCCCGTCGCTGGCCCTCTTTGGTGTGCCCACCCCGCTCGCTCGGCCTGTCCTGCGCCTCTTCGACAGTCGCGGGCAGCCCTATGAAAACGGCTATGTCTATCTGCCCGTGGTCGGCGGCCTCACCTACGAAGCCGATCTCGCCGACTCGCTGGCGCGGGCCGGGGCGTTTCCCACGCCCGCCGGCAGTGCCGACGCCGTGATGCTTCTGCCCTTCCCTGCCGGCAACTACACCGCACAGGTCACGAGCGCCGACGGCTCCGCCGGCACCGTGCTGATCGAGATTTACGAGGTGCCGTAGGGCCACCGGTCCTATGAGAGCGAGGCGGCTCGCGACTTCATCGGACCCGTTCGCGAACAAGTTCGCTCCCACAGCCCGAGGCTGCGCCACGTCTCCGCGCGACTTTCCCCTTTCCCTCGCCGCGCGTTTTCACGATCGTGCGATTCTCCATGATCGAGGCTCCCGCGTCCAACTCCCGCTTCGTCGTCCTTCGCAACGCCTTTTTCTCCGGCGTGCTGCTGCTCGCCCCGCTCTGGGTCACGATCTGGGCCCTCGGCAAGATCATCGACATCCTCGGCGGCACGTTCCGTCCCCTCTACGAACGCGTCCTGCCCCTGTCGCTGCACGACATCCCGCTGCTCTGGGACCTCATGGCCACGCTTGTCGTCGTCGCGTGTATCACAGCGCTCGGCTTACTCTCCCAATACGTCTTCGGAAAACTGTTCCTGCACTTCGTCGAGCGCTTCGTGCAAAACATCCCGGGCGTCGGCGCCGTTTACAATTCCGTGAAGCAAGTCGTCGCCACCTTCGGGTCCGAACGGCGCAACCTCTTCAGCAAGGTCGTGCTCGTGCAGTTCCCGCGCCCCGGCTCCTGGACGCTCGGCTTCCTCGCAAGCAAGCAGCAGGGCGAGGCGCAGTCGCGCACGGGTCCGGAGACGTGGACGATCTTTGTGCCCACCTCCCCCAACCCCACGAGTGGCTACCTCCTCCTGCTGCCCAGCACCGAGATCATCGAACTCGATATGAGCGTCGGCGACGGCATGAAAATGATCATCTCCGGCGGGGCGGTCACGCCGGAGTGGAAGGCCAAGCCGCAGCCGCTCGCGGGGCCGTGACGGGAAAAATGCTTGCGCCGGCCAGCCGTCCTTTTCCTCCGTCCGCCATTCCTTCCCTCCCTCTCAGCACCTCCGCGATCGTGCTGCTCAAGCGGCCGCCGTCCGACGCCTTCCAAGGCCTGACCGTTTTTTCGCCCGAACACGGCGTGTTGCAGGTGCAGCAGCGGCTGCCGAAAAAAACCGCCGCCACCACCGTCGCGCTTGATCTGTTCGACGAGGCCGCGCTCGACCTCGAATCCTCCAACCAAGGCCGCACCTGGTTCGTCAAGGAAGTCGTGCTGACGGCCCGCCACACCGCCATCGGCCGCAGCTACGCCGCGCTGCGCCTCGCCTGTGAGCTGGCCGCGCTCGTCGCACGCAACCCCGTCCACGAGGAGAGCCGACGCGCGGTCGCCGACCTGCTGCACTCGGCCTTCACGGCCTTCGCGCGCGGCGCGGCGCCTGATCTCGTGTGGCTGAAGAGCATCTACCGTTTCGCTCGCGACGAAGGCTACCCCGTCGCCCAGCAGTGGCTGCCCACGCTACCCGACGATCTGCGCGCCGTCGCGCAGCACCTCCTCCACACCCCGCTCCCCGCGCTGGCCGAGGTGTCTCCCGCGGATCTGCGGTCGGCCCCCATCCTCCACGGTCGGCTCGCGGACTACCTCCGCGGCCACACCGAGATTCTGCTGGAGTGACGCGATGCACTTCGACCTCGATGCCCGCACCGCCGCGCTGAGCGTCGGCGAGTTTTCCGGCTTCACCACCGGCCCCCGTGACGCCGGCGAGACCGGCGCCGCCGGTCTCTGGCGCGCCCAACTCGGCACGCACTGGCACAACGAACTCCGCGCGCAGGCCGCCGCGGAGCATGCCGGCGCCGCCGTGTTCGAGGTGCCGATCGCGGGGAAAATTTTCCACCGCGGCTGGACGCTCACGCTCACCGGCCGCATTGATCAACTCATCCGCGGCGAGCGCGCCCTCACCCTGCGCGAGATCAAGACCGTCACACGCGCGCTGCCCGCCGACGAAACCGAACTCCGCGCCGACTACCCCGACTATTTCATCCAGCTCGCCACCTATGTCGCCCTTGCTCGGCTCGGCGCGCTCAACGGCCTTGGCCCGCAGCTCCAGGCCCTCAGCTCGCAACTCTGCTTCGTGGAGGCGCAATCCGGACTCGCGCAGACCCTCGCGCTCACGCCCGCCGACGATGGGCTCTTCCGCGCCCAGCTCGAACGCATCGCCGAATTCCTGAACCTGCGCCTCCGCGCCCGCGAACGCCTACGCGGCCTGCGTTACCGCCCGGCCTTTGCCACGCCCCGCCCCGGCCAGGAGACGACGCAAGCCGAGCTCACCACGCTCTTCGCGCAACACCCGCTCGTCTTTTTCGAAGCGCCCACCGGCTTCGGCAAAACCGGCGTGCTGCTTGAATTCGCGCTCGGCCAGCTCCGCTCCGGCCACTTCGACCGTGCGATCTACCTTACGAGCAAATCGACCGGTCAGATTCAGGTGGTCGCCACCCTCACCGCGATGACAGACGGGATGGCCATAGGTGATGGGTTATCGGTTATGGGGAAAAACCCATCGCCCATCACCCATCACCCATTACCCGCCGCGACGGCTCCCGCCGTTGCGGTCTGGCACATCCGCAACAAGGCCGAGCACTGCGTGAACCACACGTTCCACTGCGTGCGCGATGCCTGCACCTATCTCCACGACCTGCCCGCACGCTGGGCCGCCGCCGGCCTCGCCCGCTTCTACCTCGACGAACACCACGCGCGCGATCTCGACACGCTGCGCGCCGCCGGCCGCGCCGCCCGCCTCTGCCCCTACGAAATCACGCGCGCCGCGCTCCCCTTCAACGACGTGTGGATCGGCGACTACAACTACGTCTTTGCGCCCCGCAACCGCGGCCTCTTCCTCGCCCAGCCCGGCTACGCCGCGGCGCGCACCCTCCTCATCGTGGACGAGGCGCACAACCTCCCCGCGCGCGTCGCCGATGCGCATTCACACGCCTTCGATGCGATCGCGGCCGATGGCGTGCGGCTCGAACTCCACCGCGTGCATGCCCCCGCGCCGCTCGCCACGGCGTGGGACCACTGGTGCCATTTTCTCCGCCATCTCCGCATCTGCGATGCTCTCTCCGCCGCGGAGGAGGACGACGCCCGCCACTTGATCGACGGCGTCGCGCAACAGATCCGCGGTGCCCCGCTCGACCTCGCGGCCCTGGGACCGCAGGCCGCCGATGCGCTGTGGTCGCTGCCCTCGCTCCTCGACGAACTCGCCGCCTCGCCGCTGCCGCGCCTTTGGTGGTGCCCGCGCGCCGGCGAACTCGCGTTCACCTGCCTCGACGCCGCTGCGGCCATCGGCGCCACGCTGCGCGAATTCGGCGGCGTCGTGCTCGCCAGCGCCACGCTCACCCCCACCGATGGCTTCGCCGCCGCCTGCGGGCTGGCCTCCGGTGGGGCCGGCTCTCCGATCCGGCCAGAGCTCCCGCCTCCACTCGCCCACGAATCCTCGCACCCAGGCCGGCTCGAAGAACCGGCCCCACCCGCCCATCCACCCGATAAGCTCGGCGATCTCACCAAGCGCGACACGAAGAAACTTTTCCGCCAGCTCACCACCGCCGCCGCGCTGCTGCGCACCGACGAGGCGCGCGACGCCGCCAGCCCCGCGCTCCTCCGCGCGCACACGCCGTGGCGCGACGCCGCCTACGCCATCGCGATCGATGCGCGCGTGCATACCTCCTTTCAGCAACGCGCCCTGCACGCCACCACCACCGCCGCCACCATCGCCGCGCTGCACGACGCGGCGCGCGGACCCGTCGCCGTTTTCTTTCCGAGCTACGCCTACGCCGAGTCCATCATCCGCGAACTCGCCGCCGTCGCGCCCGCCCTGCGCCCCTCGCTCCAACCCCGCGTCCGCGACCTCGCCGAGCAGGCGCAGTGGGTCGGGCAGGCACTCACGCTCGCCGATGCGCTTTTCCTCGTGCTGGGCTCCAGTTTCGCCGAGGGCATCGACGCGCTCGGCGGCCGCATCACGCACGCGATGGTCGTCGGCCCCGCGCTGCCGGAGGTCAACGCCGTGCAACGCGCGCGCCTCGCCGAAGCCGCCCGCGCCGGCCTCTCGCGCGACGAGGCCTTTCGCCGTGTTTACCAATTGCCCGGCATGACCAAGGTGAACCAAGCCCTCGGCCGCCTCGTGCGCGCCCCCGGCCAGCGCGCCCGCGTGATTCTGCACTGCCGCCGCTTCCTCGAGGCAAGCTACGCCGAGCTCCTCGCCCCCGACTACCGCGCCGGCGCGCCGCTCCACGACGACGCGTCACTTGCCGCCTGGCTGGATTCGTAAACGCAGGACCACCGCCGGTTCGGCGACCCATGGCACCAACTTGCAGTTGCGTGCCGCGTGAAAAGACCCAGCGTCGCCGCTTCACTTTCGCCATGCCCTTCTTCACCTCCTCGGGAGCTGGCGGACGCCGGCTCGTGTTGGCCGTGCTAGCCGCCCTTGTGGCGTTGACGAACAGCCTGTCTGCGGCTGACGCCGATCCCATCACCGAGCATGAGCGAAACCGGGGGTTCCGCGCCCGCACGCTCCTCGCCAAGCCCCGCGCCGATCTGGGCGCCGTGGAACGCGCCGAGGCCCGCGCAGCCCTCACGCTCGTCCGCAGCCACCCGCGCCTCGGCGGCATCCGTGTGCTGGAGACCGACGGCTCCGAGGATGTGAAGGCGGTGGTCGATCGCCTGGCCGCCACCGGGCTCTATGACTATGTCGAGCCCGACTATATCCGCGAGGCCCGTATCACGCCCAACGATGCGCGTTTCGCGAGCGACCAGTGGTCGCTCAACAACACCGGGCAGTCCGGCGGAAAATCCGGCGCCGACATCAAGGCTCTCGCCGCGTGGGATATCCAGCGTGAGGCGCCGGATGTCATCATCGCGGTGATCGACAGCGGGCTCAACTACAGCCACGAGGACATCATCTCCAATCTCTGGTTCAATCGCGCCGAGCTCGAAGGCCGCACCGGCGCGGACGATGACAACAACGGCTACCTGGACGACGCCTTCGGCATCAATGTGACCGTCCCGCGGACTTCACCGCTCGCCGGCGATCCGTTCGACAACAACGGCCACGGCACCCACGTTGCCGGCATCATCGCCGCCAGCGGCAACAACGGCAAGGGGATCGCCGGCATCGCATGGAAGGCGCAGATCATGCCGCTCAAGTTTCTCGGCACGAGCGGCTCCGGATCGGTCTCCGGCTCGATTGCCTGCCTGGACTACGCGATCGCGAAGCAGGCCCAGATCATCAACGGCAGCTATGGCTCCACGACCTTCTCGCAAGCGGAGTTCGAGGCGCTGCGGCGGGTGCGCGACGCCGGCATCATCTTCGTCGCCTCCGCCGGCAACGACAGCCAGGAGATCACCGACCTGCCCGAGTATCCCGCCGCCTACGCGCTCGACAACATCGTCGCGGTCGCGTCCACGACCCGGCAGGACCGGCTTGCGAGCTATTCCACGTTTGGCTCCGGCCTCGTCGAGCTTGCGGCGCCGGGCTCCTCCATTCTCTCCCTCGGCATATCCGGCACCACCACCTATGCGGTGAAGAGCGGCACATCGATGGCGGCGCCGCATGTCTCCGGTGCGCTCGCGCTCCTGAAGCAGAAATTCCCCGGCGACAGCTACCGCGCCTTGATCAACCGCCTGCTTGGATCCGTCGATGTGCTGCCGGAACTCAACCACCGCGTCCACACCAACGGCCGCCTCAACCTGCTCGCGGCACTCTCTTCAACCAGCACCCGGCCCTTCAACGACGACTTCTCCCGCCGCGCCGTGATCACCGGGGAGTTCAACACCGTCCGCGGCTCCAACCAGCTCGCCACCCGCGAAGCCGGCGAGCCGGATCATGGCGTCGCAGGCTCCAACGGCTCGCTCTGGTGGTCGTGGACCGCCCCGGCATCCGCTGGCAAGGTCACGATCGGCACCGGTGGCAGCGGCCTCGATGCCGTGCTCGCGGTTTATTCGGGCTCCGGCGCCACGCCTACGCTTGCGGATCTCCGCCTCGTCGCGACCAACCATGCGCCCGGCTCCGCCGCGGCGGCGAGCAGCGTCACGTTTGATACCGTGCCCAGCGCCATCTACCACATCGCCGTCGCCGGCAAAGGCACCACCGAGGGCCTGATCACGTTTTCCCTCGTCTCGGTGCCCTTCAACGACGCCTTCGCCCAGGCCCGTGTCCTCATCGGCCCCGGTGTCGTCGTCACCGGCAACAATGCCGGGGCCTCGGTCGAGCCGGGCGAGCCCAAGCCCCGCAGCGCCACCGGCCGCGCCATCGGCATCGACCGCTCGCTGTGGTATCGCTGGACCGCTCCGAGCAGCCGGCCCTACGAAATCTCCGCGACCAACGTCTCCACCGATCCCATCGTCACGCTCTACACCGGCACCACCCTCAACGCCTTGGCCGAGGTCGCGTTTGACGACGATGCGGGGCCCAATCTCGACAGCCTCGTCCGTTTCAACGCCATCGCCAATGTCACCTACTCCATCAAGGTCGACACCTCCTTCGGCCCGGGCGGCCGCTTCACGCTCAGCATCGCCGACGCCGCCTGGCAATACGTCACCGACGATGCGATCTACGCCAGCCCAGCGCTCGCGCCGGACGGCACTCTCTACGTGGCCGACAGCTTTGGTCTGGTGCATGCCTTGAATCCCAACGGCACGCGCCGCTGGCGCTCGTTTAACGTCACCGGTTATGTCGACGGCGGGGCGATCGCCGTGGGCCAGGATGGGACCCTCTATGTCGGCGATGATCTCGGTTATCTTTACGCGCTCAACCCCGCCAACGGCGCCAGAAAATGGTCCTTCAATACCGGCGACTACGTGTGGGCCGCCCCCGCCATCGCGGCCGACGGCACGGTCTATGTGAAGTCCGACAACGGAAAACTCATCGCCCTCGATCCCGATGGAAAACAGAAGTGGATCTTCGCCGCGCCGGGTGACACCTACACCGCTCCCGTCATCGCGGCTGATGGCACAATCTACATCGTCGCCGGCGACGCGGCCGCACTTTGCGCCGTCAACCCCGCGGACGGCTCGCAAAAATGGAGCTTCCCCCTCGGGGCCACGGCCTACGCCACCCCCGCCTTGGGCGCAGACGGCACCATTTACCTCGGCAATTTCGACGGACGTTTTTTTGCCATCCGGCCCGACGGCTCCGAACGCTGGCAATTTGACACCCGCAGCCCGCTCTCGGGTTCGGCCGTCGTCGATGCCCGGGGCGTAGTCTATTTCGGCAGCTACGACACCAAGCTCTACGCGCTGGACGCCGCCACCGGAGCCAAACGCTGGGACTACGCCACCGGCGATCTCATCCGCTCCACCACGCCCGTCCTCGCGGACGACGGCACGATCTACATCGGCAGCGACGATGGCTTCGTCCACGCGCTGGATGGCGAGGGCCGGCTGCTTCGCACCTATGCCACCTCCCAACCCATCTTGAGCGCGCCGCTCATCACCGCCGGACGGCTCATCGTCGCCTCCACCGATGGCAAGCTCTACGCCTTCGATACCGGCAATAACCTCGCCCGCGCGCCTTGGCCCATGCACGGCCAAAACCTTCGGCACACGGCGCGCCCCGGAGAAATCGCGGGCGTGCCCGTGATCTCTGCGCAACCGGCCGCGCCGGTCAGCGCCACCGCCGGTTCCTCCGTCTCCATCCCCGCCCTCGCGGCGATCCCCGGCGGCGGCGCCCTCACCTACCAGTGGCTCCAGAACGACGTCGCTCTCCCGGGCGCCACCTCGGCCATCCTCACGCTCCCCTCTGTGCAAGGCTCCAATTCCGGCGACTACCGCGTGATCGCGACCGGTCCCGGCGGCTCCGTGATCAGCCTGGCTACCACGCTGCGCGTCGCCGCGGCGACCGGCGCGACCGCGCGCTTGGTCAATCTTGCCGTGCGCACCGTGGCCGGCAGCGGTGATCGCGTGCTCTTCGTCGGCTTCGTGATCGGCGGCGCCGGCACCTCGGGAACGAAACCCCTCCTCCTCCGCGGTGTCGGCCCGGCGCTCGGAGCCTTCGGCGTGCCCGGCACACTCGCCGATCCGCGCCTGCAGGTTTTCTCCGGCACGAGCCTGCTTTCCGAAAATGACGACTGGGCGGGCGACGCGCGGGTCGCAGCCATCGCGCCGCAGGTCGGGGCGTTTCCCCTCGCGCCCGTGACAAGCAAGGATGCCGCGCTCGCGCCTGTCCTCACCGCGGGTGGCTACTCCGCGCAAATCTCCGGCGTCGCCGGGGCGAGCGGCATCGTCCTCGCCGAGATCTACGATGCTTCCATCGCAGCCGATGCCGCCACCCCCCGGCTCATCAACGTCTCCGCCCGGACGCAGGTGGGCACCGGTGCCAACATCCTCATCGCTGGATTCGTCGTGGGCGGCACCGGCACGAAGCAGGTCCTCGTCCGCGCGATTGGCCCGACGCTCGCCGCCTTTGGCGTCCCCGGCACGCTGGCGGATCCGCGCCTGCAACTGTTCTCCGGCACCACCCCGATTCAGGAAAACGACAACTGGGGCGCCTCCCCCAACGCCGCGCAGATCGCCACGGTCTCCGCCTCCGTCGGCGCGTTTCCGCTTGCCCTCGAAAGCCGCGACGCCGTGCTCCTCCTCACGTTGCAACCCGGCAGCTACACCGCCCAGGTGAGCGGCATGGGTTCAGCCGCCGTCAACACCGGCATCGCCATCGTCGAGGTTTACGAGGTGCCATAGGCCCTGCCGCCTCGTTTTACTGCGAGCGCGAACTTGCGCGCGACTCACCCGCACCGCAGTTGCGCACAAGCTCGCTCGCATAAATCGGAAGTGCGCACGCTCCGCTTCCGCCCCTCAGAAGATCAAGGGCATATGCCCCGATTACTTCCAGGCTCCTCCTCGTCCTCGCCTGAGCCGGCCTCGCGAGAGCCCTCCCGTGTGCCGAAGTGCTGCCCGGACCAATCGAATGCCCCGGCCGGCCGTCGCCCAACGCGGTGCGGCTACGGCGCTCCGCAAACATCTGCAACCAAGTGTGCCTTGATCCGCTGGTGGTCGTGTTGCTGGTCCTCGTGCCAGCCTATCCGAAAGAGCAAATCCGCGAAGTCTTGGCCGAGCGTCTGGCCGCTCCAGCCATATAGGTTGATTCGCTACTAGTATCCCGCCGGCCTGATCGCAGGCTGGCCTTCGACTAGGGGGCGGGTAACAAGCAACTCGGCACCGCGTCTCACCCAGACCCGCACTCCTCCATGCACCTCCCTCTGCTCTCCTTCGGCTCTGCCACGCCTCTCCTGCGCGCCGTTCGCCTGTGGTCATTGCTTCCCCTGGTGCACGCCTGCGCCTTGGCCCAGGGTGGTGTGCGTCCGGGTGACGGTGGTGGTGGCGGTGTGGTCATCCCGCCCGGGGGAGGAGGAGGCGGTGGCGGAGTGGTCGTCCCACCTGGCGGCGGGGGCGGCGGCGGGATCATCAATCCAGGCGGCGGGGGCGGCGCGGCGACCGGCCTGCGAATCGTCACCGACACGGGCATCCTCGCCGGCGCAGCCTCGCAGGCCACGATTGTCGTGCCCAACACTGCCGGCCAAGGCGGCACGCCCACTGCGCAAAGCAGCACCTACCAATGGACCATCAGCGGCGGCCGCTTCACGAGCGGCACCACCGCGCAGCTCGTCACCTTTATCGCCGACACCGCCGGCACGGTTTCGCTCAACGTCGTCGTGTCCAGCGCCGGTGCCGCCCAGAGCACTTCGATCGACGTGGCCGTGATCTCGCCCGCCTTGGCGGGGGCCATCTCAGCCGCCGCCACCATCGTGACCAACACCACGACCGGCACCCTCACCGCGAGCGTGCCCGCGGCGGTCGGCAACGATCGCACCTTCCGCTGGACCGTGGCCGGCAACGCCGCCGCGATCACCGCGGGCCAGGGCACCAACACCGTCACCGTCCGCCCCGGCCAACCCGGCCTGCTCGAGGTGATTTGCGATGTGAACCTGCAGCAGCTCGCCACCGTCAACCTCCGCTCGTTCGTCGTGGTGGCGGGCAGCGGGGCACCCGCGCCCGTGACGGTCTCCGGCGGCACCGGCAGCGGCACCTACCCCGCGGGCTCCCGTATTGATGTGGCGGCCCTGCCACCCGGGCCCGGCCAAGTCTTCGATCGCTGGACGGGCGACACCGCCATGCTGGGTGCCGCCGCCATCTCACCGTTGCTTCCGCAGGCCGTCATCACGGTGCCCGCCGCCGGGGGCACACTCACGGCCACCTACAGGCCCGCCCCGGCCTGGACGCCCACGGTCGTCACCGGCTTCAACCCGCTCACCCAGGCCAGCCCCTCCGGCACGACCCTCACCTACCACCTCCCCGCCGATGCGCAGGGACTCGTCTTCCTCCTGCACGAGGGCGGCGGCAGCGGCGCCGATTGGTTCACCCTGCCCGAGCCCGCCTTGTTGGTGCGCGACCTCGTGGCCGCCGGCTACGGCGTCGCCGCGCTCAGCTCCGCGAACCGCAACACCGGCGCCTGGTCGCAACAGGCTGCGCTCGCGAACAACGCCGACGCCGCCACGCACGTCGCGGCCCTCGACCGCTTCGCGCGCGACCACGGGTTCGCCGCGACCAAGCCCGTCTTCTTCCTCGGCCTGGCCGCCGGCGGCGACGCCGCGCTCCGCTACGCCGACCTGCTCGCCACCGCCGCCACGCCACGCAACGTCAAAGGCGCGGTCCTCTACGGCGCCACCGGCGGGGGCACCCTCGCGGTCACGTCGCGGGTTCCCCAGTTCTTCGCCATCGCCTCACACGACGAAGTGCTCGGTCCCACCGGCAACGCCGAGATCCGAGCCAACAACCAACTCCTCACCGGTCGCGGCATCGCCACCGGGCTCGTCAACAACCCCACCACCCCCGTCAACGCCGGCCGCCTCCGCATGCTCGCGGTCACAAATCCCGCTTTCACCGCGGCGGACGCGCAGGCCGTTTACACCGCGATCAAGTCCGCCGCGCTCGTGGATGCGAACGACTACCCCAAGGGCGTGGCCACCGTGGACGCCGTGCGCGCCGCGCTGCCCGCCACCTACCAACCCCGCGCCGTCGAGGTGCAGACCCAGCTCGCCGTCGGCTACGGCGGGCGCGAGTTCTATGCGTCCGCCAATCCGCGCGTAATCAACTTCCTCAACGCCCGTGCCGCCGACAATCCCGTGCCTGCGCCCGGCCGCCTCATCAACCTCTCCACCCGTTCCCGCGTCGCTTTTCTCGGCGATAGTTTTGCGCTCGGCTTCAGCATCAGCGGCACCCAGCGAGCCACCCTCCTCATCCGTGGCATCGGCCCCGCGCTCGCGCGCTTCGGCGTGCCCGGCGCGCTGAGCACCGCCCGGCTCGAACTCTACCGCGGCAGCTCCGTCATCGCTTCCAACGACGGCTGGGACCTCCCCGGTGGCGCCACCACGCCCGCCCAGATGATCGCGGCCGCGGCCTCCGTCGGTGCGTTTCCGCTCACCGCCGGCGACCTCGACACCGCCCTGCTCGTGCAACTCGACCCCGGCACCTACTCCGCCACCATCAAGGGCCTCAACGGCGCCACCGGCGAAGTCCTCGCCGAAATCTACGATGTGAGCCGCAACGCCACCCGCCTCACCAATCTCTCCACTCTCGCCCGCATCAATAACGAGGGCGACACCCTCGTTCCCGGCATTGTGATCGCGGGCAATAATCCGCGTGCCCTCGTGATTCGCGCGGTCGCCCAGGGTCTCGTCGATTTTGGCCTGCCGGCCACGAGCCTGCTCGGCGACGCCCGAATTTCCGTGCTAACCAACGTGCAGAATGCCGGTCAGACCGTCACGCAGACGGTGGCCACCAATAACAATTGGGCGCAGGCTGGCGCCGCCGCGCTCAATGCCGCCTTCCCCGCCGTCGGCGCCTTTCCGCTCCGGACGGCATCCGACGCCGCGCTGCTCGAAGCCCTCGCCCCCGGCGCGTATTCGCTTCGGGCCGACGCCGCCCCGAGTGTCAACGGTCCCAACGGCCAGCCCCCCGCGGTCCTCCCCAATTTGACCGGCTCTGTGCTCGTCGACGTTTACGAGCTGCCCTAGCCCAAGTCGCGGAAACGATTCCGCCCGCCAGCCTACTTCTTCTCCGCGGCCTTAGGCATGGCGCCGACCTTGATTGACCCGGTGGCTCGATCGAGCTCGACCGCCAAGGTGTGAGTGCGGCCTGCCACCAGCGGGGCCGAGGCGCCACCCGCCGGTTCAAACTCGGCCGTGCCTCGCAGCAGTTCAACGGTGCAGACCCCAAGGCCAAATTCGGACATCGTGATCGCCATGCGCACCGCGCCATCGCTGATTTTCACCATCCCGGCCGCCAGCGTGACCGTGAACGTCGAGCCGCGGGCCACCCGCAGCGGCTTCACCTCGAGCGCGATATCGCCGCGCAAGAGCCGCAGCCGCGTGCGCGAGATCGTCGGCTCGGCCTTGAGTTCGGCAAACTTCGAGGCGCTCGTGGCCGGTGCCTGCCCAAACTCCTCGATCTCCAGCTCTGCGTCGGAACCGAGCTGCACGGCCGCCCCGTTGGAGAAATGCAGTGTAGCCATTGAGCGTCGCTCCGTCGCCACCGTCGCGCCCACGCGCACCCGATCGTCGGCCGTCAGGGCCTTGCGCTGGCCGTCCGCGACCAGCACCAGCCGCCCCGCGACGTCGGCCACCGTTACGGTGCCGGGGCGCGGCAGCTCCGGCTCCTGCGCCCAGGCCGCCGCCAGATGCATCACGCCTGCGGTCAAGCCCACCGCGCATCGCCACGTTTTCATGCCGTCGGCGTAAACGCGGCCGCGCACCGGGCAAGCTTCTTTCTTACCCGGCGTGCGCGCCTTACCACACGCTCTTCACACCGAAGGTCCAGTTGGTGCCGTTGACCTCGGTGAACTGCACCGCGGGCGCGTTGGCCCCCACCTGCTCCATGATCAGGTAGGGTTCGTTGAAAATATTGCGCGCCGACAAGAAGAAGCTGATCCGACTCGTGAGACGATAGCCGCCGCCGATGTCGAGGTTGGCGCGGTGCCGGTAAAAGCGGGGCGTCGTGGCCGAGATGTTGCTGGGGAAGTTGTCGCGCCAGTTGAGGTTCGTGTAGACGTTGACCTTCCGATACGCGTAGCTGAGCCCGGCGTTCACCGAGTGCGGGATCATGTTCACGCGGCGGATGCTCGCGTAGCTCCGCGTGTAGCTGGCGCGGACGTTGAGGCCCTTGAAGGGCTGCGGCAGGAACGAGAGGCTCTGGCTATATTCCAGCTCCATGCCGCGCACCGTCACATCGTTCGCGCTCGGGGTCGTCGTGATGAAGGTGTAGTTGGAGAGATCGAGTTCGCCGCGGTAGCCGTATTCCTGCGCGGTGAGGTTGTTGGTGATGAAGAGGCCGCGCACGTTGTTCTGATAGACATTGGCCGCGAGGATGCCGACCGGCTCGAAATAGTAGGCGAGCCGCGCGGCGAAATTCCGTGATGTCTCGGGCTTCAGCCCGGGATTGGGCAGCCGCACCGTGAGGGCCTCGTCGTTGATGTCCCATACGCCGGACACATCGCGGAAAGTCGGCCGGCGGATGGTCGAGCTGAAGCCGAGCTGCGCATCGAAGTTCGGGCTGAACTTGTATTTCAGGGAGGCGCTCGGGAACCATTTGCCGTAGCTGCCCTCGCGATGGACCTTGGGCTTCGAGAAATACTGGTATTTCAGGCCGTCGATGGTCGTGGCCCGGCCATTCACCTCGGCGAAGCCCGCGCGCGCGAGTTCAGCCGGTGAGCGCGGATCATACTCCAGGGAGTCGGTGTAGGTGTTCTCACGGCGCAGACCGGTCCGCACGATGGCGCGGCCGAGGGTCGTCGTGCCCATCAGGAAGCCGCCGTCGATCGTCTCCTCATAATTGCGCCGGCTGCCGATGAAGGCGTTGTAGAAATTGGTTGCCGTGAGCGACTGCGTGAAACTGCCCGGCTGATCGCGGTAGAGACCCCCGAGGCGAACCAGGTCGGGCATCCAGACGGTGCCGCCGCTGACGGAGCGCACGCTCGCGTCGGTGTTGGTGGAACCCATGTCAAAGTCGAAGGGCGACTTGTAGCCGGCATAGCCGCCGCGGGCGGGCGCGCCGTTCAGCGTGTAGCGCAGCGATTCCGTATCGAGGCGGAAGTCGCGGATCTCATAGCGGCGCTTCGCGCCGGCCTTCCACGAGATCGGCAGCAGCCAGTTGGTGCGATAACTGGCGATGAGTTCGCCGCTGTAGACATCCGTGAGGGCATAGCGGCCGTCGTCGATTGTGATGGTGGTGGTCGTATAGTTCGCGCCGTTCGCGATGTCCGGGCCGCCGATCTGGGTGATTGTCCAATCGGCGCTGCGGAGCGATGAGCGCTGGGCCGAGTAGATGACACCGGCGTTGGTCGGGCCACCGGCATCGCGAATCGAGCCGCGGCGGCCGCGCGGATCATACCAGCTGATGGAGTTGGAGCCGGCAAACTTGCCCTCAAGCAGGAGGTTGCCCGTGCGGTATTCGAACTTCGGCACGGCGGTGAGCGTCTGGCCCAGCTTCACGATTGCAGCCGGATTCGAGACCACGCTGCCGGCCGTCGTGGTCGTGAAGCTCCGCAGCGGATCCGCGCCGATGACGGTCGCGCGCGCGCCGGTGTTGAAGGTGAGCGAGCGCTGCGGGTTGTTCAGATCGGCGTAGTTGTAGAGCAGCGTGAGCGAGAGCACGAGGCGATCGGTGGCCTTGAAATCCGTGGTGAGGTTGACCGTCGAACGGCGGTTGGTGCGCGGCGCGTGGAGGAAGTTGAGCGCCGTGGGCACCACCGGGCGCGGATCGGCGGCCGTTGCCGCATAGTTGTAGGTGATCGTGTTGCGCGCGTTGGCGGAGTAGGCCATCGACTCGCTGATGTTGAGGTTCACGCCGAGCCGCTTTTTGAAGAACACATCCGAGTAGTCAAAAATGCCGCCCGGATGAATCTTCCGCGACTGGCGATCATCCGGGCCGTAGGAGTCGTCGAAATTGAAGCGCGCGGAGAAGGCCGTGAGATTGGCCTGTGCCGAGACCCGGCGGCCCGAGCGGTCGAACGCCCGCTTCGTCTTCAGATTGATCGTGCCGGCGGGGGCATTGGCATCGACGTCGGCGCTGATGGTCTTCGAGACCTCGATGGACTCCATGCTCGCAAGCGAGACCTGCTCGAAGGAGAACGCGCGGGCGTTGCCGCTCGCGCCCTGGTTGGCGTCGGCGCTGCCGAGCGAAACACCGTCGAGCGTCACCTGCGTGTATTCCGAATCGAGGCCGCGCAGGCGGATCGTGCGGACCTCGCCCTGCACGAGATCGAGCTCGACGCCGGGCATGTGTTTGAGGAACTCGCCGACGTTGCCCTCGGCCACATCGCCGAACACGTCCGAGGCGACGCTATTGGTGATGTTCATCGAGTTCCGCTGCTCCATGATCGCCTTGGCGTTGCCCTCGCGGTCGTTGGAGACGACGAACTTGTCCAGCTTGATGACGGAGTCGGCGGCCGCGAGCGCTTGCAGCGAACTGACCAGCTGAAAATCCCGCGCGACACTGCCGCCGGCGGTCACCCGCACGGTCGCGCTCTCAGTGCGATAGCCGGTGAAGGTGACGACCACCGTCGCGTCTCCGGCAGGCACGCCGCTGATCCGGTAGGTGCCGCCATCCTCGGACACGGCGCTGAGGCTGGTGCCGGCAATCTGCACCTGCGCGTTGCGCACGTATTGATCGCTCGCCGGATTGAAGATGCGTCCGGTGATCGTGCCGGTGGCCGACTGGGCGTGGGCGAGAACCGTCAGAAACAGTCCGCAGGCAAGGAAACGGAGGCAGCAGGTAAGTGAACTCATGATCAGGGGAGGGGTTGCGTGGCGCGCCGCTGAAGTCGCGGCTTGGTTTCACACAACGGAGATCGCTCCGATCGCGCACTCCCGGGTCTATCCCACTTTCGTGCGCCGCGAGGATTTACTGGCCGGCAAGAATAATCCCGCGCCGGATTGCCTCGGCGGTCGCCTGCGCGCGATCGTTGACGTCGAGCTTCTCCAGCAGGTGGCTGACATGGCGCTTCACCGTGTCCTCGGAGATGCCGAGTTCCGCCGCGATCTCCTTGTTGGCGCGCCCGGCGGCGATGAAGTTGAGGATCTCGCGCTCGCGGGGCGTGATCGCGGGCCCGAGGCGCAGCGCGGTGAGGCGGCGCGCCAGCTCGGCGGGCAGGTGTCGGCGATCTTGGGCGACCGCCCGCAGCGCGGCGAGCAGCTCGTCGCGCGAGGCGGATTTTTGCAGGTAGCCGAGCGCGCCCGCATCAAGCGCGGCCTGGATCTCATCATCGCGCGCGAAGGTGGAGAAAATCAGCACGCGCGCCGCGGGATCGTGCACACGCAGCGCCGCTGTCGCCGCGATCCCGCCCATGCCGGGGAGCTGGAGGTCCATCAGCACGACCCGCGGGGCGTAACGCCGATAAGCGGCGACGGCATCCTCGCCGCGTTCGGCTTCGCCCACGACGCGGATCATGTCGTCGAGTTCGAGCGAGGCGGCGAGCCCGCTGCGCACGACGAAATGATCGTCAACGATCAGGACGGTGAGGGCGGGATGATTTGGCATGATGGGTTCTCGGCGGGGCGTCTTACCCCGCTTCGGCAACCAAATCGCGGGATGAGGGCACGCCGCCGCCATCGGTCCGAGCCGCCAGCGGCAGCACGACTTCCACCGTCGTGCCCGCACCCGGTGCGCTCTGCCACGCCACGGTGGCGCCCAGCTTGCGCGCACGCTCGCGGATGCCGGCGCAGCCGAAATGCCCGCGCTTCCCGAGCGCCTCCTCGCTGGGATCAAAGCCACCGCCGTCGTCCGTGATGCGCAGCGTGAGCCTGCCCTCGCCGCCCGCGAGGCTGATGGCCACGCGTTGCGCCCGGCCGTGCTTCAGCGCATTGGTCACCGATTCCCGCGCGATCATGCGCAGGTCATGCACCGTGGCCGCGGGCAGCGGTGGCACCGTGGTGGGCGTGAAGCGCACATCGGCCCCGCTTTCGGCGGCATGCCGGGCCGCGACGCCCGCGAGCGCGGCCGCGAGGTCTCCGGCGGCCTCCGCCGGGTCACGCAGATCGCCGATCAGGTCACGCGTCTCGGTCTGGATGCGGGTGACGAGGTTGCGCGACGCCACGATGAGCGCCCGGCCTTTCTCATCGGCGACCCGGGTGGCCAGCGCGTCGAGCCGCAGGCTCACGCCGGCGAGTTCCTGCTCAAGGGTATCGTGAAATTCGCGCGCGATGCGCTGGCGCTCCTCCAGCGCCGCCTCGGTCTCGATGCGATGGCGGAGCGCGGCCGTCTGCCGCGCCACCTGCCGGCGCAGGATCGCAATCCAGAGGCCGGCCAGCAGCACGGCGCCCGCGAGCACGGCGAGTCCGGTGCCGAGGCGGCGCGGGGTCCACCACGGCGGCGTGCGGAGTAGTTCCACGTCCTCGGCCGCGAGGGCGCGCACACTCACGAGTCCCGGGTCGCTGCGGAAGCCCGGCCCAAACACCGCCGTCTCCACCTGGCACACGCCCGTCACGCGCACCAGCGTGCCGGCCACCGGCATCGCGCCGCCCGCGGGCGCACGCACCTGGATCGTGCGCTGGTGGCCTTGCAGCAGCAGCATGACGCCGTCCTCCCCCGTAAACACATCGCGCACGGTGCCGGTCACGCGCACGACCATGCCGTCGTATTTTCCCGGCTGCGTGTCGCCCGTCCGGCCATAGAGATCGTCGAGCGTCGCCACGGGGACCGCTGCCGGCGGCGCCCCGGGAGCGCGCGCGAGCACCTCGGCATCCACGACCGAGGCGCTGAATCGCTCCATCGAGGGAAACCCCACGACCGTCACGCTTTCCCCGAGCGCCAGTGCGACCGGCCTGGCGAGCCGCACCGCGAACGCCTGCTCGCCTTGCCGCAGGAAAACCTGCTCGCCAAACGCAGCCGCGACCGTGCCCTCGATCCGCACCCGCTGCTCCCCGAGGCCGGTGACGCGGAAGGCGAGCAGCTCCTCGGCGGAAACCAGCGGTGCATCGGCGGCCGGAGGCGCGAAGGCGATGACCTCAACTTCCCCCCAGTCAATCACCGTGACGTAAGGCTGCACGAGCTGCCGGCGCGGCGTGTTGATGAGACCGGCGGCGAGACCGGTGATGCGCACCCGGTGATCCACGAGAGGCCGGTCATCCGGCGGCCGCTCGATGCGCACGTCGATCACGCGCGAGCCCATCGCGAGGCGCAGCAGGCTCTTGTTCGGCATCCGCGGCTGCACGGAGCGCACGATGCCTTCGACAGTCACGCGCTGGTAGTGGTAGCGCCCGAAATAAAGATCATCGAACTGCGCGGGAATGCCTGGTGGCAGCGCCCGCCGGCCGAGCAGCCGAAACGTCGTGTCGTCGAGCCCCGGCAGGTAGAGGCCCATGCGGGTCTTGCTCGTGAGTTCGATCTCGTCTCCGACCGCGGGCGGGTGGACGCGGGGCGCCATGCGAAAAAAGGCGGTCGACGTCTCGTCTTGCAGGAAAACCGCCGAGGTGCCCTCGACATGCACCACCACGCCGCGCAGCCGCACGGGGATGCCGCTGGCCGCTTCGGCGGGCGTGAGCGATCGCACCTCGAGCGCCGTGGTCAGCACACGTTCCTGCGCCGCCAGGGGGAGCGCCAGGGCGAGCAAGACTAGGTGCAGCGCATTTCTCATTTCGGGTGGGCGGACGAAGATAGAGAGTCAGCGGGACCGAGAGAAGGAGAGAAGCTACCCGAAGAATTCCCCGTCTCTCCGTCCCGCGGTCTCGACGTCCAGGGTCGTCACCCAAACAGCGCCGCAATCGGCTTGCCGCCATCGGTGATGGGCACGGGACGCGAGGCGTTGACGAGTTCCTTCGCCGGATTGATGCCGAGCGCCGCGTAGATCGTCGCATGGAAATCCGGCACGGAGACGCCGTGCTCGACCGGCTTGTTGGAAAACTCATCCGTCGTGCCGTAGGCTCCGCGATGCCGCAGGCCGCCACCGGCGAGCAGCAGCGAGAAAGCCGCCGACTGGTGACCGCGGCCACCGCCGCTGTCGAACTGCCCGGGCCGGCCAAACTCCGTGCCGAGCGCGATGAGGGTCTTGTCGAGCAATCCCTTGTCCCGGAGATCGGTGATGAGCGAGGCCAGCGCGGCGTCGAGTTCACGGATGAGGACGTGCTGGTTGAGCTGGCCAGCGTTGTGCGTGTCCCAGCCGGCGCCGTTGATGAAATTCAGGTTGTGCGAGACCTCGATGAAGCGCACGCCGGCCTGCACAAGGCGGCGCGCGAGGAGGCAGCGCTGGCCAAACTCGCCGCCGTAGCTCTGCCGCAGCGCCGCCGGCTCCTCGGCCAGTTTGAAGTGCCGCATGAAACCCGGACCCGCGAGCCGCAGGGCCTCGCGCTGGGCCTCGGCGTAATCCGACAGCGCGGAATCGGGCGTGCCGGTCTTCTGCAACGGCTCGAGCAGGCGGCGGCGCTCGGCCATGCGCGCCGCATCGATGCCCTCGGGCGGCGTGAAACCGGCCGGGCCGGACTCTGTGTCCACCAGATGAATGTAGCCGTGCTTGGCGCCGAGGAAGCCCGGCCCGCGGCTCACGCTCGGATAACCAATCACCATGTAGGCGGGCACGCGCTCGTCGGCCGCGCCGCGCTGGTGCGCGACCACGGAACCGAGGGACGGATAGACGGTGCTGCCGCTCACCGGGCGCCCGGTATGCACATAGTTCGTCGCGAGCGCATGCTCGATGCCGAGGGTGTGATTGACCGTGCGCACCGCGGTGACGTGCTCCGCGAGCTGCGCCGTCCGGGCAAGGTGCTCGGTGTAGCGCACACCGGGCACGGCCGTGTCGATTGCGGCGTAATCGCTGCCAGCGAGCATCGGTTTGGATTTCGTATTGCCGCGCCGCTTCGGATCAAACGTGTCGATCTGCGCCATGCCGCCGCCCAGCCAGAGGAAGATGCAGTGCTCGGCGCGGCCCTTGGGCAGGGCCGCGGCCGCCGCGGCAGCGAGCGCGCGCGGACTCGCGGCCAGCGTCGCGATCGCGGCGGAGCGGGTAAGGAAATCTCGTCGGTTCATAAAATCACGGTCCACTCGGGAGCGTTGAGCAACGCCCAGATCACATCCTCGAAGCGGCGGCGCCAGTCCGAATCGAGCCGCGCCGTCGGCGCATCGCCGCGGCGGGCGGCGGTCTCTTCCTCGAGGCGGAGCGAATTCGCCTCGCTCTTCATGTGGTTGGACCACGCCACATATTTCCGCCTCACGGGCGGCGCGGGGGCGGGGTCCGTCCGCGAGACGACGCGTCCCGCGTAGCCGGGCGCGAGCGCCGCGATGTAGGTGTTAGCTTCCTCGGCGGTTGGGGGGCGCGTGAAGAAGCGCAGAAACAACCGCTCCACGAGTCGCTCGGGCGACTGCTCCTCCAGCGCGAGGCGGGTGAGCCCGTGGTCGTCGCTGAGCCGCGTCAGCCACGTCATCATGGTGCCGTTGGAGAGTAGCGCGGGCTGCAGGACGTTGGCGGCGTTTTCGCGGATGCCGCTCGACGCGTCGGGCCGCGCCGCCCGCCAGCCGAAGACCTCCATCACGTCGGCCACCGCCTGGATGCGCGGCAGCATGAGGCTCGGGCGATCGCGCTCGTTGGAGGTGGAGGCGAGCATCCAGGCGCGCGTCGCGCGCCCGAGGTCGAGGGCGTTTTCGATCGTGCGCACGCTGTCGAGGTCGAGGTTGACGGGTTCGACTGCAAAGGGCTTGCCCGTCGCAGCGAAGAGCGAGTCCACAAACTGCTCCGCACCGATCCGGCGCGGCGCCGGCGCCACGAAGAGCGGGCTCGGCTCCGTCATCGCCGGATCGGCGGCGCGCTGGTAGGCGTGCGAACCGAGGATGATCCGCTCGATGGCGCGCAGATCGTAGCCGTTGCGCACGAGTTCGCGGCCGAGCCAGCGCAGCAGCTCCGGGTGCGTGGGGCTGGATTTTTCCCAGTCGCCCACCGTCTCAACCAAGCCGCGCCCCATCAGGCGCTGCCAGAGACGGTTCACCATGACCTGCGCAAACCGCTCGTTCTGCGGCGCCGTGATGAGCGCGGCGAGGTGGTCGCGGGAATTGTCGGGCTCCTCGGCGATGGCGGCGGCCGTCGCCTCGTCGCAGAATCGTGCAAAGGGCCAGGCCGGCGCGACCGTGGTGCCCGGCGCAAGCGTGACCTCAATCAGGGGCATGCGGCCGCCCAAGCGCAGATGATCGAGGGGAACACTGCTCGTGGCGGGAACCTTGAGCGGCTTCTTCTCCAGCATCGCGGCGAGTTGAAACAGCTCACTCTGCTTGGCGGCGTGCGTCGGCGCATCATGGCAGCGCGCGCATTTCATCTCCACCCCCAGAAAAGCGCCCGCGAGAATGATGCCCTTGGCGGCCGCCGGCACATCATTTTGCGAGGCAATGCCGAAGCCCGCCGGGCCCCCGAACCGCTCGCTGCCCTCCTGGCGAATGAGCTCGGTGACAAGCAGGTCGAGCGGCTTGTGATCGATAAGCGACTCGTGCAGCCACCAGCGAAACGGACCGGTGTTGTTGAGCGTGGGGTTGATGAGGTTCGGATTCTCCGCGAGCACATCAAGCCAGTAGCCCATCTGGTGATCGGCCCCGCGGGGATCGGCGAGCAGACGCTCGATGGCGCGAGCGCGTCGCGTCGCCGCCGGATCGGACAGAAATCCAGCGATCTCGGCCTCGCTCGGCACCACGCCCACCGTGTCGAGCGACACGCGACGGAGGAACGTGAGATCATCCGCGAGCGGCGTGGGGCTCCGACGACCGGGCGGGAATTCCGGCCACACCGCACCCTCCGCAATCCAGCGCTCGATCAGCGCCACGTCGCGCGGGGACAGGCGATCGCCTTTCGCGGGCATCACCTCCTCGGGATCAGAACTCGTGATGCGCTGGAACAGCGCGCTCGCCTTGGGCAGGCCGGGCGCGATGGCCGGGCCATCGCCGGCCCCGCCGTGCAAGGCGGCGGCGCGTGTGTCGAGGCGGAGTTCGCCTTTCACTTTGGCCCCCTGGTGGCACGAGTAGCAGTGCGCCTCAAGGATGGGCTTGATCTCGCGGAAAAAATCCACGCCGCCCGATCGCACGCGCGGCGTCTCTTGGGCCGCCGCCTGCGCGATGCGCGCGGCGATGAAATGATCGACCGGGTTGTGCGCCGCGAAACCAGCGGCGAGCGTCGGCACCGGAACCTCAGGCGTGGAGGAGAGCCAGGCGTGGGCGGCGGCGCGGCGTTTTTCCCAATAGCCGGCATGCTGCGCGCGGCGGGCGGCCCGCGCCGCGGCGTTCATCACGGCGAAACGCTCGCGGCGCTCCGCCGTGTAGGCGGCCCACCCGGCGTCGGTGTAGGGCACCTGCAGTGCTGACGGCGCGAGCAGCCGCCACTCGCCCGTGCCGGCCAGCGACACCGCGACGATCGTCTCACCCAGCTCGGGGCGGAAGGGCCGTTTGCTTTTCGGCTCGATGCCGCCGATGAGGGTCTCAAGCACGACTTCGCGTGGCGCCGCGTCCTCCCAGGCGATCTCGCCCAGCGCTTCACGGTTGCCTGGGGGCAGGAAGCGCACGCCGGCATCAAGTTCGATAAACGTCTCCTGCTCCTCGACCGGCAGCTCGCCGGCGTTGCCGACCGCAAATTGCCGCGGTTGATCAAACGGCGTCTCCAGGACCATCCGGCCCGCCACGCTCAGCCGCGCCGCGCCACGCGAACGCAGCAGCAGGCGATGCCGCCCGGGTGGCAGCGTAATCGTCGCGCTCGCGCGCACCAGCGTCGGCGAGGCGCGGTCACCGCGCACGCCCGTCGCAACATATTTCAGCGGCAACTCGAAGAGGCCAAACGCGTCCTCCGCGAACGACTCCGTCGCAGCCGGCTCGGTCGCCGGCCAGCCGCTCCTCAGCACGCCTTCTTCGCAGATTTCCACACGCACCCCGGCCGCCGCGATCGGCGCAGCCAGCAGGACAAGCAGGGTAAGAAAGCGCGGCATGGAGGGTGCACGCAGCAAATGGGCTCCGGCCGCAGACGCACGCGCCGCCGCATGACACTTTCGTGCGATGGCGCGCCAAGCCTCGCGCTACCCTCGCGCCGGCGCGAACCGCAGCCGATACTCGCGCGGGCTCAGGCCGGTCTCGGCGCGGAAGGCCCGTGTGAAGTGACTCTGATCATAGAAGCCACAATCGAGCGCAATCCGGCCGACCGTGACCGCCGTCGTCTCCAGCCGGCGGCGCGCCATAATCAGCCGCACGCGCAGCACGTAGTCGCCGAGGCTCATGTCAAAAAGCCGGCGGAATTCCCGTTGAAGCTGGCTCGCCGAGAGGTGGGCGCATTTCGCGATGTCGGCCACCGCGATGCGCTCGCCGTAGTGCGCCAGCACAAATTCGCAGGCGCGCGTGAGCCGCTGGTAATCGCCCGGCGCGCCGCCCGCGCGGTCGTAGGGCCGCATCACACCCGCGATGCCGATCACGGCGCCGTTTGGTCCACGGACGGGAAACTTGCTGGAGACATACCAGCGCGGCATGCCATCCGCCCCCCGCACCAGCCACACCTGATCGATGAGCGGCTGGCCCGCCGCCATCACGCGCCGATCCTCCTCCACGTATTGCGACGCCAGGGCGGGCGGGTGGAAGTCGAAATCGGTCTTTCCGACCATCGCCCGTTCGTCCGCGCAGCCGTGGAGCGCGCACTCGCTGCGGTTCACCTTCACGTAGCGGTGCTCGCGGTCTTTGATGAAAAGATAGACCTCCGGCAGCACATCGAACATCTCGGCAAACATGATGGGCTCCGTCACCTCGCGGAAAAATTCCACCGTTCTCGGGCTGCGGCTGGGTCCGGTCATGCGCGGTTATTACAAAAACCCGCGCCCTGCGTCAAAGCCAGTCTCGGGCGACTGTGGCACACTCTCCCTCATGCCCCGCCCCGGTCGTTACCCCGTCCTTTGCATCGCGCTGGCCGCGGTCGCGGCGGCGGCCGAACCCGCCCGGCTGGACTTCAACCGCGACATCCGCCCCATCCTTTCGGAGAACTGCTTCCAATGCCACGGCCAGGACCCGGCGAAGCGCGAGGCAAAGCTCCGGCTCGACGAACGCGAGAGCGCCACGCTCGCCCGCGACGGCATCGCCGCAATCGTGCCCGGGAAACCCGATGACAGCGAACTTCTGCGCCGCGTCCTGTCGAAGGACAGCTCAGAGCTGATGCCGCCCCCCGAGTCGCACAAGAAAGTCACACCCGCCCAGGCTCAACTGCTGAGCCGCTGGATCTCCGAGGGCGCAGGCTACGAAAAGCACTGGGCGTTCATCGCGCCTGTGAAGCGCCCCGTGCCCGCGACGGCTTTCGCCGGAGAGGGAGCGACGGAGAGACGGAGCGACGCGGAGAAAACCAATCCCCCCTCCATCTCTCCTTCTCTCCGTCTACCCCCGAACCCCATCGACTTGTTCGTCCACGCAAAACTCCAGCAGCAGACCCTGCGTCCTTCGACCCCCGCCCCGCCCGCGATCTGGCTCCGTCGCGCGAGCCTCGATCTCACCGGTTTGCCGCTGACCTTGGCGGAGCTGGATACGTTTGCCGCCGATGTCGCCCAACGCGGCGACGCCGCCTACGCTGCCGCCGCCGACCGCCTGCTGGCCTCGCCTCACTACGGCGAACGCCAAGCCGTCGAGTGGCTCGACGCCGCGCGCTACGCCGATACCCACGGCTTCAACAACGACTCCGCCCGCACCATGTGGCGCTGGCGCGACTGGGTGATCGAAGCCTTCAATGCCAACCTCCCCTACGATCGCTTCATCACGGAGCAGCTCGCCGGCGATCTGCTGCCCCGGCCCACCCTCGAGCAGCGCATCGCCACCGGTTTCGGCCGAAACCATGTGATCAATTCCGAAGGCGGCATCATCGCCGAGGAATACCGCGTCGAGTATGTCGCCGACCGCGTGCGCACGGTGAGCACCGCCTGGCTCGGCCTCACGATGGAATGCGCCAAGTGCCACGACCACAAATTCGACCCCGTCACGCAGCACGACTACTACCGGCTGTTCGCCTTCTTCAACAACGTGCCCGAGCACGGCGAGGATGGCCGCGTGGCCAACGCCGTCCCGATGATCCCCGCGCCTACGCGCGCCCAGCAAGCCGTGCTCACCGCGCAGGAGCAGAGAATCGCGGAACTCGACGCGCTGCTCCGCGAATCGGAAAAAACCCGACCCGCAGACACCGCCGCGCGCACCTCGAGCACTCGTGCTTCCGCTCCGGTTGCCGCGAACCACGGTGTGCCCCTGCTCGTGCCCTACGATGCGCCCCCTTCGGATTCCGTCACGCCGGTGGTGCCCGCCGCGAAGCTTGATTTCACCGCCAAGGCCGGCGCCGCCCTCGCCTTCTGGTTGCGCCCCGACGCGGACAATCCCCGTGATGTCCCGCTCCTGTCGGCGCTCAACCACCGCGGCAATCCCGATGATTCCCAGTTCGGCAAAGGCCGCGAAATCCGTCTCATCGATGGCGAAATCGAGATTCGCCTCAGCGATCGCTTTCCCGTCTATGCCACGATCGTCCGCAGCGCGGGCGCGCGGATTCAGCCCGGTGCGTGGCGTCACGTCGCCCTGAGCTACGCCGGTGGCAAACGCGCCGCCGCGCTCCGCCTCTGGATCGACGGCCGCGAGGTCGCGCTGCGCGTGCTGCACGACGGCCAGCAGGCCGAGCCGCCCAAGAAGGATTTTCTCGTCGGCGCCGACAACGCCCCCGACGGCGCGCGTTGGCGCGGCGAGCTGCGGCAGCTTCGCGGCTTTCCCTCCGCCATCGGCACCGAGGTCGCGCGCGCTGAATTTTTGTCCTCGGCCGAGGAACTCGCGCCCGCCGCCGCCGCGCGGGCCGCGGACCTCGCGGCGAAGCCATTTTTCCAACCGCGCGAGGCGCTCTGGGAAGACCACCTGGCGCTCCGGCGCAGCCTGCCCACCGCGATGGTGATGGAGGAAATGTCGCCGCCCCGTCCGGCGCATGTGCTCACGCGCGGCAACTACGACGCCCCGGGCGAACGCGTCGAGCCCGGCGTGCCCGAGTCGCTCATCGCGCCGTGGCCCGCCGGCGCGCCGCGCAACCGCCTCGGCCTCGCCCAATGGTTCACCCAGCGCGATCACCCGCTGACCGCGCGGGTCGTCGTCAACCGTTTCTGGGCGCAGCTCTTCGGCACCGGACTCGTCAAGACGCTCGAAGATTTCGGTTCGCAGAGCGAATGGCCCAGCCACCCCGAACTGCTCGACTGGCTCGCGCGCGATTTCATCGACAGAGGCTGGGACGTGAAGGCGCTGCTTCGCTCCATCGTCCTCTCCGCCACCTACCGCCAGGACAGCGCCGTCTCGCCCGCCCTCCTCGCCCGTGATCCGGAGAACCGCCTGCTCGCGCGCGGTCCGCGCGTGCGCCTCCCCGCCGAGACGATCCGCGATCAGGCGCTCGCTATTTCTGGCCTGCTCGCGCCGCGCCTCGGCGGGCCAAGCGTGTTTCCCTATCAGCCGGAGAAACTCTACGAGGGCATCGTCGTCGGCGCGGCCTATCCGAGCACGACCTGGACGCCGAGCACCGGCGAGGACCTGCACCGGCGCAGTCTCTATACATTCTGGAAACGCACCGTGCCGCATCCCGCGATGATCGCATTTGATGCGCCTGACCGGGAGTTCTGCACCGTGCGCCGTTCGCGCACCAACACGCCCCTCCAAGCCCTCGCGCTCTGGAATGAGCCCGGTCTCCTTGAGGCGGCCCGTCACCTCGGCGCGCGCCTGCTCCGCGAGGGTGGCGCCGACGATGCGACGCGCGTGGCCTTCGCCTTCCGCCTCGCGACCGCGCGGCCACCGCGCCCCGAGGAGACCCGGGTGCTGGCCGCGGCGCTCGCGCGTTTCCGCATCGATTTCTCCACCACCCCCGCCGATGCCGCCGCACTGCTTCGTGTCGGCGCCACCGCCGTCGATGCCTCCCTGCCGCCCGCCGACCTCGCCGCCGCCACCAGCGTCGCCAGCATGATCCTGAGCCTTGACGAAACGATCACCAAAAACTGACGGGAGAAGAACGCGAGACATGGAAGACCTCTCAAGAACGCCAGACCCCGCCCACCATCAACTCCCGCCCTAGCGTCTTGCTCGTCCCTCCCGTCTCCCCCTCTTCCAAGTCTCCCCCTCTTCCTCGATGTCCTGCCATCAATACGAAGCCTTCCATTCGCGCCGCGCTTTCATTGCGCAATCCGGCCTCGGCCTCGGCTCCGCCGCGCTCGCCTCTCTCTTCCCCCGCGACCTTCTTGCCGCCTCCGCTCCCTCCGTCTCTCCGTCCCTTCCTCTCTCCGTCTCTCCGTCTTCCGCCTCCGGCCTGCACTTCCCCCCGAAAGCCAAACGCGTCATCTGTCTCTTCCAATCCGGCGGCCCCTCGCACCTCGATTTGCTCGATGAGAAGCCGCTGCTCTCCGCGCGCTTCAACGAGGACCTGCCCGACTCCGTCCGGCGCGGCCAGCGCATCACCGGCATGGTCGCCTCGCAGGCGCGGCTGGCGGTGCAGCCCAGCAAGTTTGCGTTTCAGCCCGGCGGGCAATGCGGCACGCGCATCAGCGATCTCCTGCCGCACACGCGCGATATCGCGGACGATATCTGCGTCCTTCGCTCGCTGCACACCGAGGCCATCAACCACGACCCGGCGATCACGTTCTTCCAGAGCGGCAGCCAGTTGCCCGGCCGCCCGAGCATGGGCGCCTGGGTGGACTACGGGCTCGGGCGCCTGAGCGACAATCTGCCGGCCTTCGTCGTGCTCGTCTCCGTCAACGCCAAGCGTTCCGGCCAGGGCCTGCTCGCCCGGCTCTGGGGCAACGGCTTTCTGCCGAGCGCGCACCAAGGCGTGCAGTTCCGCAGCGCCGGCGAACCCGTGCTCTACCTCAACGATCCCGAGGGCCTCACGCGCGCGCGACGTCGCGCGATGCTCGACGGCATCGGCGAACTCAACCGCCTCCAGCACGCGCAGAGCGGCGACCCCGAGGTCGAGACCCGCATCGCGCAGTTCGAACTCGCCTACCGGATGCAGGCCAGCGTGCCTGAACTCATGGACCTCAAGGGCGAAAGCGCCGCCACGCTTGAGAGCTACGGCCCAGACGCCCAGACGCCCGGCTCCTTTGCGCGCAACTGCCTGCTCGCCCGCCGCCTCGCCGAGCGCGGCGTGCGCTTCATCCAGCTCTACCACCGCGACTGGGATCATCACGGCGGCCTGCACGACAGCCTGCCCCACATCGCCAAGGACGTCGATCAGCCCAGCGCCGCTCTCGTCCGCGACCTCAAGCAGCGCGGCCTGCTCGACGACACGCTCGTGATCTGGGGCGGAGAATTTGGCCGCACGCCCTACGCCCAAGGCGACGCCCACCGGGAAAAATACGGCCGCGATCACCACGGCAAGGCTTTCTCCATCTGGATGGCCGGCGCCGGCATCAAGCCCGGCACGACTTACGGCGCGAGCGACGACTTCGGCTTCAACGTCGCGGAGCACCCCGTCCATATCCACGATCTGCAAGCGACCATCCTCCACCAACTCGGCATCGACCACGAGCGCTTGACGTATAGGTTCCAAGGCCGCCAGTTCCGCCTGACCGATGTGCATGGGCACGTCGTGAAAGGCATCCTGACATGATTCCCCTCCGCTTCGTCCTCCTTTCCCTTCTCGCCGCGTTCATGGCCGGCCCGCTCCTGCGCGCCGCCGAACCGATCGACTTCAACCGCCAGATTCTCCCGATCCTCTCGGACGCGTGTTTCCACTGCCATGGTCCCGACGGCGCGACGCGCGAGGCCAAACTCCGCCTCGATCAACGCGACGGGCTCTTCCGCACGCACGACGAGGTCACGGTCGTCACGCCCGGCCATCCGGAAAAGAGCGAGCTGTTCCTCCGCATCACGAGCAAGGAGGAAGACGAGGTCATGCCTCCACCCAAAGCCACCCGCCGCCTCAAGTCCGCCGAGATCGAGCTGCTTAAAACTTGGATCGCGAGCGGCGCCAAGTGGAGCGGCCACTGGGCCTATGAGGCGCCGCGCCGACCAGCGGTGCCGGGCGGTCTCGAAGAACGCGAGAAAGAGAAATCTCCCCCTCTTCCGCCCAACCCCATCGACGCGTTCGTTCACGCGACGCTTTCGAAGCAGGGCCTGAGCCCCGCGCCCGCCGCCGCACCCGCCACCCTGCTGCGCCGCGTCTCGCTCGATCTCACAGGTGTGCCGCCGAGCGCAGTGGAGCTGGAAGCGTTTCTCGCCGACCCGTCGCCCGGCTCCTACGAGCGCGCTGTGGATCGCCTGCTCGCCTCCCCGCGCTACGGTGAGCGCTGGGCTTGGGACTGGCTCGATCTCGCGCGCTATGCCGACACCAACGGCTTCCAAGGCGACCCCGAGCGCACCATGTGGCCGTGGCGCGACTGGGTTGTAAATGCGCTCAACGCAAACATGCCCTACGACCAGTTCACCATCGAGCAGCTCGCCGGTGACCTGTTGCCTGATGCGACGCGCGACCAGAAACTCGCGAGCGGTTTTCACCGCAACAACATGTTCAACGGCGAAGGCGGCCGCATTGCCGAGGAGACGCGCGTCGAGAATGTCTTCGATCGCGTCGAGACCACGGCGACGGTGTGGATGGGACTCACGTTCACCTGCGCCCGGTGCCACGATCACAAATTCGATCCCATCAAGCAGACCGACTACTTCGCGCTCTACGACATTTTCAACCAGATGTCCGAGACCGGCAGCGCTAGCGGCGGCGGCGGCCGCAGCGGCGCGATCGTGCCGGTCCTCGACCTCTCCACGCCGGCTGAAGCCGAAGCCGTGCAGCGCGCACAAGCCGGCATCGACGCCGTCGCAAAGGAGATTGAGGTGTTCGAACTCACCAAGTTTCCGCGTGCCGAGGGCAAGCCTGTGATCGATTCGCCCACCGCGCAAAAGCTGCCTGGCAACCTGCCCGCCACCCACGCCCGCCCCGCCGTCAATCGCCGTGATCTCAACGGCCTGCTTGAGGCGTTGCCCTTCTTCCGGGACACCGAGCCGGACCCCGAATACGTCAAGCTGCTCCAAAAACACATCGCCGCCATCCGCGTCCGCGAGCGCGCCGCCAACAACATCACCAAGGTGATGATCATGGACGAACTCCCGAAGAAGCGGGACACCTTCGTGCTCAGCAAGGGCAACTACGAGAGCAAGACCGACGTGAAGGTGCTCGGCGCGCTGCCGGAGATTTTTCGTCCGACTCAAGCGGCCGCCGCATCCCCATCGGAGAATCCCGCCCGCCTGAACCGCCTCGACCTCGCCCAGTGGCTCGTCTCGCCTGGCAATCCTCTCGGCGCGCGCACGGCCGTCAATCGCGCCTGGCAGGCCTTCTTTGGCACGGGCATCGTCAAGACGCCGGAGGATTTCGGCGTGCAGAGCGGCTCGCCCTCCCATCCGGAACTGCTCGACTGGCTCGCTACGGAATATGTCGCCAGCGGCTGGGACACGAAAAAACTCCACCGGCTCATCGTGACGAGTGCGACGTATCGCCAATCCTCGCGGGTCACGCCCGCCCTGCACGAACGCGATCCGGAGAACCGCCTGCTCGCGCGCGGCCCGCGCCACCGCCTGCCCTCGTGGATGCTGCGCGACCAGGCGCTCGCGGCCGCGGGCCTGCTCGTGGAGCAGCGCGGCGGCCCATCGGTGAAACCCTACCAGCCGGCTGGCATCTGGGAGGAGGCGACATTCGGGAAAAAATCCTACCAGCAGGATCACGGCGAGGCGCTCTACCGCCGCAGCCTATACGTGTTTTGGCGGCGCATCGTGGGCCCGACCTCATTCTTCGATGCCGGAGCGCGGCAAGTCTGCACGGTGAAAGTCCCGCACACCAACACCCCGCTGCACGCGCTCGTCACGCTCAACGATCCGGCCTTCGTCGAAGCCGCGCGCGTGATGGCGCAGCGCGCCCTTAAAGGCCCGGCGCGGACGGACTCGGCCCGGCTCGACGCTGTATTTCGCGGCGCGACCGCGCGTCTGCCGAGCGCGCAGGAAAAATTCATCTTGCTCTCCCGCCTCGCCCAGCTTCGCACGCAGTTCGGCGCGACGCCCGTCGAGGCGCACCAGCTCGCGGGCGTCGGCGAATTCGAACGTCCCGAATCGATCCCCGTCGTCGAGCACGCCGCGTGGACGGCGCTGTGCTCACTGATCCTCAACCTTGATGAAGCGCTCTCGAAGGAATGAAGTAGGGCGGGTCTGTGACCCGCCCTCGAATCCCCTATCACGAGCCAGGGCGGGTCACAGACCCGCCCTACCTTCGACACCATGAACCCCCTCCGCGAAGCCTCTGCCCATTTCACCCGCCGCCAGTTTTTCGGCCGCTCGACGCTCGGCGTCGGCACCGCCGCCCTGGCCTCGCTCCTAGGCCGCGACGCCCTTGCCGCGCCCGGTCCCGCGCGCCGCGCTGTGCCCGGCTTGCCTGACCTCCCGCACTTCGCGCCCAAGGCCAAGCGCGTCATCTATCTTTTCCAAAACGGCGCGCCCTCACACGTCGATCTCTTCGATTACAAGCCCATGCTGCGCGAGTGGCACGGGAAGCAAATCCCCGACGAGATCGCGAAAGGGAAACGCTTCTCGACGATGACCGGCAACCAAACCGCGCGCCCCGTGCTCGCCGAGATCGCCAAATTCGCGCAGCACGGCCAATCCGGCGCCTGGGTCTCCGACTTTCTGCCCAAGATTGCCGGCATCGCCGACGACCTGTGCTTCGTGAAGTCGCTGCACACCGAGGCCGTGAACCACGCCCCCGCGATCACATATTTCCTCACCGGTTCGGAGATGGCCGGGCGGCCGTCGATGGGTGCTTGGCTCAGCTATGGCCTTGGCAACGAGACGGAGGAACTGCCGGCGTTCGTCGTCATGACCTCGCGCGACAAGGAGGCGAGCTGCGGCCAGATTTTCTACGACTTCTACTGGGGCAGCGGGTTTCTCCCTTCGAAATACCAAGGCGTGGCCTTCCGCGGCGCGGGCGATCCGGTGCTCTACCTTTCTAATCCGCCGGGCCTGAGCCGCGAAGTGCGCCGCGGGATGCTCGACGACCTCGCCCACCTCAACGAAATCAAGCGCGCCGACTACGGCGATCCCGAGATCGCGACGCGTATCGCGCAATACGAGATGGCCTACCGCATGCAGGCCAGCGTGCCGGAGCTCACGGATTTCTCCCAGGAGTCCGAAGCCACGCTGGCGATGTATGGCCCCGAGGTGCGCCGCCAGGGCAGCTACGCCTACAACTGCCTCATGGCGCGCCGGCTCGCCGAGCGCGGCGTGCGCTTCATCCAAGTGATGCACGCCGGCTGGGACCAGCACCGCAATCTGAACTCGCAGCTCAAAATCCAATGCGAAGACACCGATGCGCCGAGCGCCGCCCTCATCCGCGATCTCAAGCAACGCGGCCTGCTCGACGACACGCTCGTCATCTGGGGCGGCGAGTTTGGCCGCACCCCGTTCTTGCAGGGAAAAATCGAGGAAGTGAAAAGCTGGGGCCGCGACCACCACCCGTATGCCTTCACCCAGTTCATGGCGGGCGGCGGCGTGAAACCGGGCCTCACCTACGGCGCGACCGACGACTTCGGCTTCAACGCCGTGAAGGACCGCGTGCATGTGCACGACTTTCAAGCGACCGTGCTGCACCTGCTCGGCCTCGACCACGAACGGCTCACCTACAAGTTCCAAGGCCGCAACTTCCGCCTCACCGATGTGCACGGTCATGTGGTGAAAAGCATCCTCGCCTAGCACGTCGCCGACCGGCAACCAGGGGCGCATTGTTTTTTCTGAAAATTGATTGCCGGCGTCTGGGCGCTCCGGCAATTCCTGCCAAGCGCGGCTGCGACTGCGCGCCAACCCCAAACCTGACACCATGAGATCGTTCGTTTCATCCCTACCCGGGATCAGCTCGGCCATTGCGCTTGCCCTGCTCGCGGCCCTTTCGGCCGCCGCCCAGACCGCCACCGGCACCATCCAAGGCCGCGTCTACAACCCCGTCTCACGAGAATACGTGGGCAACGCCGAGGTCCGCCTCGCGCCCCCCGAGCGCGCGACGTTTACCGAGAGCGACGGCACCTTTTCCTTCTTCAATGTGCCGGCCGGCCCCGTCTCGATCACCGTTTCCTTCTCCGGCTACAATCCCGCCACCGATTCGTTCACCGTGAGCGCCGGCCAGGCCGCCGTGCGCGAAATCACTCTCACCAGCGCCGCCGCTTCCCCCACCGCCGCCAAGGACGGAACCATCCAGCTCGCCGCCTTCACCGTCTCCTCCGAACGCGAGGGCAACGCCAAGGCCGTGCAGGCCCAGCGCCGCAACATGGATATCTCCACCTCGGTCTCGTCCGACGTCTTCGGCGACATCACCGACGGCAACATGGGCGAGTTTTTGAAATATCTCCCGGGCGTGGACATCGACTACGTCGAATCCGAGGCACGCGGCCCGCGGCTCGGCGGCATGGATGGGCAATACGTCGGAGTTACCATCGACGGCATGCGCACCGCCAGCGCCGATTCCAACCGCGGCGGTGGCGACGCCTCCCGCGCCACCAGTTTCGAGAGCATCCTCATTACCGGTATCGAATCCATCGAGATCAGCCGCACCACGAGCGCCGAGTCCGACGCCGATTCTCCCTCCGGCACGATCAACATGCGCACGCGCCGCGCCTTCGACCGCAAAGGCCGCAACATCGGCTACAACGTCAGCCTCAACTTCAACGCCGAGGAATTCACCCTGCGCAAGACGCTCGGTCCAGCCGAGCGCGAACGCTACAAGTGGCGGCCCAACGCCCAGCTCGAATACTCAGAGGCCTTTTTCAACAACCGCCTCGGCCTCATGCTCACGGCCAGCCGCGCCAATTCCTACACCGAGCAATACTCCTTCACCCAGGACTACAACCGCAACCCCACCGCCGCCGATCCGCGCCCTCTCGTTGTCCGCCAGATCGGTTTCAAGGACGGCCCCAAGATGATCTGGAAGGACGCGGTCTCGGTCGCCGCCGACTTTAAAGCCACGCGCCGCCTCGTCCTCTCGCTCAACGCGGTCTATACCTACGTCGAAGGCGAATTCTGGAACCGCAACTTCAACTTCGTCGCCGCCAACTCCAATGCCAACGTTAACAACGGCCGCAGCACCGTCGGCGGCGACGGCCTCCTCACCGTCTCCACCCGGCGCACCGCGCAAAACACCGTCCCCGCCATCACCAACGTCGGCGGGACCGCCGCGCTGGAGAACTACACGCGCACCGTGTCACCCAAGTTCGAATACAAGCTCGACTCCCTCGTCATCGATGGCGGTTTCAACTACTCGCGCGCCGTCAACGCCTATGTCTCGCTCGAGCGTGGCTTCTCCCAAAACGAGAACCTCTCGATCCCCATCGATTGGACGGCCACGCGGCCGGGCGCCGACTCGCACGAATGGACCATCCGCCAGACCTCGGGGCCGGATCCTTTCGATCTCCGGAACTGGACCGGCGGCACCGTGGTGAACAGCGCCAACAGCCGCTGGATCACCGAAGTTTATCTCGCCTCGGCCAACGCCAAATGGACCGTGCCGTTTTTCCGCTCTCTGCCGATGGTCCTGAAGTTCGGCGGCAAGTGGACCGAGGAAAACCGCAAGAACAACAACTACGCTCCTTGGAATCTCTGGCGCTACACCGGGCCGGGCGGCGACGTGCTCACCGGCTACAACGCCACCACCGGCGTCCCCACCTTCACCACCAGCGGCAACTGGGCGAACCTCGGCTACATCGCCAAACACCCGTTCGAGACCGGCACCACCAACGCCCTCACGTTCACCAACCTCGCCGGCGTCACCGGCAACATCCCGCGCGCCGACCGCAAGCTCATCGGCGAGCTCTTCCAGGCGCAGCCGCAGGATTTCGTGCACGCCGCCACGGTGGACAACTACTACAGCGCCTTCATCGGCAACCGCCGCAATTTCCGCCAGACCGTCACCGCCGGCTACACGCAGCTCGACGTGAATCCCCTGCCGCGCCTCACCCTGCGCGGCGGCGTCCGGGTGGAGCAGACGGAAAACCGCTTCCTGCAATACGACCCGCGTCTCCGCCGCGAACTCGTCGCCGCCGGCTTCCCCGTCAACGCCGCCGGCCGCGCCACCAGTATTCCCGGCCTCGAATACCAATACTTCAGCCAGCCTCGCGCTGTCCGCACCAGCGACTACATCAACGCGTTTCCCTCCGTCCTCACGAAATACCGCTTCACGTCCAATTTCGAGTTTCAGGCCGGATTCAACCGGGCCATCTCGCGCCCGCCGGTCGATTCGCTCACCGGCATCTACAACGTGATCGAGGACGTCCAGCGCGTGGACGCCCCCAACGCCTCGCTCGAGCCCGAGCACTCCAAGAATTACCAGGCCCGCTTCGCCTACTACTTCGGCAATCGCGCCCCGGGCCAGCTCACGCTGCAAGTTTCGCAAAACGACATCCGCAACCTCCGGGAAACCTTCGATTTCACCGCCTCCGAATTCGGCGAGCAGGACCCAGACCTGCAGAGCTACACCTTCCGCACCACGCGAAACAGCGACGAGACGCGGCGCTTCCGCAACCTGGAGCTCTCCTACAACCAGACGCTCGGCTTCCTCCCCGAGATTCTGCGCGGCACGAGCGTCAACGTCTCCTACTCGCGCACCTACGCCAGCCAGCGCCGCAACGGCATGGCGCCGCACCGCGTATCGGGCCGCCTCGGCTACGCCTACAAGCGCTTCAACGGCTCCCTCGGCGGCGTCTTCACGGACGAACGCCCCGACGGCGTTTACGGCCGTTTCCGCGAAGCGGTCGCGCAGTTCGATACCTCGCTCAACTGGAAACTCACCCGCCGCACCACACTCTACGTGCAGGGCCGCAACATCACGGGCCAGCCGTTGAAGTGGTTCGACACCCCGCCCGGCGTCGCCGAGCGCCGCCAGCGCATCCTCCGCCAATACCAAGAATACGGCGCCAACTGGAATTTCGGCGTCAAGGGGACGTTCTGACCAGCTGGCGCTTTTGTCCGTAATCGCCAAGCGACAAAGCCATCCAACTGGCCCGGAGCAGCGGCATCTACGCCAACGCACCCTGCTTGGTGGATGGAAACCTCGTTTCCGGCCGCACCTACCGCGACAACGGCGGCTACCTCGGGCCGTGGATCAAAATGCTCGAATCCACGCGGAGCTTGGCACCAAGCTAGCGCACCGCTCGATAGTTCACCCGGCTTTCCCCTCACTGTGATCACTCGCCGCCATTTTCTGCAATCAGTCGGCGGGGCGGCGACGATCCCGTTTTTGGCCCGTGCCGCCCAGCGTGAGACCTTCCGCCTGCGCTACGTTCTTTCGTCCGCGCTGTATGGGGAGATACCGCTCGATGTCATTCTGCCCGAGGTCGCGAAGACCGGCTGCGAAGCGATCGACATCTGGTGTCGACCGCACGGCAACCAGCGCGAGCAGATTGCGGACATGGGCGACGCGGCTTTCGCCGCGTTGCTCGCGAATCACCGCATGAAGCTCGGCGTGAGCACGCGCTATCCCCTCGGTCCCACCGGTCTGGGCGACGAGATGAAGTGGATGAAGAAGTATGGTGGCGGGATCATCGTCACCGGCAGCGGAGGTCCCAAGGGGCTGGCGGCTTCGGAACTCAAAAAAGCGATTCAAGGCTTCCTCGAACGGATGAAACCTCACGCTGCTGCGGCTGAGGAAAACGGCGTCACGATCGCCATTGAGAATCATAGCAATTCGCTGCTCCACCATCTGGACTCGCTGCGTTATTTCGCGGAGTTCAATCGCTCCGCCCACCTCGGCGTCGCGCTCGCACCGCATCACCTGCACCCGTGGATTGGGCAGCTGCCGGCGTTGATTCGCGATCTCGGAGCGAAGCAGATTCCGTTCATGTATTTCCAAGAACACTCGGAGGGCATCGCCCAAAAGGTGGCCAAGGAGATCGAGCTGCGGCAGCTGCCGGGCTTTGGCGGTGGGCTGGACTATCGTCCGGTGATCAAAGCGCTGGCCGATATCCGCTACAGGGGCCTCGTGGAGATTTTCATGCACCCGACGCCGCGCGGAATTCCGATTCTCCCGACCATCCCGGAGATCACGGCCGCGATCAATCGGTCGCGCGACTACATCGAACGTTGTCGCCGGGAGGTCGTCGCGTGAGACGCGGCCTGCGCCACGGCTTCGCGGTGTTGCTGACCGTTGTGAGCACGCGGGCCGAGCCGCGGGTCGTGGGGTTTGAGAGATTTCATGCTGCCGCGCCGGACGCCGCCGGAGGTCGCTTGCTCTATAACGAACTCGGTTGCGTCAATTGCCACGGTGGCGACACCGGCCTGCCCTCGCGACGCGGGCCCGACCTGACGACGGTTACGACGCGGGCCAACGCGGATTGGCTGCGGGCGTTCATCGCGGATCCGGCCGGCCACCGCAGTGGCACGACGATGCCGCATCTGCTGGCCAATCGCGATGCGGCCGACATCGAGGCGGTCGTGCACTACCTCGGCACGCTGACGCGGAGAAATCCCGCGCCGCCGAAGAAGATCGCCCACCTCAACGCCGAAATCGGCAAGGCCCTTTACCACACCAAAGGCTGCGTCGCCTGCCACGCACCGCGGGCCGATTACGCGCCACCGGACGGTCGTCCTGGCGCCGGAGAATTCAGCTACGGCGCGGCGGCGTTTCCCGCGCTCGCCGAAAAATACGATGTCGCCTCACTCGCAGCCGTCGTGCGCGATCCGTTGGCGTCGCGACCCGACGGCCGCATGCCACGGATCGAAATGGAAGGGCAGGACGCGCTCGATATCGCCGCCTACCTGCTCGGGATTACGAGCAGCGATGGCGAGATTGCGCCGAAGCTGCCGCACTTGACCCCTGATTCTGCGCTCGCCACGCGCGGCCGTGAGATCGTCACAACGGCGCGTTGTGCCGCCTGCCACACGCTGCCCACGGTCCCCAAGGTCCAGTTGATCGCCCTCGAGCGGACCACGGGCGGCTGCGTCGACGAGAATCCTGCCCCCGGACTGCCTCGTTATGCTCTCAATCCAGCTCAACGCACCGCGCTGCTCGCCTACCTCGCCGACCGAGCCGCTCCCGTGACGCCCGCGCAAACCGTGCACGGCACGCTGGCGGCGTTGAACTGCGTCGCCTGTCACGAGCGCGCCGGCCAAGGAGGTCCGGACGCCGCGCGGAGACCCTACTTCCTCGGCGACCACAATCTCGGCGACACAGGCCGATTCCCTCCCCCGCTCACCGGCATCGGCCGCAAGCTGCAACCGGAGTGGCTCGCGGAGGCGATGGCCGGCAAACGCCGCGAACGCCCGTATCTGGCCACGCAAATGCCGGTGTATGGCGCGGCCGTCGCAAATCTCCCGAGGCTGCTCGCGACATGCGACGCACGTCAGGAAACTGCGTTGCCGGCGGGCGACGTCGCAGCCGGTCGCAAACTTCTCGGCACGCACGGTGGCGTCAGCTGCATCACCTGCCACCGGTGGGGTGAGCGCGCCTCCCTCGGCATTCATGCGCTCGACATTTCGAACCTCGCCCTGCGGCTGCAGCCCGGCTGGCTGCGCGACTACTTGATCAACCCCGGGGCTCACCGGCCCGGCACGCTGATGCCGTCGTTCTGGCCCGAAGGAAAAGCGGCCAATCGCGAAGTTCTCGACGGCGACACCGATCGGCAGATCGCCTCCATCATCGCTTTCGCCCGCGACGGCAAAGGATTGCCCGAGGGATTTCCCGCCACCTCCACCCGCGAGTTCGAATTGGTCCCCGGGGCGCGGCCGATCGTGTTGCGCACGTTCATGGCGGAAGTCGGGACACACGCGATTCTCGTGGGGTTTCCCGCGGGTGTGCACCTTGCCTACGACGGCCGAAACGGCCGGCCCGCACTCATATGGAAAGGTCGATTCTTCGACGCCTACGGCACATGGTTCAGCCGGTTTGCTCCTTTTGAGAAACCGCTCGGCGAATCCGTCGTGGCGTGGCCCGCACCGAGTGAGGCGGGCGGCGCGCAAAAATTCGAAGGCTACCGGCTCGATGCCGCGGGCGTGCCGACGTTTCTCATTTCCGTTGGCGGCGTGCCCGTGGCCGAGCGCTTCGAACCCGGAGAAACCGGCACCCTCCGCCGGACGCTCACGTGGAAGCTTGAGGCCATGCGATCGCTCGCACTCACGCACCCGCCGGGACTCACGGTGCGGGAAAGCCCCTCGAGTATTCCGGGCCAACTCGAGTTCATCTACACGTGGCCATGAAACGCATTCTCCCGCTCGCTGCCGCCCTGATCGCCACCGGCATCAGTCTCGTCGCCACCGAGGGCTACGAAATCCAGACGATCCTCACGGGGAGTTCGCCCACATCATCGCGCAACGCGAACTGGAAACCCGGCGACGGCCTCACCCTCGAAGTCAGCGGCATGGATTTCCTCCCCGATGGAAAGCTCGCCGTCGCCATTCGCAAAGGCGAAGTCTGGCTGCTCGACGGCGTGCTAGGCGCACCTGACAAAGTCCGCTACTCCCTCTACGCTTCGGGCCTGCACGAACCGCTGGGGGTGTTGCGCGACGGCGACAGCCTGCTCGTGACCCAGCGCACGGAGGTCACGCGGCTCCGCGACACCAATGGCGACGGCGTCGCCGACGAATATCTCACCGCCGCGCGCGGTTGGAACGTCTCCGGCTCCTATCACGGCTACGCGTATGGCCCGAAGCGGGACGGCCGTGGCAATTTCTGGGTCGCCCTGAATCTAGACATGGGCGACCGCTCCGACAACAAGGCCGCCTGGCGCGGCTGGAGCGGGCTCATGGGACCGGACACTACTTTTCTGCCGATGGCCGCCGGGCTCCGTTCGCCGTGCGGCCTCGGTGCGAATGCCGCGGGCGACATGTTTTGCGTCGATCAACAAGGCACGTGGATTCCCTCCACACCGATCTACCATCTGCGCAGGGGCGTGTTTTTTATGAACCCGGAGGGCATCGCTTCACAAGACCGGCCGGACGCTCCGTTGAAACTCTCCGCGCCCGTCCCAAACAAGGTGCCCTATCCCGAGGCGCTCCGGGCGCTGCCCGAAATGGTGCCGCCCGCCGTCTGGCTGCCCTACAACAAAATGGGCCGCAGCGGGACCGACCTCGCCGTCTGCGCGGCGGGCGGAAAATTCGGCCCCTTCGACGGGCAGTTTTTCGTCGGCGAATTCACCGACGCAAAGGTCGGCCGCGTTTTCCTCGAAAAAGTCGGCGGGGAGTATCAGGGCGCGGCGTTCCCATTTCTCTCCGGCTTCGCCTCCGGGGTTGTGCGCGTGCTCTTCGCGCCGGACGGGAGTTTGCTCGTCGGCATGAGCAGCCGCGGCTGGTCCTCGCTTGGGACTCGGGCCTACGGCTTGCAGCGCGTGCGTTGGAGCGGTGTGACGCCCTTCGCGATCCAGGAAATGCGCGCGCAGCCCGATGGCTTCGAGCTGGTTTTCACGGCTGAGGTCGATCCCGCGAGTGCCGCACTTGCTGCGTCCTACAATCTGAAAAGCTACACGTATCTCTACTCCAACGCCTATGGCAGCGCCGAGATCGATACGCAGTCGCTGACCGTGACGAGTGCAGCCGTCAGCGAAGACGGGCGACGCGTGCGCCTGAAGGTCGACGGACTGCGCGCCCTCTACGTGCACGAACTCCGCGCCGCCGGCGTGCGATCCGCCAAGGGAGCGCCGCTCGCCCATCCCGACGCCTATTACACGCTCAACCGTATTCCGGGCGGGCCCTGAAACGCAGGATGGCGTCACGCCGACGAATTAAATTCATCCGTTCCCATGTCCACGCCTTCTGCGCTCACCGGCATCCGCATCGTCGACTTCAGTCATGTTTACCAAGGCCCGGTCGGCACCCAGATACTCGCCGACTACGGCGCCGATGTGATCAAGGTCGAGCGCCCGGACGCCGGAGACTGGAGCCGCCGCTGGGGACCTTTTGTCCACGGCGTGAGCCTGCCCTACGCCGGTCTCAACCGCAACAAACGCAGCTTCGCCCTCAACCTGAAATCCCCGCAGGGTCTCGCCGCCATCCAGGCGCTGATCGCGACGGCCGATGTGGTCGTGCACAATTTTCGCGCCGGTGTGATGGAGAAACTGGGCCTCGGCTACGAACAGCTCGCGCCGACCCACCCGCGCCTCGTCTACGCGTCGTCCGGCGGCTGGGGCGACCAGGGGCCCTCCGCCGATCGCGCCCGGGGCGGCCACGATCTCATGGCGCGCGCCGAAGCGGGCTGGTTCACGCAGCCCGATCCCGCGAAGCCGCCCTTTCCTGCCGGCATGTCGGCCGACTACCCGGCCGGCCTCATGCTGATGCAAGGCATTTTGATCGCGCTCCTCGCCCGCACCCGCACCGGCCACGGCCAGCGCGTCACGACCGACCTGCTGAGCGTGGCGTTTCACGCGCACTCGTGGGAAGGCCCCGCGGCGATGAACGCCGCGCGCGTCACCGAAGTCAGCGGCGTCAGCGCGAATGAATCGATCATCGACAAGGCGTTCGCCACCGCCGACGGCTACATTGAGATCTCACCGGTGTTCTCCGACAACGCGGTGCGCGACATCTCCGTCGCCCTGAGCCTCGGCGATCTTTCGCAGCAACCGAGATTCTCCACCCACGCGCAGCAACAGGCGCATCGCGCCGAACTCAACGCGCTCCTCGCGACGCGGTTTCGCGAACGAACCACCACAGCGTGGTTGGCCGAACTCGAGCCCAAGGGCGTGTTTTGCGCGAAGGTGAACACCCTCGAGGAAGCCATCGAGGATCCGCAGCTCGCCGCCAATGGCATGGTCATAGCAATCGACCACGCCAAGGCCGGCACGCTTCGGCTGCCCGGCACGCCCGTGCGCCTCCACGGCACGCCGCCGGTGCCGCGGCGCTTCGCCCCGGAGCTTGGCGAGCACACGGTCGAAATTCTCCGCGAACTCGGCTACGACGACGCGCGCCTCGCCGAACTGCGCCGAGCCGGAGCACTCGCATCCCAATGAGCACCCGCCTTTCCGCCGCCTACGCCGACGCCGTCTGCACGCTCACGCTGCATCCGCCGGAAGGAAAACCTCCGACACTCGATCCATCCGTGATGGACGAATGCGACCGCGTGCTCTCCGCGATCGAAGCGCGCGCGGCGGAACTGTCCGCCGTCGTGCTGCAAAGCGCGTCGCCCAAATTCTTCTGTGCCGGCGCCAACATCAACGTGCTCGAAACCATCAACCGCGAGACCATCGGTCCCTGGGTCGAACGCGGCCACCGTTTGATGAACCGGATCGAGTCGCTCCCAGTGCCGGTCATCGCGCGGGTCGAAGGCTACGCGCTCGGCGGCGGGCTCGAACTCGCGATGGCGTGCGACCTCATCTTCGCCTCCAGCAACGCGAAGTTCGGCCAAACGGAAACGAAACTGGGCTTCGTGACTGGCTGGGGTGGCAGTTACCGCCTGGTCCGGCGCGTGGGGTTGGCCCGCGCCAAGGAACTCGTCTTCACCGGCCGCATCTTCGACGCGGAGGAAGCTGTGCGCATCGGCCTCGCCGAATGGCAGGGCTCGCCCGATGCACTCGCACATCACCTCCACGATTTTCTCACCACCGTGGCCGCCAACTCCCGCGGCGCAAACCGCGAGATGAAACGCCTCCTCGAATCCTGCACCCGCACGACCCTTGCCGAGAACAGCTCAATCGAGACCGCGGCCTCACAGCGTTGCCTCGGCGATGGTGGCGATGCAGCCGAGCGGTTGAGGAATTTTCTCCGAAAGGGCCTTGCAACGGGGTCTGCCTCCGCCCCGCTCCGCCTGGGGCAACGCCAAGGCTGAAGTGACACCCGGTCGCCCCCGACTCATCCCTCCTACCGCCCGCTCGGCGCCAGACCGCGGTCGCTCGCCTGTGCAAATGCCAGCACACGCCGGAATTCGTCGCTCGCCGCGTGCGCGTGGGCCCCGAGCTTTTCAAGGGCCTGCGAGCGGTTGAGCCCATCGCGGTAGAGGATGCGGTGAATCTGCTTCACGCGCTCGAGTTGCTCGGCCGTGAAACCGTTGCGCTCGAGTCCGACTTGGTTAATCGCACGGATTTTGGCGGGCGTGCCGTCGGCAATAAAGTAAGGCGGCAAATCATGCACCAGCTTGGCCGTGGCCGACAGCATCGCATAAGCGCCGAGCCGACAGAACTGGTGGACGCCGCCGTAGCCGCCCACAATCACGTGATCCTCGATGGTCACATGGCCGGCGATCATCGCGCCATTGCTCATCACGATGTGGCTGCCGATCACGCAGTCGTGCGCGATGTGGCAGGCGCCGAGCAGCACATTGTCGGAACCCATCCGCGTGAAATCGCCATCGTTCGTCGCGCAGTGGATCGTGACGTATTCGCGGAAGACGTTGCGCGCGCCGATCCGCAGGCCGGGGTGGCCGCCCTTGTATTTCAAATCCTGCGTCTTGCCGCCGATGCACGCGTAGGGAAACACCTCGCAGCGCTCGCCCAGCACGGTGTTGCCTTCAACCGCCGCATGGTGGTGCAGCCGCACGCCGTCGCCGAGCACGACGGCGCCGCCGACCAACGCATAGGCCCCGATCTCGATGTCCGCGCCAAGTTGCGCGCCGGGTTCGATGATCGCGGTGGAATGGATCTGGGCTGCCATGCGCGTCACTCGATTTCGCTCGAATCCACGATGGCAAACATCAGTTCGCCCGAGGAGACCACCTGACCGTCCACTGTGCAGGTGACCTCCGCGGCCGCGAGCTTGGCGCCGCGCGTCTTGGTCAGCTTGGCGTTGATGATGAGCTGGTCGCCGGGGCGCACGGGCTTCCGGAACTTCACCTTGTCCGCGCTCATGAAGAGCGTCGTCTTGCCCTCGGCCGAACCGCGCCGGAGCATCAGCACGCCGGCGGCCTGCGCCATCGCTTCGAGCTGCAGCACGCCGGGCATCACCGGGTTGCCGGGAAAGTGTCCCTGGAAAAACGGCTCGTTGATCGAGACATTTTTAATCGCAACCAGCGCGTCGTCGCCGATGAACTCCACAACGCGATCCACCATGATGAACGGATAGCGGTGCGGTAGCGTATCGAGGATGCGGCGGATATCGAGTTCGGTCTCGTGCGGCAGCACCATCGTGGGCCGCGGCTTTTTCTTCGGGCCTTTTTTCCGTTCCTCAAGCTTGGCCGCGAGCACCTTGGTCAGCTCGGCATTGATCGCATGGCCGGGGCGCGTGGCGACGATGTGGGCCTTCAGCGGCGCGCCGAGGAGCGTGATGTCGCCGATGATATCGAGGATCTTGTGGCGCACGAACTCGTCTTTGAAGCGCAGGCCCTCCTTCGAGATGATTTTGTCGCCGCGGATCACGACGGCGCAGTCGAGCGAGCCGCCTTTGATCTTGCCGAGCTTCAGCAGCTCCTCGATGTCCTCGTAAATCGTGAAGGTCCGCGCCGCGGCGACCTGCGTCATGTAGGTGTCGGGATCGATCGTGAGCGAGAGGTGCTGCGTGTGGATGCCGCGGTCGTCCGCAGAGGTGCAGGAGATCTTCAGCTCGTCGCACGGCAGCGCGATGATCGAGGAGTGGCCCTTGGTCACCGATACCGCGGCATCGAGCGTGAAATACTCCCGGTCGGCGTCCTGCTCCACCGGCTCGCCCCGCATGATGAGATCGACGTAGGGCTTGGCCGAGCCGTCGAGGATCGGCGGTTCGGAGGCGTTCATCTCAACGATCACGTTGTCGAGGCCGCAGCCGTGCAGCGCGCTGAGCACATGCTCGACCGTGTGAATCTTGGCATGACCCACCTGGATGGTCGTCGCGCGCACGAGGTCCGTGATCTGATCGACCCGCGGCTTGATTTCGGGGGCCCCGGCGAGGTCGATGCGCCGGAACACGTAGCCGCAGCCGACTGGCGCAGGCTTGAGGGTCAGCGTGACGGCGTCGCCGGTGTGGAGCGCACTCCCTTGGATCGAGACTTCGCGCGCGAGGGTGCGTTGTTTCATGGATTGAAGGCGAGTGTCGGAAACCGACGCCGCCGAGCGCAAGCGCGGATGTGGCGTCGTCCCACGGCTTGACACTCCGTGCGCACACCGGCCAACTTCGATCCCTTTCCGCTCTCAAATCCTTCCGTCGCACCGTCCACCTGCCATGCCCGCCGCCAACGACATCCGCAAAGGCCAAGTCATCAAGTTCAATAACGAGCCTCACCTCGTCATGGAGACGCAGCACCGCACGCCGGGCAATTTGCGCGCTTTCGTCCAGATCAAGATGCGCAACCTCCGCTACGGCAAGGCGCTCGACCAGCGTTTCGGCTCGACCGAAAGCATCGAGGTGATGGCTACCGACCGCAAGCAGCTCGAATTCAGCTACGCCGACCGCGGCACGTATGCGTTCATGGACAACGATACGTTCGAGCAGATCGAGCTCACTGAGTCGCAGCTCGGCGACATCAAGAACTACCTCGCCCCCGGCGGCAAGGTGGACGTGCTCTTCGTCGATGAGCGCCCCCTCTCCGTCGATCTGCCTTCGACCGTCACGCTCAAGATCATCGAGTCGGCCGATGGCGTGAAGGGCGACACGGCGAGCAATGTGCAAAAGCCTGCCAAGCTCGAGACCGGCCTCATCATCCAAGTTCCGCTCTTCATCAAGGAAGGCGAAGTCATCAAGGTCAGCACGATCGACGGCTCGTATCTCGGGCGGGTTTGAACCAAGTAGGGCGGGTCTGTGACCCGTCTTCGGTGCGAACACTCAACGCGTGAAAGGGCGGGTCACAGACCAGCCCTACTCTTTTACTTGCCCGGCGGCTGGGCCACGTAGCGCGGCCAGTTCTTCACCAACTCGTGGACGACGCGGCTGCCGACTTTGTGTGCGGCCTCAAGGGCCGGCAGATAGGCGGAATAACCCGGGCCGAGCTTCTCGCCGCTCAGGCTCTCGGCCGCGTCGCCGCCCGGCCATTGCATGTCGAAATTGCTCGCGGTGCGGAGGACGAGCACGCGGTTCACGTCGGCGCGGCCGGCGCGCGCGAGCCACGTGAGCGATTGCAGCGTGCCGGTGTCCTCCATCGCGGTGGTCACGTAGTTGCCGGTGCCGTCGCTAAAATAGTTCACCCAATCGTTGGCCCACTGGTTGAGCAGCCTGCCGTGCCAGTAGGTCATGGCGGAGAGCGTGTCGCCCTTCATCACGAGCGGAGGACGCTGGGCGTTGGGAAAGCCGGTGTAGAGGGCGCGTCGTTTCTGCATCGGCTCAGTGTCCGCGAGCGGCGTGTCCTTGGTGAGCTGGTAGGCCCATTCGGCAAACGCGGCATTAAGCCGGTAGGCCTCGCCCTCGCTGCGATCCGCGGGCGGTTCGTAGGGCTTCTTTTTCCGCAGCGGGATGTAGCCGGTCGTCCAGTCCGCGGGTTTCTCGCGCGCATCGATCTCGTGGCCAAGGTCGCCATCGACGACCCACTCGGCCCAGACCGCCGCGCCGAGCGGACCGTCGTGCGGATCGATGCCCGCGATGCCAGCGACCAGCCAGTAGCTCTTGGAAAGGTCGAGCCGCGGGTCGAGGCCGAGGGCCATGATGGTGACGGCGCTGCGGGCGGTGCCGACTCCGGTCACGACGCCGAGCACACTGCCGTCGGCGTTGGTGCGCAGACTGCGATAGCCCTGAGGAAACGGCAGCACGCGCGTGAGCTGCTCGCGTTCAACCCAGAATTGAAACTCGCCCGGCCGGTCACCCGTGTCCTCGCCCGGCTCAAACATCGCCACGACCACGACCTTGGGCCGCAGGACCTCGGCGGCGGGCGCAGCCATCGCCAGAACCACGAGAGAGAAGAGGCAGAGCGCGGCGCGGAATTTCATGGTGTTTTCTCAGCAGATGCCGCGCCCATCGCAAATCGGTTCTTGCGACCGATGGGCGCGCGCGTTGGCTCTCGCGTTTCCATGAGCACACCCGCACCTGCCAACGAACACGCCGTCATCAAGACCTCTTACGGGGAAATGACTCTCGCCTTCTGGCCCGAGCTCGCACCCAAGACGGTCGAGAATTTCAAGAAGCTCGCGCGCGAGGGCTTCTACGATGGCACGGCGTTTCACCGCATCATCAAGGGCTTCATGATCCAGGGCGGCTGCCCCAACACGAAGGACGGCGCGCGCGGCATGCCCGGCACCGGCGACCCGGGCTACAAGGTGAAGGCGGAGTTCAACGCCAAGCCGCACGTGAAGGGCGTCATCTCGATGGCGCGCTCCTCGCACCCGGACAGCGCGGGCTGCCAGTTTTTCCTCGTCCATGGCGACGCCCGTTTCCTCGACAACCAATACACCGCCTTCGGCGCACTCGTGAAGGGTGAGGATGTGCTGGAGAAACTCGCCAACGTCCCGACCAAGTCCGGCGGCGGTGGCGAAAAGAGCACCCCCGTCGAGCGCGTGGCGGTCGAGAGCATCACGATCGTCCCGGCTTGAAGCAGGGCGGGGCTGTGACCCGCCTTTTCACGCCCTGAGCGTCCGAACCGAGGGCGGGTCACAGACCCACCCTACTGCTTGCGCCGCGCCTCGTGCTGGTCGAGTTCGCGCAGGAGACGGCGCGCCTCCGCCTCAGCGGCCTGATCGCTGCCCGGGTCCAGTAGACCGGCCAGCAGCCCGCGCGCGGCTGCGAGTTCGCCTTCGTTGGCGAGCTGCGTCGCGCGCTTGATCGTCACGAATCCCGCCATGCGCCGCCGCAGCGATTCCATCGCCTGCCGCGGCACCGGCTCCATGGCTCGTGCCAGCGCGCGATCGATGACCACGATCACCTCCTCGAACCGCCGCGCCTCGATCAGACGGTTGATCTCCTCGGACTCGGCGCGGAGCCGCTCGCTCTCCAAAACGCCGCGGGCAAAGACCGTGCCGCGATCCGTGGCGTCGGGCCGCGCGGCGAACAGCCGCTCGAGCCGCGCGTGACCGGCGGCGGCGCGACCGAGGCGCAGCTCAGCCGCGGCGAGACCCGCCGCGATGAGCGTGCTCTCCGGCGCAAGCCCGGCCCCGCGCGCGAGCAATTCCAGATCGCTGGCGACGGGTGTCGGCAGACTATGCATCAGGCCGGCGAGGCCTTCGTAGGAGGGCACGTGCGCGGGCGCGAGCGCGAGCGCCCGGCGAAAATCCACCGCCGAAGCCTCCAACGCCTCGCCGCTCGCCGACGCACCCGGCAGGCGCGGGCCGACGAGCTCCGGCAGCCGGGCGACCGCGAGATTGTGAAAAACCAGATGACTGCGCGCCCCCCCCGCGACCGCCCGCGCGAGCAACGGCTGCGCCGCGGAAAAATCCTGCCGCGCCATCGCGATTTGTCCGAGGAGTTCCCACGCCCGCGGGTCAGCGGGCGCGAGCAGCGCGGCCTCGCCGAGATGCTTCTCCGCCTCCTCCGGCCCACGCGTGCCGTGCAGCAGCACACCGCGCGCGAGCGCGAGATCGGCCGGTGCCGCCGGCCCGGCCTGCAGTTCGCGGGCGATGGCGGGCGTCGCGCGCGTGTAGACGTGCTTCTTATAGCTGCCGCCGCCAATATACGCGCGCAGCCGGCGCTCCATCGCCACGTAATCGGCCCCAAACGCGGCCGTAAAGGCATCGTCCGCCGAGTGCAGCTCCGGCACTAGCTCGAGGTAGCGGCGCACCGAAGCCGGCCCTGGCGAGCCATCACCGTAGAGCAGGAAATGCACGAACGCCCACGCCTGCGCATAGAAGATGCCCGCGCGCGTGCCCTCGTTGTAGAGCAGCGACTCGCGGCCCACCCCGAGCAGCACCGGCAGCGGCAGCAGCCGCTCCGCCCGCAGCAGCGCCACGTGCTCCGGAATCGCGGCGCCAAACGCATAGGTCCGGGCATCCGGCACCTCGAAGGTCGCGTAAACCTCCGCCAGCCCTTCGTCGAGCCACAGGGGCATCGGGCCGTCCCGCGCGCTGAGGTGCCAATGCACGGCCTCGTGGAAAATGATGCGCCGGGTCTCGGCGTCGTCGCGCGCGAGGCTCAGCATGATGGCGTTGAGATCGTTGGTGCGGACGAAAAAGCCGCCGAGCTTCGCCGGCCGGCCGTTTTCCAGCGGGAGATAAGGCTCCATCGCGCGATCGTGTTTGAACAGCACGACCGTGACCGGCCGCAGGCGCTCGACCGGCACCGGCACGATCGCCTGCAGGCCGCGCCGGAACTGCTCAAACTCGATCGCCCACTTGCGTGCCACCGCCTCGCTCGCCGGCGTAAGAATCGTGGCGTGCTCGGTGACGGCCTTGACCCAGGTCTCGGCGGCGCGGAGCGGAACGAAGGCGCAAAGGCCGACGACGAGGAAAAACGCACGGGTTAGCAGCGGCATCGCGGTGGGCGGGCACGTCCCTGTGCCCGCATTCTGCACCCGCGAGTGCCAAACCATGCGGGCGCAGGGACGCGCCCGCCCACCCCATGCGCTCCTGCCTCTACTTTTTCCCGAACAGCGCATCGCCGGCTTCCTTCGCGGCAAACATGAAAGCGGCGTCGTGCCCGATGCCGGGCGTCTCCACCTTGCGCCAGTTGAAGGCCCAGCCGCGCTCGGCCGCGAGCTTTCGCGCGAACTCGAAGCAGTTGCGACCGCGCTCCAGCCGGTTCGTGCCCTGCTTCATGCCCGCGGGGCTGTCGTCGAAACTCGGCCGCGGGTAAATGTCATCGGTGCCGAGATAGAACGTCAGTGGGGCCGCGAGGTAGCGGCGGATCACATCGTCGCCGCTCAATTCCGCCGGCAGCTTGCCGAAGCCGTAGCCAAAATCCTGATCGCGCGTCGGAAAGAGGTGCGAGCCGGGATTGGCCGCGATGATGCGCACGGCCTCGCCCGGCATGAAGGCCGCCAGCCGCACGAGGAACTGCCCGCCCGCCGAGTGCCCGATGAGGTAATACGGCAGCGCCGGCTTGGCCTCCAGCCCGCGCACATGCGCGACGATCTTTGGGATGGCCGCATAGGTCCAGGCCTCGGGCGGCTGCGCCTTGCCGTCGGCGCCCACGAGCCCGCCGCGCTGGTAGCGCGCGCTCGGGAACCGCTGCGTGTCGAACAGCGGTGCCACAACGATCGCGCCGAAACGCTCCGCGAGCGTAATCGCGAAATTGCGGTAGTCCTCGGCATTGCGCCCGACACCGTGGCAGACGACGAGGAGCGGGCCGTCCTTGTAGGTCGGCGGCTTGTAGGTGAACAGCGTGATGGGCTCGGTGCCGTTGGGGCACTCGACCGTGCCAGGGCCCTTCGGCAGCGGCGCGGCGTGGAGGCAACTTGCCAGCAGGAGAAAACAAATGATGCGTTTCATGGAAAAGAGTCTTCGTAGGTAGGGACGGCTCTCCGAGCCGTCCTGGGTTGCAGGATAATTCGCCGGCTGGAACTCAGGCCCGCTCGGAGAGCGGGCCCCACCGCGGCCGCCGTCCACAAATTACAATTTATCTCACGCATACCCCAGCGCCTTCGCCACCGCGTCGTAGGTGATCTTCCCGTCGCGGGTGTTCACACCCTGGGCGAGGCCCGGGTGCTCGGCGAGGGCGCGCGGAACGCCTTTCTGCACGAGCAGCGCCACATAGGGCTCCGTCGCCTGCGTGAGGCCGAGCGTCGAGGTGCGGCCGACGAGCGCCGGCATGTTCGGCACCGCGTAGTGAATCACGCCGTGCTCCAAATAAACGGGCTGCTCGTGCGAGGTCGGCCGGATGCTCTCGATACAGCCGCCCTGATCGATCGCGATGTCCACGATCACGCTGCCGGGCCGCATGCGGGCGACGACTTTCTTGCTCACGACGATTGGCGCCTTGGCCGCGGGAATGAGCACGGCGCCGATGAGGAGATCGGCATCGGCCACCTCGTGCTCGATGTTGGCGGGGTTGGACATGAGCGTGACGACGCGACCGCGATATTCGCTGTCGAGCGCCTCGAGCTTGCGCGTGTCGAGGTCCAGCACGGTCACCCGCGCGCCCATGCCTACGGCCATCTGCACGGCATGCGCCCCGGAGTTGCCCGCGCCCACCACCACGACGTGGCCCGGCATCGTGCCGGGGATGCCGCCGAGCAGCACGCCCGATCCGCCGTGCTGCGATTGGAGAAAATACGCACCGACTTGGATCGAGAGCCGGCCCGCGATCTGCGACATCGGCTTGAGCAGCGGAAACTGTCCGTCGGAGCCCTCGACCGTCTCGTAGGCGATGCCGAGGATGCGTTTCTTCAACAGCACCTCCGCCAGCTTCGGCCCCGCCGCGAGATGCAGGTAAGTGAAGAGCGTCTGGCCCTCGCGCAGGTGGCCGTATTCCTCGGGCAGCGGCTCCTTCACCTTCAGAACCAGGTCCGCGGTGCGCCACACCTTGGCGGCATCGCCCACGATGGTCGCGCCGCGCACGCGGTATTCCTCGTCGCGGAAGCCGGCGGTGATGCCCGCGCTTTTTTGGATGAGCACGCGTGCGCCGAGCGAGACGCAGCGGCGACAAAGGCTGGGCGTCATCGAGACGCGTGTTTCACCGATCTTGATCTCCTTGGGGACGCCGATCGTCATGGCGCGGAGGAAAGGTGGCCGCCTGCCGAACGCAACGCCGGAACCGCGATGCAGCCGGCGAATCGTGCCCGGCTTGGCTCATAAACATGACCGCTGCCCTTGCGCTCGCGCCGGCCGAACGGCATCGCATCACGCATGCCCAAGCCGCTCCACCTCATCGTCGCTTGCTCCGCGAACCGCGTCATCGGGCGCGAGGGTCGGCTGCCGTGGCGCCTCCCCGAGGATCTCGCGCACTTCCATGCCGCGACGGCCGGCCGGATCTGCGTGCTGGGGCGCGTGTGCTACGAGACGTGGCCCCGCGTCCATGCCGACGGCCGGCAACCCATCGTCATCACGAGCCGAGCGGACATCGCGCGGCCGGGCGCGCGCGCCGCGGCGTCACTGCCGGCGGCGCTCGCCATCGCGGACAAACTGCCGTGCGAGGTTTTCATTTGCGGCGGCGAGCGCATCTACGCGGAGACGCTCACGCTCGCCGGCACGCGGCCGCTCCACCTGCACCTGACGCTCATCCACGCCACGATCGAGGGCGATACCTTCATGCCTGAGTGGCGGTATCTCGCGTGGCGCGAGGTCTCACACCGCGAAAGCGCGGACGACACCTACCGCTACACCTTCTCCACGTTGGAACTGCCCGGCGGCTCAACGGCCTGAGCGACCGCGCCGCCCCATCAGCTCGAAGCCGAGCACTTCGGGCGCGGCGCCCTCGTCGGTGTTGGTCATGACGGCGACCGCGATGCCCGCCTCGGGCTCGAACGCGATGAACGCCCGGAATCCCGCCGTCGCGCCATTGTGCCAGTAGATCGGGCGGCCCGGCCCGGCGGTGCTCATCCAGCCGAGGCCGATTTTCCCCGGTCCCTCGCCCATCGTCCGGAGCGGTTTGATGCACTCGCGGATGTCCGCGTTGAGCGGCGTCGCGCGCTGCCCGAGACACGCCTGCAAAAACTGCGCTAGGTCGCGCGCCGTCGACCGCAGCGCACCCGAGGGCGCGAGCGCGTCGAATTCCCAATGAGGCGCGACCGCGCCCTTCACGATCGCCGGCGGAAAATCGTCGCGCCGCGACGTGCCCGGCAGGCCGACCCAGGTGTGTTTCAGCCCGAGCGGATCGAGCACGCGGTGCTGCAGCACCATCGCGTAGTCGCCGGCCCAGGCCGCGGCGAGCGCCTGGCCCAGCAGCACGACGCCGAAATTGGAGTAGACGGATTTGCCGCCGACCGTCGCAGCGACGCCGTCGCGACGAAACGCCGCCAGGAGCTGCGCACGCGCGTAGTGCGCGCGGTTGCCGTCGGCCGAGCGAAAGTTTGACGCCATCCGAGGCAACCCCGCGCTGTGCGTGGCGAGCGAGACGAGCGTGATGTTCGCAAGTCCCGCCGCATCGGGATCACCGGGCGGGAGGAGAAACTTCGCCGCCGGATCGTCGCGGCGCACCCGGCCCGCGCGCTCGCTCTCCGCGAGGAGCAGCGCAGTGAAGAGCTTGCTCACCGAGCCGATCTCGAACGTCGTGTCGGGTGTGATGGGGCGCGCATCGCCGGGACCAAACTGGCCGGCCGTCGCAAACCCGACGCCCTCGGCCGATACGAACGCGGCCGCCGCACCACCGCTCCGGCTCGCGAACCAACTCTGCGTGGCGACCGCAAGATCGGGACGATCCGCCGCCGCGACGTCGACCGCGACCAGCGCGAAGACGGACAGCCACACCCGCAGGCAACGCCCGTTTTTCATGTGAACATCTCCTTCAACTCCGCGCCGCGTGCGCGTGCGCGACCGTGATGTATTTCTCCGCCCAGTGGCGCAGACCGGCACGTTCCTCCGGCTTCAGCGGGCGCACGACCTTGGCCGGAGCGCCGAGAATCATCGAACCCGGCGGCGCGACGAAGCGCTGCGTCACGAGCGCATTCGCGCCGACGATGCAGCCGTCGCCGATGCGCGCGCCGTCGAGCACCGTCGCGCCCATGCCGATGAGGCACTCGTCGCCAATGTCGCAGGCGTGGATAATCGCGGCGTGCCCGATGGTCGTGAACTTGCCGACCCGCACGCCGTAATCGTCGGCGAGATGGACGATGGTGCCGTCCTGCACGTTGGTGCCCTCGCCGATGACGATGGAGTTGATGTCGCCGCGCAGCACGCAGCCATACCAAACGCTGCTGCGCGCGCCGAGGGTCACGTCGCCAAGCACGGTGGCGTTGGGCGCGACGAACGCCGCACGGGCGGTGTCGGGCGAGCGGCCGAGGTGACGGGCGAGGCGGTCCGGCAGAGTCATCGCACTTGGTTCTCGCCGCCTCTCCGGCCCGCGGCAAGCTCGGCCGCCTCGCCCGGACTCCCCTCCCTTCATGGACACTTTGATCAACGTCGGCCGCGGTCTGCTCGGCATGGTGGCATTTCTTGGCCTCGCGTGGTGCTTCAGCTCGAACCGCCGCCGCATCCCCTGGAAAGTTGTCGGCACGGGCGTGGCGCTCCAACTCGCGCTCGGACTGCTCATCCTGAAGGTCGGCGCCGTGCGGTGGGTCTTCGATTCCGCCGGCGCGTTCTTCGTGCGCCTGCTGAGCTTCACCAACGAAGGCAGCGCGCTCGTCTTCGGCTGGCTCTTCAACATCCCCTTCGGCGACAAGGGCGTGCTGCTCCAGGCCACGACGCCCGCCGGGCAGGCCGCGCCGCAGGGCACGTTTGCCCCGATTTTCGCCATCAGCATTTTGCCCACGATCATATTTTTTGCGGCGCTCACTTCGCTTCTCTACCGCCTCGGCGTGCTGCAGCTGATCGTGCAGGGGTTTGCCTGGCTCATGACCAAGACGCTCAAGCTCTCCGGCGCCGAGACGCTCAGCGCCTCCAGCAACATCTTCGTCGGCCAGACCGAGGCCCCGCTCCTCATCAAACCCTACCTGCCCACGATGACGCGTTCCGAACTGCTCGCCGTGATGGTCGGCGGCATGGCGACGATCGCTGGCGGCGTCATGGCGGTTTACATCACCTTGCTCGGCGGCAGCGATCCGGCGGAACAGATCCGCTTTGCCACCCACCTGATGACCGCCTCCGTGCTCTCCGCCCCGGCGGCCCTCATCACCGCCAAGATCCTCCTCCCCCAAGAGGAGAAGGTGGACACCTCGATCGTGATGAACGCCGAGCGGCCCGGCGTAAACGTGCTCGACGCGATCTGCCTCGGCACGGCCGATGGCATCAAGCTCGCGGTCAACGTGGGCGGCATGCTGATCGTCTTCACCGCCCTCGTCGCGATGGGCAACTGGATGCTCAGCTCCTGGGTCGGCGAATGGACCGGCCTCAACGCCTGGATCGCGCAGGTCACCGGTGGCCGCTACACGGCCTTTTCCCTGCAATTCTGTTTCGGCATGATCGGCGCGCCTGCGGCCTGGCTGATGGGCATCGACCGCGATCAGCTGCTCGTCGCGGGCCAGCTGCTCGGCGAGAAGACGGTGCTCAACGAATTCTACGCCTACTTCACGATGAACAAGCTGCAGGCCACCGGCGTGCTCACCGATGATCGCACACGCGTGATCTTGACCTACGCGCTCTGCGGCTTCTCGAATATCGTCTCCATCGGCATCCAGATCGGCGGCATCGGCGCGCTGGCGCCCGAGCGGCGCCGCGACCTCGCCGAGCTGGGCCTGAAGTCACTCCTCGGCGGCTCCATCGCCTGCTTCCTCACCGCATGTGTGGCGGGGATGCTGACGTAAACGGCTCAGTCCTTCTGCCGCCAAGTGCCGCCGGCATCTTGGAACCACTCGCCACGTTGCGCGAGTCCCGCCAGCTGTTGCGCGCGGTGCTTGCCAACCGTTTCTGGGGTCGTGCCGGTCTGCGCGGCCAGCGCCTGATAGACGGCGCGGCGGTCCGCGTTTTCGTCGGCGATGGTCTTTTGCTCGGCGGCCGTGGCCTGTCCGCGGACTTCAAGGTATCCTTGGTTATTCTCGCCGGCGACTTGGCGTGCCTTGGCGGCACTCACCGCGCCCACGCGCTGGCTCATGCGGGCCTTGACGGCGCCCAGGTCATCCGCGGCACGGACGGCAATCGGGCCGGCCAGCAGCGCGGCGACCAGCAGGGCGGAACGAAGAAATGCAGTGGTTTTCATGGCGGAGGGGTTTAGGATTTCGGCGCGACGATCTTCTTGTCGATGTCGCCGAAGAAGTCGTCGAGCGCTTTGTCGACCTTCACGTTCACATCGACGGTGATGTGAATCGGCTTCACCTCGATGGGCTGGGTCTTGACGCTCAGGCAGCCCCCGAGCGCGGACCCGAGACAGAGGAGAACAATAAGGCGCTTCATGGTGGAGTTCGTGCCAGCTTGGACCCGCCGCCTCAACGTTTGTTTCCCCCCCCGCCCCAGTTCAGGCGAGAATCGGAGGCAAATTTAAACAGGCTCTCAAGCGGACCGCGCACGTTGACCGTGAGGTCGATGGGGGCCCGCATCCGCGGATCCACGGGTCCGCCCGCCAGGCGCACGCGCGCGGTGCGCCCCTCGGCATCGCCCGCGGGATCGATGACGATCTCCAGCACCTCGGCGCGCAGCGGCACCCGCCCCGCCTCGAGATCGGCGAGACCGGGATAGTGCTTTCGCACCGACTCCGGCAGACTGCTGGTGAGCAGACCGGCCGATGGTTTCAAGAGCACATCCGCCACGGCTCCCGCCGGCAGCGCCAAGCGCCCCGCACCGACATGGATGCCCTCTGCATCACGGCGCAAACTCAACGAACCGTCGAGCCGGCCCCGCGCCGCGGTCGCAAACTGCGGGAACAGCGGCAGCACCAAGGCGGCATCGATGCCCGAGATTGTCGCGGTCATTTCGGCCTCGGGTCGCGTCAATGAAACCTGCATGGCGCTCAACGCCAACTCGCCCCCGAACGCCGCCAACCGCAGCTCTGCGATGCGCAGCTGATCGCCGTCGAGCGCGAGCACAACGTGCCCCGCGCCAAATTCGGCCACGTCGTAGCGACCATGGGTCCACGTCAACCGCTGCGCGGGCGCTGTCCGCAACGGAGAAAGTTCCTCGACGCCGATCGTGCCCGCGATCCCCTCAAGCTGAACCTTATGCGCCGCGTCGTCCACCCGGCCGTCGCGCAGCGTGAGTTGCAAGCGGCCGCGAGGCACGCCGCCGCTCACTCCGCCTGCGCCCTGGGCCTTCACGTGCCCGCCGATCACCAAGGGGCCAAGTGGAAAATCCGGCCACAACGCGGCGATGCTCGGTAGCCAGCGGCCGACGTCCACCTCTGCCTCGCGTAATTCCCACGTCCCCTCGCCCGCGGGATCCAGCACGGCGGCGAGTCGCACGCGCAGCCCCGGCCCATCGATCGCGAGGTCGATCATCCGCTCGCGCGGGCGGGCGGTGCGCGCGGAGATTTTCCAGGTGAGCACCGGCGCTTCTGGAGTTGCCCTCACGGTGAATTCCCCGGCGAGTTCGCCGTCGAGGGGCGGGATTTTCCACGGCAAGCCCGTGGGTGCGGCGCGCAGGCCGCACGGGGCGAGCAGCAGAAGGGCGCACGCGATCCGGAACATGCGCGCGAGCGTCTGCGCGCGGCCGGCAGACGCGAACAAAAATCCGACGAAGCGAAGCAGCGGGCGTCCTGGCCCGCACCTCGCTCACGGCACGGTGACGGCCTTCAGGTTCCAGATGTCCTCGGCGTATTCCCGAATCGTCCGATCACTGGAGAACTTGCCCATGCGCGCCGTGTTGAGGATCGCCATGCGCGCCCAGTTGGCCTGGTCGCGATAGGCGGCATCGACGCGCGCCTGGCAGTCGCTGTAGGCGCGGAAGTCCGCGAGCACGAGATACGGATCGCCGTCGTGCATCAGGCTGCCGTGCAGCGCGGCAAACGCGCCGTGCTCGCCGGGCGTGAAGTAGTCGCTGCCCAGCCAGTCGATGATCGCGCGCAGCTCCTCGTCCTGATGGTAGAGATCCCACGGGTTGTAGCCACCGGCCTTCAACGCCACGACCTCCTCGACCGTGAGGCCGAAGATGAAGATGTTCTCGTCGCCGACCTCCTCCTTGATCTCGACGTTGGCGCCGTCGAGCGTGCCGATGGTGAGCGCGCCGTTGAGCGAGAGCTTCATGTTGCCCGTGCCCGAGGCCTCTTTGCCCGCGGTCGAGATCTGCTCCGAGAGATCGGCGGCGGGGATGATCTTCTCGGCGAGCGAGACGCGGTAGTTGGGGAGAAACGCCACTTTGAGCTTCCCGCCGAGGCGAGCGTCGCCGTTGATGCGGTCGCCGATGACATTGATGGCGCGGATGATGTTTTTCGCGAGGTCGTAGCCGGGCGCGGCCTTGGCGGCGAAGACGAAGACGCGCGGCACGATGTCCAGCTCCGGGTGCTGCAAGAGGCGGCGGTAGAGTGCCATGATGTGCAGCAGATTCAGGTGCTGCCGTTTGTATTCGTGCAGGCGCTTGATCTGCACGTCGAAGAGCGCGTCGGGCGAGACGTCGATGCCGCACTCCGCTTTGATGGTGGCGGCGAGGTCCACCTTGTTGGCGCGCTTGATCGCCATGAACTCACGCTGGAACACGGGGTCGCCGGCGAACTTCGCCAGCCCCTGCAATTGATCGAGGTCGCGCGGCCAGGCATCGCCAATCTTCGCGGTGATGGCGGCGGCGAGACGCGGGTTGGACTTCAGGAGCCAGCGGCGCGGCGTGATGCCGTTGGTCTTGTTTTGGAATTTGCCCGGGTAGAGTGCGTCAAACTCCGGGAAGAGATCCTTTTTAAGCAGCGCGGTGTGCAGGGCGGCGACGCCGTTGACCGCGTGGGAACCGGCGACCGCGAGGTTGGCCATGCGCACGGACTTGCCGCCGTTCTCCTCGATGAGGGAGCAGATGCGCTTTTTCTCGTCGTCGGCCGGCCACTGCTGGTCGACGAGCTGCATGACCCGCGTATTGATGTCGTAGATAATCTGGAGATGCCGCGGCAGCACGCGCTCGAAGAGCCCCACGCTCCACTTCTCCAGCGCCTCGGGCAGCAGGGTGTGGTTGGTGTAGGCGAAGGTCTTGGTGACGATGCCCCAGGCGGCGTCCCACGCGACGTGGTGCTCGTCCAACAGCAGGCGCATGAGTTCGACGATGGCGATCGCGGGATGCGTGTCGTTGAGCTGGACGGCGATCTTGTCGGCAAAGTTGTCCCACGAGTTGCCCGGCTGGCGGAAATGGCGGCGCAGGATGTCACGCAGCGAGCAGGCGACGAAGAAATACTGCTGCACGAGCCGCAGTTCCTTGCCGTTCTCGGTCTTGTCGTTCGGGTAGAGCACCTTTGAGACCGTCTCGCCGAGGGCCTTCTCCCGCACGGCCTCGACGTAGCCGCCGCGATTGAACGCCGCGAGGTCGAAGTCCTCGGTGGCCTTCGAGGCCCAGAGGCGGAGGAGATTCACCGTCTTGGTGCCGAAGCCCGCGATCGGGATGTCGTGCGGCACGCCGAGGATGGACTTCGTGTCCACCCAGCGCGGGCGGTAGTTGCCCCGATCGTCGAAGACGTTTTCGACGCGGCCGTAGAGGGGAATTTCCTGCGCGTATTCCGGACGCACCACTTCCCACGGATCGCCGAAGATCATCCAGTTGTCGGGGTGCTCAACTTGGTGGCCATTGACAAACTCCTGTTTGAAAAGGCCGAACTCGTAATAAATGCCGTAGCCCAGAGCCGGGTAGTCGAGCGTCGCGAGCGAATCGAGGAAGCAGGCGGCGAGGCGCCCGAGGCCACCGTTGCCGAGGCCCATGTCCACCTCGGATTCGCGGATGAGATCAAAATCCTGGCCGAGCGACTCGAGCGCGGACTTGGCGGTCTCGTAGAGGCCCGTGGCCGTGAGGTTGGAGCCGAAGAGCCGGCCCATCAGATATTCGAGGGAAAAATAGTAGATGCGGCGGACGTTCTGTTTGTTGTGCACCGCCTGCGTCGCGATCATGCGCTCATGGATCGAGTCGCGCAGGGCGAGCACGGTCGCCACCCACCAGTCGCGCGGCGTGGCCGAGGCCGTATGGCGCGCGAGCGTCGAGATGAGGTGCCGCTGGATGAGCGAACGCATCACCTCGACCGGCGTGTCCTCCGACGCCCGCGGATGGTGGATCGCGGCCATCGGCGGCATCGTGTCAAACGGCGACGTGCTGGAGGCGGCGGACTGGGCTTTGCGTGAAGCGGGCTTCTTGGCGGAGGACGGCATAATGTGGTGGAGCGAAAACCGTGTAGAATGAATCGTGCCAGTGCGAGAGCGGGTTGAGGGTGAAAAATACCGGCCCTACCTGTTGAACCTCCGGGCCAGTTCACCGTGATTGAGTTCGATGTAGGTCGGCCGGCCTTGCGGGCTCGTGAGCGGGGCCGCGGTGGCAAACAACTGCGCCACGAGCGCCCGGATCTCCGCCTCATCAGTGGTCGGGGGCAGGCGCACAGCCTTGGCGACAGCCAGCCGCGCGAGTTCCTCGTGCGCGAGCCCGGCGTCGCGCTCCGGGATCGTGCCGTTCCGAAACGCCCCGATCAAGTCGCGGAGAAACGGCACGGCGTCGCCCGGCTCCATCCACGCGGGCACCGCCTCGACGCGGAAAAAATTCCGGCCGAACTCCGCGACCTCAAATCCGTGCGTCGCGAGAAACGTGAGCCGATCCAGCAGCAGCGCCGCCGCAATCGCATCGAGTTCGATCGGCAGCGGTAGCAGGAGGCGCTGGCTCGGGACCGCACCCGCCCGGAACTGCCCCACGAGCCGCTCGAACCACACGCGCTCGTGGGCCGCCCGCCGGTCGAGCAGCACCAAGCCGGCGGCGGTCTCGAAGAGCGCAAAATTGCCATGCGCCAGGCCGACGAAGCGCCACGCTGGAGTTACGATTTCGGATTTACGATTTTCGATTGGCGGAGCGTTGGACGACGGGACGGCCAGGGCCGCGGGCCCAACAACCGGCCTCGGGTAGGGCGCGGACTCTGCTCCGCGCCTTTCCGTTTCAGGCGGACGCAATGGCACCACCGTCGAACCGGCGGCGAGCGGCGTGGCCGCCCTCCCCTGCGGCCACGGATCCGTTGCTCCCGCCTCCCGTCTCAAGCCTCCCGCCTCAAGCGACACCGCGCGGGTCGCATCCCCCGCGCCGCCGAGTTCCCGCAGGCGCTGCAGCACCGCGCGAATCACAAAGCCCCGCACCTGCGGCTCGCTGCGGAAACGCACCTCGCGCTTGGCTGGATGCACATTCACATCCACCGCCGCCGGATCGCACTCGAAGAAAACAAACGCGAGCGGGTAGCGGCCCTTGGGCAGCGACTCATGGTAGCTTTCAATCAAGGCGTAGTTGAGCGTGCGACTGTCCACCGGGCGCCCGTTCACAAAGACGATCATCTCGTGCCGTGTCGCGCGCCCCACCCCGGGCCGGCCGATGAGCCCGCTCAACCGCAACCCCGGCTCGTCCGTCTCGATCGGCACGAGCGACTCCGCGATCTGCTTGCCGAAGATCTCCGCCACGCGCTCCTCCAAGGTGCTGCACTCGGGCGAGCGAAACACCACCCGACCATCCTCGATGAGGGTGAACGCCGTCCGCGGGCAGGCCAGCGCGTAGAGCCGGACGCAATGCACGATGTGCGCCGCCTCGGTCTGGTCGGTCTTCAGAAACTTGCGGCGCGCCGGCACCGAGTTGAACAGGTGCGAAACCTCGATGCGCGTGCCCACGGGCCGGCCGCAGTCGCGCACCTGGACGAATTTTCCGCCGTTCACCAGAATCTCCGTCCCGGCGTCGCTCTCCGCCGCGCGCGTCTGCAGCTCAAAGCGCGACACGCTCGCGATCGAAGGCAGCGCCTCGCCGCGGAAGCCGTAGCTCGCGAGCCGATCAAGGTCCGCGGCCTCCGCGATCTTGCTGGTGGCGTGGCGCTCGAGGGCGAGCAGCGCGTCGTCGCGCGCCATGCCGTGGCCGTTGTCCTCGATCCGCATCAGCGCGCGCCCGCCGTGGCGAAACTCGACCTCGATGCGCGTCGCACCGGCATCGAGTGCGTTTTCGACGAGCTCTTTCACGACCGCGGCGGGCCGCTCAATCACCTCGCCGGCGGCGATCTGATTGGCGACGCGATCAGGGAGGATGCGGACCTTGGCCATGCGTCAGGAGCCCCCTGGCTTGGTCTCGTCCTTCTTCGGCTCGGCGGGCTCGACGAGATTGGCCAGATACGTCATCGCGCGGAACGGCCGCAGGATCGCGTTGCCGATCATGATCGGATCGGCGGCCTCGCCCTTCTCCTCGTGCATCCGCGCCATGCGCCACGACAGGAACACCGCCCCAGCCATCACGCAGATGAAGAACCACTCGAATGCCGCCACATTGACGCCGCTCGTCTCGATGTCGCCGCGCCGCAGGAGCAGCCCCCACAGCACAGGCGAGAGACCGCCGAGCGTCGCCGTCACCGCGCCATGCACCGCCACCGCCAGCGTGCGATCCTCGGGCGTCACGACCTTGGGCAGGTAGTTGAGGTTGGCGACCGCCCACGTCACCGCGGCGAGTCCAAGGACAAAATACGCGACGAAAATCCCCGCCACGCCGCCCAAACCCGTCCGCAGAAAAAGCAGCCAATAGGCCCCGACAATGAGATAGAGCCCGAGCGCCGTCAGGAAAAACGGCCGCGCCCCCGTCGCATCGATGCGGCGCCGGATGACCCACGCGGCGGCCATGACCCCGAGGTAGCGCGCCACCTCGAACATCATGATCTGGCTGGCGGAGAGCTTGGGCCCGACCTTCAGGTAGTAGGCGCAGAAAGGCGGAATCGGCGTCACGATCACGGCGCACACCACCGCGAGCCAGGCATACGTGCGGAACGGCGAGGGCGCGAAGAGATGCCGCGGCGTGTCGCGCGCCACCGTGCGCAGGCTAATCGACGTCGGGCGCTCGGCGTCGGGCAGCTGCTTCAGCGAAAAATAGCTCACCGTCGAGCCCGCCAGCGCGATGCCGTATTGCACGAGCAGCGCGGTGTAAATCGGCAGCAGCGCGAACAAGCCCGCGCACACCAGCAGCGTCCCCACCCCGCCAACCGCCGACACAAACTGGTCGCTCGCAAAATAGCGCCCGCGCACGCCCTCGGGCAGGATCGCGTAAAACCACGCGTTGCTGGAAGCCGAACCGATGGACCGGAAAACGCAGAACAGAAAAACACTCCAGATCAGCGTCTGCACCATCCAAGGCTTCTCACCCCAGTAGGGCGCGAGCGCCGCCAGGACCACGGGCACGCCGAGGAAAAAGCTGCGAATGCGCCAGCCGCCGAGCATCACCGCCTTGAACCCGTAGCGCGGCAGCAGCGCCGTCGAGATGATCTGCAGCGGCGTCAGCACAAACACGAAGGAGTAGGCCAGACCCACCTGAAACGCCGAGGCTCCGAGTTGCTCGGCAAAGAGCACCATCGGCGTGCCGATGCCAATCTGCCACGCGAGGGCGTTAAAGAACGCGAACACCAACCCCGGCCGGAACGGCGCGAGCTCGGGATCGGAGTTTTTCGTGGGGAAGAGCGTGATCATCGCGGAAGCGCGGAAGAGCGGAACTACGGAATCATGAGGTGAGGACGACTCGGCGAACCTCTATCTTGGGCCGGGCAAAATTCACGACCAAGGCAAGCTGGCAACCTGTGGCCTTCAAATATGAGCGCGCAGTCGCGAGATGGATATCCTCGATGGCCTTGCAGGCTTTAAGCTCCAGCACGACCTGAGCCTCGACGAGTAAATCGAGCCGATGCTCTCCCACCGGTTTCGCTTCGTAATACACCACGACCAGCTTCTGCCGCTCGGCTTTCAATCCTGCCTTAGAGAGCGCAAGAGTCAGGGCTTCCTCATAGACCTTCTCAAGGAATCCCGGACCCAGCGCGCGATGCACCTGAATACAGCATCCGATGATTCGCTCGGATAGCTCCGCCTCAATCAGGTCCATAAAGTTTTCCGCGTTTCCATCGTTCCGCGCTTCCGCGATCACCTCAGCAGCCGCCGCCACCGTGCGAACTGCCGCGCGACCTGCTTCGGGCCGGGCATGCCCGTGCCTTCGCGTTTCGCGAGCGCGCGCTTGAGGTCGAAGACCTCGATCCAATCGGCGGCGAAGGCCGCGTGGACTTCCTTCATGTCGGCCGTGGAGAGTTGATCGAGCGCGACGCCCTGCTTCTCGGCGAGACGCACGACAGCGCCCACCGCATGGTGCGCGTCGCGAAACGCCACGCCTTTCAGCACAAGGTAGTCGGCGAGGTCCGTCGCGAGCAGCGCCGGATCGGCGACGGCCGCGGCGCAGCGTTCGCGGATCACCTCCATGCCGCCGAGGGTGCCGGCGAGCACGTCGGCGCAGATCGCCGTCTGATCAAAGCTGTCGAAGACCGGGGGCTTGTCCTCCTGCAGGTCGCGATTGTAGGTGAGCGGCAGGCCCTTCGCGAGGGTCAGGAGCGTGTGCAGGTTGCCTTGGAGCCGGGCGGATTTGCCCCGGAGCAGTTCGCACGAGTCGGGATTTTTCTTCTGCGGCATCAGCGATGAGCCCGTGCAGAACGCATCGGGCAACTCGACAAACTTGAACTCGGCGCTGCTCCAAAGAATCAAGTCCTCCGCGATGCGCGAAATATGCACGCCAAAGAGCGCGCACGCGCCGGCAAACTCGATGAAGAGGTCGCGATCGGCGACGGTGTCCATCGAGTTCTGCGTGACCTGCGGCCGGCCCTTGGCATCGGTGAAGCCCAGCGCCTTGGCCGTGAACTCGCGATCAATCGGGAGCGTCGTGCCGGCGATCGCGCCGGAACCGAGTGGACACCAGTTGGCGTGCGCCGCCACGTCGGCGAAGCGCGCGCGATCGCGGTCCAGCATCTCAAGCCACGCAAAGAGATGGTGCGAGAGGACCACCGGCTGCGCGCGCTGGAGGTGCGTGTAGCCGGGGATGAGCACATCGCGGTTCGCGTGGGCCACCGCGAGCAGGGCGCGCTCGGCGCCGAGGATTTTCTCCGCGAGGACGGCGCAGGCGTGCTTGAAGAACAGCCGCATGTCCGTCGCGATTTGGTCGTTGCGGCTGCGCGCGGTGTGCAGCTTGGCCGCCGCGGGCACGCGTTTCGTCAGCGCCTGCTCGATGTTCATGTGGACATCCTCGAGCTTCGTGTCCCACGTGAATTTCCCGGCCGCGATCTCGGCGAGGATGGTGTCGAGGCCGGCGTGGATGGCATCGCGCTCCTTGGCCGTGATGAGGCCGGTGTGCGCGAGCATGGCCGAGTGGGCCTTGCTGCCGGCGATGTCAAAGGGCGCGAGCCGGCGGTCGAACGAGACGGACTCGCTGAACTGCAGCATCAACTCGGCGGGACCGGCGGTGAACCGCCCGCCCCAGGTGGCGTGGGATGGCTTGGCCATAGCCGGAAGAGATGACGCCCGGCGGCAGAGACGCGCAACGCTGAAACCTGCGCCTTGCAGCACAGTTTGCGCGCCGCAAAGTCGACGCATGCCTCGATTCGCCATCCGCGCCGCCGCATTCGCCCTCGCGCTTGCGCTCGCGGTCGCCGCGGCGGCTGCGGATGCCACCGAGCTGCGCCGCTACGATCGGGTCGAGATCGCGCCGACGCGAACCTCGATCTACATCGGGACCGTGGCGATGACGATGCCGCCCTTCACCCGCGCGAACGGCGCCTACGAATCCACTTACGCGGCGAAGGTCTTCCCCTTTTTTTTCCAAAGCGAAACCGGCCGGCTCCGCGTCGATATTTCCGACGCCATGCTGGGCCGCCTGGAGCGCGGTGAGCGCGTGGCTTTCACCGGCCAGGCAATCGCCACCCATGGCGACGAACGCCGCGTTGAGGGTCACGCCACGCCCGCGGAGCCTGGTGCGCCCCACGGCACGATCAAGGTCCGGGTGTTTGTCTCCAAGCGCATCGAACTCATCTTCAACACCACCTACCGCTTCCCCGAAGCCGCGGCGCCAGAGAAATAAAACACCCGGCTTTCGGGCCGGGTTCCACTCTCCCCGAGGGAGAAATGGCGGGATGGACGGGACTCGAACCCGCGACCTTCTGCGTGACAGGCAGACGCTCTAACCAACTGAGCTACCACCCCGTGAAATGGGAAAGGACGCGGAACGTAGGTTCGAGGGAGGTTGAGTCAAGCGCGGTTTTCCCTTGTCCGCTCCCGCGGCAAAAACTACTCGTCCGTGCGCACTTTTCGCGGTGGTAGCTCAGCTGGATAGAGCATCGGTTTTCTAAACCGATGGTCGCGAGTTCGATTCTCGCCCACCGCGCCATGCCCGCAAACCGGGGTCGCAGCTGGGCGACCCAGTCAATCCGGGCATGCCACGGGTCTGGGCAGCACGAGCCCAACGAAATCTCGTTCACCCAGCGGCCCGAAATTCATCATGACGGGTCCTTGGCGAGAGCCGGGGTAGCGCGCCGAACCCTACCAAGCAGCTAGGTCGCCGCGTCTGTCAAAACCGGACGCGCGAGCCCTGCGCAAACGATTCCGTTTAGAATGTGAAGCTGCTCGAGAGCAGCCAGCGGGTTTCGTTGGGAATGCGGATGACGGCGATGCTGCCATCGGGATTGGCAGTGACGGGGATGTCCTTGCTGTTGCCCCAGGCGTTGCGGACGTTGAGCTGGAGTCGCCAGTCGACGTTCTTGAAGATCCGGCGGCGGTAGCTCGCCCATACGTCGCCCGCGAGTTCCTCGGGGCCATAGAAGGGACGATCGAGGTCGGGGAACTGCGTTTGCATCACGGGATCGCTGTCGGCGATCTGGCTGGTGCTCGTGTAGAGTTTGTTGGTCGCCACGATTTTCTCCTTCAGCGCCTGCCCGGTGAGGAAGGGGGCGCCGATGGCAACCTTGCCCTGCCAGCGCACCGAGGTGCCGACGCTCATGGCTTTCAGGATCGGATTTTCGAAGCCGCGGAGGTCGTAGGTGGAGGTGAAGTTGGCGCGCCATTTCCGCTGCTCGGGGGAGACGGCGCCGTCGCGGGCGAGCGTTGCAGCGAGAGGATTGCCGACATTGCTGGCAAAACGGGTCGCGGCGGTCTGGCGCTCGGGCAGCGCCGGACCTTGGTCGATGCCGAGCAGGTTGAATTTCACGAGATTCGCGTAAACGGCGTCGGCCACCTGCTTGGTCAGCTTGGCGGAGCCGCTGACGACGGTCTCCTGCTTCGCGACGTTGAAAGACACGCGCCAGCGCGGGGTGATGTTGCCCACGAGCTCGGTTTCGAGGCCACGCGCGTCGAGATCACTGGTATCGGTGAGGCCAGCGATGCCGTTGGTGAGCGTGTTGTTGCCGGCGGCGTTGAGGCGCAGGTTGTTCAAGGTGCGCGTCGGCTCCGGGTGCAGCTGCTGAAACGCGGCGTAGAGCTGCTGGTAGGAGTTGTAGCCGGCGGCGATGACGCCGGGAATCGTGTTGAACGCGATGCCTTGGGACTGAGCCGTGACATAGCGGCTCATCATGAAATTCGGGTAGGCATAGACGCCACTCGTCGCACCCTGGGCGTTGTTGCTGCTGCTGGTCTGGATGGTGTGAAAATTATTCACCCGGAGCGAGACGCGGCGGTCGAGGAATTCGATGAGGATGCCATACTCCTTGGTCGTGCCCGCCGGGGCGTCGATGATCTGGCCGTGCAGGTTGGTGCGAACATTGACGGGATTGAAGTTGCCCGAGGAGTTGTAGAAACCACCGAGTTCGATGCCGAGGGGCAGCTTCTTGGTCAGGAAACGCGGCACGCGCCCCACGGTGCTCCACGTGAAATTGCGGCCGCGCTCGTCGAGGTTAGGCGTGGAATCGAGACGCAGCGCGGAATTGTCGAGCGTGTCGTCGGGGTTACGCCGGTTTCCGACACTCGAGAACGTGCGGAGATGATCCCAGCGCCAGCCGACGACGCTGACGAGGTGGTTCTTCAGGAAGTCGCTCTTGAGGCTGAGGGATTGCGAGTCGATCAGCTGGCGGCTCTTGGAATTGCCGTTCAGGAACCGCAGGACGGACAGGGGTTCGGCGGCCATCCGCTTGTTAGTAAAATCGAAGAAGCTGACGTTGTAGGTGTCGCCCGACTGGGGCACGCGCGCGGTGACGACATTGGTGATGCGAACGTCGTTGATTGAATTCGCGTTCAGGACGGAGGGCCCGAGATATTGCTGCACAATGGGTGTCGTGCGGAAGTTGCTGCCGATGGCGGCCTGAAACACGTCGGTGTTGAGATTGCGCGTCGTGCTGGTCCAGCCCGTGGCGTAGTTGAAGGTGGAGGCGTCGTTGCGGTTGCGCGTGTGAAGGCCGGTGAAGACGTGGTTGCCGAGGGGCAGGCCAAACAGCTTCTTGCCGCGATCCTCGAGATCGAGCCGGTAGAAGGCCGTGGCGCGAAACGCCTCGCGGGTGCCGGTCTGCGTGCGATCAGTGATGCCCTGCTGGTCGATAAACGGGCGCCCGACATTGGGGTTGGGCTGATCATTGGAAAGGAATCGGGCGACATCGATGGAGATGCCACTGGCGGGAGAACCGCCGCCGTTGTTGCCAAACGAAAACGGCAGCAGGCGCGTCGAGCGCGTCTTCTGCTGGTCATAGGCCAGTTCGAAGCCGCCGCGGCCGCCGAAGAGTTCCTGGGTGAACGCGACGTTACCGACTTGGAAGACCTGCTCGATATGATTGAGGCCGCCGCTGATCAGTTTTTTTCGGTAATCGAAGATGGCGCGGTTTTGCAGCGTGTAGGCCACGAAGCCGGTGGGCACCACGGTGCCGCTGTAAAACGTGTCGATGGCGTCGCGACCGTTCGGATTCTGGGCGTAACGGATCCGGCCCATGATGCCGGCGATCCCGGCCAGCGCCGGATTGTTCGAGGTGGAGTAGCCGGGCGTGCTCTGGTTGGCGGCGTCAAAGACCAGTGGAATCTGAATGAAGTAAGGCACGCCGATGCCGGGATTGGCGGCGACGATGGCGGAGGAGCTCAGGCGATTATCCACCGTGACCTTGGGCCGATACGAGTAGGTCGGCGAACCCAGCACGAGGCGGGGATCGAGGCCGGTGCCGGGGATCGAGGCGATGGCGGGGTTGGGCGCCTGGAAGAAATTCAACATCGTGTTGACCGGCGGGATGACATTGACCGGGTTCGACTGGCTGTCGCCCATCTCGCCGGAGACCCGCACACTGGTCTTGCCGATCCAGCTGGCGGCCTTGCCGTCGCGGAGCACGCCTTCGAGTGAGATGTAGCCGCGACGCTTGCGGTCGAAGGCGGGCTTCTGCTGGTAGTTGTTGTGCTCGTTGACCGTCGCGACGCGGAACGCGAAACGGCCCTTCACCAGCACGCGGTTGAGATCCAGCGTCGCACGGTAGGAATCTTCCGAACCGAAGCGGGCGCCGATCACCGTGCGGTTGCGCTGGAGCTGAGGGTGGATGATGGAGCTCTCGATGATGCCCGCGGGGTTGCCGATGCCAAAGAGCAGTGAGTTCGGACCGCGCGCGATGGTGACGCCGGAGGAATTATAGGCGTCGAACGGGATATCCGTGAGGAAATAATCGCGCGTGGTCGTGGCCGCGCCGATGCCGCGCACGCGGTTGTTGCCCTGGGGATTCTCGCGGCTCTCCGATTGATCGGGCCGGCCGGATTCCGTCGCGCCACCGGCAAAATTGCCAAAAACGCCGCCGATTTCCGTCGCGGTGGTAAGCGAGAGGAGTTCGCCGAGATTGGTCGAGGCCGTGTCGGCGAGAAACTCTGGCGTGATGATGCTGATGGCGGCGCCCACGTCGCGCAGCGCCGTGTTGATGCGCGTGCCGGCGAGGGTGCTGGCCGCCGAATAGCCGACCGCGTCGTTCTCGCTGACAACAAACGGATTCAACGTGACGGTCTCTTCCTGGGCACGTTCGCCGGAATCGGAACGGACGACTGGACGCCGGCCATCGGTCGGGCGGAGGCTGGGCGCGGCCGAGGCCACCGGACGCACCGCGTAGGCGCCCGTCGTCGGCTCGCGGGTGGCGCCCAGGCCCGTCCCGGCGAGGAGCGCGTCGATGGCCTCCTGCGGCGTGAAGCGGCCCGCGACGGCGTTGGTGCGCACGGCGAGCGTATTCTCGCTCGGAAACGCGATCTCGACCTCGGCTTGGGCGGCAAAGCGCTTGAGCGTCTCGCGCGCTTCCCCGGCCGGCACGATGAAATTGCGGGCCGTCTCCGCCGCGGCGGCGAACACTCCGATTACCGAAGCAAGAAAGAAGACAATAGTGCGGCCGGCGCGACGCGCACGCAGGTAGGACAAGGGGTCAGGGCAGTTCATCGCTCCTATGACCCCGGGCGGATGAACTTCCGTGAAGTCGCGGCAAAGAAACCGGAAAATATGTCGGCCGCACCACGCCATGCACCGAACGGCACCTCAACGCCCGGGCCGGAACGCGATCTCGGTCTCGTTGCGCCACTCGGCGCGCAGGTCGAAGGCGGATTCGAGGAGGCGCACAAAACCCTCGATATTGTCCGAACGGATGGTGGCGTTGATCCGCAAGGCGCGGAGCGCCGGCGCCGCGAGAATGAGTTGGACGGGATTGCGCTGGTTCAGGGTGGCCACCACCTCGCCCAGCGGCGCATCCGAAAAATCCAGAAACTTAGGCTGCCATGCGAGGTGCTGAGCCAGATCGGTCTCGGTCAGGTTCGCGATCGGGGCGGTCGGGGCGGCCTGGTCCAGCGGCAGGACGGCGCGCTGCCTGGCTTCGAGGAGTCGTGCTTCCGTTGCGCCGGGCCCATCCGCCCCGCGGCCAAACGCCACGCGCCCCTCCGTCACCACCACCTCGACACTGGCCGCGGCGAGCCGGACATTGAAGGCCGTGCCGACGGCGCGGGCGGTCACGCCCGCCGCATCGACGACAAACGGTCGCGCCGAATCTTTCGAGACGACGAAGTGGGCCTCACCTCGCTCCAGCCGCACCCGTCTCAGCCCCGGGGAAAAATCCACGGTGAGGCGCGCACCGCGGTTGAGCTCGACGACCGAGCCGTCATCGAGCACGAGCCGCTCGCAAGGCGCAGCCAGCGCGGTGGACAGGGCACGCGCGGGCTCGGCGTCGGATGAATGGTCGGCCGGAATCCAAATCACGCAGGCAATCACCGCCGCCGCGGCGAGAGCGAGACTCCGGGCCAGCCAACGCGGTTGCCGGCGGAACGAAAATATCCCGCGCGGCGCGAGCAGATCGGGATCGGGGGCGGCGGGGACGACCGCGGGCAATCCCGCGATCCGGTCAAACTCCCGCCACGCCCACCGCCGGCCCCGCAGCGCCTCGCCGTGCCGCGGATCGGCGGCCAGCCATTGTGAAAACGCGTCCTGCTCCGCCGGGGTGAGCCCGCGCTCGTGGCGCACGACCCAGAGGGCGGCCTCGCGCGCGACGGCGCGGGGGACCTCGGCCGGTCTCGTCTCCGGGTTCATGGGCTGCGGGAGAAATGACCGCGCGCCCGGAAAAACTCCGCGCACTTGTCCAAACCGATGGCGCTCTGGGTCTCGACGGTGTGCTCGGAAATGCCGAGCCGGGCGGCGACCTCCTTTTGCGGGAGGCCGTAGATGCGGCGCAGCGTAATCACCTGCCGGCAGCGCTCCGGCAGGGCCTGGATCGCGTCGATCAACACGCGAAATTCCTCCAGCCGGGCGACGGTCTCACGGATGTCCTCATGCTCATCCAAGACCCCGCCGAGGTCTAAATCCCCCAAAGGTTCCGTGGGTTTTCTTTCGCGATCGCGGAGCCGGTTGAGCGCGAGGTTGCGCCCGGCGACGAACAACAGTGCCTTGGCCGAGAGCACCGCGCCGTTCTCCCGGGCGCGCAGCACGCGCAACACCGCCTCCTGCACGACATCCTCGGCATCGGCGACCCCGGGAAACCGGCTGGTCAGCCACGCCCGCAGCATGGACTCGTGCGGCTGCACCTCGTCCGCATACCACTGCGGGATGCCCGCTGCAGGCATGGCGCGGGATATTTCGGATCGGGGTGAATCCACGGGCGCAAGCTTGCGGGCGGGCAAATCACTGCAAGCCCGAATCCAAGATTGGCGGCCCGCTGGCCGGCGATGGTGCGCGCCTCAGCCCAAGACCAAGGGTCCGCTGGCGCAAAAATCCATCTTGCCGAAGGTCGCCATCTTGCGGCCCGCGCCGTGGGAAGCGCGCCGCCCACGCCGGCGCGGCACGCTTGACCGGCGCACTGTGCGCCGCAAAACAACGGGTCATGCATCAGCCCGCCCGAAAACGGAATATCGCCGCCACGGTGTTGCTGGTCCTGCTGGTCACCCTCGCGTTGGCCTACGCGTTTTCAGTTCCGCGACAAACGCTCATTTTCGTCAACACGGTGATTGCGACAGCGGCCTTCATCGCCGCGATCTTCACCGTCATGCTGCAGATCGATGTCAGACGGTTCGACCGCCTGAAGCGGGGCGAGGGCGTGCTCGCGACCTGGACGGTCGCTCCCGAGCAGTGGGCGCGGTTTGGAGCCAGCAGCCGCGAGTGGGATACCCGCCCGGGCATCGGTTCCAACACGGTCGATCTCGCGCAGGCGGCGGAGGCCGGCGGCATCCTCATCACGGTCTCCGACAACGCGCTGCTCGTCGGCCGCGATTTTTATTCGCTGGAGAAAAGCACGAAGGTGCGCGTCTACGACACCTGGATGGAATTCAACACCTACAACCCCGGCTCCGCGAAGACGAGCGGCCGCCACTTGATCCAGCGTGTGCCCGTCGCACCCGGAGCCGAGGCCTCCGCCCGGCGCATTGCGCAACACTACACCCAGGTGTATGCGGCCGCAGTGGCGGCCCCCTTCTCGCGGCTCAAGGCTCTCCTCGTGGTCGGCGGCATCACCCTGTTGCCGGCGCTGGCCGCGTTGGTAGCGTGGTGGCTGGACTGACCGACTAGGCACACGGGCAACGCACCCGCCCTACCCTACCCCAGCGCCAGCGGACCGGCGGTGCAAAAGTCGGCCTTGCCGAAGGTCGCGATCGTGTGGCCAACGCCGTGGGCGAGTGCGAGGTGCAGGCGGTTGTGCGGGACCTTGTCGAACTTCAGCGCGCGGCCCATCTCAAACCCGAAGCCGCCGCCGAGGAGCACGAAGGGGATGTTGTCGAGGGTGTGGCTGTTGCCCTTGCCGAGCTCGTTTGTCCAGACGATGAGCGTGTGGTCGAGCATCGTGCCGCCGCCTCCGGGCTCGGGCGTCGCGGCGAGCTTCTCGGCGAGGTAGCGCACCTCGCCGGCGAACCACGTGTTGATCTTGATGAGCTTTTCCTGCGCGGCCTCGTCCTTGTCGGGCTCGTGCGAGAGGCCGTGGTGGCCGTCGGTGATGCCGAGCCAGTTCATGCGCGCGCTGCCGACAGACTTGGTGTATTGCAGCGTGGCGACGCGCGCCATGTCGTTCGAGAGAGAGTTCACGAGCAGGTCGATCTGCATGCGGCTGAGGCGCGGCACGTGGTCGTTCTGGTCGGCGGCGACACCGCGCTCGAGCGCGGGCGGCGCCTCGCGGAGCGTCTGGCCCGTGCCATCGGCCAGCTCGCGCTCGAGCTGGCGCACGAGCGTCTCGTGCTCCTCGAGCATGCGGCGATCCTCGGCGCTCACGAGGCCGCGCACGCGCGCGAGCTCGGCGCGGAGCGGGTCGAGCACGCTGCGCAGGCTCTCGCGATCCTTTATCCGGCCGTAGACCTTCTCATACATCTGGTAGGGATCGGAGATGGGCGCGACGGGCTTGCCGGAGCCGGCGTAGGACATGCGCGTCCACGGGTCGGCGCGGTCCTGCACGCCGACGCCGAACTCCAGCGAGCCGAAGCGCGTGCGCGTGCTCTCCTGCGACTGAAAAAAATTCCTGATTTCCTGATCAATCGAGATGCCGCTGGCCCAGCCGGCGGGCTGGCCGCCACCGCCCATGATGTTGCCGGGGAGCAGCTCGATGGCGGTGAGCAGGCAGCTCATGCCCCGCATGTGGCCGTCGCCATCGCCGCGCACGCGGTTGGAGACGCCTTGCAGCGTGAGCATCCGGTCCTTGAAGGGCGCGAGTGGCGCGAGGATTTTTTTCAGGGCGAAATCGCGGCCGGTTTCGTCCGGCCAGAACTCCGTGGGAATCGTGCCGTTGGGCGAGAAGACGATGATGAGCCGCTGCCGCGGCCGCGCCGGCGCACCCAGCGCCAGGCTGGGCAGGCCCGTGATGAATGGCAGCACGGCGGCGGAGAGCCCGGCGCGTTTCAGGAAGTCGCGGCGATGGAGGCGGTTCATGGGCGGGGCGGGGTTGGATGGGCGGCGATGAGCGCCGGGGTCGGCGCACCGAGCGCACCCACGGCGGCGATCTCGGCGAGGAGTTTCGGCAGATTGAAGCCGGAGGCGACAAAAGAATCGCGCAGGCGCACGAGGGTGTCGGGGCCGTAGGCGCGGGCGGGCTGCTTCACGATGTGATGGAAGAGCTGCTCGACCAAGGCCAGTTGCGCGCGCTCGTCGCCGGCGGCGAATTCCGCCACGTCGCGCGCGCCGCCGAAGCGCACCGTCGTGCGGTCGTCGGCCAGGAACTCGCTCACGGCGTCGATCGGGCGGCCGTTTTCCTCGCGGCGGAAGCGGCCCGCGGCGTCATACCACTCGAGGCTGAAGCCGAGCGGGTTGATGACCGAATGGCAGCCCTGGCAGTCGGCGCCGCGCGTGAGGCGCGTGACCTTCTCGCGCATCGTGAGGCCGGCCTCGAAGTGCGCGTCGTCAAACGCGACCGCCATCGGCGGCGATTTCAGCCGGCGGCCCACGACGCTGCGCGTGAGGAACACGCCGCGGTGAATCGGCGAGCTCGCGGCCTTGTAGCTGTGCGCCGCGAGCAGGTAGGGATGCGTAAGCACGCCCGCACGCTCACCGGCCGGCGCCGCCACGCGCGCAAAACCGCCGCCCGCCGGCGCGGGCAGGCCGTAGAAGCGCGCGATGCGATCATTGGCGATCAGCCAGTCGGCCTGGAGCAGTTCGCGGAAATCGCCGCGCCCGCCCCAGGCGACCTCGTCGATGAAAAGATCGAGCGAGGTGCGCAGGTCGTCGATCAACGCGGCGTCGAAGCCGGGAAACAGGGCGGCGTCCTTGCCGAGGTCCTCGACAAACCGGATCTGCAGCCACTGGTGGAAAAACTCGCGCAGCTTGGCCCGCGTGCGCGGATCGGCGGTCATCCGCACCGCCTGCGCCGCCACCTCTTCCGGCGTGCGCAGCGCGCCGGCGGCGGCCGCGGCGGCGAGCGGCGCGTCGGGCGCCGAGTCCCAGAGGCCGAACGAAAGCCGCGAGGCGACCGCGGCCGGCGACGGCAGATCGACGTAAAGAAAGTGCGGGGACTTGAGCGCGAGCAGCACCACGCTCCGCAACGCGGCCTCGGGGTCCGCGGGCGCGGCGAACCAGCGCCCGACGATGCGCGCCTGCTCCTCGTCCGCGAGCGGGCGACGAAACGCCGCGGCGACGAAGCGCGTGGCGAAGACCTCGATTTTTCTGGCGCGCTCGGAATCGCCGGCGCGCGTGCCGGCGAGGCGATCGAGGCGACGGACGACGTGGTCGGCGACTTCGAGCGCGGCGGCGGTGGTGGCCTCGTCCCACGTCTTGGAGACGGTCGTGCCGCGCTCGTAGCCGAAGCTCGCGTCGTCCGCGGGGAAGCGCGCCGCCACGACAAAGGTGGGCGCGACCGCCGCGGTGGAGAGATTGCGCGCGGGAATCGGGCGCTCGCTGCCATGCGGGGGTTTCCAACGCAGCGAGAGGGCGGGAACGACGGGCGAGCCGGTCTTCTCCGCCAGCGCCCACCAGTCGATCGCGATGGGGTAGCGGCGGCCGCCGAGGAGCCGCACGGTCACGCGATGGTCGGGATCCGTGGGCGTCGAGACGTTGATGTCGAGCGTGGGCGGCGAGCCGGCGCGCCCGTCGGGCTCGGCGTTGATCCAGACGCGGACGCTGTTGGGCGTGCGGATGACAAACTCGTGGTCGCCCGTCTCGTCGGCGAGGAGCGTGCCGCGCCACTGGGCGGAAAAGCCGGCGGGCTCCCTCGAGTTGGGCGTGGGGGGGCGGTCGATGGCCGGGAGCGCGAGGCGCGCGCGGAGCTCGCCGTTCTCGGGGAAAACAAAATCGACGGCGGGGTCGGTGCCGCGGTGCGCAAGCTTCGCGGGATCGAAGCGGCCGCGCTGGGCCACGTTGTAATAAGTCGCAGCGAGGCCGGGGGAATTCTCCGCGGCGGCTTCGGTCGTCGCGGGCCCGAACTGCCGCAGCAGATCGGCGATGGCGACGGCGTATTGGCGGCTGGTGAGGCGCGCGAGCTCGACACGCGCCGGGTGATTACGCGCCTGTGCCGCCGGAGAATAGAAGGCGTCGAAGACATACGCCGTCACCGCGGCGGCATCCGCGGGCGAAAGCGTCTCGGGCTTGTCCTCCGGCATGTTGGCCGCGATGTAGTGCGCGAGCTTCGACTGCGGCCAGTCGCCGTGGAGCGCCTCGCCATACTTGCCCTCGACGCCCTGCCCTTTGTCGCCATGGCAGTTCGCACACTGCGCCGCATAGATGCGCTCGCCGCGCGCCGCGCTCGTCCGGGCCGGCCCGCTGCAGGCCGCGAGCACGGCGCCCACGGCCGCCACAGTCGCGATCACGACTCCCGTCTTCATGCCACGGCCGACTCCAGCTTGCGGGGCGTGCGGACCTTGCTTTTCACCCAGAGCCGCAGCCGATCGAGCCAAAGATAGACGACGGGCACCGTGTAGAGCGTGAGAATCTGGCTAACCATCAGACCGCCCGCGATCGTCAGGCCGAGCGGCTGGCGCATCTCGACGCCCTCGCCGGTCGCCAGCACCAGGGGCAACGAGCCGAGTAGCGCGGCGAAATTCGTCATCAGAATCGGGCGCAGGCGCAGTTGCGCCGCCTCGTAGATGGCGGCGCGCGGCCCCACGCCGTCGCGGCGCTCCCGGGCAATCGCAAAGTCGATCATCAGGATCGCGTTCTTCATCACGATGCCGATGAGCAGAAACAGGCCGAGGAGCGCGATGAGCGAAAACTCGGTGTTGGTGAGGCGCAGGACGAGCAGCGCACCGAGGCCCGCCGAGGGCAGCGTCGAAAGAATCGTGATCGGATGCACGAGGCTCTCGTAGAGGATGCCGAGCACGAGATAGACCGCGACGAGCACGCCGAGGATGAGCAGCGGCTGGGTCTGCACGCTCTGTTGAAACGAACTCGCCGAGCCCGAGAGCCGGGCCTGCACCTCCGTCGGCAGCATAATCTTCGCCATGGCGCCATCGATCGCGGCGAGTCCTTCCTCAAGCGATACGCCGGGGGCGAGGGCGAAACCCACGCTCTCCGCGGCAAACTGGCCGCGATGCCGCACGCGGTCCTCGGTCTGCGCGTAGGTGTAGCGGGTGAAGGCCGAGAGCGGCACCCGCACGCCGTCGGCTCCGATGACTTGGACTTTCTCCAGCACGGCGGGATCCGAGGTGTATTGCGGCTCCAGCTCCATGATCACGCGGTATTGGTTGAGGCGGTCGTAGAGCGTCGCGACCTGCCGCTGGCTGAACGAGCTGTTGAGCACCTGCGCGACCATCTGCATGTCCACCCCGAGGCGGCGCGCCGCCTCGCGATCAATCGAGAGGCGCAGCGCCTGCGCGCCGGCCTCCGAACGCGTGTCCACGTCCGTCAACTCCGGCAGGTCCTGCAGCGCCGCGCCGATCTTCGGCATCCATTTTCGAATCAGCTCCAGCTCGGCCGCCATGATGGAAAGATCGTAGGAGGTGGAATCGGACATGCGCGGTGCGTCGATGTCCTGCGCGCCGAAGAGGTAGAGGGAGCTGCCCGCCATCGGCGGCGCGGCGGCGCGCAGGCGGTTGATAACCTCGGTGGCGGAGATCTTGCGCTCGGCGAGCGGCTTGAGGCGGATGGTCATGCGCGCGTTGTTGATGCCGGAGCTGCCGCCGGAGCTCCCCATCACATCCTGCACGGCGGGATCGGCCATGATGAGGCGGCGGTAAACCTCAATCTTGGGCTGCATGACCTGATAGGAGAACGCGTCGTCGCCGCGCGCGAAGCCATGGAGCGTGCCGGTGTCCTGCGTCGGCAGGAAGCCCTTCGGAATCTTGATGTAGAGGGAGACGTTGAGCGCGATGGAGCCGAGGAGAACGATGAGCGTGAGCGTGGCGTGGTTCAGCACCCACGCGAGGGAACGCGCATAGGCGGACTTCACCGCCTCGAAGGCGCGCTCGGTCGCGGAATGGAACTTCCCACCGGACATTTCGGCAGGGCGCTTCAGCCAGCGGGCGCAGAGGCTCGGGGTGAGCGTGAGGGACACGACGAGCGAGATCATCATCGCCAGCACGAGCGTAATCGAGAATTCGCGGAAAAGCCGCTCGACCAGCCCGCCCATGAAGAGAATCGAGACGAACACGGCCACGAGCGAGAGGTTCATCGCGAGCAGCGTGAAGCCGACTTCGCCGGAACCCTTCATCGCCGCGCGCAGCGGCGAGAGCCCGCGCTCGATGTGCCGCGTGATGTTCTCCATGACGACGATCGCGTCGTCCACCACCAGGCCGGCGGCGACAATCAGCGCCATCAGCGAGAGGTTGTTGAGCGAGAACCCGAGCAGATACATGAACGCAAACGTGCCGACGACTGACACCGGGATCGCGAGGCACGGGATGAGCGCGGCGCGCGGGTTGCCGAGGAAGAGAAACACCACGAGCATCACGAGGCCGGCGGCGATGAGCAGCGTCTTCTGCGATTCGCGCAGCGTCGCGCGGATGCCCGGCGATCGATCCATCACGATGGCGAGGTCGGCGTCGGCCGGCAGCAGCGCGCGCAAGCCCGGGAGCTGGGCGTTGATGGCATCAATGGTCGCGATGATGTTGGCACCGGGCTGGCGGCTGATGTTGAGCAGCACGGCGGGGCGGTCGTTGTGAAAGCCCATGCTGTAGCGGTCCTCGACGGAGTCCGACACCTTGGCCACATCGCCGAGCCGCACCGGTGCGCCGTCGCGGTAGCGGATCACGAGCTCGTTGTATTCCTCGGCGCGGCGGAGCTGGTCGCTGACCTGCACCTCCCACTGGCGCGGGCCGTCCTCGACCGTGCCGCGCGGCCGGATGGAGTTGGTCGCGGCGATCGCGCGGCGCACCTCGTCGAGCGAGATGCCGTGATGCGAGAGCGCATGCGGATTGAGCTGCACGCGCACGGCGGGCAGTGAGCTGCCGCCGGTCTGCACCTCGCCGACGCCCACGATCTGGGAAATTTTTTGCGCGAGAATGGTGGCACCGAAATCGTAGAGCTCGCCCGGGGCGAGGTTGGGCGAGCTGAGCGCCAGCGCCATGATGGGAGCGGCGGCGGGATTGGACTTCCGGAACGTGGGGTTGCCCGGCATCCCCGCCGGCAGCTCCCCGCGCGCGGCGTTGATCGCGGCCTGCACATCGCGCGCAGCGGCGTTGAGATCGCGACCGAGCACGAACTCAAGCATGATGCTGGTGTTGCCCTGGCGATTGTCCGAATAGATGCCGGTGACGCCCGCGATGCTGCCGAGCGCGCGCTCAAGCGGCGCGGAGACGCTGGTCGCCATCGTGTCCGGATTGGCCCCGGGCATCGAAGCGCTCACACGGATGGTGGGGAAATCCACCTGCGGCAGCGGCGCCACGGGCAGCAGCCCGTAGGAGAGCGCACCCACCAGCACGAGCGCGACCGCGATCAGGCTGCTCGCGACCGGGCGGCGAATAAAGGGACGCGAGAGGTTGATGCTCATGCAATGGCACCCTTGGCCGCGGGCGCTGCCACCGCGACCGGTCGTCGCGCCTTGGCCCGCTGGCCGAGGCGGTCAAAGAAGAGATAGACCACGGGCGTCGTGAACAGCGTGAGCACCTGGCTCACGAGCAAACCGCCCACCATCACGAGTCCGAGCGGCTGCCGGAGCTCGGCGCCGGACCCGGTCGAGAGCATCAGCGGCAGCGCGCCGAAGAGCGCCGCGAGCGTCGTCATGAGAATCGGGCGGAAGCGCAGCAGGGCGGCCTGCTTGATCGCGTCGCGCGGCGAGAGCTTGTCGCGCCGCGTCGCCTCGAGCGCAAAGTCCACCATCATGATGCCGTTCTTTTTCACCAGGCCGATGAGCAGCACGATGCCGATAATCGCGATCATGTCCAAGGGCCGCCCGGTGATCCAGAGCGCGAGCAGCGCCCCGAGCGTCGCGGAAGGCAGCGTGGAGAGGATCGTGATCGGGTGGATGCTGCTCTCGTAGAGGATGCCGAGCACGATATACATCGTGACCACCGCCGCGAGGATGAGCAGCAGCGTGCTGCCGAGCGAGGCGCGGAAGGCGTGGGCCGCGCCCTGGAACCGCAGCTCGATCGCAGGGGGCACCCCGAGTTCCCGGGTCGCGCGCTCGATGGCGTTGACCGCGTCGCCCAGCGAGTGGCCCGGCGCGAGGTTGAACGAGATCGTGACCGCGGGGAACTGGCCCACGTGGTTGATGAGGAGCGTGGCCGGCCGCTCGGTGACGTGCGCCAGGCTGGAGAGCGGCACGGGGCGCCCGGCCCGTGTGCGCACGAAAATCGTCGTGAGCGACTGCGGGCCAACCGCGAGCCGTGGGTCCACCTCGAGGACGACGCGATACTGGCTGGCCTGCGTAAAGAGCGTCGAGACCTGCCGCTGGCCGAAGGCGCTGTAGAGCGCCTCATCGATGTCGGCCACCGTCACGCCCAGGCGGCTCGCCATGTCGCGATCAATTTCGAGGAAGGCCTGGAGGCCCTTGTCCTGGAGATCGCTCGCCACGTCTTCGAGCTCCGGCACATCGCGCAGGTGCTCGACGAGCTGCGGCGTCCAATCGTGGAGCAGCTTCTCATCCGGGCTCGTGAGCGTGAACTGGAACTGCGTGCGGCTCACGCGATCCTCGATGGTGAGTTCCTGCACGGGCTGGAGGTAGAGCGCGATGCCTGGGACCTCGCGCGCCTTGATGCGCATCCGGTCGATAATCTGAAAGGCGGTGTCGCTCCGCTCGCCGTGGGGCTTCAGGTTGATGAGCATGCGGCCGCTGTTGAGTGTGGCGTTGGTGCCGTCCACGCCGATGAAGGACGAGAGGCTCTGCACCGCGGGATCCTCGAGGATTTTCGCCGCCAGCGTCTGTTGCCGTTCGGCCATGGCCGCAAACGAGATCGATTGCGGCGCCTCGGTCACGGCCTGGATCGCGGAATTGTCCTGCAAGGGGAAGAAGCCTTTCGGCACCATCAAGTAGAGCCCGGCCGTGAGCGCGATCGTGCCGACGGTGACCGCGAGTGTGAGCCCCTGGCGCTCCAGCACCCAGTCGAGCATCACACTGTAACGCGCGATCACGGCATCGAGAAAGCCGGGCTTGGCGTGGGCATGGACCGAGGGCTCGGGCAGCATGCGCGCGCACATCATCGGCGTGAGCGTGAGCGAGACGACGAGGGAAATCAGGATCGAGACCGCGAGCGTGATCGCAAACTCGTGGAAGAGCCGGCCCACGATATCGCCCATGAAGAGCAGCGGGATCAGCACGGCGATCAGCGAGACGGTGAGCGAGACGAGGGTGAAGCCGATCTGCGCGGCGCCCTTGAGCGCGGCATCCATCGGCGAGGCGCCCTGCTCGCGGTAGCGCGCGATGTTCTCGAGCATCACGATGGCGTCGTCCACCACGAAGCCGGTCGCGACGGTGAGCGCCATCAGCGTGAGGATGTTGAGCGAGTAGCCCGCGAGATACATCACGCCGAACGTGCCGATGAGCGAGAGCGGCACCGCGAGGCTGGGAATGATCGTGGCGGCGAAATTGCGGAGGAACAGAAACGTCACGAGGACGACGAGAAAAATGGCAAAGATGAGTTCGTGCTGCACCGAGCGCACCGAGGAGCGGATGCTCTGCGTGCGATCCGTGAGCACATTGAGTTCCACCGCGGCGGGCAGGCTGGCGGAGAGCTGCGGCAGCAGGGCCTGCACGCGGTCCACCACCTCGATGACGTTGGCCCCGGGCTGGCGCTGGATGTTGACCAGCACGGCGGGCAGCGCGCCGGACCACGCGGCGAGGCGCCGGTCCTCGGCGGCATTGACGATGGTGGCGACGTCGCCGAGGCGCAGCGGCGCGCCATCGCGCCACGCGACGATGAGATTGCGGTATTCCTCGATGGAGCGCATCTGGTCGTTCGCATCCATCATGATGGAGCGGAGCGGGCCATCGAAGATCCCCTTGGGGCCGTTGACGCTGGCCGCGCCGATGGCGGCGCGAACATCGGCGAGGCTGAGGCCGCGCGCGGCGAGTTCGCCGGGATTGATTTGCACGCGCACGGCGGGGCGCTGGCCGCCGGCGAGGCTCACCATGCCCACGCCGGGAATCTGCGCGAGTTTCTGGGCGATGCGGGTATCGACGAGGTCGTGCACCCGCGGCAGCGGCAGGCTGGCCGAAGTGACGGCGAGCGTGAGGATGGGCGTGTCGGCCGGGTTGACCTTGCGGTAGATCGGCGGCGCCGGAAGATCGTTGGGGAGGAGATTGCTCGCGGCGTTGATGGCGGCCTGCACCTCCTGCTCGGCGACGCCCATCGAAATCTTCAGGGAAAACTGCAGGGTGATCACGGAGGAGCCGCCGGAGCTGGCCGACGACATCTGATTCACACCGGGAATCTGCCCGAAGCGCCGCTCGAGCGGCGCGGTGATCGCGCTGGCCGTGACGGACGGGCTCGCCCCCGGATAGAACGTGAAAATCTGGATCGTGGGGAAATCCACCTGCGGCAACGCGGAGACCGGCAGCAACCGGTAGGCGAGCACGCCGGAGATCAGCAGCGCCACCATCAGGAGGCTGGTCGCCACGGGGCGCAGGATGAACGGGCGCGAGGGGCTCATGTCTGCGTGACTTGAAATTTGACGTTCTGCCGGGTGGAGCCGCTTCGCCGCAAGCGGCCTGGGTTCCATCCCGCGAATCGCCCTGCAACCAAGGCCGGATCGGAGCGCCAGCCCCGCCTCGGAATCGTCAAACCGCAAAGGACCATCGGGATCATTTCCCTTCCTTCTTCTTGCCGCTCTTGCCGCCGCGATCGCCCGTCTTGGCGGGGGCCTTGGCCGGTTCGTCGGCGAGCACCTGCACGACGCGGCCTTCGCGGAGGCGATCGAGGCCCTCGAGCACCACCAGATCGCCGGGCGCGAGACCCTGGGTGATCGCCTGGACCTGGCCCTCGCTCGGGCCGAGCACGACGTCGCGCACGGCCGCCTTGTTTTCCGGACCCACGATGTAAACGTAGTTCCCGCGCGAACCGAACTGCACGCCGACGGAGGGAATCACGACCGCGTCGCGCAGCGTCTGCACGCGGAGGCGGACGTTCACAAACTGGTTGGGGAAGAGCTTCTCATCGGTGTTGGGAAACTCGGCCTTGAGCCGCAGCGTGCCGGTCGCGAGATCGATTTGGTTGTCCACGGTGCGGAGCGAGCCGGTCGCCAGCTGCGTGCGTTCGCTGCGGTCCCAGGCTTCGACGTGCAGGGCCTCGCCGGCGCGCAGCGGCGCGATGACCTTCTGCAATTCGACCTCGGGGACCGTGAAGTTGACCGTGATCGGGCGCGTCTGCGTGATGGTGACGAGGCCGCCGCTGTCGCCGGCGCGGACCATGTTGCCGGCATCGACCTGCCGCAGGCCGAGGCGCCCGGCAATCGGGGCCTCGATGCGCGTGTAGTCGAGCTGGCGGCGGGCATCGTCCACGCGCGCCTTTTCGACGGCGAGCAAGCCCTCGCGCTCGGCCACAAGCGCCTGCTGGGCCTCGAGCTGCTGGAGCGTGACGAGCGTCTGGGCGTTGAGCTGCTTGAAACGCTCAAGGTCGGCCTTGGCCGTGCGCACCTGAGATTGCGACTGGAGGTAGGCGCCCTCCATCTGCGCGAGGCGCAGCCGGTAGGGCTCGTCATCGATCTCGGCGAGGAGCTGGCCCGCCTTGACCTCCTGGCCCTCGGAAAAGTGGACCTTGATCAACTGGCCGTCCACGCGGCTGCGCACGACCACCGTGTTGAGCGGCACCACCGTGCCGATGGCGCGGAGATACACGGCGAGGTCGGCCTTGCGCGCAGCTTCGGCCCGGATGGGCACGGCCTGGTTGCGATCGCGTGAGCGGAAGGAGCCGAAGCCCGACGGTTTGGGCGGCGCGGACTGCACGGCAAAAAACCAGACGGCGCCGGCAAACACGACGGCCACTGCCGCGTAGAGAAACCAGCGGCGGCGCGAGGAAGGAGGTTGGGACATGCGGGAAAGTGGCTAAGGCGAAGGAAAAAGGGAGCGACGGCCAGACGGCAGGGCAAGGCGGGCGTTGCTAGGTTTTTCTGCCGCGGCCAAGGATTGCGTCGGGTCCCGGGCCGCGATGCCGCGCCATTTCGGCTTTGCGCGCCTATCGGCCGGAGCGGAGTGACGACACGTCGGAATCGGTGTGCCTCATGGGGATGAGCGTCGCCCCTTTGGTCTCTTGGCCGACAAACACCCTGCACGCGGCCGCCAGCACCGGGAGGACTTTCTTCAAGCCGGCATCGTCGCTCTCGAACAGGGCCTGCACGCCCCAGACCGGCGCCGGCAACTGTCGGGCATCGGCCGGATCTTTTGCGTAGGCCAGCAGCCTGAGTAATTTATTCACACTCTGAACTTCGCGAGATGGCGTGTCATAGCCTCGCAGCTCCTGAGTCGGAGGATCCTGAATCGTGACCGTCTGATAAATGGGTGTGCCACTCGACGTGGCGCCCACTTGCTGGGTTTCCTGCCGGACTCGCCCGGGAACCGTGACATAAATCGGGACATGGGTGATCTCCCGGCGGGTAGCCCCAACAGCGAGTCCGCAATCCACGGTGACAAAAAAATCCGGGGTCACGGCCTCACCCGCTTCGTGCATGCCCTTGTTTTTTAGCGCACGGCGGGCCACGTCCAAGGCCGCCGGCAAAGTCGCCTGGCCAACCGGCGACCCGGCCTGCCCGACCAGCCGAAAGGTCGCCGCTTTGGGTGGCTGGCCGTGGGCGATGCGCTTACCTTTACGTTCTAGATCGTGGTGGCGCACCCGCTGAGGCACCCGAGGGCCGCGCCGATAAAGCCGATGACGAGGCGATGGACCCAGGGTCGCATCCGCGGCGAAGCTAGGTTTGGAAGCGGAGCCATGGGATTCAGCAAGGCGCCAACTTCCCGGAGCCTCACCCCACGAAGCTGTAATCGTAGGGCGCGCGCAGCTCGCGCGCGAGGTGGGCGTTCCCCTCGGCGGCATGGGCGCCGGTAAATCTCTCCGCATCCCCGTCCCACGTGAGCGCACGTCCCGTGCGCATCGCGATGGCCCCGAGGTGGCACATGGTGGCGGAGCGATGGCCGGTCTCGACATCGCAGATCGGCGCCTGCCGTGATTTCACGCAGTCGAAGAAATTTTCCATGTGGTTTTTGCTGACCGGCAGTTTCACGGCGTCTTCCGGCAGGGGCGCTTTCAGGATTTCCGGATCGCTGGCCTTGATGGTGTCGCGGTTGACCCAGATCCAGCCGTGCGTGCCCTCGAAGCGGATGCCGTTGCGCTGGCCATCGGCGACGACCTTGCCGCCGTTCGGGTTGTCGTCGCGCGTGGTGTGGATGTTGAGGCGGACGCCGTTGGCGTAGGTGTAGTTGACCTCGTAGTCGCTGAAGGTCGTGTAGCCGCCCGGGATGGGATCGGCCAGCACGCGCGCGCTCACCTCGCGCGGGGCGACGAGACCGATGGCCCAATAAGCGATGTCGTTGTGGTGCGCGCCCCAGTCGGTCATCGTGCCGCCGGAATACTCGAACCAAAAACGAAACGTCCGGTGGCACCGCTGTGGCACGTAGGCGGTGAACGGCGCGGGCCCGAGCCAGAAATCCCAGTTGAGCTCCTCCGGCACCGGGGCGGTGGCAAACGGCCCCTCGCGCAGGCCGGCGGGCAGCCACACATCGGCGGAAAGGAGTTTCCCGATCCGGGTGTTGCGCACGAGTTCGCACGCGAGGCGGAAACGCTGCGAGCTGCGCTGCTGCGTGCCCGTCTGGAGGACGATGCCGCTCTGCTGCACTTCGCGCACGAGGCGCCGGCCCTCGTCGATGGTGAGCGTGAGCGGCTTTTCCGCATAGACGTCCTTCTTCGCGCGCGCGGCGCCGAGGTTGACGAGCGTGTGCCAGTGGTCGGGCGTGCCGTTGACGAGCGCGTGGACATCGGGCCGCTCCAGCACGCGGCGAAAATCCGAGTATATTTTCGGCGCGGGCTTGCCCTCGGGCGTGAGCTTAGCCGCGGTCTCCGCCGCGCGCTTCGCATCGACATCGCAGACGGCGACGAGGTCGCCCCAGTTGGCGGCGTTGCGTGAATCACCGGTCCCCTGCCCGCCGCAACCGATGAGGGCAAAGCCCGGGCGATCGTTGGGGGCGGGCTTTTTCGGCGCGGGGGCCTCGGCGGCGGCGAGCTGGCGCTCGACAAACCACAGCGGCAGACCGCTAGCGGCGGCCAGGGCGGCGCAGCGGCGCACAAAGCCGCGGCGGGAAAAGGTGGCAGATTTCATGGGGCAAAGGGGTATTGCGCCACCGACATGAACGACGCCACGCGCGACGCCAATGCCAATCAGGTCAAAAACGCGGCGAGGGCTCGCGGCCCCAACCAGGCACCCAATTCCTCAAACCTTCAGCGAGCCGAAATCCTCGAGATACTGCTCCACAATCACCTTTAGCGGAGGTGGCATCGGCAGGCCGAGGCGCACCGCCCGCGCGCCGTCCACGGCCTGGGGCCAGTTGTTCACGATGCCTTGGATGCGCGCATCAGGCGCATCGACGATTGCACCAAGCTTTAGCCCGCGCTCAGCGGCGATTTCCTTGAGCACCGCCTCGGCGAGGGCTGGCGTCACGCGATGCGCCGGCAGCACAAACGCCCGATCATCGCGCAGCCGATCCTCCGGCACCTCGTGGAGCGCGATCAGCGACTCGATCACGGTGCGGTAGCCGGTCATCGGGTGGCACTGGTCGCGGCGCACGGGGAGCGCGCACGACACGCCGGCGAGCGGCTCGCGAAACATGCCGCTCGCCCAGCTCGACGCGGCGGCGTTGGGCTTGCCGGGCCGCACGATGACCGTGGGCAGCCGCGCAGAACGACCGTCGAAGTGACCCTTGCGCGAGTGGTCGTTGATGAGCAGCTCGCAGATCGCCTTGGTCATGCCGTAGGTCGTCTGCGGCGTGAGCTTGGTGCGATCGGTATTGGCCGGCTCCATCGCCTCGCCCCCGTAGCACGCGATGCTGCTGGCAAACACCACGCGCGGCCGGCCCGCGGCGGCCCGTGCAGCCTCAAAGACATTGCGCCCGCCGTCGAGGTTGACCCGCAGCGCGTCGTCGAAGCGCTCCTCGCACTCGCCGCTCACCATCGAGGCGAGATGGAAAATCGCCGTCGCCGCCTCGCTCCCGACGGCGGCAAACACCGCGTCACGCCGGCTGATGTCCGCCGCCACCTGCCGCACGCGGGGATCGGCGGCGGGCCGGTGAAACACCGCGTCGAGCAGCACGATTTCCGTGATGGACTCGGGCGCGCCGCTCGGGCCGGTGAGCTGGCCGCGCCCCAGCAATTTGTCGCAAAGCTGCGAGCCGAGGAATCCGCCGCCGCCGGTGATGATGACTTTCATTTTATTGGAAATCGAAGCGGGGCGCTCGCCGCTACGGAAATCTTTCACGCGTGCATGACCTGCCCGCCGTCGATGTTCAGCGTCTGGCCCGTGATGTTGCGCGCGTGGTCCGAGGCGAGGAACACCGCCATCGCCGCAAACTCCGCCGGCTCCTGCCAGCGGCCGAGGGGCGAGACTTTGAGGATCTTGCCCTCCGCCCAGGCCGCGTAGGTCTCGCGCTTCTCCGGCGGCAGCGCGCGCTGGCCCGCGGCCCAGACGGATTCGTTGAGGTCGGTGCGCACCATGCCGGGCGCGAGACAGTTGGCGCGCACGCTATGCGGTGCGAGATCGCGCGCGGCGCACTGCATGAAATTGATGAGCCCCGCCTTGGCCGCGCTGTAGGGCGGATCGGTGGGCGAGCCGATCTGGCCGGCGACGGATGTAAGAAAAAGCAGCGTGCCGCGCTTCCGCGCCGCCATCCGCGGACCAAAGACGTGCGCGACGTTCACCGCCCCGATGAGGTTGATGTCGAGCACGCGCGCCCAGTCGGCCGGCGGCACGTTCCAGAACGGGAAACCGAATTTCCCCGATCCCGCCCCCACGGAGAACACGACATGGTCCGTCTCGCCGATCGCGTCGGCAAACGCCTGCACCGCCGCGAGCGAGGTGACGTCGCCGCTCACGATGTCGCCCGCCGCCTGCAACGCTTCCGGCGCGGCCTCGCGGTCGAAGCCGCGCACCCGGCAGTCCTCCGCGACAAAGCCGAGCGCGATGGCGCGGCCGATGCCCTTGGCGGCGCCGAAGACCGCGACGTTCTGCCCGGCGAGGTTCAGGTTCATGCGCGGGCGACGGGGTGGCGGAGCACGGCGTTTGCGCTCAGCTCACCGCCGGATAGCTGCCGAGCCATTTCACGAGCGGGCAGAATTTCCGCAGTTCGCCAATCGCGGCCTTCATCGCGGCGTCGTCGTGATGCCCGGTGATATCGAGGAAGAAATAATAATCCCACGGACGCTTCTTGCTCGGGCGCGACTCGATCTTCGAGAGGTTGATGCCGCGCTCGGCGAGGGGCATGAGCATTTTCAGGAGCGCGCCGGAGTGCGCCGCGGCCTCGTCGCCGAGCGAGACCACCAGGCTGGTGATATCCTTGCCGCCGCCGACCGGGCCCGAGGCCTTTTTGCCGAGGACAAAGAACCGCGTGGTGTTGTCGGCCTTGTCCTGAATGTTGCGGGCCACGACTGGCACGCCGTAGTGCTCGGCCGCGAGTTCGCCGGCGATGGCCGCCGTGCCGGGCTCGACCTTGGCCATCTGCACCGCGCGCGACGTGCTCGGCGCATCGACAAGGCGCGCGTGCGGGAGATGGCGCTGCAGCCAATGCCGGCACTGCGCGATCGCCTGATCCTTGGAATAGACGCACGCGATGTCCTCGAGCGGAGACTGCGAGATGAGCGCGTGGTTAATCTCCAGGTAGATCTGCGCGACGATCTTGAGGTCGCTCTCGACGAAGCTGTCGAGCGCCTCGCGCACGGAGCCCTCGGTGGAGTTCTCGATCGGGATGACGGCGTAGTCGGTCTCGCCCTTTTCCACCGCGGTGAAGATGTCGCTCACGGTGGCCATGCCGTGGTAGGTCACGCTGGCGCCAAATTTCTTCAACGCGGCGGCGTGGGTGTTGCTCGCCTCCGGGCCGAGATAAGCGATGAGCAGCGGCTTCTCCAAGGCGATGGCCGCCGACATGATCTCGCGGTAGATCGCGCGGAGGGCCTCGTGCTTGATCGGGCCTTCGTTCTGGCCCGTGACTTTGCGAAACACGGCGTCCTCGCGCTCGGCCACGTAGATCTGGCCGCCGGCGTTGCGCTTCAGCTTGCCGATCTCGGCGGCGAGCGTGAGGCGCTGGTTGAGGAGCTCGACGAGCTGCTTGTCGAGCGAGTCGATTTTCTCGCGGATGGGGCCGAGGTCCATGTCAGTTGCCCTCAGGGGACGCGGGCTTTTCCGGCGCGACCGCGGCGGCCTCGAGCGGGAGCTGCTCGTCGGCGAGGCCCATGTCGGTGTCGGTCGGCGCGTGGGCGGGGGAGGAGGTCTTGAGCCACTCGTCGATTTGGCGCGACGAGAGCACGTCGGAGGCGGGGAGTTCGTCCAGCGACTTGATGCCGACAAATTCGAGAAACTGATCCGTCGTCCCGTATTGGATCGGGCGGCCCGGCGAATCCGCGCGGCCGACGATGTAGACGAGTTCGCGCTCCAGAAGCTTGTTGATGCCAGCCTCGGCCGAGACGCCACGGATCGTCTCGATCTCACTGCGGGTGACAGGCTGACGATACGCCACGACGGCGAGGGTCTCGATAGCGGACTGGCTGAGCTTCACCGGCGGCGGCTCCTGCCGGAGGATGCGCACCCAGCGGGCGAAACGCGGATGCGTCACGAGGCGGTAGCCGGCGTTGCCCTCGATGAGGAGCAGGCCGTCGTCGCTCGCGCGCAACTCCGCGGCGATCGCGTCCATCACCTCGCGGATCTGCGTGGCGGTGATGAGCGTGGGCACGTCGCCATAAAGCTCCGGGTCCTGCGGCAGATCGGCGGAGACCTCGGTGATTTCCTCGGCCGGTGCGGCGGCCGCGGGGGCGGAGCCATCGGTTCCGTTTTCATCCGCCGCAGGCGATGGGGCCTCCGGGGCGGCCGGAGCCGGCTCGTCACCTTCCATCAACGGCAGCTGCGTGTCGTGAAACCGCGCAAACGCCGCCTGGATGTCCTTGATCGCGAGCGGCTGGCTCGACGAGAGCAGGAGCGCCTTGAGCACTTTTTTCAGGTTGAAGGCCATGCGGGAAAATCGCCGGGGAGTGATGCGGTCGCCGCAAAGCCATGCAATCCCCAAAACGTCCCCACCCGATCGGGCCGCTCAGGCGTGCCACCACGCGCTCCGATCGCCTCGGGCCACCGGCACAGTGCCGCACCCGCTTCGCCGCCCAACCGCAAACACACTTGCCCGGCCTCCGCCCGCTTGGTTGCCTCCGTTTCCCACTTTTCCGATTTCCCAATTTCCCAATTTTCATGAGCACCTCCCCCGACTCCACCCGCCTTCATTCCTCCGTCGTCGTCGACGGCAACGACCGCGCCCCCGCCCGCTCCATGCTGCGCGCCGTCGGTTTCACCGATGAAGATTTCAAGAAGCCCCAGATCGCCGTCGCCTCGTCCGCCAGCAACATGACGCCTTGCAACGTCCACTTGGGCGACCTCAGCGAGCACGCGCAGAAGGGCATCGATGCCGCCGGCGGCAAATCCGTTTATTTCAACACCATCACCGTCACCGACGGCATCAGCATGGGCACGCAGGGCATGCGCTACTCCCTCGTCTCCCGCGACGTGATCGCCGACTCCATCGAGACCGCCGTCGCCGCCGAGGGCTTCGACGGTCTCGTCGCCATCGGGGGCTGCGACAAAAACATGCCGGGTTGCATGATGGCCATCGCGCGCCTCAACCGCCCCGCCGTTTTCATCTACGGCGGCACCATTCTCCCCGGCTTCCTTGCCACCGACTGCGACAAACAGAAGCCCCTCGACATCGTCTCCGTCTTCGAAGCCGTCGGCAAACACGCCAAGGGCGAGCTCGACGACGCGGGCCTGAAAGCCGTGGAGACCACCGCCATCCCCGGCCCCGGCTCCTGCGGCGGCATGTATACCGCCAACACCATGGCCTCCGCCATCGAGGCCCTCGGCATGAGCCTGCCCAACAGCAGCGCCCAGCTCGCCGTCGGCAAAGAGAAACGCGACGACTGCGAACGCGCCGGGGCCGCCGTCATGGCCATGCTCAAGAAAGGCACCAAGCCCCGCGATATTCTCACGCGAAAGGCCTTTGAGAACTCCATCACCGTCTGTCTCGCGCTCGGCGGCTCGACCAATCTCATCCTTCACCTCCTCGCCATCGCCCACTCCGCCGAGGTCCCGCTCACCCTCGAAGATTTCAAGACCATCGGCGCCCGCGTCCCGCTCCTCGCCGACGTGAAACCGTTCGGCAAATACGGCATGGCCCACCTCATCCGCATCGGCGGCATCCGCCCGATGATGAAGCTCCTTCTCGACCGCGGCCTGCTCCACGGCGATTGCCTCACCGTCTCCGGCGAGACCATCGCCCAGTCGCTCAAGGACGTGCAGCCCTACCCGTCCTACCCGGACCAGCAGGACGTCATCCGCCCCTGGGACAAACCGATCAAGGCCGACACCCACCTCCGCGTCCTCCATGGCAACCTCGCCCCCGGCGGCGCCGTCGGCAAAATCACCGGCAAGGAAGGCCTCTACTTCAAGGGTCCCGCCAAGGTTTACGAGGGCGAGGAAGACGCGCTCCAGGGCGTCCTCCGTGGCGATGTCGTCAAGGGCGACGTGGTCGTCATCCGCAACGAAGGCCCCGTCGGCGGCCCCGGCATGCGCGAAATGCTTTCGCCCACCAGCGCCATTGCCGGCCGTGGCCTCATCAAGGATGTCGCCCTCATCACCGACGGCCGCTTCTCCGGCGGTTCGCACGGCTTCGACGTCGGCCACATCACCCCCGAAGCCGCCAAAGGCGGCCCGATCGGCATCGTGAAAAACGGCGACCTCATCGAAATCGACGCCGTCAAAAACACGATGAGCCTCCTCATCCCCGAAGCCGACTACGCCGCCCGGATGAAGGCCTACCAGCCCCTCCCGCCGAAAGAAACCCGCGGCGTCCTCGCCAAATACGCGAAGCTCGTGAGCACGGCGTCGGAGGGTGCGGTGACGGATAAGAATCTCTAAGTCACTCAGGATTCTTTCATCACAGCCGACGCGACCTCGCGATGCCTTCCGACCCCGCCCCATCTCATGGGAGAAAACGCGTCGTCCTCACGGCTAAAGAGGCGGCCGAGGGATTTGGGCGCACCCTAGCTGAAAATACCAATAATTTGCTCGCGGATGGCAAGTTGGACGCTCGAGAAGCAGTCGCTCTAAAACAGTGGTTAGAAGCGTGCGGCGAAAGCGATTTACCCGCACTCAACTACCTCCGTGAGGAAGTCCAACGCTACGCAGCAGACGGAGAAATTCTCCCCTGGGAACTGGGTCGTTTGCAGCTGGCACTAGAGCGCATTTTACCCCCAGCCGATCGAGCGATCGCGAAAGCTGCTCGAAATAAAGCGGAGGCACAGATGGAAGCCAGTGAAGCCACGGAATCAGAAGCATCTCGCGAAACGAGGCGGCAAGATTTTGAAAGACGACGCGCGCCTGCAACCGATGACAGCGCGACGATGGCTCAGGTAAAGTTCATCGAGGACTTGGGAGGCACAATTCCGACCGGCACCACCAAACATCAAGCTTCTGAATTAATTGGCCGCTTACTCGCCGAGCGCGAAGAAGTCGCGGGGAATTCGAATTCTACGAGTCCTCCGTCATCAAAGAAAGCCGGTGATACGAAATTGATGAAGGCGACAAACGCTCACAAAATTAAGCCGGGCCAAACAGTCTTCGATGTTAGTTTGCCCGCGCGTCAGCCTTATGAAGGGAAAGCTACATTAAAACAGAAGGACCTGATCTGGAGCCTTGGTTTCAAAGACCAAGCAGTCATTGATTCGCTTGGAAAATGGCAAGCATCAGCCCTTATCGATCAGATGAAGTCGCAGCGGAAACCAGGCAGCGGTCCTGCACTAATCCTCCTGATCTTTATCGTAATTGCGGTGGCCCTCGTAGCAAAATTCTCCTAGTGAATTTGGAGTGCCCAAAATGGTTCACAGTGTGTGAACTATCGACAGGGGTTAGATCGAAGAAAGTGACGATGCAGTCGACTTTAGTTGGATATCCTCAGGCTTGAATGGTTGTCGCACCGCAGTGGCATTCCGTCATGGGCACCCGTGAAGCCGTCCAAGCCACCTTGATGCAACTGCTCAGCGATATGTCGCTCCACGAATTCGCCCGTGAGATCGAGTTCATCGCGGCGGTCCGCGAAGGCATGGCGGAGTTGGATCGCGGCGAGGGCATCCCCGCCGATCAGGTCCGCGAAGAACTCAAGACATGCCTCGAGTTGATTCACGATCGCGACGAATGGCGGCTCGCGATGATCGGCATCGACCTCGGCAAGCTCGGGACGCTGCGTGAGAAAATCGCCGCTAACCATCCGCCGCTCGACCTGGCCAAGTGGCGCGACACGCCCAAGGACCATGCCCGCCTGCGGGATTGATCCGTCGATTTTCGTCCGCTTACTCACCGACCTGCCGGCGGCGGATTATCAGGCCACACTCACGCGGTTCACGGCCATCCGCGGTTCGCAACCTGAGCCCATCACCGTCGCCAACTTCGTCATCGCCGAAGCCTACGCGGTGCTCCAGCACCACTACGGCTTGAGCAAAACTGACACGCGCGACGCCATGCTCGCCGTTCTCACCAGCGGCCTCGTCGAGCCTCTCCACGGCGACGCCGTGCTCGATGCCCTGCGCGAAGCCAAGGAGCCCGGCCTTACCGACCGCCTCATCGTGCTCGACTACGACCGCCACCAAACCACGGTCCTCGCGCTCGACCGCAAGAGAGCCGTCCTGTCCGGCTGCGACCGGCGGTGAAACTCCGCACCGCCGCACGAACTCCCCGATGGAGCGGTCGACGTTTTCCCCGACACCTCACACTTGGACCGGTCCACAGAGTTAGGCGTTGGCAGGTTACACCGCGATCGACGTGAGAGGTGGCCACCTCCCCTGCTTGCGGCGAAACGGAATCCTTCGCTGGCTACAATCACGCGATCGCGCTCCTAGCTAAAGGGGAATCGTTGCGTTCGCTTGCGCCGCGATCATCTCTCACCCCTTGCCCATGACTTCTGCCTCCGTTCCTACGCTGCGCCGCCAAATCCTGGCGGTAGACGATGCCAAGACCGTGCGCCGCATCGCCCAGTCGGCCCTCCGCGAGTTCGACTGCGACGTGAACGAGGCCGACAACGGGTTCAAGGCCCTCTTCGCCATGGAGCGGACACTCCCCGATCTCATTCTCCTCGATGTGAACATGCCCATCATGGGCGGCGTGGAAATGCTCACCCTGCTCAGTTCCAAGCCGGAGCTAAAGGCGATCCCGGTCATCATGCTGACCTCACCCACCGATCACGCCGTCGTCGGCCAAATCGCGGCTTTGGGCGTCAGCGCCACCCTGCTGAAGCCCTTCACCCCCGCCGAACTCATCGCCAAAATCCGGAGCGTGATCGACCTGCAGCCGCGGCCTTCCCCGTAGGCGTCAGTCTGGCTGACACCACCCCGGGGATTGTTTCCAGACCACCGCGTGGCTGCCCTACGTCTCGCCTGCCCCGCGCGACGATCCGACCTCCGTCCTGCAAATCCCCAGTGTCTCCGCCGACATGGACGGTGACGCATTTCGCTGCGTCGCGCACCACGGCACGTCGCCGGATGCCGTTTCCAGTGAGGCCCGGCTGAGCGTCGGCTCCGCCCGACTGGCGAATCTTTCGGTGCTGACGCGGGCCGGGACCGGCGCGCAAACACTCACGCTCGGCTTCGTGCTCACCAGCAGCGGCTCGAAATCGATGCTCATCCGCGGCGTCGGCCCTTCGCTCAGCGGCCAAAAGGAGCGGCCAAAAGGGGCCACGTGTGAACTATTGACAGGGCGTTGATCGAACCCAGCGGTGCTGTGGTCCACTTCACGTAGAGAGGCGTAGGCTTGAATCGTGGTCACACCGCAGCAGCTTCCGGCCATGAGCACGCGTGAAGCAGTCCAGACCATTTTGAAGCAACTGCCCAGCGACGTGTCGCTCCACGAAGTCGCCCGCGAGATCGAGTTCATCGCGGCGGTCCGCGAAGGCATGGCGGAGTGGGATCACGGCGAGGGCATTCCCATCGACCACGTCCGTGAAGAACTCCCGACATGGGTCAAAAGGTAAGAGTGCCAGCAAGTCGGCACTCGCGAGCCGCCCTAAGTATCGTTCTGATACTGCGCTGCCCAGAGCCCCCGGGAATTGATGGCCGACCTTGAACAGGCCGGATTCGTCAACCGGGGCGGCAAGGGCAGCCATCGTAATTTCCTTCATCCGCTTGGGGTCCGAGTCACCCTTTCCGGTCAGGCCGGCGCCGACGCCCGGCACTACCAGGAAAAGGAAGTCCGGCAGAAAATTCTCCTCACCCGCCCATGAAAGCCGCCGCCAAAAAAACCGAAACGCCCGCCACCCTCGCCCGCCGCTACCTGAAACGGGTGGAGTGGTCCGAGAAGGAGGGCTGCTTTGTCGGCAGCGCCCCGCCCATCATCGGTCCCTGCTGCCACGGCCGGACGGAAGCCGAGGTCATGGCCCAGCTCGCCACCATCGTCGAGGAATGGGTCGAAGTCATGCTCGCCGACGGCCATCCACTGCCGACGGGCACGGCCGGGAAAAAATACAGCGGCCAGTTTGTCGTCCGGGTCGCGCCCGAACTGCACAAGAAAGCGTCGCTCAAAGCGCTGGCCCGCGGGGAAAGCCTCAACCAGTTCGTCGCGACCGCTCTGGCCGGAGCTTGAGGCGCCTGGCGTCGGCCGCCCGACGCGAAACCAAGCAATCCGGCCTCACCGACCGCCTCATCGCCCTCGACTACGACCGCCACCAAGCCACGGTCCTCACGCTCGACCGCAAGCTGGCCGTCATGCCCGGCTGGGCGCGGCCGTGAAACTCAACCCTGCCGCATGAAATGCAGCTTTGCTCGTTCCGCATCCCCCGCGCTGTTCATCATCGCCATAACCGACAAGCACCGTAACGCCGCGCATCGTTGAGGCTCAGGTGGGCGCTGGAGTTGAGCCACTAGCCGCCGTTGACGCCCCGCCCCATCCCGCGCACCAAGGCCGCATGTCACCCCGCGGTTCCATACTCCTGCTCCGTCTCCTCGCCCTCATCGCCGCTCCGCTCACGGCTCCGCTCACCGCGGCGACCACCACTTCGATCACCTACGAGCCCAAGCCCGGCATCGGCGCGAGCCGCCACCTCGTGTTTCTCACCGGCGACGAGGAATACCGCGGCGAGGAGGGCCTGCCGATGCTCGCCAAGATTCTCAGCCAGCGCCACGGCTTCCGCTGCACCGTGCTGTTCGCGCTCAATCCCGACGGCACCATCAACCCCGACGCCAATGCGAGCCTCGGCGACGGCGCGGTCCTCGACACGGCCGACGGCCTCGTGCTCGCGCTGCGCTTCCGCCAGTGGCCCGACGCCGACATGAAACGCTTCGCCGCCGCCGTCGCGCGCGGCGTGCCCATCGTGGCGCTGCGCACGAGCACGCACGCGTTCCGTTTTCCGGCCGGCCACCCGACCGCGTATGCCGCCTTCAACGATTTTGGCCGCACTGTCCTCGGCGAAAACTGGGTAAGCCACTGGGGCGCCAACCGCCGCGGCGCCACCCGCGGCATCATCGAGCCCGGCGCCGAGGGCGATCCGATCCTGCGCGGCGTCACAGACATCTTCGGCGACTCCGGCGCCTACGAGGCCCACCCCGTCGCCGGCTCGAAGATCCTCGCGCGCGGCCAGGTGCTGACCGGCATGAAGCCGACCGACGGCCCCGACACCGCGCAGCGCAAGGTGCGCAAGGCCGACAATATCGAGCAAGGCATCAACGACCCGATGATGCCCATCGCGTGGACGCGCCTGAACCGAAACGAAAACGGCACCACCAATCGCGTCTTCTGCACCACGATGGGCGCAGCGACGGACCTCTTGAGCGAAGGCCTGCGCCGCATGGTCGTGAACGCCGTCTTCTGGAGCTTCGGCCTGGAGGTTCCGGCGGAGACCGATGTGCGCTACGTCGATCCCTACGAGCCGACGGCCTATTCGTTCAAAGGCTACCGCCGCGGGCTCGTGCCGGCTGATCATGCCCTCGGCAAAACGCTGCGTGCCGGTGACCCGGCACCGCCGGCAGCACCGAAGGCGAAGAAGAAATAACAGGCGGCGAACCCTCGATGTCTGGCCCCGATCTTCGCCGGAGAAAATGCCGGGCCGGCGCTCGCCGCCGTGCGCGGGTGACTTTCTTGTGGGAGCGAGCTTGCTCTCGCGTCGTGCGCAATGAGGTCGCGAGCATGCTCGCGACCACAGGGCGGCGCGTGGGGAAGCCAACGAATGCGGGCTCAGGGACGTGCCCGCCCACCGCCATCAAGCGCACGCTCTGACTCATGCGCGTCACCTGCTACCGCTGTTTCTGGCCCCAGCCGCTGTGCTGGTGCGGCTCGATCACGCCGATGGAGACGCGGACGCGCTTCGTGTTTCTGATGCACCCGATGGAATTCAAAAAGGAGAAGGCCGCGACCGGCCGTCTCACTCATCTCTGCCTCGCCAACAGCGAGGTGCGCATGGGCCTCACCTTCGACGATCACGACGAGGTGCAGGCGCTGATCCGCGACCCGGGCAATTTTCCCGTGCTCCTCTATCCCGGCCGCGAAGCGATCAACCTCTCCACGGCCGATGGCACCGGCGTGACGGCACTGCGCGAACAACTCCGCGACCGACGCCTGGTGGTCTTCCTCCTCGACGCCACCTGGTCGCTCGGCCGCAAGCTGCTCCGGCTGAGCCCGAGCCTGCAAGCGCTGCCGCGCATCATGTTCACGCCCGCCGCGCCGAGCCGATACGTGATCAACCACCAACCGCATGTCGGCTCCCTCTCGACCCTCGAGGCGACGCTCGAACTGTTGGGCGCGCTCGAGCGCGCGGGTCTCGATCGCTACCCTCTGCCGGAGCAATTGCTGGGGCTGTTTCAGCGGATGCAGGATTTCCAACTGCGCTGCGCCGCCGATCCCACGCGGGGCGGCTACCGGCGCGGCGCCTACACCCAGCCGGAAGAACGCATCGCGCCCCACGGCCGCAGCGGCGCGCGGCGCACGCGGGTGTTTCAGGCGCCGAACTGATGCAACGGCCCTGAACCATCGGATAGTTCTGAGGTGGGGCCGGCTCTCCGAGCCGGCCTGGGTTGCAGGGCGATTTGCAACGGGAACCCAGGCCGCTTGCGGAGAAGCGGCCCCACCTGTCCGAAGTCCCGATTGATTCTAGTTCAGCGCCGCAGGGCCCAGAGCTGGCGCGCCTGCGTGATGGTCTTTTTCAGGACCTCCGGCGTGAGCGCCTGCTTCGGATCGTCGCCGATGCCCTTGGCGGGCTCGACGTGCGCCTCAAGGCACAGGCCATCGGCGCCGTAGGCCACGGCCGCCAGCGCGGCCGACGGCACATAGGCCGCCTTGCCCACGGAGTGCGACGGATCGACGATTACGGGGGCCCAGGTTTTTTCCTTGAGCAGCGGCGTGATGCTTTCGTCGGGGTGGTTGCGGTAGCCGTCGAGCGTGGGCGTGGTGCCGCGCGGGCAGAGGATCACGTTGGGGTTGCCAAACGCCGCGATGTATTCCGCCGCCGAGATGAACTCGTTGATCGGGCCCATGTGGATGCTGCGTTTGAGCAGCACGACCACGTCGCGCTGGGCAATCTCGCGGCCCACGGCGCGGAGGAGCGAGTAGTTGAGCGCGTTGCGCGCGCCGATCTGGAGGCACTTCACGCCGGCATCGAGCGCGACCTTGATGTGCGCCTCCTCCATCACCTCGGTATCGACGGGCAGGCCGGTGCGGCGCGAGCCTTCGAGAAGGATATCCATGGACTTCACGTCGCCTTGGAAAGTGTAGGGATTGGTGCGTGGCTTCCACACGCCGCCGCGAATCATGTTGGCGCCGGCTTCCTTCACCGCGGCGGCCGTCTCGTAGAAATAGTTCGGGTTCTTCGGATCGATCGTGCAGTTGCCGGCGATGACGAAGAGCTGCTCGCCGAGCGTGGTGCCGTTGATGGTGATGCGGTGCGTCGCGAGGTCCGAGCGCCGGTCCATGAGCTTGAACGGCGACTGGATGCGGTCGATGCGCTCGACATAGGCGAGCCCCTCAAGCCGGTTAATCATGAGTTCGTCGCGCTCGTCGCCCACGATGGCGTAGATGGTCCGCACCGCGCCCACGATGGGCTGAATCTGGCAGCCAAACTCCGCGACGATGGCAGTGATTTCGGCAAGTTGTTCAGGCGTGAGGCGGTTGGTTTTCGGCAGGATCATGGTGCGGAAAGGAGAGGTTGAAGCGCAAAGGCGCGAAGGCGCAAAGCTTGAAAACGATCGTGCGGGCGATGCGAAACAAGAGCCCGTCGCGCAAGCACGGCTCAGAGGAATTGCCCGAACTCCGCCGGCAACGGCGCGCTCGCCTCGAAGACGTGGCGTGCGCCGGCAAACTCGTAGGTGAAGCTCGTCGTGCTCGAGTGCAGAAAAAGCCGCTTGGTGCCGGCAAACTTGGCGAAGGTGCGGTTGCGCGCGAAGTCGCCGTAGGTCTGGTCGCCGACGATCGGCAGGCCGCGCGCTTCGCACTGCACACGCAGCTGGTGGCTGCGGCCGGTGCGCGGTTCGAGCCGGATCAGGGCGAGGCGCCACTCGCCGTTTTGGGTTTTCACGACCGACATCCGGCATTCGGCGGGGATGGGGCCGTCGCCGACCTCCGTGCGAATCTGACCGCCGCGCTTTTTCACGACGAGGCGGTCGGTCCAGACCTCGGTTTTTTTTCGCGGCAGGCCGAAGACGAGGGCGTGGTAGATTTTCTTCACGAGCTTGCCCTTGAAGTGCGCCCGGATGGTCGCCGCCAGCCGCGCGCTCGTGGCCGCGAGAATCACGCCGGAGGTCGCGGCATCGAGCCGGTTGAGCAGCCAGAGCCGCTGCGGCGCGGCGGCGTCGCCCCACTCGAAGAATTCGCCTTCCTCGACATAGCGCGCGGTGAGCAGCGAGCGGCGTTCGTCGGCCCGCTCATTGGGGTGCGAAAGCACACCGGCGGGCTTGTTGAAGGCGGCGAGTCCGTGAGCGTCGCGCGCCAGGAGCACCACGTCGCGCCCCAGCGGCAGGCCCGCCCAGAAATCCCCCGGCGCGCTCACTGATAGTGAAACGTGAACGTCATCAACTGGTTAAAATTCATCATCGGTCTCGTTTTCATTCTCCAGAGGTCAACCCATGAAACCGCGTCTTTCAAACGTTCCAGAATTGTTGTCGAAATGTCCTCTGATTGCACGTCATGGGTATCCGCGCTTGGGTATCCGGTGGAAAGACGAAAATGGCATATAAATGCAGACTGACGAAAATTATTTTGAGTGTTCGGAAAATTGCGTGTCGGAGAATGCGGGCGTATTTTTGAGTCAAAGATGAAAATTTGTCGCCAGTGTTTTGATCTTGTTCGTTCACGTTCAATACGAGTGAAGCGCCGATTTTCATGTCCACCGGTGTTCGTGGAAAAACGCCAAATTATACCCACCCGGGTATAACGAGACGGGTAAAATTTCAGGGTGTCTGCGCGATATTATCGTGCAACCGTCGTCGCGGGCGGCCTCAATTTTATCATATTGAACTCGATGTCGGCGGCCCATTTTCCAAGCGGGTCTTCTATCGCACCGATGGCGTTTTTTTGAAAACGCGGGCCGCTTTCCTATTTCGGCGCCAGCACCCTGCAACACCAAGCCTTCGTTGGCGTAGTATCAAACCGGGGTGCAGGATGTCTGCGATTTCCGGCTCAAGCCGCTCGCCTCGACCGATATCTTCAATTCGGTTTACAGCGAGCGACCGGGCGTCGGCTTTCGGTTGTTCGGCACGACTGCGGTCACCGCGGCGGAAGGTAGCTCCGTGGGGTCGCGAGGTCTGCGGCGCGGAAGTGGCGTGCCATCTGAGATTGATCGGCAAAGCCGACCTCGTGCGCGATCTCCTTCACCGACAAGTGACCGACCGTCAAAAGTTTGCGTGCTCGCTGCACACGCTGCGAAATCACATAGGCGATGGGTGTTGAGCCATGGCCCGATCGAAACATTTGCCCGAAATAGCTCGGACTCAGTCCAACGACCCACGCAAGCTGAGCCAGCGTCAATCGCTCGGGCAAATGTTCCCGGACGTAGGCATAGATTTTTTCCAGCGCCAACCCTGAAAGCCTTGGGCCGCGCGAAACGTCCACTGCGCAAAGTGACTCGTTGGCCAACAGCAACTCCGCAGCCAGTGCGGCACCCAGCCCCGCAACGGCAGCCCGGTTGGGCGGTTCTTGGACGCAGCCGTGATGGCGTATCCTGCGGCAGAGATCACCGATTGTGGGTTCAAACGCCACATACCGTTTGAGCGGCTCAAGCGAAACAACATTCACGCAGCGTCCGATGAGGCTTTCGATCCACTGTTTCTTGATAAAAAGCCTCAGCATCGGTGCTTCAGCGCGCCACTGGATTTCATGCATCACCCCGGACGGGACGATCCAGACATATTCACCGTCGATCTCCCTTTCGGCGAAATATTGCTGAGTATCCGTTTGGCATCGGATCAAACAATTCGCTCGCCCAAGTGTCACCATGACATACACGAACTCCGGATGACAGTGCGGTGGCCAATGCGACGGCACTTGAGTGCCGATCTTGACCCAACTTTCGAGTCCCCGAATCAGCAAACCGCAATGAGGCCGGGTGCAATTGGGCAACGTGAATTCTATGATCGTGGAGGCCGCGGCAACGGTTGTTTTATGCACCATTCCCATTCCTTCCGTCGGATAATTTGGAAACAGTCGGCCACATGAGAAGGCCAATAGTATGGCAGACGGACATCACGTCCGACTTGGGTAATCTCTCGGTTTTTCGGGCGTTCTTCTCGATTCTCTTGTCGCCGATCTTCGTTCAACCCGCCGCATGCCCTGCCGATGGCGCACTCGATTGGCCTTGCCCCATAGTAGAGATAAATCTCCCGAACCCATCGCATCAAAAACGGCGACCCGTGCACTACAGCGGCGCACGCACCACTCGCACAAACTCGCTGCCGCGAAGCTGGCCACTCCAACACCCCCGTGTTTCCGTGGGTTTCCTCCGCCCTGTTCATCCGATACGCTCACCCACCATGAACCCACGCCCCCTGCCTCTCATTTTCTGCGTCGCCCTGTTCTTTGGCTCCATGCCGGTCCGCGCCGAGGACTCGCCTGCGTTTCGCGATCTCTTCAACGGGAAGGACCTCACCGGCTGGATCGATGTGAACACCAGCAAGGAGACGTGGCGCGTGCAGGACGGCCTGCTCGTGTGCAGCGGCCAGCCCATCGGGGTGATGCGCTCGGAGAAGCAGTATGAAAACTTCATCCTGCACATCGAATGGCGGCACATGCAGGCAGGCGGGAATTCCGGGGTATTTGCCTGGAGCGGAGGCACCATTCCGCCGGGCCGGCAACTGCCCAAGGGATTGGAAGTGCAAATGCTCGAGTTGGAGTTTCCCCGCCTGTTTCCCGAGAAAGACGGCAGTCCGCGCCACCCCGGCTACGTCTCCGGCGAACTCTTCGGTGCAGGCGGCCTCGAAGTCACGCCCGACAATCCGCGCGGCAAGCGCAGCATGTCGTATGAGATGCGCTGCAAGGGAAAGGGCGAGTGGAACACCTATGACGTCGTCTGTGTGGACGGCACGGTGAAGCTCGCGATCAACGGCAAATTCGTGAACGGCGTGAGCCGCGCGAGTGTGCGAAAGGGCTATCTCTGCCTCGAATCCGAAGGCTCGGAGATCCATTTCCGCAACATCCGCATCCTCGAATTGCCCGGTGGGATGGCGACCCCGGAGCAAACCGCGCCGGTCGTCGGAAATTAGAGCACGGCACCTTCCTTCTTCAGCCCACTCTCACGTCTGCTCCACCGGCAATCATCCCCCGGGGCGTGCTCCGGGGAATTTGACAAGTCCACCTCAAGCTGCGCGTGGGCGACGAGCGCGGCTTCGAGGGTCTAGTGTGGCCTCCCGGGACGCCCGGTGCGGTGACTGCAAAGCCAAGAAAGAGGCGCGGCGCGCAATTGTGAATTCGAAGGCAGATCACGCTCACGGTTGGATTGGGCATTCGCGCTATTCTCCCTGCGCCGATCGGTTGAAATCGTCCTCGTAGCGGGTGATGTCGTCCTGCTGCCAGTTGCCGAAGGCGACTTCGAGCACCCGCACGGGACGCGTGCCGGCGTTGCCGGCCAGCCGGTGTTTGGCGTTGGCAGGTATCCAGATCTCGTCGCCGGCGCGATATTCGCGGATGGCGTCACCGACCTGCACGAGCGCACCATCGTCGAGCACGACCCACAGCTCGGCGCGACCGGTGTGCGATTGCAGGCTCAGGCGCTGGCCGGGCCGCACGGTCATCAGGCTGACGGTGCAGTCGCGGTTATTGGCGTATTGTTTGAACGAGCCCCACGGTCGCTCGACGAGGGCAACCGGCGGTTTTTCGGCGGGAATAGGTTTGGTGGTGTAGTGGCTCATGATAAATAATGAAGTGCGAGCGGTAGAGGGAAACCCCGCATAGCCGTGACTGTTCGGCTGTAAGAGCGAACTCGCGATGCCAGAGGTAAAATCGCCCGCACGCGGGCTCCTGCATCGGCCGCCAAACGGCTGCCGCCGTTGCGAGTGAGATTGGCGATCGATTGCACGGAGACGGATTAGCGTGGGGTTCCCAATTGATAGTAAGTGAATTCCTCGTCGCTGTGGATGGTCAGTGAACCATCACGAAGGAGGAGGCACGTTCGCGGATCGTAGCCAACATGCAGGGCACCGACCTTTCCAATCATGCCGAGCTGCGGATAGATCCCGGCCAGCAGGACATCCGTCGAGTTATCAAGCAGGAAGAGCGAATAGCCCAGTCGTGCCACCGCGAGACCGGAGTAACCGAACAGACGCACCCGGCGACTGTCGTGCAGTGACAACAGGCCATAGTTGCCCTCACATTTCATCGAGTAGATATCCACGTTCTCGACGTCCCGCATCTCGACCATGACTTCACTGCGGCCGTGCTGGGGTTGAAGATGATAGAACCGCAAGGGTTCGCGCGTGCCGCTGACCAGCAGGTGCCGGTAGTCGGGGCCTTGCCCCCACCAGCCCAGCAGGGTCTGCGTATACCACCGGCCACCACCCGATCCTTCGATGCGAATCATCGGCGTGCCGATAACGGGGGCATCGGGGTGCCAGGCCGTGCGGATGGGATACACGTTCCGCAAGACCGACTTCCGGCCCGCCCGCCAACGAAGGGCATACACACTGGGATTCATGATCGGCAGCTCCAGTTTGACCATGGTCAGCATGGTGTGGGCGTGCGGATCGTCCACCGTTTCAACCAGCGGCTGCGGTTCCATCACGTCCGCAAACGCCGCCGCCCCTTCCATCGGCGTGATGACGCTGGTCATGTTCGTCAGCCCGAACAGCGTCGTGCCGGCCCGCAATCGCAGGGGCCGGGAGATCCGGTAGGTTCCTTTCGGCAGGAAAACTTTTTCGCTGGCGTCGATCGCCGACTGGATCGCCTCGGTGTCGTCCTGCCGCCCGTCGCCCGCGGCGTTCCAGGGCGCCCCGCGCACATTGGCCGTGTCGGCCAAGAACCAGTCGGGCTGGCCGGGGAAACGATGCTGCTCCAGCACGGTGGCGGCAGGGGCGGCAGCGGAGCCTACTTGCAGGATCGGGGTGTCCTGCTGTTGCCGGTCAACCCAAAGCGTATCAGGGCGCGTCTCGCCGCCCAAATGTTTCGGATAGGTGACCATGCCGCCGGCGGCGTAGCGCACGATATGTGTCCAGCCGGCGGCGTTGCCGGCCACCGGCGCGTTGTCGGCGACGCGGGCCACCACGCCGACGCGATCAAACCAGACGTTGTCGAAGACCACCGATCGAGGCGTAACGACCGCGGGGTTCTCTCCGACCATGCCAATCACACTGTCGATCAGATTGATCGCTCCATCTTGATGCCCTGTGCCGAACTCGCCACGAATCGGCGCGCCGCGGATATCAGCGCCGACGACAGTCAGCGCTCCGCGTCCGCGAAAAAGAATGGCTGCTTCGCTCTGGTCGCGCAGCGTCAGATCACTCACCAATGGCGAGAGCTGGCTCCCGGCCACGTAAAGACCGAAGCGACCGCCGTTCACCCGGATTCCGTGCATCGCCCCGCCCGAGCCAGGAGCGTTCTGAATGCCCGCAAATGCACCCGCAGCCTGGATCGACACGTCTTCGATCGTCGATCCTTCGGCGCCGCGGTGATCGATGGCGACGGCCCCGGGGTTGCCCGTTCCTAGGTCAAAGTCGAGGCTGAGAATCTTCTGGTTGAAATTGATCGAAAACGGATTGCCTGGATGAGGAAGGAGCGCGTCGCGGTCTTTAATTGATGGAGCGGAGTTGCTCCCGGTGGGGTTCGGGCCCGAAGGTTTGGGCGGAGTTGAGTCAGCGTGCGCGATGAAATGAAGCACAGGTTTCGGCCGGGCCGCATCTCCGAAACCCGGCGCCCGATCCGCCAGCACGAGAGTCGCCCGTTGACCACTCGCGGAGCCAACAATGACGCACGGATAATCGAATGAGCGGTGCGCGATCCACGGATCCGCCCAGCCCTTGAAGCCCCATTGATCCGGCACGACGGTGCCGACAAGGCCCTCGATCGTGGCCGACACCAGGTAGCGCCCGGTCGGCAAATACGTGATCATCTGCGCATCGCGCGCATCGTTCAGCGCGCGTTGAATCGCGGCCGTGGCGTCCTGCCGGCCCGTCGGATCCGCTAGGTAGGGCGCTTTCGTGACATCGAGGAAACCCAGCGCGGCGAGTTGCGGATCGGCGTAGCGCGCGACGGCCTGCCGCCCGGCCTCCCGCACCTCCGTCTCGGTGCGGACAGGGTTTCCCGGGGCGATTTTGGCGGAAGCCGGCCTACCGTGCGCGAGCAGCGCGGCGACGAACATGAGCCCAGCGACCGCTGGTCGGGAAAAGCGCCGCGAGAACAAGGCAAAGCAAAAGGGGTTTTTCATTTTGGAGCAGGATATTGGTTGAAGAGGAAATTCACTCAAAGGCCTGCAGTTCGCGGATGGCGTAGCCGGGACTCGGAACCTGCGTGGGGGTCAGGCAGCGCTGCTGGCATTGCACGCGGACGAAACGCGCGGCGCGGGACGCAAACCCGATCTCGCTCGCCCCGCCGCGGCCCACGTTGTCCTGATGCACGTCGGTCCACGTCTGCCCATCGGACGAAAGCTGCACGGCGAAGCCCACCGCATAGCGAAACCCCCACTCGATGCGCACCCGGCTGATGGGGCGCACGCGACCGAGATCCACCGCCAGCCAGGCTTGCGGTCCGGTCGCCTGCCACACGGTGGCCGGGTCGCCATCGGTGGCATCGGTGGGACCGTCCGTTTCCATCGGCCCTGTCGAGGCCGTCGCGGGTTTCCCGAAGGCCAGGCCCTGCTCCGCGCGGGTCTCCACGCTAAATTCGCGCCGGCTCTGCACGGGTTCCCCGTCGTCGCCGCACAGCTCCGCTTCCAGCACATAGGTGCCGGGTTCTTGCGACCAAGTGAGATCGAAATTCAGCGTGGCCGAGCCCTGGGGCTCCATGCGCGCGGATTGCGTGAGCTCACGGGGCTCCGCGCCGGCGCGGACCCGGAGCAGGCGCAGGTGAACCTCGCCCGCCCAGGGCTGCGGGAGGTCATTGATCAGCCGCACCGGCAGGCGCACGGCTTGCCCGGCCAGCACGCGTTCGCTCCAGAACTCGATCATCAGGCCGACCGGGGAAAAGGCGTCGCGGACATGGCGGTGGAACTCCGGCTCCCAGGCCAGCTTTGTCACATCCGCCCAGTTGTCGCTCGTCTGCCCGTCGGCGCGCGAGTAGCCGAGGCTGCAGAAGTGCATCAACGCGGCCGCCTGCCGATAGCTGCGCCAGAATTCCGTCTCGGCGGCGAAGTGCGTGGCGTAAAGGTGACGGCGCTGCGCCACCGTGGCGTTTTCGCCCAGCGCGTTGTCGTAGAATTTCTTGGTCAGCGTCGTCGGTGAACCGTCGCGGTTCAGCCACAGCCAGGCATATTCGTTGATCACGACCGCATTGTGCCCCTCGTGGGCCTTGTGGTTGGCCGAGTGCGGCACGCGGTCCGCCCGCGCCAGGTCGGAGAGCGTGAACCGGTCAAAAGACTGCCAGGGGGAGAAATGATAGATGTGCTGCTCGATCGCATCACCCGGCGTCTGGGGCGACCCATAGCCGTTATCCCACGGCCGTCCGGACAAATCGAGACCGCGCACGGCCGTGAGCGCGGCGCCGGTCTCGGGCGTGACGGTTTCGTTCTGTGCGTCCCAGATAACGACGCCGGGGTGGTTGCTCCGCTCGTGGATCCATTCGGCATACTCTTTTTCCAACTCCCCGCTTTTCACATCCGAGAGCCGCCAGAGGGGGAATTCATCCTGGATCAGGATTCCGACCTCGTCGGCGATGTCATACCACGCCTCGGGCGGGAACCCGATGCAGTAGCGGAGCGAGTTCCAGCGCATTTCCTTCACGCGCTGGTGCAGCAGGCGCACCCAGCTGTCCGTCCAGGGGAGCAGCCGGCAGTCGTCGTCCTCGAAAAAGCGGTAGAGGGTGAAGTTGCTCCCGCGCATGAAATACGGCTGGCCGTTGAGGACGGCGTGGCGCGTGACGGGATCGAACCTGAACTCGCGCATCCCGAAGCGGGTCGTGAACCGGTCGGCGCCGGTGTCGGCCTCGAGCCGGTAGAGGAACGGATCCTCGGGTGACCACAGCCGGCAGTCGGCGAGCGGGATGCGGACGTCCACCGTCGCTTCCGCGTCCGCCGTCAGCGCCACCGGCGCGCTCGTGAGCTGGCCGGCGACGCGGCCTGATTTCGCCTCGCGCACGACGAATGTCACGGCGGCGGACCGTGCCGGCCCGGCGTTGCGCAGCACCGCCTGCACCCGCACCGTTTTTGTCGCGATCTCGGGCACGGTCTGCACATGGAGGAAATGTGGCGTGCCGGACAGAATCAGTTCGACCGAGTCAATGATGCCGGGGATGTAGCGGTCCTTCTCGGCGTCAAAACCACCCGGCACCGCCTGCGTCACCGCGTCGCGATCGGCTCCGACGCGGATGAGCAGCACGTTTTCACCCGGCTGGAGCGCGGCGCGCGCGTCGTAGTAGGCGGGCGTGAAGCTGCCGGCATGATCGCCGAGCAACCGGCCGTTCAGGATCACCTGCGACCCGAACATGGCCTTGGCGACCTTGAGCCGGGCCACGGCCGGCACCGGCTGGTCGAGCCGGAAGGTGCGCCGATACCAAAAGGCGTCGCGCGCCGGATCCTTCTGCGGATAGGCCAGACGCTCAGCGACCTTCGGACCCGGTGCCGGGGTGAAAGCCGGCGTCGCCAGCGTCGCCAGGCCGGGCACTGGCACCGTGCGATCGAAACTCGCCGGCACCATGTCCAGCCGGCCTTCCGCGATGGACCAGACGCCGTCGAGCGACACCACCTGGCGCGATGCAACTTCATCCGCCGCCACACCGACCGTCGCAACAAGCCAGAACACGAGGATGGAAAAACCGGGGAGGATGGGTTTCATGGACGCGAGGTGACGGAAATTAGAGTTGGTTTCGCTCGATCATCACCGGTTGGCCGGCGCGCCCGACGACGACACAGCGGAAGTTGCGTTGGGCGATGGCGCCGTAGTCGTGGCCGGCGCGCGCCGGATAGACGCCGAGGTAGGTGAGCGGCACGGCGCCGGCGTTCATCGTGCGGTGGGCGGTGTGGCCGGGCACGTAAACGGCGTGGTGCGGGCGGAGCGGCGCCATCCGGCTCTCCCCGGTGGCCTCGTCCTCCAGCAGCATCACGCCCTCGCCGGTGAGGCCGAAATAGAATTCCGCCGCCGGCCGCCACGCGTGCAGGTGGCCCTTGGTCATGAAATACTCGTTGCCGATTTTGCCCGGCATGATGCAGCCGACGCCGTAGTGCAGGTCGCCCTCGCCGCGCGCGGGCTCGACGCTGGCCACGCGGTAAAGCAGCGGGTTACCCGCGGCGAGCGCCGCCTCGTAGGCCGCCATGTCGGCAAAGCAGCCGCGCAGGTCGGCGAGGCGGCGTTCAACGGGTTTGGCCCCGGCCAGTTCGCCGGTGGCGGGATTGTAGCGGGAAAGGAGCCGGTCGAGATCGAGCATGGGAATGGAAGCGGTCAGGTGCGGACAAAGGCCTTCAGGGTGGCGCATTCGACGCCGACCGCCGGTCCGTGCGGGCGGATCGTGTAGGGGCCGACTGCGGCGGGTACGATGAACGTCTCGGCGTAGTGGATGACATAGGGCTCGAACGCGCCGGTCGGGCTCTCAACCACGACTTCCTCCCCTTGGACGAGATTGAGCACGTTGACGCCACCGCGCGTTTCATGCGGCACGGTCTTGGTGAACCAGTGCCGGCGCGTCTCGATGAACTCGCGCTCGTGCAGGCCGGTGCGCTCCTCGCGCCAACCGTCGCCGGTGGCAACCGGGGTGACGGCGTTGACGAGGTTTTCCCCGACCCAGGCGGTGGTGCGATCCCACTGGATGTTGGCGGCGCCGTGGTCGAGGTGGATCGGACGCGGCTTGCCGTCGAGCCCGAGCCGCGCCCAGTCCCAGAGCTTGAAGGTGAAGATGTAGGGCGTGGCGCTGATCTCGAGCACCATGGCCTCCGCGCCCGAGCAATGCACCGTGCCCGCCGGGATGAGGAAATGGTCGTGCTTTTTCGCGGGCCACTGGTTCGCGTAGCGGTCGGCGTCGAATGGCGCGCCGCCGTCCTGCGCCGCCGCGAGGTCGCGCAACATCGCCGCCGGGTCCACGCCATCCTTCAGCCCGAGGTAGACGGTGGTGGTCGGACCGGCATCGAGCATGTAGTAGCTCTCATCCTGCGTGTAGTGCAGGCCGAAGTGTTGCTGGATGTATTCCGTCAGCGGGTGGACCTGGAACGAAAGGTGGCCGCCGCCGATGGTGTCGAGAAAGTCGAAGCGGATCGGAAACTCGTCGCCGAAGCGCGCATGGACCGCGTCGCCGAGCAGCGCGCGCGGCTGATCGAACACAAGGTCCAGCGAGGGCAACTCGACGCGCACGCCGCCGAGATCGAGCAGCAGGCTGTTTTCCTCCGGCACGCAATCGAAGCACCAGCCGTAGTTCTTCGCGCTACGGTCGAGGTCGCAGGTCTCCTTCATCCACTGGCCGCCCCACGGCGCGGGATCGAAGAACGGCACGACGCGAAACGGCCGCGTGGCCGCGTGCCGCAGACCGCGCCGCACGGCCTCGCCGTCGGCGAGTTTCGGTTCGGCGGGAAGGTGGGTGTCGAGCACGAAGTCCCACTGCGCGATCAGCGGTCGCTTCCAGCGGTCGGCCACGCGCCAGTCCACGAAGAACGCGCGCTTGTATTGCAGGCTGGCGGCGAGCGTGTGGTTGGCGGTGCCGAGATTGGCGGACTCGTTGCGCCGGAAACGCAACAGTGCCTCCCAGCGGGCGAGGTCGGCGTAAACCAAAACGTCGCCCTCGGCTACGAGCCGCGCGCCGCAGCCGACTACGAGCACGAGGCCTTCCGCAACGGCAGCGGCTTGCGCGCGCAGGTCCGCCAGTTTCCCGTCGTCGAAGAACTGCGGCAGCGTCAGACCGCTGAGAAAACCGAACACCGGATCGTCGCCGCCGAGGAACGGCGCGACGAGCGCGTCGATTTCAGCCGGCGGGCGCAATGCGTCGTGCATGGCCAGCGTCAGCACGGGGGCGAGCCGCGCCTGCAAGTCGCGCCGCACCTGCGCCTCATCCACGCCGGGGTAGCACTCCACCACGACCACGGTCCGCCGTGCCGCCCTCCCCTGCCCCACCCGGCGAATGTGGTCGGCGATCACGGCCCAGCCGGTGACACAAGAGCCGGCACTGTCCGGCACCGCGACCGAGGGGAATTTCTCGTAGTTGGATTTTCTCATGAACGTTTCGCGTCAGGAATTATTTGCGGCGCGTGGCCGGCGGAGGCGTTTCGGGCCCGGAATTCATCGGGCCCAATACTCCCTGCAGGTTCAGCCCGGAGGCCGCCGGCGCGGCGGCGACAGGCGCATCGCCGAGTTCCCGGCGCAGCCGATCCAGCTCGCGATGGAGATCGGCCGCCACGGCCTGATACTTCGGATCGTGGTAGAAGTTGGTCGTCTCGCCGGGGTCGGCTTTCAGGTCGAGCAATTCCCATTCGTCCACGGTGCGGGCGATCGATTTTTTATCGCCGGTTGGCGTGCCGTCGTCGACGCCGATGGGGCCCTGATAGTGGATGAGTTTGTAGCGCTCGGTGCGGACGCCGTAGTGCGGCGGCATCGCGTATTCGGTCGCATAGTAGCGGTAGTAAACCGAGTGGCGCCAGTCGGCGGGCGCCTCTCCCGCCAGCAACGGACGCAGGCTGCGCCCCTGCATGTCGGCGGGCACGGGCAGGCCGGCGAGGTTGAGAAGCGTCGGGGCGAAATCCGTGTTCAGCACCATCGCATCGGTGACCGAACCGGGCTTGATGAGGCGCGGATAGCGCACGAGCAGCGGCATGCGCTGCGACTCCTCGAGCATCCATCGCTTGTCGAACCAGCCATGCTCGCCGAGAAGGAAACCCTGGTCGGAGGAATAGATGACGATGGTGTCCTCCGCGAGGTCGTTGCGGTCCAGCCAGTCGAGGACGCGCCCGACATTGTCGTCGATGCCGGCGACGCAGCCGAGATAGCTCTTCATCATTTTCTGGTAAAGCCAGCTCCGGCGCTGCTCCGGCGTCAGGCCCGCGGGCGGTTCGCCCCATTCTTTGCCTTGCCAGCGCAGCAACTGGTCAACGCGCAGCCACGTGGGCTTCACGGCCTCGGCGCGCTTCGCGTGGTCGTCGCCGATCGACGCGGGCTCCGGCAAATCCTTGCCGTCGAAGAGCGACTCGTAGCGTTTCGCGGGCTGCCATGAGAGGTGGGCCGCCTTGTCGTTGATGCAGATCGCAAACGGGCGGTTCGGATCGCGTTGCTCGAGCCAGGCGAGCGAGAGGTCGGCGATGATGTCGCTGACGAAACCCGGGATCACCCGCTTTCCCTGCGCGGAGATGAAGGTCGGGTTGTGGTAAACGCCCTGCCCGGGCAAAATGTCGTGGTAGTCGTAGCCGACCGGATCGTTGCCCTGATGGTATTTGCCGACGAGCGCGGTCTGGTAACCGCCGTCGCGCAGATATTCCGCAAACGTGCGGTGCTTGTGGTCGTAGGGCAGCCAGCCCATCGCGCCGCTGACATGGCCGTATTTGCCGGTCATGATCGCCGCGCGGCTCGGACCGCAGATCGACTCGGTGCAGAAGGCCCGGTCGAAGCGAATTCCCTCCTTCGCAATGCGGTCGAGGTTCGGCGTCGGCATGAACTTGCTGCCGTAGGCGCCGATGGTCTGATAGGCGTGGTCGTCGCTGAGGAAAAAGATGATGTTGGGACGGCGTGGGGTTGTGGCGGCGGCGGCGGCGGACGTAGGGGCGGCGGCATGAGCCGCGTTCCACGCCACAGTGATCGCCACGATTGCGGCGAAGCGGGCAGAGGTTTTCATGGAAAATCGCAGTCGGCAGGAATCGTGGCGCACTCAGGAGGCGCGGGCGGAATCGGGTTGTTCGCGGAGCAGCCAATCGCCGGCGACGAGCGCGGCGGTGTCGCCGAGGGCGGAGGCGGCGACGCGCACCTGACCCCAGGGGGTGTGCGCATGCTGCCGCACGTAGTCGGCCACGGCGGGGAGAATCACCTCGCCACTGGCCATGATGCCGCCGCCGAGGATGACGATCTCGGGATCGTAAGCGTGGATGAGATTCACCGCGAGCGTGCCCCAGACGAGCAGGCTGTGGTCGCGCAGGGCGGCCGCGCACGCATCGCCGGCGGTGGCGTGGGCGAAAACCTGAACGTAATCAAGCGTGGCCACCTGCCGGAGCGAACTCCGGTTCCAATCCTGAAAACCTTCGGCCAGTTGCCGCAGACAGGCGGTCGATGCCTCGGCCTCGGCGCAGCCGACGTTGCCGCAACTGCAGAGGCGTCCGCCGTAGCGCACGGTCATGTGCCCGCCGAGCACGCCGGCCTGGCCGTGCCGGCCGCGCAGCACGCGGCCCTCGATGATCGCGCAGGTGCCGAGACCGGTGCCGAGCGTCATCATCACGAGGTTGTCGCAACCGCGGCCGGCCCCGGCGCGCCACTCGCCGATCAACGCCATGCGCGCATCGTTTTCGAGGGCCAGCGGGAGCCCGAGTTCGGCGCGCGCCCAGGCGCGCAGGTCGAGGGCCATCGCGTCGGCAAACTTGCCGTATTCGGCGAGGATGCGTCCGGTGGCGTTGTCCACCAGGCTGGGAAACGCCACGGCCACGCCGGCGCAGTCGGTCAGCCCCAGTTTCAGTTCGCCGAGCAGCCGCAGCCACGCGGCCTTGAGCACGGGCAACTGGGGCGCGAGGCCGAGTCGGGAGTTGGCCGGCTCGACGGTCTGTGCCAGCATATGGCCGTCGCGCACGACGCCGATCTTCAGGCGAGTGCCGCCGAGATCGCAGGCGAGGACGTTCATGACGCGCGGCCCTTTCTGGAGGCGGGTTCCGCCGGGTTCCACATCCGGCCGATTTCCTCGAGGGTGCGACCCTTGGTCTCGGGAATCAGTGCCAGCACAAAGAAAAACGAGGCAAGGCTGACGGCGGCGTAGATCCAAAACGTCATCGCCGGTCCGACCGCCGGACTGTCGTTCAGCATCGGGAAGGTCTGCGCCACGATGTAGCACGCGACCCACACGGTGAAGGCGGCGACGGACATGGCGCGGCCGCGGATCTGGTTGGGAAAGATTTCCGAGCAGAACAGCCAGGTGATCGGCCCCATCGCCATCGCGAAGGCGGCGATGAAGAGGACGACGCACCCGAGCAGCAGCGGGCCGTGCTGCCCGGTGTGGAACATCCAGCCGACGAGCCCCAGCGCGACGGCCTGGACGGCGGTGCCGATGAGCAGCAGCGGCCGGCGGCCCAGCCGGTCCACGAACGCGATCGCCACAAAAGTAAACACGAGGTTGATGAGCCCGACCCAGACGGACGACGTGAAGGCGGCGTTGGTCACCGCGCCGGCGGTCGCGAAAATCTTCGTCGAGTAATACATGATGGCGTTGATGCCGCAGAACTGCTGGAAAGCCGCCAGCAGCACCGCGAGCATCAGCGGCCGGCGGTAGCCGCCGGTGAAGAGAGCGGAAAACGGCGGCTCCGTTTGGGTCGCGGTGGCGCGGATGGCGGTCAATTCGGTCTCGGCATGAGCGGGTCCGTCCACCCGCACCAGAATCGCCCGGGCCTCATCCGTGCGGCCCCGCCGGGCCAGCCAGCGCGGGCTCTCCGGCACGGTGAAGAGCAGACCGATGAACGCGACCGCGGGCACCGCCTCCATGCCCAGCATCCAGCGCCAGCCCAACGCGATGTTCCAGGCTTCATCCCCCATGCCTTGGATGAGGCGGTTGACGAACAGGGTGATGAAAATGCCCGTCACGATGCCGAGCTGGAACAGCGACCCGAGCCGCCCGCGCCACTTCTCGGGCGAGATTTCAGCGATGTAAACCGGGCAGATCATCGAGGAGGCGCCGATCCCCAGCCCGCCGATAAAACGCGCCAGGAGGAACTGGTCGAAGGTGCGGGGAATCGCCGACAGTAGCGCCGACACGCCATAGAGGACGGCGCAAAGGAAGAGCATCTTCTTGCGCCCGAACCGGTCGCTCAGGAAGCCGGCGAACATCGCGCCCGGGATGCAGCCGAGAATGGCGCTCGCGCCGGCGAGGCCTTCCTGCGCCGGATTGAGCGCGAGGTGCGCCTTGAGGTAGGAGTTGGCGCCGTTGATCACGGCGGTGTCGTAACCGAACAGGAAACCGCCGATGGCGGTGACGCCGGTGGCGAAGAGGACGAAGCGGAGGGGGCGTTGCGGCTTAGTGTTCATATCAGGGATGACGGGGCAAGCAGGTCATTGCTGGCGCAAATTGAGACTGAGTTCGAAACGATCGCCGCGGTAGTGGACGACGGAGTATTCCATCGGCTGTCGCCGCGTATCGAATACCGTGCGATTTCGTTGCAGCAACGGAGCTCCGAGCTTGACGGCGAGCACCCGGGCCAGCCGGCGGTCGGCGGCAACCGCCGTCAATTCTTCGTCGGACTGATCCGCAATGACTCCGCAACGACTCCGCACCAGTTCGTAAAGCGGTTGGTTGAAGTCATCGTCGATCACCAGTTTGAGTCGCGGATGCAGGTAGGAGCGAAAATGAACCACCGGTTTTCCCTCCCAGCCGCGGACGCGGTCAAGGCAGAGCACCTCGCTTCCGGCCTTGAGGAGCAGTCGGGGTCCAGCCTCGGCCGGGATCTCCACCATTCGGGCCGTGACCGCATACGTCTCCACTTTGATGCCCTTGGTCTCCATTTCGCGGGTGAAGCTCTGCCACGCGCCGACCCCGGAATGCACCTTGGGCTCGACGACCCGCGTGCCCACGCCGGCCTTGCGCTCCAACCGGCCCTCGCTGACCAGACGCGCAATCGCGGCACGCAGCGTGTTGCGACTCACGCCCATGGCATTGGCGAGCGACACCTCGTCGGGCAGCAGTGTGCCGGTGCCCTGGTCCGGGGAAGCCAGCAGGGCGCGCAACGATTGTTCGGCCTGCGCATGCAGGGGCAGCGAGCTGCCGGGGTTGAGCCGCAGGCCACGTAGCGAACGCGATCGATCGGCAGGTTTGGGGCTGAGGGAATTTATCTGCATGTTACTTTGTTTAAACATTCCATTCACATAACCGTGTCAAGCGCACGCGCGCCGCGAACGCCCCCGTGTTTACGTGGGTTGTTGCGCCGAAGTCCGACCGGTAGAATGTCGGTATGACGCCAGCCCCTCGTCCTCAGCATTCGCCATTCATGCCACCGGCCATGTCCGTCGGGAGAGTCGCCGCGCGCCTTGGCTGTCGATTCCCGACCATCTGGCCCTGCACCCAATATCCCATGAAGGACCTCCTCCTCCCTGCGCGCCTCGTCCGGGCCTCCTTCTCCCCGATCACAAGCCCTCGTTTTCGCTGGGAGCCCACGCGCTGTGCTCATTTCCCGGACATGGCAGAGGAAGCGCCCAGCTTGCCGGTTTCCTCGGCCAACACCCGGGACACTGATTCCATAACTCCGCATTCCATTGTCGTCGAGGACCGAAATTGGTGTCCGCGAAATTGGTGTCCGGGTGAATCGAAGGCTACAGCTCAAATCCTGCTATGAATCGTCGTGCGTTCTTGAAATACACCGGGGCCGCTGTCGCGCTGTCGCAGACGGCCAGGGCTGCTTCCGGCTCGGATGCTGACGTGCCCCAAAACACGGTTTTTGAAAAAAGCTTTCGCGCCACTTCGGCGTATCGTGATCCATTCGATGACGTGGACTTCAAAGTGAGGATCACTTTCCCCGATGGGCGGGAAAAAATATATCCGGGATTTTGGGCCGGTCAGGACAGGTTCAGCTTTCGCTTTTCTTCGCACGAGGTCGGCCTGTTCAGCTACGTCACCGTGGCGTCCAACGAGCGGGACGCTGGACTGCATCAACACCGCGGCACGTTTCGGGTCGTGCGCTACGAGGGCGACAATGAGCTGCTCAAGCACGGTCCCATCCGGATCTCGAAAAACAAACGCCACTTCACCCACCTCGACGGCAAACCGTTTCTGTGGTTGGGCGATACTTGGTGGTGCGGTCTGACGAAGCGCCTGCGGTGGCCAGACGAGTTCAAGCTGATGACGAGGGATCGGATGGAAAAAGGCTACAACGCCATTCAGTTCACGGTGGGGCTCGCGCCAACAGGGACCTATTTCGACAAAAAAAATGAGAATGAAAACGGCCTGCCGTGGGACGAGGCGGCCGGTCGGATCAATCCGGCGTATTTCGATGCAGCCGACCGTCGGGTTTTTCACCTGGTGGATTCCGCCATCGTGCCAGTCATCGTTCCGTGCTGGGGCTTTTACATTCTGCGCATGGGCACGGACAACACCAAGAAGCTCTGGCGCTACATCATGGCGCGATGGGGCGCACTCCCGGCCGTGTGGTGCGTCGCCGGTGAGGTGTCCATGCCTTACTACAACTCGGAAACGCGCCAGGAAGATGGCCCTCGCCAAATCGCCGCCTGGAGCGAAGTGCTCCAATACCTGCGTGAGATCAACTGCTATGGCCACGTAATCTGCGCGCACCCCAAGCACGGGCAGAGTTCGCGGAATGAAGTGCTCGATTCCTCATTGCTGGATTTCGACATGCTCCAAGCGGGGCATCTCTATCTTCAAGCGTTGCCGAAAGCCCTTTCCCTGTTGCGGACTTCATTGGCCGAAAAACCCGCCATGCCCGTGCTCGTCGACGAAGTCGCCTACGAGGGCATTGCGGAAACCAACTGGGAGGACTGCCAGCGCCAACTTTTCTGGGCGAGTGTCCTGTCAGGCTCGCCCGGTTACACCTACGGGGCGCACGGCATCACGCAGTTTAGCTCCGACGAATTTCCGTCGAACGTCCAACCCCAAGGTCTATCGTGGGGAGAAGAGACGTGGCATAACGCCTACCAATACCGCGGAGCGACCCAAGTCGGGCTCGGCAAGAAAGCCCTCGCGAAGCTCGACTGGTGGAAAATGGAGCCACACCCCGAGTGGGTGCTCCCGGCCAAAAGCGACGCGCTAAAGCACTTCACGTCGTATGCGGCTGGTGTGCCCGGCAAGCTGCGGGTGATTTATTTCAGCGCCTTGAGTGCGATGGAGCTGGCAGTCGTGGGTCTTGAGCCGGACATCACCTACGACGCCTATTTTATCGTCCCCTCGAATGGAAAACGTCTTCCGCTCGGCCAGGTCCGGGGCAACCGCAATGGCGTCTGGACCATGACTAGGACCAGAAAGCACGACCTTGTTCTGATCATGATAGCTGCCAGCGCGTTCGACTCCAACGCCAAGCCATTGTCGCGCTGACTGCCCTTAAATTCATTTGCCCAAACCCCATGAAATCCACCCGCCGTCAATTTTTCCACGACACCGCCCTTGGCCTTGGTGCGCTTGCTTCGCTGGCCGCCCCCGGCGTCCTTTCCGCCGCCGAAAAGGCCGCGAAGAAAAGCTCCGTGCCAACGCAATCATTTGTCACCGGCAAGTCCAAGCATCACATCGGCATGGTGACCTACAATCTCGGCAAGGACTGGGATATCGAGACCATCATCAAGAACTGCACCGCGGCCAAATTCACTGGCGTCGAGCTGCGCACTACGCACAAGCACGGTGTCGAGGTTACGTTGAGCAAGGCTGAGCGCGCCGAAGTGAAAAAACGTTTCGCCGATTCCCCCGTGCAGCTCGTGAGCCTCGGCAGCATTTTCGACTACCATACTCCGGACCAAGCCAAACTCCGCAAAGACATCGAAGCCACCAAAGCCTACCTCGACCTCGCACACGACGTCGGCGCGACCGGTGTTAAGGTGCGGCCAAACGGTTTGCCGAAGGACGTGCCCGAGGAAAAAACTCTCGAACAGATCGGGCTTTCGCTCCGCGAAGTTGGCCAGTATGGCGCCAGTCTCGGCCAGCAAATCCGCCTCGAAATCCACGGCAACGAGACCGTTCGCGTCCCGCGCTGCAAACGGATCATGGATATCGCCGATCACCCGATGGTCGGCGTCTGCTGGAACTCCAACGGCACCGACCTCGAGGACGGCGGCTTCGACGCCAACTTCGACCGTGTGAAGAACAAGATCTTCACAGTGCATCTCCGCGACATCTATCTCGAAGAATATCCCTTCCGCCGTCTCTTCACGCGCCTGAATGAAATCAATTTCACCGGTCACGCCTTCGCCGAGATTCCAGAAAGCGCCGATCCCGTGCGCGTGATGAAATACTTTCGCAGCATCTGGCTCGCCTATCAGGGACTGCTGTAGCTGCGCGTCCTTCGTTTCAAACCGCACCTGGCTTTTCCTTCCCTCTATCACTGCACAAGCATGCGCCCCTCGACCGCCCTATGAAACCAACCCAACGCAGAGAATTCATCAAACAGTCCGCCATCGGCACGGCCGGGATCACGATCGGTGCCATGGGCTTCAGCGCCAAATCCTACGCTGCGATCCCCGGCGCCAATGAGCGAATCAACGTCGCCGTCATCGGCATTCGCAATCAGGGCACGCTCCACCTCAACACCCTCTGCGGTCTCAAGGACAGCCATAACGTGCAGGTCCGCACCGTCTGCGATACGGACGAAAATCTCTTCGCCGCCGGCGTGAAGCTCGTCGAAGACAAAACCGGCGCGAAACCCGCGACCACCTGGGACCTGCGCACCGTGTTTGACGACAAAGCGATCGACGCCGTCTCCATCGTCACACCCAACCACTGGCACGCGCTCGCGACGATCTGGGCCTGCCAGGCCGGCAAGCATGTCTACGTCGAGAAACCCGCCTCCCACAATATCTGGGAGGGACGCAAGATGATCGATGCTGCGCGCAAATATCGGCGCCGCGTCCAAGTCGGCCTCAACAACCGCTCCTCCCGCGGCGTCATCGAGGCGACGGCGTTTCTCCACAGCGGCGGCATCGGCGAACTCTACCTCGCCCGCGCGCTCTGTTTTAAAGCCCGCGATTCTTATGGTCGTTCCGCCGACGGGCAGCCGCCCGCCGGGTTCCACTACGACCGCTGGCTCGGGCCCGCGCCCGACCGTCCCTACAACGAGAAACGCAGTCACTACAACTGGCACTGGTATTGGGACACCGGCAGCGGAGACACTGGCAACACCGGCTCGCACCAACTCGACCTCGCCCGCTGGGGTATGGCGAAGAATGAGCATCCCGTCTTAATCTACTCCGCTGGCGGCCTCTACGGCTTCCGTCACGACGACGGCCCGCGCACGCCCGGCGTCCGGGTTTACGGCGGCGTCGAGGCCTACGGCCACGACCAAACGTCGCAGGAGACACCGAACACCCAAACCGCCGTCTACAAATACGCCGACGGCACGATGATCGAATTCGAAGCCCGCGGACGCTACACGAATCACGAGGGCAGCCGCGGCCAGGAAGTGGGCAACCTCTTCTTCGGCTCCGAAGGCTGGCTCGAACTCGGCGGCAGCACCTGGAAAGCCTATCGTCGCCGCGGCAAAGAACCCTTCGCCGGCTCCAAGGAAACCGAAGCCGGCTGGAAGGGAGAACACTGGGGCAACTTCCTTGACGCCCTCCGCTCCGGTAAAGATTCGGATCTGCACGCAGATATCCTCGAAGGCCACCTCTCCACGTCGCTGCCGCACCTCGCCAACATCTCCTATCGCGTCGGCCGCTCACTCACATTTCACGGTGCGACAGAAAAATTCCGCAATGACCGCGAGGCGGACGCCCTCCTCACTCGCGTCTACCGCAAGCCATACGTCGTGCCGGAAACTGTATGACGTGCCTGCATCTCTGGTTTCAACCCCACAGGTTACCCATCACCGGGCGACCGGTTTGTCTCATTGCTTCACGCCGTTGTGAGGCGAAGCCGGCATCCCCACCCCCCGTTGATTCCGGGGGTTTCCGCCGCGTCGTAGGTCCAGTAGAATATTCGCATAAAGCAATCCCCACCATCGATTCCTTCAGTCACAGCAGGAAAGCGCTTGCCCATTTAACCACGACATCACCAACCATCGGCGTTTCCTCTCTCACATTGATTGAAAAAACTCTCCCGCTCCACCCACTCAATCATGAAAAATGCGTTCCTTCCCCGCCGGGATTTCCTCAAAGCCTCCGCGACACTCGCCGCCGGCGCCGCCCTTAACCGGCCGCTTACCGCCGGCGAACGCGCCCGCTCCATCGGCGCCAACTCCCGCATTCGCATCGCTCAAATCGGCTGCGGCAGTCGAGGCCGCCTGGCACATTTGGAAAAAGGCATCATCCCCCACCTCGCCGCCACGAATTTCGAAGTCGTCGCTCTTGCCGATCCATGGAGCAAGGCCCTTGAGGAAACCAATGCCCTCGTAAAAGCCACTTTCGGACGCGAAGCCAAAGCCTTCTCCAACTACCGCGATCTCCTTGCGATGGATGGCATCGATGCCGTGATGATCGCCTCGCCCGATTTTCATCACACCACGCACCTCGCTGCCGTTGCCCAGGCCGGCAAACACATCTACGTCGAGAAACCGCTCGCCACCGATTTCGATCAACTCGTCCGTGCTTACGATGCCGCCAAAATCGCCCAAGCTGCCGGCAGCATTATCCAGGTAGGCACGCAGCTCCGCAGCATTCCCGGGATTGTAGGCGCCCGCGAAGTCATGCGGAGCGGCGCCCTCGGAAAAATCTCCCGCATCGAGGAAGCCCGCAATGGCGAGAAGCCCTACTGGTATCAATATTTGAAGACCGATGTGGAGGCAGCCGACGTCGACTGGAGGGAGTTTCTCTGTGATAGGGAAATGCGCCCGTTCAACGGCGACCAGTTTTCCGCCTGGTTCGGCTACTACGAGTTTTGCCAGGGCCCTGTCCCGCAGTGGGGCGCGCATTTTCTCGACATGGCCCACTTCATCATGGGTTGCGGCTTCCCCGCCTCGTGCGTCTGCACCGGCGGCTCGCTTACATGGAACGACGAACACAAGTTCACCGTCCCCGACTGTGTGCAGGCCACGTGGATTTACCCCGAAGGATTCATGCTCACGAGTTCGAACAATTTCGGCAACAGCGCGGGCAATACCCGCAAGTTTTTCGGCACCAAAGGCACGCTCTCCATCGACAACTGGAACGCCCCCACCTACTCCGCCGACGGGGGGCCCAAACGCGCCGGTAAGATCCGCGGCAAGATGGAGATCAAACCCGTCGAGCGCCCGGATCATTTTCTGAACTGGCTGCAATGCATGCGCACCGGCGAAACCCCGCATGCCTCGATCGACGCCGGTTACCAGCACGCCGTCGCGGTTCTCATGGCTGTCAAGGCCTACGAAACCGGCCGGAAAACCATCTACGATCACCAACAGCGAGCGATTCGCACCGCTTGAAAGCGAAGCCTCACTCCGTCGAAGCCCAGCCCACCACCCGCCCCACCATGACTACCACCAAGACCGTGCATCCCAAAAAAACATCCCACCTGATCGGCCGCCTGCTTATCCTGCTCGTCGCGCCAGTTGCCATCGCCGCCGATGCGACCAGCGGCCCTACTACCACCCGATCCGCAACTCCGTCCGGCGACGAAGTCGTCGAGCTCACTCCGTTTACCGTCAACGCGAGCGATGACCGCGGCTACCAAGCTCAAAGTTCCCTCACCGGCAGTCGGATGAAGACCGATCTCAAAGACATTGCGGCTCCCACCTCGTCGTTCACCGAACAATTCCTCCTCGATACCGCGATCACCAACACCGACGACCTCGCGCGCTTCATGCTCAGCACGGAGTCTGATTTCGGCGAGGATGCCGGCGGGCAAAACCGCCTCTTTTCGGGCACCGCCAAACCGCTCCGGATGCGCGGCCTTGGCGGTGGCGAAGTCACCACCAATTTTTTCCGGACCGGCGGGCGAGGCGATTCGTTTAGCCTCGAACGCATCGACCAGTCCCGCGGCCCCAACGCCATCCTCTTCGGCGTGGGCAATCCCGGCGGAATCATCAACGCCACCACCAAACGCGCCCGTCTCAACGCCAACAGCAATCTCGTCGCCGGCCAAGTCCGCACCTACGGAGGCACGCGCATCGAGGGCGACTACAATCACGTGATCCTCCGTGACCGCCTCGCCTTCCGCCTCGCCGCCGTGCAGGGCCGGACGAACAGTTGGCGCAATCACCAGTTCAACGACGAGGATCGCCTCTTCGGCACCGTCAAATTCCGGCTCTCGCCAAAGACGGAACTCAACGCCGAAGCCGAGACCGGTCGCTCCCACCGGCGCAATAACCGCACGTTCACCGCGCTCGATGCCTACACGCCGTGGCTCGCCGCCGGCAAGCCCCTCTCCGCCGTCGCCGTTCCGGGCAGTATCGAACGCACGGCGGGCGCGACGGCCACCTGGCTCGTCTACGACGCCGCCACGACTTCACTCATGAACCGCTCCGCCTCGTCGCGCACCTCGCCCCGCGCGCTCGTCGGCGGCGATCCCACGCTCACCGATTTCTCCGTGCTGCCCCGCGAGACCTCCATCCTCGGGCCCGGCATGGGCCAGGACAACACCTCCAATCGCCTCTCCGCGTTCCTCACCCACGCCTTCACGCGCGATCTCAATGTCGAAGTCGCCGCGATGCGCCTCGACGACCACTTCTACAATAAGGATGCACAGCAAAACCTCGGCACCTATCTCCGCGCCGATCCCAGCCCCACGCTGCCCACCGGCGCACCGAATCCCAACGTTGGCCGCGCCTTCCTCGAATCGCAGATGCAACGCAACTATCGCGACACCCGCACCGATGCCGTGCGCGCCAGCGGCAGCTACAAATTTACTCTCGGCCGCTATTTCGGTTCCCACACGCTCGCGGGCGTCGCCGAATACAATTTCGAGAAGATGACCGGCGTGCAGCTGAAAGAGTTCGTCACTTCGCCCAACGCCCCGACGCTCGCCAACCCCGAGAACAACAACAACCGCGTCTGGCGCCGCACCTACGTCGATCTCAACGGCCCCTCCGGCAATATCTTTCTCGCCGACTGGCGCACTTCCAGCCCCAGCGGACTCACCGATCCGATCAGCGGCCGGGCCTACCAGATCGACTGGATTTCATTCGGCAACGGCACGCAGTTCACCTCCACCGAGAGCAAGTCCTACATCGGGATGCTCCAAAGCAGTTTCTGGAACAAACGCATCAACACCGTCGTCGGCCTGAGCCGCGACGAGCGCACCGCCTATAATTCCTCGCAAGTGCGCACTCCGCTCGCCGGCTTCACCACCGGCGTCCTCACCGCCGTGCGCGACCACACCGGCAACGAAGGCTCCGCCCGAAACATCACCTTCAGCGGCGTCTTCCACGCGACGCACTGGCTCGGGCTCACCTACAGCAAAGCCGAAAACAGCGGCCTGCCCAACGCCAGTGGCTCGATCCCGTCGCCCGACGGCACCCTGGCCAACCAGCGCCCACCGCGCCCCCTCGGCCGGAGCCAGGATATGGGCTTCAAACTGGATTTGTTCGACCGCCGCCTCTTCCTCAATGCCCTCTATTTCCAGACCACCGCTGGCAACGACTTTGATTTTTCCCCTCCGGTCACCCAGGCCAGCATCAATTCGATTTGGGATGCCCTCGCCGCCAACGGCATCAACGATCCCGCCACCAACGCCCCGATCATCTCGCCGCGCGATGTGGTCACGGGCTCGACCTTCGCCTCGCGCACGCAGGGCTACGAAGTCGACCTGACGGCGAACCCGACGAAAAATTGGCGTCTCTTCCTCAACTATTCCCGCACCAAGACCGCGCGCACGAATATCGCCCCTGAGATGGCCAACTACATCGCCCGCATGCGCGGGCTCTGGACCCAGGACTCGCGCGGCCGTCTCTACCTCGTGGGCCGCGGCACCGGCCTCGCTCCGCAGGAGCGCGACGGCAACAACACCGCCGACACCATCGCCGAGCAACTCGACGTCATCGATGCCAGTATCCTTAACTCGATCACGCTCGCCAACGGCCGGCGGCCCCTCGGACAGGTCCCGCAAAAAATGAATTTCCGCACCTCATATGACTTCACCGAAGGCGCGCTGAAAGGCGTCGGCGTCGGCGGCGCGTTGCGCTGGGCCGACCGCCCCATCGTGCGTTTCGTCGCACCTACCGCGACCACCGGCAGCGTCGTCGCATTCGGCGAACGACAGGTATTCGCAGATCTCAACCTCGGCTACCGCCGGAAGTTCACGCTCTTTCACCGCAACGTAAACTGGTCCCTCCAGCTCAACGTCGATAACGTCCTCAATGACGACAAATTTGTCGTCCTCCGGCAAAACACGGCCGGTGAAATCCTGAACTACCGGTTCAACGAACCGCGCCAGTGGATTTTCACCAACCGGTTCACCTTCTAAAGTGAAACCACCAGTGAGAAATCCTTTGGCCACGAAAACAGTCCATGGTCCTCTCCTGCCACGGCCCATCGGTCAGCTGCGCAACATCGTCGTCACCGGCGTGCGCGCCACGCTCTCGACGCGTCCCGTCCTCGTGCCGGCCAGCGCCACGCGCACCAGCCGTGTCACCAACTTCACCGGCGGCCTCCCCGGCCACCCGATCCCGAACATCACGCTCGCCGCCGCCGTCAAAACGACACTTTAGCAAGCGACCAATCCCACCCTCACCCGCGCCCGGCGCCTGCAGTAACCAGCGCACAACGCGTAAACAGCGACAAAATCCTTGATCGATTTTCTTGCGCCTTCTGAACCGATTTTCCGCCAACCTCCCTGCCGTATGAATTACCTCCGCCTCCTCAACCTCGCCGCGCTCCTATCGCCTTTCGCCCTCTTCGTTTCACCGGCTTCCGCCGCCGCGCCCGCAGCAAAGCCCAACATCCTCTTCCTCCTCTCCGACGACCACAGCTACCCGCACCTCGGCGCCTACGGCAACCGCGACCTCCGCACGCCCGCGCTCGACGGCCTCGCCGCGCAGGGCCTGCGCTTCGACCGCATGTTCGTCGCCTGTCCACAGTGCGTGCCGTCGCGCGCCACGCTCATGACCGGCCGCTCGCCCGTCTCGATCAAGATGGTGCGCTTCACCTCCGCGCTCCCCGCCGGACTGCCCGCGCTCCCCGATCAGCTCCGCGACCGCGCCGGCTATTTCACCGGCGTTGGTGGTCGCAGCTACCACCTCGACGGCCCGCCGCCCAACGGCAAGCACGCCGCCCCGGTCATCAGCGGCGTGCTCGACGGGAAAAAACTCCGCACCTTCAAGCAGCGCGTGAACTTCGTGGACAACGGCGGCGTGAAGGATTTCGACGCCGTCCTCGGCCGCTTTCTCGACGCCGCGCCGAAAAACCAGCCCTGGTTCTTCTGGCTCGGCTTCAGCGATCCGCATCACGTGTGGGATGCGAGCCGCGCCGGCTCGCGCATCGATCCCGCGAAGCTCACCCTCCCGCCCTATCTCCCCGACCTCCCCGAAGTCCGGGCCGACTACGCACGCTACCTCGCCGAGATCGAGCACCTCGACGACGATGTCGGCGCCGTGCTCGCGCTCCTCGAGAAGCGCGGCCAAGCGCGCGACACGATCGTCGTCTTCATGGGCGACAACGGCATGGCGTTCCCGCACGGCAAGGGCGCGCTTCACGATCCTGGCATTGCCGTGCCGCTCATGGTGCGCTGGCCCGGCGTGGTGCCGCCCGGCGGCGTCACGCGCGAACTTATCTCCGGCGAGGATTTCGCGCCCACGCTCCTCGAGATCGCCGGCGTTAAGCCGCCCGACGAGATGACCGGTGTGAGCTACCTAAAGCTCCTCCGCGGCGAGCCGTTCACCGGCCGCAAGTATATCTTCGCCGAGCGCGGCCCGCACGGCGGCGATGGCTCGATGCGCCCCGACATCCCCGCAGCGAACTTCGATCTCTCGCGCTGCGTGCGCTCCGCGAACTGGAAACTGATCTACAACTGCACGCCGCACCAGCGCGTGCAGCCCGTGGATAGCGCGGAGCAGCCGTATTGGCAGGCGATGGTGGCCGCCAACGCCGCCGGGAAACTCGCGCCCGAGTTCGTGACGGCCTACTTCACCGCGCCGCGCCCCACCTACGAACTCTACGACCTCGCCACCGATCCCGGCGAGCTGCGCAACCTCGCCGGCGACCCGCGCCACGCTGCGATCGAGCGTGAATTGAAGGTCGCGCTTACCGAAAAGATGGTCCTCGACTGGGATTTCCTCCCGACGCCGCTACGCTAGGCCCGTCCGCCGCCATCTGCACGCTGTTCCTCCCCGCCGTCCGCGGAGACAGCGCGGCGAATTAAAAATCCAGCAATCCGCGCCGACCTGCTGCCTTCCTCCCAGCCCCGATCGCCAGTCGACCGTAGCTACACCGCCGTCACTACGTCGAGCAGGGGTGGGCTTCGTTCATATCTGCGCGACTATTGCAATCGCCCCCGCAGTGCCCGTGTGGCTCAATCTCGCGAACGACGACCACACCGACGGTGCCCTCCTCGTCGGCGACAGGTTGGAGTTTGCGCCCCGCTTCGCTCCCACCTAGTCGTGCATGCCATGAAGAAGCCATCCATGCCGACCATGAAAGACGTGGCGAAGGCCTGCGGGGTCGCCGAGTCCACCGTCTCGCGCGTGCTCAACGGCACCAAGTTCGTCACACCGGAGACGCGCACGATTATCGAGCGCGCGCTACGGGAAATGAATTTCCATCGCGACTCCCACGCTCGCCGCCTCGCGCGCGGTCGCAGCGATTTTGTCGGGCTTGTCATTTCCGATATCGAAAATCCGTTTTACCCCGGCCTGATCAAATCGTTCGAGACCGCCGCGCTCGCACACGGCTACGAAGTGCTGCTCTGCACGACAAACTACGATCCGGCGCGCACCGAGCACGTTTTTCGCCGGATGATCGAAAACAAATCCCCTGGCGTAGCCGTGATGACTTCTCGAGTGGACGGTTCGATCGCCGAACGCCTCGCCGAACACGGGATCGCCTCGGTCTTTCTCGACTCCGACGGGCCGGGGCGGCGCAAGAGCAACATTCGCCTCGACTACGCCCAGGGAGCCGGCGAAGCCGTTCGCTACCTGCACACGCTCAACCATCGCCGCTTCGCCCTTATCGCCGGTCAGCAGGATCGCCCCTCGCACTCCGCCTATCGCCGCGCCGTCGAGAGTGAACTCAAGAAGCTTGGACTGAAACCCCATGTCATCGAGAGCAGCAACGACGCCGCCACGGGCGCGGCCGCGGCCGAACAATTATTGACCTTGGCCGAACCGCCGACGGCGGTGCTCTGCAGCAACGACCTCACCGCACTTGGCGCTGTGCGTGCGTTCCTGCGCTGTGGACTCAGTGTGCCGCAGGACATCTCCGTCGTAGGTGCGGACGACATCCCGCTGGCCGCACTGTCTTATCCGCCGCTCACTACCGTGCGAATCCCGAGAGAAAAGCTGGGCACACTCGCCATGGGCATTCTCCACAAGATGCTGGGCTCATCTCGCCGCGCCGGCGAGGAGTCGCAATTGATGACCAACCTGGTAATTCGCGAATCTGCCGGCCCCGCCCGAAAAGTGCCTCGCAGATGAAGTGACCACCCAGGGGCGTCGACACTATGCCTCGGCCCTGCGGGCAAGCGCCACCACCGGTTTCGCGCTAATTGGGCGTAATAGACCTTGACCGATGTCCTTGTCTAGGTAGGCAAGCGGTTGCCCACGCAGTCGCTCCACTGCTGCTTCGACCTATTTTCAACGTCACACGACCAGACCCGTAACCCATGAAACCGAACCTACCCACCCAAACCCCGCTCGCGTTGCTCCTCGGCCTCATCCTCGCCTCGCTCCCGCTCGCCGCACAAACCGCCCCTACTGCCAATCGCGCTGCCTCCGAAGGCGAAACCGACAAGGCGATCGAACTTTCGCCCTTCGTCGTCCAATCGGAAAAAGACACGGGCTATCAGGCGGCCTCGACTCTGGCCGGGACCCGCCTCAACACGCCGGTCAAGGATCTCGGCGCCTCGATTTCGATCTACACCAAAGATTTTCTGACCGACATCGGCGCGACCAACTCCAGCGATCTGCTCATCTTCGCCACTGGTA
>JAUYAK010000058.1 GCA_030693515.1 Opitutaceae bacterium
TCGATTACATCGAGACGTTCTACAACCCGACGAGGCGCCACAGCTCGCTCGGTTATGTTTCCCCTGTGGTCTTCGAAAAACAACAAACACTAAACATCAAAGCCGCCTGAATTAGTGTCCATTTTTTCGAGGCAAGCCCACTCGAACCATCTGCCGCCTATGATTGGGCGATTCAATGGGCCGAGCGCCAAGTCGCAGCGATCGACCACGCGATTGCCCAAGGCAACAAGTCACCCGGACTCGCGCAAGAGCGCCAAAAATTCCAACTGCTCCTGAAGCACCCACATATCCCCCTCTCCGCCCTGAAAAAGGTGCGCGCCCCCACCCTGGTCGTAGCCGGCGATCGCGACGTGATCCGCTCCGAGCATACGCAGGCGATGTTCGACGCCCTGCCCAACGCCCACCTCGCGATCATCCCCGGCACGACGCATTTCGCCCCGTTTGAGGCCGAGGATATTTTCATCCGCATGGTCGAGCGCTTTCTCAACCAGCCGTTCAAGCGCCCGCAAACGAGCGACATTTTCCGCTGACCCTCGATCCCTCTGTCGGCCGCACAGGCGCGACCTGCCTGATGGATGAACTCCGACTTGCTTTTGCGCACCCGCGTGTTCACCTGAACACATCATGCCCGAGCCCCTTACTGATCGTCAGCAACAGGTCCTCGATTACATCCACGCGCACCACCGCCAGCAGGGCGTCTCACCCTCGCTGCGTGAAATCCAGGCGCACTTCGGCTTGGCCTCGCCGTTTGGCATCCAACGCCACGTCGACGCCCTGACGCAAAAAGGAGCGCTCCGCCGTCTCGACGGCAAAGCCCGCGGCCTCCTCCCCCAATCCCACCCACGCCGCGGCGCGCTCGCGGAGATTCCGCTCTTCGGCACTATACCCGCGGGCTTTGCGGTCGCCGCCGAGCAGGAAGAGCCCGAGAGCTACGTCTCACTCGACACCGCGTCGCTCGGCGTGCGGCCCAACACCAAGCTCTTTGCCCTCAAGGTGCGAGGCGACTCGATGATCGACGCCAGCATCTGCGACGGCGACACCGTCTTCCTCACCCCGCGCGAACCGCGCCCGCAGGACATCGTCGCCGCGCTGATCGACGGCGAATCAACCCTGAAGCGCTACCTCATGCAGAGCGGACGCCCGTTCCTCCGCGCCGAAAACCCCCGCTACCCCGATCTCCTGCCCGCGAACGAACTCGTAATCCAAGGCGTGATGATCGGGCTGTTGCGGCGTATGAGCTGAAACATGTTCTTCCCTTTGCCGTATGGGTAACTGAGCAGAAAAGTCAGTAGATTGCGCCCAGATCAGCATATTTGGATCGGACGGGTAGAGACGCAGGAAGGTTTGATACCAATCACCGCTAGCTTTTGGACTTTTGTAGGGCCGGCGCTCGTCGCCGGCCGGTGCGGATCGACGAGATAATCAGGACGACCTACAGTCCAGAAGCTACGGGACGTTGGCATGAGGTTGATTGGCCTGATGATGGTGTCTGCCGAGGGTAGTGTCCGTCAAATTTCTCGCATTTGGAGTTCCGGGACGAGCTCCTGGGCAAAGGCTTCGGCTTGGTCCTGCGGCAACTCGCCAAAGGGACGGCGGAGAGCATCCCGCTGGCCTGTCAGGATGGGGCGAACGCCAGGGCGGCCTATCGCTTTTTCGCGAACGAATGCGTCACGGAGCACGACATTCTCGCCGGCCACTTCCGCGCCACGCGGGAGCGTTTCACCGGCGCGGGCGGCACCGTGCTGGTGCTGCACGACACGACCGAGTTCTCGTATCCGCGGGAGAACATCGGGCTGCTGCATCGCTTCCGCAACCCGCAGCGCAGCCCACATCCCCTGTGCGGCATCGCGATGCACTCAAGTCTCGCGGTGACGGAGGCCGGGCTTCCCCTCGGCTTGTCCGCCGTGAAGTTCTGGACAAGGAAGGTATTCAAGGGGGCCAACGAGTTGAAGCGCCACGTGAACCCAACACGCATCCCCATCGGGCAAAAAGAGAGCGTGCGTTGGGTGGAAAACCTCGTGGAGACCACGGCGCGGCTCGGCGAGCCGGGGCGCTGCGTCCACGTCGGCGACCGTGAGGCCGACATCTACGAGGTGTTTTGCGCAGCCCACGATGTCGGGACGCACTTCGTGATTCGCAGCGCCTACCCGCGGCTCGCCGAGGACGGCACGACGAAGACCGACACCGAGATGCAGACGGTCCGGCTCAAGGACCTCCATCGCCTCACCGTGCGCGATGAGCGCGGCGCGGAAACCGAAGCCGTGCTTGAACGGCGCTATCGCCGGATGCTGGTGCTGGCACCGGTGGCGAAGCAGAAGGATTACGGTCCGTTGGAACTGACCGTGATTCACGCAGAGGAACGCGGGGCGCCACGAGGCCGGGAACGCATCAAATGGAAGCTGCTCACCGACCTGCCCGTGCGCTCCCGCGCGGAGGCGATTGAAAAGCTGCAATGGTATGCGCTGCGCTGGAAGATCGAGGTCTTCCACAAAATCCTCAAGTCCGGCTGCAAGGTCGAGCTGTCGCGGCTGCGCACCGCGCCGCGTTTGGTCAACCTCATCGCGACCTGCTGTGTCGTCGCGTGGCGCATCTTCTGGCTCACGATGATCAATCGCAGCGAGCCCGCCGCCGCCCCGGCCGTCGCGCTGACGCAGCGTAAACGGCTGGCCGGGGACCCCGTAGGCGAGAAGTGAGATTTTGTATACGGTGTCGCCATGGCAATCATTGCGACGGAGTTGATCGAGACGAAACGGGATGAACGAGGGCGGCGGATGACGCGGGCCGCCGAACGCGAG
>JAUYAK010000059.1 GCA_030693515.1 Opitutaceae bacterium
TCGATTACATCGAGACGTTCTACAACCCGACGAGGCGCCACAGCTCGCTCGGTTATGTTTCCCCTGTGGTCTTCGAAAAACAACAAACACTAAACATCAAAGCCGCCTGAATTAGTGTCCATTTTTTCGAGGCAAGCCCACGACGCTGCAATTTTGGAAATCTAAGATCAAGAATTGATCTGGCTATATACCTACCTCAACAGACCCACAAAACAGAGCTTCAGGCGCGCAGCCTAGGTCTGCTCACTCAAGGGGGAGCCGGACGGAGTCAGGCTTGGGGGTTTGGGGTTTCCCTGACAAAGTCCCACGCGCAATCCGCCCATTCCCCATTCCGATAACGCACCAGAAAGCCGGCGCGCATTTCCGCGTCGATCCACACGGAATCGATTTCCGATCGGCCGGACAGACGGTTCGCACGGCGAATGGCCGAATGCTCGACCCGAAACGTCTCACCCGAATCAAACTCAACCTCGAACACATCCTCATCATCAAGGTAGCGGACGGCACGGATCGGCTCGAATTTCGAGGTGCCGAGCGGTTTGGGCTCCGCGTAGGTTTTCATACGATGCCTTTCTGCTGAAATTCCCGGATGATTGCAACCACCGCAGCGGGCGGAACGCCGCCCTCAAGGTAGGTGTAGGTATCGAGGCGGACCCGCCCGATAAGCTTTTCGTTCTTGTCGAAGACGTGGACGTGCCTGGGCTCGTGGTCGCCCTTGAACCACACGAAGAAGTAACCGCCCCGGCGTTTGCGTCCCATGAAAACAAAAATGCCTCACTTGAGGTGAGGCATTGAGAGTTGGGTTTACTGGCACGCCTCGCAGGTCTCGCCGTTGCGCATCGCTTCGATGCTGCAGGCGGCTTTTTCCGCAGCGGTGTAGGACCGCTTCGCGGCGGGGGCGGGGTCAGCGGTGAGGGGCGATGGGGCGGCGAGCTGGGCGGCGCTGTGGCTGCCGCCGGTGTCGCCGCTGTTCTGGCCGCCGGAGGAGCCTTCGTTCACCGCGCCGCGCATTTCCTTTTTCACGCCGACGGTCGCCTTCTCGATGTTGGAGGCGCCGAGGCTGCGGAGGTAATACGTCGTCTTGAGGCCGACGTGCCACGCCTGCCGATACATGTGGCTCAGCGTCTTGAGGTCGGGCGTCTTGATCCAGAGGTTCACGGACTGGGACTGGTCGATCCATTTCTGGCGGCGGGCGGCGGCGTCGATGATCCACTTGGCGTCGATGTCGAAGGCGGTCAGGTAGCGGGCCTTCAGGTCAGCGGGGATGCGCTCGATGTCCTTCAGCTCGCCGTCGAAATACTTCAGGTTGTCGATCATGTCCTGATCCCAGAGGCCGCGGGCCTTGAGATCCTTCACGAGGAAGGGATTCAGCACGATGAACTCGCCCGAGAGGTTCGATTTCACGAACAGGTTCTTGTAGGTGGGCTCGATGCAGGGGCTGGTGGCCGTGATGTTGGAGATCGTGGCAGTGGGGGCGATGGCGAGCACGTTGCTGTTGCGCATGCCCTGCTGCGCGATTTTGGCGCGGACGGGCGCCCAGTCCATGCGGCCGCCGCGGGGGACCTCGACTTCGACGCCGCGCTCCTTCTCCAGGAGATCGAGCGTGTCCTGCGGGAGCAGGCCGCGGGACCACTTGGAGCCCTGGTAGCTGGAATACGCGCCGCGCTCGCCGGCGAGGTCGGAGCTGGCCTCGTAGGCGTAGTAGGCGATGGCCTCCATGGCCTCGTCGTTGAACTCGACGGCCTCGGGCGATGCGAAGGCGTGGCCGCGGAGGTAGAGGGCGTGCGCGAGGCCCATCACGCCGAGGCCGATGGGGCGGTGGCGCATATTCGAGGTCTTGGCGGAGGGCGTCGGGTAGAAGTTGATGTCGATCACGTTGTCGAGCGCGCGGACGGCCATGCGGATGGTCTCGCGGAGCTTCTTGTGATCGATCTCGCCGGTCGGGAGGAGGTGGGTCTCGAGGATGACGGAGCCGAGGTTGCAGACGGCGGTCTCGTCGTTGGAGGTGTTGAGCGTGATCTCGGTGCAGAGATTCGACGAGTGGATGACGCCGACGTGGTCCTGCGGGGAGCGGATGTTGCAGGCGTCCTTGAACGTGATCCACGGGTGGCCGGTCTCGAAGAGCATCGAGAGCATTTTCTTCCAGAGTTCGAGGGCCTCGATCTTCTGGCCATGGACCTTGCCCGACTCGGCGAGCTGCTCGTATTCGAGGTAGCGCTTCTCGAAGGCGGCGCCGTAGAGGTCGTGGAGGTCCTTGACCTCGTTGGAGCGGAAGAGGGTCCAGGTCTGGCGGGCCTCCATGCGCTTCATGAACAGATCGGGAATCCAGTTCGCCGTGTTCATGTCGTGCGTGCGGCGGCGGTCGTCGCCGGTGTTTTTGCGCAGCTCGAGGAATTCGAAGATGTCGTTGTGCCAGGTCTCGAGGTAGGCGCAGCCGGAGCCCTTGCGCTTGCCGCCTTGGTTGACGGCGACGAGCTGGTCGTTGTGGAGCTTGAGGAAGGGGATGACGCCCTGCGATTCGCCGTTGGTGCCGCCGATGTAGGCGCCGGTGCCGCGGACGGCGGTCCAGGAGCCGCCGAGGCCGCCGGCCCACTTGGCGAGGAAGGCGTTGTCGGCGATGCCGCGGAGCATGATGCTCTCGAGCGAATCGTCCACGTAGTAGAGGTAGCAGGAGGAGAGCTGCGAGTGGAGCGTGCCGGAGTTGAAGAGGGTCGGCGTCGAGGAGCAGAAGCGGCGGCTCTTGTAGAGTTCGTAGAGGCCGGTGACGCGCGTCTCGCGGTCGCCCTTTTCGTCGAGCATCAGGCCCATCGATACGCGGAGCCAGAAGAACTGCGGCGTCTCGATGCGGCGCGAGGGCTTGCGGGTCTTGTCGATGATGAGGTAGCGGTCATACATCGTCTGGATGCCGAGGAAATCGAACTCGAGGTCGGACGAGGGATCGAGGGCGGCGCCGAGCTTCTCGAGGTCGTAGTCGAGGAGGCGGGGGTTGAGGCGCTTGATGGCGACGCCGTATTCGAGGTATTTCTTGAAGGCGCGCTGGTGGGCGGTCTTGAGGGCGACGCCGATGCCGTCGCGCATGATGTCCCAGCCGAGGACCTCTTCGTAGATGTAGGTGAGCTGGATGCGGCCGGAGAATTTGGCGAAGTCGGCGTCCTTCTCGATCAGGGTCTTGGAGTTGAGGACGATGGTGGCATCGAGGTCCTTCTGCGAAATCTGATCGTAGACGGAGCGGCGGAGTTCGGCCTCGATTTCGTCGTTGGAGAGGTGGAGGTCGAGGCCGATGCGGGCGAACTCGATGCGTTTGCGGAGGTCGGCGCCGTCCCAGAAGACGTTCGTGCCGTCGGGCTTCTTGACGACGATCATCGTGCCCTGCGCGGGGACGTCGGCGGCGGCGAAGGGCGCGGCGGAATCGTCCGTGTTGGGGAGGCCGGCCTCGCGGGCGGCGGCGCGCTCGGCGCGGAAGAGGATGTAGGCGGCGGCGACCTTGTAGTGGCCGGCCTTCATCAGCTCCTCCTGCACCATGTCCTGAATGTCCTCGATGTGGACAAACGACTGCCGGGCGGAATGCACGCGCGCAGCGACGGCCTGCGTGATCGCGACGGCCGGCGCGGAGTCGCGCTGGAGGGAGAGGAAGGTCTTTCGCACGGCGATCTCGACCTTCTGCTCGCTCCACGGGACGACCTGATGGTTGCGGCGGATGACGCGGAGCGTGGACTGCGCGGCGGCCTCGCGGTTGACGGCGATCTTGCGGGCGCGGCTGAGGAGGAGGCTCTTGGCCTCGAAGTAGGCGTTGTTGTCGACGAGGGTCTTCTCGAGGAGCTCGTAAAGGGCGTCGAGCGAGAGGCGCACCGGTGACTGGCGGCGGGCCAGCTCGGAAAGATTACCGGCGACTTCGCGGCAGATTTTCACGACCCACGCGCGGTTGGCATCGGTGAAGATATCCTTCTCGCCGCGGGCGAGGTGGACGTGCGTCAGGGCCTTGCCGATGGTGTCGGCGACCTCGGCGAGGGAAAACCTCTCCTCGCCGTGCGGGCACAGCAAAATGACATGCGGCACCTCGATGGCGGCGCCGGCGGCGACTTCGCGCCAGGCGTAGTGGGGCTTCTGATCGATGGGGGAGTGGACAATGCCCTTGAGGGCGAGATCGTGGGCGACGGAAGGAGTGCTCATGGCGGACGCGGACGGAGGAGGATCGGGAGTGTGGAAAACGAAAGGACGGAAATGGAGCAGCCGCGGCGGGCCGGGGACGGCCACGCAGCGGCGAAGCGGGACTACGCGGAGGGGTTGGGCGCGAGGCGAGGCGGAGCGGGAAAACAGCGGGGCGAGCCGGGGTTAGAGCTCGTCGTCGCTGGCGACGTTGAGGGAGGAGGCTTTCTGGTATTCGGTGACGCGGCCCTCGAAGAAGTTCTGCTCCTTCTTGATGTCCATCATCTCGGCGAGCCACGGCAGCGGATTCTTGGCGCCGGGCGAAAGCGGGGCGAGGCCGCAGCCTTCGAGGCGACGGTCCGCGATGTAGTCGATGTAGGTCAGGAACTCCTCGATCGCGAGGCCCACGGCGTTCACGGGCAGGCAGTCGCGGATGAACTCCTTCTCGAGCGCGATGGCCTCGCGCATCAGGCCGCGCAGCTCCTCCTTGAACTCGGTCGTCCAGATCTCGCGGTTCTCCTCGACCAGATCCATGAACAGATTCCGGAAGACCTCGATGTGGTTGGACTCGTCGCGCAGCGTGTAGCGGAACATCTGGCCGATGCCCGGGAACTTGTTCTGCCGATAGAGCGAGAGAATCATGCCGAAGAGCCCGTAGAACTGCGTGCCCTCCATGCACTGGCCGAAGACGAAGATGTTCTTCGCGAGCAGCCGCTTGTTCTCCGGCAGGGTCAAATCGATGTCCCGGCGCAGCTCCTTCGAAACTTTGGTCACGAACTCGTTTTTCCGCACGATGGTCGGCACGTCCTCAAACATCGCCTCGCACTCGTGCGGATTGATGCCGAGCGACGCGATCATGTAGAGCAGCGAATCGGCGTGGATGTTTTCCTCGTGCGCATGGCGGCCGAGGACGAGTTTCAGCTCCGGGGCGGTGACGAGCTCACGGACGACGTGCTGGATGTTGTCGCCGACGATGCCCTCGGCGGCCGAAAAATAACCGATGCCCATCCGGATGATCCAGCGCTCGACGTCGGAGACGACCTTCTCATCGCGCCACTGCTCGATGTCCTTGCCCATCGGGATGTCCTCCGGCTCCCAGTGGTTGGCCTTCATGGTGCGGTAAAGATCGTAGGCCCACTGGTATTTGAGCGGGAGGAGATTGAAGGTCATGGTCACGCGACCGTTGATGACTTTCTTGGCGGCAAACGCGGCCTCGGCTTTGGCTTGGTCGAGGACGAAGGTCTTGGCACCGACCTGAAACGATTTTTGCATGGGACTGGGACTGAACGAAGTGGAGAAGGAGAGAAAAAGGAGGGACGATTCGGGGCTTTTTTGGGGTAAAAAGGCCTTTAGCGACGCAAAGTTGCTGGCAGTTATCCACGGGTTGCTGACCACAACAGGATGTGGTCAGTGACCGCGGAGACCACAACCGATGGGAATACGCGGGAGCACCGTCAAATAATTTATGCCCCAACGGGCGGCATTTTTTCCTCAAATTAGGGCTTGCGCGGCCGGTCCGGAAATGACCCCGAGTGAAAAAACATCGGCGGTCAGGTCCCGACCGCGTTTTCACCTCTGAAAACCACCCCGCCAGCGCGTCAAAACTCCGCCCAACCCCCGCGCGCCGACGGGTTGTATCACCGCCGCAGACACGCGCGGCTATGGCACCAAGGATGCGCGGAGCCGCTCCCGCTCCGCTCGCACCTCAAGATCACCCGGCGCGGATCGCAGATGCAAATCATACTGCACCAAGGCCTCGGCCGCGCGCCCGACTTTCGCCAAGGCAAACCCGAGAGGCCGGTGGGCGCGCCCGAATGCGGGGTCGATCCTCAGCACGGTCTCCAGGGCCGCCACCGCCTCCCTCCATCGCCCCACCTCCAGATGCAGGGAAGCGAGATTGAAATGGGCATCGGGCAGGCGGGGATTCAGCTGGATCGCCTGCTCGTAGCGGGCCGCCGCCTCGGTCGCGCGGCCCAATTCGAGCAACGCGTTGCCGGCATTCACGTGCGCCGCCGCATAGTCCGATCGAAGGGCCAGCGCGTGATCGTAGTGCCCGATCGCCTCGCGCATCGCGCCAGAGGCCGCGAGCGCGTTGCCGAGATTGTAGCTGGCCTCGGCGTAACCGGGCCGGAGCGCGAGCGCCTGCCGGAAGCGTCCGGCCGCCTCCCCCGCCCGCCCCGCCTGCAGGAGGGCGTTGCCCAGGTTGTTATGGGCCTCGGGAAAATCCGGGCGGGCCGCGATCGCCGCCTCGTAGTGCGCCAGCGCGGCGTCGGCCCGGCCGGATTGCACGAGGGCATTGCCGAGATTGTTGCGCGCCTCGGGATAGCGCGGGTCGAGCCGCACCGCGGTCTCGTAGCTCCCGATCGCCTCGCCGGGGCGGCCGAGCCGGGCCAGCGCCACGCCACGGTTGTAGTGCGTCTCCGGATATTTCGGTTGGAGGAGCAGGGCGCGCTCGTAGGCGGCGAGGGCGGCGGGGACGTCGCCCGCCCGAAAAAGCGCCTGGCCGAGGTTGTTGTGTGCCCGCGCATTCGCGGGCTGCTTCGCCGCCGCATCGCCCCAGATGGCGGCCTCGCTGCGGTAGTCGCGGTTGCGCGCCACGGTCGCGACGAGCAAGGCGCCCGCGGCCAGCCCGAGTGACCCGAGCGCGCGGGCGGCCAGCAGGCGGTGTGCGAGCAGCACCCCCGCCACGATCGGAGCGGCGAGCGGAAGATAAAACCGGTGCTCCGCCATCGTCTGCGTGGCCACGGGGATGAAGCTCGACGAGGGCGCGAGCGGCAGCAGGAAACACGCACCGAAAAACCCCAGCGCCGGACGCCGCACGATCGCCACGATCGCCCCTGCGACCAAACCCGCGAGCGCCAGCGCCTGCGGAAGCACCGCGCCGAGGTCGCGGGCGACGCCCATGCCGTAGTCAAATATAAGCGGATACGGCCACGCCCCCAGGCCCGCGTAAGTCAGGACGGCCTGGCACTGCGTGAGCGCATAGCTCCACGGCGAGATCCCGGCGGCGAGGCCCGCCGTGCCGCCACGCCCGCCCGTGCCGGCCACCAAGCCGATCAGCGGCAGCCAGGTCGCGGCGAGCGCGGCGTAATAAGTCCCGCGCGCGGCCAGCGCGCCGCGAAACGTCCCGCTCACGAAAGCCCGATCGTGGAGCAGCACCAGCACCGGCGCCACCACGGCGGTCTCCTTGGTGCCCATGCCGAGCAGGCACGCCGCCACGCTGGCGATGCGCCAGCGCCTCGCGGCCGCGCCAGCCGCGCCCGCTCCGCGCACGTGGGTGTAGAGGGTCGCGAGCACCCACAGCGCCGCGAGCGATTCCGCTCTTTGCACGACATAGGTGACTGCGGCCGTCTGCATCGGATGCAGCGCCCACAGCGCCGCGGCGGCCGTCGCGATCGACAGGCTGCACGGCCGGAAGCGTCCCGCCCAAACCGGCAGCTCAAGCGTGCGTCGCACCAGCCCGAGGAGGCACAGCGCGGCGGCCGCGTGGATGGCGAGATTGACGAGGTGATAGCCGGCGACGGCGTGGCCGCCGAGCGCGTGGTTCAGCACGAAGCTCAACGCGAGCACCGGGCGGCCACTGGTCGTCAACCCGCCCGCCTCGCCGGACATTAGCGAGGTCCACCACGCGGCCAGCCCCCGCAGGGCCGGATTCTCGACGATCGACGGGACATCATCGAACAGGAAAGGGACCCCGAGGCTGCCCCAGTAGGCGGCCACCACGGCGACGATGACCAGCGCCGCCGCAAACCCGACCCGGGGCTGCGGAGGCTGGCCGGCCGGGAGATTCGTCGCGCGGGAAGTCACCCCCTCAGCGAATCGGTTTTGCCGAGCGGGTGAAACGAAATGTGCGCCAGACCCGGGCATAAAAAAGGCGGCCGCTGTGCTGCGGCCGCCAAGTTGGAGCGCGTCGCGCGATCAGAATCTCACGCGCACGCCGATCTTTGCTTGCCAGCGCGAGGTGGTGTTGTCCCCGGCCACGACGGGCACGCCGTCGAGGGTGTTGCTGTTGAAGACATACGCATACTGCCCCTGCCCGCCGTTGGCCGCGGGGTCAAAAATCGCGCCCGCGACCTGGCGCCGATAGGCAAACGGCACCTCCTCGACGATGCCCCAGTCCTTGTCCAGGAGGTTCGCGAGGTTGACGAGTTCGAGATAAATCTCCGCGCGCGCCCGGCCGGCGATCGGGATCTGCTGGCGGATGGTGAGGTCGACCGTCTGCTGCCACGGCGAGGCCTGGCTGTTGCGAGGAGCGACCGTGCCGGCGTATTTGTTCAAACCGCTCGCGGCGGCGAACGCGAAGAAGGCATCGCGCTCGGCCGTGTTAATCCAGCGCACCTTCGGGTCGGTGGGCCCGGTCGGCACGTAGAGGAGGTCGTTGAAGGGGTAGCCGTCGCCGTTGGCGTCGCCCGAAAACACCCAGCTGTAGGCGCGGCCAGTGCGGCCTTCATAGACGAGGCTGACCGTGGTCTTGAACTTCTTGATGAACTCAAACTCGCGCGCGTAGCGGGCCACGATCTTGTCGCGGGTCTGCGTGTTCGAGGTGGAGGCGGTGCGCTCGTTGGGGTTGTAGATGGCGCGCGTGGTGATGAGGGAGCCGGCCGTCGAGGAGGTGAGCGGGCTGACTTCGGTGGCGGAGCCGCGCGTCCACGCGACGTTGGCAGACCAGTTTTCCCGCATCGGCCGGCTTACGCCGAAGGTAAAGTCGCTCGAGCGGCCGTTGTTGGCGTTGGTGATCCGATGCACGTCGCCGAAGCCCGCGACGCGGCGGCGTCCGGTGGTGTTGGTCTGGGGGAAGGTGGTGACGTTGTTGGGATTGGCGTTGGTGCTGTAGCCGGGCGTGATGTTGCCGGCGTAGCGGATGCGGCCGTCCGGCAGCGTCGCCGGGCCCGTCGTCGGGGTCTGGAAGTTCAGAAACTCCACCATGAGCCCCTTGTCCACCTGGCTGGCCGTGAACTCGGCGGAAACGGTCAGGCCGCCAAAGGGCAGCTTGTGATCGATGGCGATATTGCCCTTCCAGAGCGCCGGGGTGCGGAAATTCGGGTCGGTGAGGCTGATATTCGGCACCGGCGGGTTGCCGGCCGGGAGAGGCTGGCGCGTGACGTCCGGCTGAAACTGGAGCGCGGGCTGGTTGTTGCCGTTCACGTTCACGGTGACGGTGCCGATCGTGCCGGCGTTTTGGTAGGCGTTGGCCAGCCAGACGGCGGGGTTGCGGCCGACGAAGAGGCCCACGCCGCCGCGCAGCTCAGTCTTGCGATCGGCGGGCACACGATAGTTGAAGCCCACGCGGGGCGAGAAGGTGCTGTTGCCGTCGTTGGTGCCGTCGTTGCGCACGCCAAACGCATTGGTGAAGGCGGTGTTCAGCGGCGGCGCTTTCGAGGTCGTGGGCAGGTCGTAGCGCAGGCCGCCGGTGACGGTGAGGCGGGCGTTGGGCCGCCAAGTGTCCTGCACGTAGAAGGCATACCCGGTGTAGGTCCACTGCGCGAAGGCTTGCTCGACGGTGTTGCCCGGCTGCGGTCGGGACAGGGTGTAGGACGTAGGCAGGCCGAGCAGCCAATTCTCCAAGCCGGTGCGCGCGGGCGTGGTGCCAAACGCGGCGCTATTGTTGAAGGTGTAGCTGCCGTAGATGCCCTGCAGAAACCGGTTGTCGTATTCGATACGAGTGAGCTCGCCGCCGGCGACGAAGGTATGGTCGCCGAGGGCGTATTCCGCGGAGAACTTGTAGAGCGATTCCTTCGTGTTGAGGGAATTGAGCTGACCGTTGAAGCCCGTGCCGAAGTTGAGGAAGCCCGTGGCCGTTGCGCCCGTATCCTGGCGCACGCCAGTGAGACCACCGATGCCGATGGCCGAGAACGGCGCGCCGCGATTCCGGCCCGTCGCCTCGTAGGTGGTGTAGCTGTAGGAGGCCTCGGTGGTCAGGTCGGCTGTCCAACGGCTGAAGACCTGCGTGGTGTAGCTGCGCGTATCGCGCGGCTGGTCAAACCACTGATTGCTGAGCGAGGTGCCGGTGTTGCTCGTGCGGCCGGTGAAGGTGGGCAAAACGCCCTCGTTCTGGCGGAAGGTGAAGCTCGCCCGGTGCTGGCTGGATATATTCCAGTCGAGCTTGCCCAGATGCGTCTTCTGGACGGCGCGGTTGCCGCCGTCGCCGTTGAGCGTGCCAGGATCGTAGCCGAGGGCCTTGGCGCGGGCGACCGCTTGATCCAGCAGCGCCAGGGAGGCAGCTGTGAGGATGAAGCCGGCGGCCGGCGCATCGGCATCGCGCTGAAAATCGTCGTAGGTGTAGGCGAAAAAGAGCCGGTCCTTCAGGATCGGGCCGCTCAGCGAAAGCGTGTAGCGGCGCTCCTTGAAGGCCTCGCGCGAACGGGTGACAGGATGCTTGGCCCGCATGCGCTCGTTAGTGAACTCGTATTGCGCGGAGCCCGTGTAGCGGTTCGTGCCGCTCTTGGTGCCGGCGTTGAGCAGTGCGCCCGTGAAGCCGGCGCGGCGGATGTCGTAGGGGTTGAGCTCGACGGTGAGATTCGAGAGCGCCTCGAGCGGGATCGGGCTGCGCAGCGAGGACATGCCGCTGTCGTTGAGGCCGTAGGGGTCGTTGGCCTCGACGCCGTCGATGAGGAAGGAGTTGAAGCGGTTATTTTGCCCCTGCGCGCTAAGCTGGCCGCCGCGGTCGAGGGAGTTGAGCGTGAGGCGCGAATCGAGTTTCGCGATGTCCTGCACGTCGCCGCGGATCGAGGCGATGTTTTCGAGGTCGGCTTCGGAAAAGGCCGTGCCCGTGCCCATGCGGGTCGCCCCGAAGGTCGTGTCGCGGTCCGCCTCGACCTTGAACGCCTCCATGCGCACCACGTCGGCGCCGAGCGCGATTGTCAGCTCCAGCGTCTGGCCCAGCTCGAGGAAGATGTCCTTCTTCGTGTCGGACAGGCCGCCCGGGCCGCTCGTCGTGATCGTGTAGGGGCCGCCGTCGCGGAGGCCGGAGAGGTTGAACTGGCCGCTGGGCCGCGTGACCGCGGTCGCACGCGTGCCCGAGGGCTCATGCACCGCGACGATGGTGGCGCCGGCGAGGGCCTTGCCCTGCTTGTCCGAGACGTAGCCGCTCAGGGCGGACGTCGTGATGCCCTGCCCGAACATGCTGCCGAGGAGCGCGAGGCCCAGCGTGATAAACGCCGCGAGGGAGCGGCGTGTGGGATGGTTGGCTTTCATGGTGTTTGCTTGGTGTCTGCGCCGCCAGCGGCGCGGTTGAGAGAACGGGTGTGAAGGGCAGCAAGAGACCCGCCAAAAATGCAGTCAAGTCCCGTACTGGCCGCGGGCGGGAGCGGCCTTGTTTTTCCATCGGCCAGTCCGCTCAATCCCACCTGTGCCCGACCGACCGCCCCTCGTCATCCCGCGCGCCGCCGCGCGCCGCTTCCAGCGTCGCGCACTCGGTCTCGACGCGCCCCATGCCGACGTCGCCACCGCCCTCGCCCACCACGGCTACATTCAGATCGATCCGATCAACGTCTGCGGGCGCATGCACGACCTCATTTTGCGCAACCGCGTCGGCGGCTACCGCGAGGGCGATCTCATGCGGCACCTGCATGGCGAGGAGGCGCAGCCGCTCCTGGCGGCGCAGCGCCGGGCCTTCGAGCACCACCTGCCCGGCACGGGCATCCTTGTCGCCCTGCCGTTCGACGCCTGGCCGCACCTGCAAGGCGCCATGCGCGCCCGCACGAAGGTTTCCAGCGCGTGGTCCGGCCGGCTCACGCCACGCGAACGCGAACTCGTCCCCCGCCTCCTCGCCGCCATCGCCGAGCGCGGCCCGCTCGGCTCCGAGGACATCGCGGATGACCGTCGCGCCCACCGCCCGGTCTGGGGCGCCGCCTCGCTCGTGAAGAGCACGCTGCAAAAACTCTTTTTCCACGGCCGGCTCCTCATCGCCCAACGCGCCCGCCAGCGCCGCCGCTACGATCAGCCCGAGCGCGTGCTGCCCGCCGCCGTGCTCGCGCAACCCGAGCCCACCGCCGCCGAGACCGCCCGCTGGCTCGCGCTCCTCAAGCTCCGCCAGCGCCGCCTCGCCCCGCTCAAGCGCGACGAACTCCGCCTCATCGCCGACGCCGTGCAGCCCGTGCGCCTCGCCGACGCCGACGCGCCCACCCTTTATTGCCTGCGCGAAGACGTCGGGTTGCTGGCTGAAATCGCGAATCGTAAATCTGAAATCGCAAATCCGCCTCCCCTCCTCCTCGCCCCGCTCGATCCCCTCCTCTACGACCGGCGCGTGACCGCGGCGCTCTGGGATTACGACTACACGTGGGAGGTTTACACGCCGGCCGCGAAGCGCACGCGCGGCTACTACGCGCTCCCGGTGCTCGCCGGCACGGAGCTCGTCGGCCATGTCGACCCCAAGGCCGACCGCGACCGCGGAAAGCTCACCATCGTCTCGCGCCGCATCGGTCGCGGCCACGCTGTCGCGCCCGCCGTGCGGGCGCTGGCGGCGTGGCTCGGGCTGCGTCCGCGGTAATCCCGCTTCGGCCCCGGCGCGGATTTTCCGTGCAGAGCGCGCGGCTGCGCGGCTCACTCGCGACCCGCCATGACTGCCGACACCGCCGAACTCGATCTCACGCTGAAGCGCACCTTCGGCTACGGGACGTTTCGCCCGCTCCAGCGCGAGATCTGCGAGGCCACGCTCGCAGGCAAGGACGTGTTCGCGCTGCTGCCCACCGGCGGCGGCAAGTCGCTCTGTTTCCAGCTCCCCGCGCTCGTGCGCGACGGTCTCACCGTCGTCGTCTCGCCGCTCATCGCCCTGATGAAAGATCAGGTCGATCAGCTCCAGGCCAGCGGCGTGGCGGCCACGTTTCTCAACTCCACGCTCGACGCCGACGAGGCGCGCTCGCGGCTCAGCGGCCTGCACCGCGGCCAGTATCGCCTGCTCTACGCCGCGCCCGAGCGCCTCATGCTCGAGGGCTGGGTTGAAAACCTGAAGAAGTGGAACGTCGCCTGCCTCGCCATCGACGAAGCGCACTGCGTCTCCGAGTGGGGTCACGATTTCCGCCCCGAGTATCGCCAGCTCGCCAAGCTCCGCGCCGCGCTGCCCGGCGTGCCCGTGATGGCGCTCACCGCCACCGCGACCGAGCGCGTGCGCGTTGACATCGTCTCGCATCTCAAGCTGCGCGAGCCCGAGGTCTTCGTCGCGAGCTTCAACCGCCCCAACCTCACCTACCGCGTCGTCCCGAAGGATCAGCCGCTGAAGCAAATCATCGACTTCGTGCGCAAGCGCGAGAGCGAGAGCGGCATCATCTACTGTGCCAGCCGCGCCACCGCCGAGCGCGTGGCCGATTCGCTCGCCGGCCGCGGCTTCTCCGCCAAGCCCTACCACGCCGGCCTCGACGCCACCGAGCGCGGGCGCAACCAGGAGGCGTTTCTCCGCGACGACACCCGCATCATCTGCGCCACGATCGCCTTCGGCATGGGCATCAACAAGCCCAACGTCCGCTGGATCATCCACCACGATTTGCCGAAGAACATCGAGGGCTACTACCAGGAAACCGGCCGCGCGGGCCGCGACGGTCTGCCCGGCGACTGCCTGCTGCTCTTCAGCGCCGGCGACATCGCGAAGCAGACTCACTTCCTCGACGAAATCACCAACCCCCAGGAACAGCAGATCGCCCGCGCCCAGCTCCGCAAGATCGTCCACTACGCGGAGAACTCCTCCTGCCGCCGTGCCGAGCTGCTGGAATATTTCGGCGAGACCTTCCCCCTCGATAACTGCGGCGCCTGCGACAACTGCGCCGAGCCCCGCGAGACCTACGACGGCACCCTCGTCGCGCAGAAATTTCTCTCCTGCGTCTATCGCATCGCGCAAAACAGCCGCTTCAGCGTCGGGATGAATCACCTCACCGAGGTGCTCACCGGCGCCGACACGGAAAAAATCCGTCGTTGGGGCCACGACCGCCTCACGACCTACGGCATCGGCAAGGACCTGGGCCGCTCCGCCTGGGCCGCCGTCGGCCGCGAACTGATGCGCCTCGGCTACCTCGCCATCGCCGAGGGCGAATTCGCCACGCTTGAGCTCACCGAGGCGGGCATGAACGTCCTCCGCACCCGCCAGCCGATCACGCTCACCAAGCCGATGGATTTGCCCAAGGCGCGGTCCCGCACCCCCGCGCGCCGCGAGGGCGACATCGTCTGCGACGAGATCTTGTTCGAGCGCCTGCGCACCCTGCGCAAGCAGCTCGCCGACGAACGCCGCGTGCCCGCCTACATCGTCTTCGGCGACACGACGCTCCGCGCCATGGCGCACCATTATCCGGCGAGCCTCGCCGAGATGGAAGGCATCCCCGGCCTCGGCGAAAAGAAACGCGCCGAATTCGGCGAGATCTTCGCGAACGAAATCGCCGAGTATCTGAAGACGAATTCGCGGGTGGCGTTCGACTGAGCGCGGCATCGCGCAACGCAACCTGGGAGCTCGATCCGACTACGGCTCCGCCAGGAATCATTATGCGCATATAATTTCCAATTGTAGCCCAATAGTTACTCAGCCTGCTTGCGCGCTTGGTGCGCAACCTGCGTTGTCACCAAGCAATTTTCCACTCTACCAATGAAATCATACCGTCTCCTCGCCTGCCTCTCCGGGATTATCGCCCTTGGCTTGCCGCCGCCTTTACTAGCCGCAGCTGCGGCCAGCTCAACCGCCACCCAGACCACGGGCACCATCACCGGCCGGGTCCTGAACGTCGCCACCGGCCAATACCTCAACAACGCCCGTGTCACGCTCAAGGGCTCCAACCAAACAGCCTTCACCGACCGCGACGGCACCTACCGCCTCGTCAACGTCCCCGCCGGCCCGCAAACGCTCGAGGTCTTCTTCACTGACCTCGACGTCCAGACCGTCTCCGTGAACGTCCTCGCCGACGGCAGCGTCGAGCAAAACGTCGACCTCACCAACGCCCGCCGCTACGGCCAGGGCGCGGCGTCGACCATCAAGCTCGACGCCTTCGTCGTCTCGCAGAACAAGGAGACCGACGCCCAGGCCATCGCCACCAACGAGCAGCGCTTCGCCCCCAACATCAAGAACGTCATGTCGACCGATTCCCTCGGCGACGTGCTCGGTGGCTCCGTCGGCGAGTTCATCAAGTTCCTTCCCGGCGTCACCGTCGAGAGCGACCTCGCCGACGTCTCCGGCATCTCCGTCCGCGGCATCGGCGGTGGAATGACGGCCGTCACCAACGACGGCGCCCCCGCCTCCAACATCTGGACCACCGCCACGCGCTCCGTCGACATCCGCTCAATGGCCCTCAACGACATCTCCCGCATCGAGCTCTCGAAGGTCCCGACGCCCGCCAACCCCGCCGACTCCCTCGCCGGCTCCGTGAATCTCATCAGCAAGAGCGCCTTCGAGCGCAAAGGCCGCGAGCTCCGCTACTCGCTCAACCTCGTCGCCAACCACGAGAACCTCGACTTCAAGGCGACCCCGCACTCCCACCGTGACCGCAACACCTGGAAAATCCTCCCCGGCGCCAACATGGACTTCACCTGGCCCGTCACCAAGACCTTCGGCATCGTCGTCGCCGGCACCCACGCCCGCGTCTTTAACGAGCAGCACCGCACCCTGCAGACTTGGACTTCGATCGTGCCTCCCGGCTCCCCCGCCGGCACCCCGATCAACTACGCCAACCCCATCCTCACCACGCTCGCCCTGCTCGACGGCCCCCGCGACCTCACCCGCAACACCCTCAGCGTGAAAGCCGACTGGAAGCCCACCCGCAACTCCGTCCTCTCCGTCGGCCACGTCGCCAGCCGCACCGACACCCGCATCGGCTCCCTCTCCTATACCTTCGGCACCAGCGCCACCATCACCTCGTCCATCGCCGGCGGCACCCCGCTGGCTTGGAACGAGGACCAGACCATCGGCGCCACCGGCCGCGGCACCCTCAACAACAACGGCACCAACCAGCTCATCAACCAGATCACCGACAGCAGCACGGTGAATTACCGCTACGACGACGGCGTCTGGCGCGTCGAAAGCGGCGTCAGCCGCTCCGCCTCCCAGACCAAGCGCCGCTACTTCGACGCCGGCTTCTTCCTCCAGGCGAGCGCCATCCAGCGCTTCCCCGTCCGGATCAGCTTCCTGGACCTCGAGCCCGGCGCCGCCCGCCCCGGCCGCATCGAAGTCCGCGACAACGCCAACAACCTCATCGACTGGAACGACCCCGCCAACCTCCGCGGCAACACCGCCGGCAACGCCGAGCTCAACAACCGCAGCTACACCCACCAGGCTTACCTCAACGTCCGCCGCCGCCTCGCGTTTCTCCCCGTGCCCGCGTCCGTCCAAGCCGGCGCTTCCGAACGCCGCGTCATGCTCGACACCAACATCTACAGCCCCACCTGGACGTTCATGGGTCCCAACGGCGCCTCCGCCGCCACCGCTCCGATCGAGCCCTACCTCATGCAGGTTTACCGCGGCGTCGAGACCGGCTATGGCTTCCCCAGCGTCAACTGGATGTCGCCCCTCCGCGCCTACCGCGCCTTCCAGCTCAACCCGCTCCTCTACCAGCAGACCGACGCCCAGATGGCCACCGCCCGCAACGGCCACATCGACAACAACGAGAACATCAAGGAAAAGGTCCAGGCCGCCTACCTCCAGGCCGACACCCAGCTCTTCAACAACCGCCTCCTCGTCCTCGGCGGCGTCCGCTTCGAAAAAACCGTCGACGACGGCATCGGCGGCCTCGTCGACACCGAGAAGATCTGGCAGCGCAACGCCGACGGCTCCTTCGTCCGCAACGCCGCCGGCCAGCGCCTCCGCCGCCCCGAAGCCGGCGCCGCCGGCTCCCTCGCCGAGAGCCTCCTCACCCGCTCGTATCGCTCCTTCTTCACCCACCGTGAATACGACGGCTACTACCCCAGCGTCCACTTCACCTACAACGCCTCGGAAAACCTCCTCGTCCGCGCCGCCTGGGCCAAGACCTACGGCCGCCCCAACTTCTCCGACATCATCCCGCGCACCGTCGCCAACACCAGCGCCACCGATCCCGACGAGGACGACGACCTCCAGCCCGGCCAGTTTCGCGGCACACTCAACGTCCGCAATCCCGCCCTCCTCCCCTGGACCGCCGACAACTTCGATCTCTCCGCCGAATACTACACCGACAACGGCGGCCTCATCAGCGCCGGCCTCTTCCTCAAGCAGCTGAAAAACTTCTTCGGCGACGCCTCCCGCCGCGGCACCCCCGAAGTCCTCGCCGAGCTCGGCCTCCCCGACCGCTACCTCGACTGGAACATCAACTCCAAGTTCAACGCCGGCGACGCCCGCATCACCGGCGCCGAGATCAACCTGAAGCAGAACCTACGCATGCTCGGCAAATGGGGCAGCTACTTCACCCTCTTCGCCAACGGCACCAAACTCGAGCTCGACGGCAGCCCCGGCGCCGCCTTCTCCAGCTTCATCCCGAAGAGCGCCAACTGGGGCGCCACCTTCGCCAACAAGCGCCTCACCTTCACCGCCCGCTGGAACCACCGCGGCCTCGACAAGCGCGCCCCCCTCGCCGCCTACGGTCCCAACGGCCACGAATACATCGAGGCCCGCACCGTCCTCGACATCAACGGCACCTACCAGCTCACCAAGCGCCTGTCCTTCGTCGCCAGCGCCAACAACATCCTGAACAAGCCGTATCGTTTCCTGCGCTACGGCGACCGGACGCCCGCCTACGCCAAGCTCTACGCCGAGCAGGAATACGGCATGCAGATGGCCGTCGGCCTCCGCGGCTCGTTCTGATCGATCATTCGCATTCGGCGCGCGGGCGGAACCTCACACTCCCTCGCAAAAGGCCGCCCACATTGGGCGGCCTTTTCTTTCAATTCTGTCCACCGGCCTCGAGCCGCCTCTCGCCAGGACTAAACATCGACGCTCGCCCCGCGCTTTCTCCTTCGCGTCGTCGCGGCTTTGCGCTTCAAACCTCAACGCCATGACTTTCCCCGACGATTCCATGCTCGCGACGCTCAGCCGCATCGGGACCATCGCGCCGGAGGTCATCGAGCTGTTCGACTACCTCGAGGACACCCCGCTCTGGATGAAGGACGAGGCCGGGCACTACGAGTGGGCCAACGTCGCCCTCCTGATTAATTTCGGGGTCAAGACCCGCGCCGAACTCATCGGCCGCACCGACTACGATTTCTGCGGCGAGGTCCTGGCGAACCAATACCGGATGGACGACGAACGCGTGCTGCGCGGCGAGCGCATCCTCTCGCGCGTCGAACTGGTCGGCCGCTTTAACCACACCGCGCGCTGGTGCGTGACCTCGAAAGTCCCGCTCCGCGATCCCAAGGGGAAGATCGTGGGCACGGCCGGCGTCACACGCCCGCTCGCGTCGCGCGAGACCACCACCTCCGATCCGGCCGCCCCCAGCGGCTCGCCCCTCAGCGTGGCGATCCGTTTCATCAGCCAGAACTACGCGGACCGGATCACCAACGACGATCTCGCCAAGGTCTGCGGGCTCTCGGTGCGGGCGTTTGAGCGGCAGTTTCAGGCGGCCTACCAAAGCTCACCACACGACTACATCCGCCAGCTGCGCGTGCGCATGAGCTGCGGCGCGCTGGTCTTCTCGCGCAAATCCCTCGCCGAAGTCGCGACCGAGTTCGGTTTCGCCGACCAGAGCCATTTCACGAAGGAATTCCGGAAATTCATGACCGAGACCCCGCGGGCGTATCGGACGCGGTATCAGCAGCGCTGAGTGCGCCGTCAGCTGCGGCCGGAAAAAACTTCCACTCGGCGCCCAAACGGAACTCTGTAAAGGGAAATCATGGCCGGCACCCATCCCCATAGCAGACTCCGCGACAACCACGCCAGCGGGACCATCGCCGACTCCCTCCGCGCCGCCCTTTTCTCCCTCGGAACTCTCCAAACCGTGCGAATCATCGGGGACAAACCGTGAGCACACGCCAGACAACCGGCCGTGGGCTCACTGCTGATGAGGCCTTTCTCGGGTTGGGCTTGCCTCGAAAAAATGGACACTAATTCAGGCGGCTTTGATGTTTAGTGTTTGTTGTTTTTCGAAGACCACAGGGGAAACATAACCGAGCGAGCTGTGGCGCCTCGTCGGGTTGTAGAACGTCTCGATGTAATC